>CAZTGO010000039.1:0-1568 GCA_964613395.1 uncultured Candidatus Poseidoniales archaeon | reverse complement strand
CTCTCACCCTCTCCTCACAAACATAAATTTTTAGCCATTTCAAGAAGTTGAGAATCCAGCTTATCGTCGTCATGCCAACTTTCTGAACTTTCATCTACCTTGCGATCAATTTCACCGTCAGTCTTTACCTCCTGATGATGCATATTGGAGATGTTGAGTTTAAGCATCGCCTGCTCGAGCTCAGGGTCATCGTAATCTGCTTCATATCCCTCATCAATTACCTTGCATCTGTTAGGACGCACACTAATGGCTCCTTTGTCCACATTACTTCTCCCAATCAATTCACCCTCGTTAAGCCTAGATAGCTCATGTTCAAGAAAGTATTCATCAATCTCTATATTCACTTCTTCTGGCAAATCAATGATTTCTCCCCGAAATTTGGCAGCCCGACATTCAGGATCGTGACAAGTTTGCCAACACACTCGATCAATCAAGTGTACATTCCATATGATATTGTTGCTCTTGTGCGCACGTCCAACGTATTCACAGAATCGATTGTCTCTCATGTTGTAACATATTGATTGTGGTAGAGGCTGTAAAGTATCGAGCGTCCATGTGCCAATACTTCCAACTAGGTTCTTTCTCTGACCAAGAGTGCTGACTATAAAATGATCCAATTTCGGAAATGGAGACTTGCCATATTCAGGAGTTCCTCTTTTTACTTTGTCTGATGCGCCACCACCACAGCGAGGAGTAAAACAAAGCTGTTGCTGCTGCCCGTCATCTCCCAAAAGCTCGGCAGGATGAGTTAAAATGGGATATTTTACCTTGCTTGAATTGGCAGGTACCACAAGTGTTGCAGCCAAAGCTTCCGCATGAGCTTCCCAACTCATTGAATTGACAAATTTCTCAAATGAATCAGCATGAGCGTCAGCATCAGCATCATCATCACTACCACTCTCTCGTGTGTCAGTCGATGCATTATCCTCTACAGTCTCACCTGCTGTCATTTCGGGCAAGAAAAACTTGGTATTGTCAAACTGTTTCGGAAATCGATACTCATTTGATGCTGCAATGCGTAGAGTTGCATCACAAGTTTTACCAAACTTCTTTGAGCCTAAAATTCGGAACAAGCGATTGCGTGTGTACACTCCCAAATCAATGATGCAGGCAACTTTTGGTCCCGAATTTTCATTTGTACATTCTTCAGCATTCACAAACAGATTTTTGGCAAGAAGCTCATGTCCTTTTGCTTGTAGATCACCTGTCTGGCGTTCCTTTTCTAATCGTGATACCATCGTTTTGACAAACAATCCAGCAGCCTTTGCATCCTCAAATAGCTGATTATCAGGTAAATGAATAATCCAATGGCGTGAAAACTTTTTCGCAGTAGAAGAGTCCAAATCAACCATATTGGAACGTTCCAGTGATATATTGTAGAACTGTTGAAATTGATACCGAATTTCATCAAATAATTCAGTAAGAACATCTTCCGTAACATCGGTAGTAAGATGTGGATTGAATTGTTTGTTGAATTCCAAATCAAAGTATAATCTACATGGCGTGTTCTCACGAATCAACTCGTAGTAATGACGATTATGGACATCACATACTCGCCAATAGTGATC
>CAZTGO010000038.1:0-1591 GCA_964613395.1 uncultured Candidatus Poseidoniales archaeon | reverse complement strand
CGACAAGGCGCAAGGATTGAAGGATATCGGTTCGACCGTAAGCCATGGGCAGGCTCTTTCGCTGGTTCTCGAGGCCACTCTTGGCACTTCAGGATTCAGAGAAAGCACATGCTCGTTCTCTACTTATGCTGCGTATTGCTTCCTCAAATGCACTCTTTCGAGGATGTCTTCGTCTCCTTTACAAACCCAAAAGATCACTGCCGACAACATGTTTTGGAATGGAGTATGCACATCCATTTGGAATCGCAGCTGGCATGGACAAAAAAGCCGAGGCGCTTCAGGGTTGGGCATCAATTGGTCTGGCCTTTTCAGAAATTGGCGGAGTAACAATGCTTGAACAAACAGGGAATCCGAAACCCAGAATGTTCAGGCATGGGAGCGATCGAGCGCTTGTGAATCGAATGGGATTCAACAATCCTGGAAGTGAAAAAATTGTGCAGCAACTGAAACGTTCTGGTTCGCAACCTATCCCAGTATGGGCGAATCTTGGAAAATCGAAACTTACGCCGATTGACGAAGCGAAAATGGACTATTCTACCACGATGCATCGCCTTTGGCCGTATGTGGATGTCTTCGTCATCAACGTCTCTTCTCCAAATACGCCTGGCCTGCGAGATTTGCAACATGGCGATCATCTGAAAGGAATTCTTGAAGCTTGCATCAATGTAAATCGAACAAAGTCAGAAGAATCCAGTACTCCTCCAAAACCTCTCTTAATCAAGGTCGCTCCAGACTTGTCCAAACAAGAACTTGAGGCGATCGTGGACACCGCAATAACTTGTGAAATTGATGGGATTGTTGCAACAAACACGACGATTGAACGACCAAATCATACGCACAAGGTCTACAATGAGCAAGGTGGTTGTTCAGGTTCTCCTCTCAAAAATCAAAGTACGGAAATGATTCACCATATTTACTCCTACACGCAAGGAAAACTTCCAATTGTAGGTGTTGGAGGTATCATGACTGCAGAAGATGCATGGGAGAAGATACTTGCAGGCGCGTCTCTTCTGCAAGCTTATGCAGGTTTTGTCTTTGAGGGTCCTAGTTTAACAAAATCAATCGTGAATGGTTTGCATAAAAAACTGAAACAATCTAATTTTGAATCGATATCAGAAGCAGTTGGCGCATCGCATCGTGTGCCTGAATGAGCAGATGTTGAAATATGCCTGTAGGTTGGAGGGATTTGTCAACATGCTTTCGTATCGTAACCGGTTGCTCCTCATTGGTGGTGTTGTTACCATGGCGGTTCTTGGAACACTTTTCCTACAGGCTCCAGCACCTACTCTTACCGTTGATCAACTCATGGAAGACAAGTCAACACTCATCGATGAGGAGGTCGCAGTACGTGGAGAGATTCGCGATGGAAGTATTAATGAAACCTCGATGACATTTATCTTGGAAGGTAGTGATTTTGACCTGCTGATTGATTATTCAAATGCAGGTTCCATCTCGAATGGATTAGGAGATAATCGGACCGTATATGCTGAAGGCATGTTCAAGTTTGACGATGGAATATACCTCGTTGAAGCTGATACAATCAAAACATCTTGTCCATCAAAATACGAAGAAGAGGCCTGAACTCACTCAG
>CAZTGO010000037.1:0-1607 GCA_964613395.1 uncultured Candidatus Poseidoniales archaeon | reverse complement strand
CTGGTGAGGACGAGCGCAAGTGCTTTTCTCATGGGCAACCATGCTAGATGGTTCGTATATTTGTGTATGGCCGAACAACGCACAAATCGTTAGACTGCATCCCAGTCTAATTTTTCACTCTCTGATGAATTCTCATCAGCATCTTGTTCCTCGACCAATCCATCTCCGAAGACACCCCATGAATCAATGATTTTCATTTCTTCTGCGGTTGCTCTGCGGCGTTGAAGTGTCATGAGCAGTGCTACGAGGACTGCAATTGAAACAGCACCGACAAGAACGCCGGTTGACATGAAACCTCCTGTCTCTGATTCGACAACCTTGAGAGGCGTGTAAAGGATGTCGACACTCGCCGAATCGCCCTCACCGTCGGTCGCGATGATTTTCAGGCTTGGTTGGCCTACGCCAGATGGTTGGAATTCAAGTGAACCTGTCCAAATTCCATCACCGTCTTCATCACTGAGATTGAAAGTCCATGTCTGGATATTGTGGACGATATCGACTCGAACGTCGTCGGTCGTACCATCCGCATCGATCAATTGCACAGACGCAACAAGTCTGACCCGCTGATCGGAGATAAACTCGGTTTGTGATAATTCTAAACTTGTTTGAACCAGTTCAGGAAGGCTCGAGCGAACTGTGAAATTGATGTGTTGTTCTGAGGAAGCTCCACGAGCATCTTGCACGTACAATGAAACATGATGTGAACCAGGAACAAAGACCTGCGTAAAGGTCGACTGTGTACTCAATACACTCGTTTGTGAACCTGGAACATGGAGGCGCCACTCCCGAGTAACGAGATCCTCATCCGCATCGGAAGACGCTCCTTCGAAGACAATGGTTACTCCTGGGTCAACAGATTCGAGGTTTGCAGGCGAAACAATCACAGCCACTGGATCGCTAGGAAGAATAAGTAACTCAAGCGACTCAAGACGTGATTTTCCTGTTTCATCTACCAATTCAATTTGTAAATCTCTTAACCCAGCACCAAGTTGAACTTCATGTACTATCGACGTTGAAACATCTACAAGAATTGGGAGGTACGTCGATGAGGATTCATCGTAACTGCGCAACGACATCGTAAATGAATCATCATCATAGTCAACACTTTCGCGTACGTCAAAGGTAATCAAATCGCTTGAAGCGAATTGGCTACCATTCGGTGGCGAATCCAACACGAGCACAGGAGCTGATTCAGCAACCTCAAGTGTCGTTGAAACAGAAACATTCGGATTGATGCCATCGTTCAAGGTGAGTGTAATTTCGTGAACCCCTGCAGAGAGTCGGGTTTCAAAGGTGAGCCAATCCTCGTTTTCTGGCGTAAGCCGCCCATCGAGGTTGCTCGACCAATCGATTTGTAGGAATTCGGAGCCAGCTGCAGGTTCGCTTTCTGCACAGTGCCATGTTCCATCACTTGGGAAGGTGAAACATGCTGAATCGAAATCTCCACTTCCATTCGCACTAAATGGTATCAAAACTGAAGAGTCCAAATCATCGAACAAGGCTAATTCCTCAATGACTGCTTTCGGTGCTGAATTGTCGACGGTAATCAATTGAGAAACAACCGACATTTGCCCACCATGCTCCATGCGGTCATCAGTGATTCGCAA
>CAZTGO010000036.1:0-1693 GCA_964613395.1 uncultured Candidatus Poseidoniales archaeon | reverse complement strand
TTACATACAGAAGCCCATAGGCCGGGCTATGATGGCACATCCAAACGGCAAAAAAATGAATATTATCGGTTTCTCAAAGTACGGCAAACCGAACCAATTGAAGAAAACAAGTGTGGCTTATCCCCATGGTTTTGATGCATCGCACAATATCGTGATCAAGGTTCACGCATCGGCCATCAATCCTGTTGACAAAGCACTACTCTCAGGCGACTTGAAAATGGTACGACCCGTTGCAGCCTTTCCTCACGTCATTTGTTACGATGTTGCTGGTGTTGTTGAAGAAGCAGACCTTGAAGGAAAATTCACTGTAGGCCAACCCGTATTTGCTCGCCTTTTTGGGAATGCAAAAGATGGAAAGAAAACCCCCTGGTACAGAGGCGCAATGGCAGAATACTGCGTTGCAGATACCGCGAACGTAGTGGCAAAACCCGATAATCTTACTTTTGAAGAAGCTGCATCAATTCCACTTGTTGGCATGACTGCACTTCAGGTACTCAAATCATCGGGGCTCAAACAAGGTGGTTCCATCTTCATATCAGGAGGTGCAGGAGGCGTTGGCACAATGGCGATTCAATTAGCAAAGCACGTATTCAAGGCCAACCTCGTTGTCACGACTGCTTCCAAAGGTGAGAAAGAAGAGTTGTGCAAGAGCCTCGGCGCAGATGTAGTGTTAGACTACAAGAACATCAAGTTTGACGATGTTTATGGAAAAAGTAATGCAGAAAAATTTGACGTGTGTTTCGATACAACGGCAGAGAGTCTCAAAATGGCAAAGATTGTCAAAAAGGGCGGGCAAATTGTGACCATTGCAGGAATGCCCACACTCGAGGAAATACGTCGTATTGGTGGAACAGCTTGGATTCTCAAATTGTTTTTGAAGAGGAGAGAGAAGCGTAAGGAGTACAAAGCTGCTCAATCTAAGAACGCTAACTGGACCTACCTTTTCCTTTCACCAAGTAATGAAGATCTCTCAACGCTTGGAAATCATCTCGAAAGCGGTGCGATTAAGCCTGTACTTGACGGTGTTTGGGACTTCCATTCAGAAGATCTCGAAAATGGTTGGCAGGGGGCGTTCAATCGCTCTTTTTCAGGTCGAGCAAAGGGGAAATGCGTTGTGCAAATTTCATCCTAAGCATGGTCTAAACGAATTGTGATACCCCTCTGTATACCTTTGTGACAAGCGTCTCACGCGTCGGTACCCAAGCGACTGGCATCTCACGCGTGGGAATACAGAGGGCGATACACTTGCAATATCAATGAAACATTCCATGGATTTCCGAATTTTTGGTAGCAATATTGTAACTCAAGGCTTGAATACAACAGTGCCAACTCCGAATCATGGGTGGGTCAACACTTACTGAATGGGAAAGAAAAAACGAGGTTGCGTCTCAAAAAATACAACAACTTCTACGTATACTGTCGAAATCTAAGATGTTGCATGTTCTTTACGCTCTCGGGACGAAGGATGGAAGCTTGCGATTTTCTGAAATCAAGAAATTATCCTTCACAGATTCAACCACATTGACGAGAAGACTTGCCGAACTCGAAGATATTGCAATGATCTCAAGAAATGAAGTCTCCACCAACCCGCCCGTAGTGGAATATCAGCTAACTGAATCATTTTCTACCATCAAGCCAATCTTGGAGGGTTTGCTTCATTATGGCCTTGAAGGTGCAAACAACGAGTCGTGAA
>CAZTGO010000035.1:0-1754 GCA_964613395.1 uncultured Candidatus Poseidoniales archaeon | reverse complement strand
TTTCTTTTGCTTTACTTGTGTTTCAGATGAATTTGGTGCTGAGATTACAGGTGATTTGCTATATGTACAAGTTAGTTACATTGTGGCATTACTTTTCCTAGGAGCAACGTTGGGGAATAAGATATGCGGTCGAGGTAGTCGTTGGGCCATGTCCATGGCTACTCTCATTATGTAAGTAGGGAGATGTTGTTCGATGTTTGTTTGTTCACTATGATGCACAAAAACTTAAAACTCATTCCTTGTTTTACAGGATTGCATTCGCAACTGTGGCAGGTTTTGGTATTGCATCTCTTGCTGGTTTGATATATGGTCCAGTTCACTCCATTTTGCCATTTGTACTTCTGGGTATCGGCTTAGACGATGCCTTCGTGATTGCAAATGCATTTGATAGAGAAAGAGCAGGAGTTTCTCGAGAATCAGAAGATGATAACGCTATTGTCAAACGTGGGTCTAGGGCTCTTGCCAGAGCTGGGGCATCAATCACAGTAACATCATTGACTGACTTGGTAGCGTTTGCAATTTCATCGACATCCGCCTTGCCTGCATTAGCAAGTTTCTGTGCGTATGCTAGTATCAACATTTTCTTCTTGTGGGCACTTGCCGCCACGTTCTTTACATCGGCTATGACCATTGATGAGAAACGTCAGCGAGATAATAGAAGAGATATGCTTTGTTGTGTCAAGCGGAAGAATCCACCAACTGAAGAAGATACGGGTTCAAAGGAAGGTTGGATATCGTTGTATTTTAGAAGGTATCATGCACCGAAAATCCTCTCCAAGCCAGGGAAAGCAATCACAGTTGTCCTCTTTGCGGCATTATTCGGGTTTGGATTGTACGGGTTGATAAACTTGCCTGTTGAGGATTCTGCACGCAACTTTATCCCTCAGGATTCCTACATCAACACATATGCACAGACCGCTGATACCTATTTCGCAACCTCAGGAACATCGTTGTACATAACTTTTGAGGATGGATTGAACATTTACAACAATCGCGAAAGCTTGGCAAATCTTGACACACGTGTGTCAGGTAAATCTCAAGGAGCTCCATATATTGCAGAACCGACCAGCGAATCAACATACCAAAATGCAATTGCTGGCATGAAGTTATTCTTGGATACTAACGGTACAGCTGCAATTGGAGGCGTCGAGCTTGGTGAAGATGGGTGGCCAACAAACTATGTTGACTTTGTACTCACTCTCAAGCAATACACGACATTTTGGGGTCCGGGCGCGAGGTATGCGGGTGATATTGCGTATGACAAAACTGGTGATCTCGATGCGTACAAAGTCAAATTAGAATATGTACGCTTGACTAAGGAGTTCAGAGGGGAGACACTCGACGATGCTTCTCGTCAAATCGAAGCCAGTGAGTGACAGTTTTAATTCATTTGGATTTTTTCTTTTGCATTTGTTCCATCCTTTTTCTCACTGCTAACTCAATTCTCAGTGGATGCGACGCGCGAGATGGTTGAGAGCTGGACTGATCTCCAACCGGCCTTTCCATATGCATCTACATTTATTGCCATTGAAGGCTTCAAAATCATAGGCACTGAGCTTTACAGGAATGTTGGACTTGCGATTGCCTGTGTCGGAGTCATCGTGCTGATAACAGTTGCAAACTTCTGGGTGAGTACATATTCCTCCTCACTCGAACAAACTTTTCTGTATACCTCACATCATCATCATCCCAATTTTTCATGATTTGATTGATTATTAGGCTGCCCTTTTGATCACAATGAATGTTGCCTTTTG
>CAZTGO010000034.1:0-1894 GCA_964613395.1 uncultured Candidatus Poseidoniales archaeon | reverse complement strand
TCTGAATAGGGTCCTCATCAGGCAAAGAGTTGTGAGCGCCGGAACGTCGCATCATAGTCCCTCCGTTACAACCCTCGAGCAGGCATGACTTGAACCCCTCGCTACCTTCACGATGCTCGCTAGACGTTCGATTGGCTCTCATATCGAGGCTTGGAGCATTGAATTCATCAGGCACACCTTACCGATTCACCAGCCCATTCAAGTAATTGATAACCGGGGTTTATCACCGAACTACGGTCGATTTCAACGCTCTTCCACCCCGCTGGCAAATCATCCAAACCTGTATAGTCAACTACAATCCAATGGACATTCTTCAACATTTCACACTGCTGTAATTCAGCTTCCCAGCCACTTTCTGCGGTTCGCCAAATCGCCGTATTCGACTTGTCACTCTGTGGGTCGAGCGTGAGATGCATGGTATACATTCGGTGCATTGCCACGTTTGAATCCGAAATGAAAAGAATGTCTTGACCCTCTTCGATCTCACCGTTGAGTTGTTGACCGATAACCTCGGTACCTCTTTCGCCTGTTGATAATGCAAGAACGGCGATATTTGTTGCAATCATACCAACAATGAATAAGTAAGCAATACGCTTACCTTCTTCCGAAACCAGTCGATAGGATCTGTCATTCATGAAGCGAATGTACAACAATGGAACAAAGAGGAGAGTAAGGTAACGAGGGTTGTTCCGTAGGGTCAAAAATATGTCAAAGAGGCTTGCCCCTGAAAGGTTGGCTTCACTGACCCACAAACCTGCTACCCAGCCGATCAAGCTCGCTAGTGCAACATAGCTTCCTTTTTGCAAGAGGAATGCATCGTTGTCCTCTATTTCGGGAGATGGTCTGGCAAATAAAACTGCAAAGTAAAGGAAAATTATTGCCCCCAGTACGGATGCAAAAAATGCAACCACGATGTCAATTGTTAGCAGACTCACTCCGTTTCTGTACACCACGAACAATTCTACGAATACGGCTAAACAAACATAGCCGACGATGTTTAGGCTCACTCTTTGAACGATTGCGAATCCGCCAATGGCTACGAGTGGCATCCACAGCGGCATGCCTTTGAATGATGCAATTACAAACACAGCAATGGCAGGGGAAATCCACCATTTGTATTCGCCTCTGTTTTGTAAAGCTTTGATGATGCAAAATGTTGCAATTGTTACAATCATCAAAATGGCTGGTTCTTGATAGAATCTTCCTGTTGCTCGAATCAATGGCGGATAGATGGAGGCAAGTGCTGTGATTTCCAAAGCACGTTCTTCGTCAAACAAGTACTTCGTCGCAAGAAAAATAGTCGAAAGACAGACTAAACCGATCATAAGCGATAGGGCGTGTAGTGCTCCTACAGAGGTGCCGATAACAGTGAACCATATCTGAATGAGCAAATGCCAAGCAAACCACTTACCATCGGAAGGCGTTTCTTCAGGGATTGAGCCTTCATTCGACTCTTGTCTCAATTTGCCCCATTCAAGATGGCCTTCACCATCATCCATCTCATCAGTAACATATGTTACATGTACGTGAGCATCAAGTCCTAAAGGCATCATGAAAGCAGCAAGGACGTGAAAGGCAATACCGACCATGAGGATGACTTTCCAATGTCTCCTCTCCATGACGTCTCCTGCAACGGATTGGTCTTGAGTTCTTTGCAAATGTTCCATCTACAATCGTGATTTCAAATCTCCATCCTTTCTTCCATCCCGATTTCCTTCTTACGACCGCAGAGCCAGAGGGTTGGGTTCAACTCTCTCGGATGTCTGGAGGTGTCATGAGCGGAATCTTGGACGGAATCAACATTCTCGACCTTTCTCGAATCTTAGCAGGTCCATACACGGCACAAATGCTCTCCGATTTAGGTGCAAATGTGACCAAAATCGAAGCACCTTGG
>CAZTGO010000033.1:0-2450 GCA_964613395.1 uncultured Candidatus Poseidoniales archaeon | reverse complement strand
CAACAAGATCGTCTGAAGTTCAGAAACGACTGAGAACAGTTGATGGGCCGGTGGCCTCACCGCCGCCGGCCCAATCTTCTGGTGCCTAAGCGAATGCTTTCAAGCAGAGACTGCCAGCCATGAACATGAGCAGCGTTTGTCGATGTGTTGTCTTCGACTGCGATGGAGTCCTCGTTGATTCTGTCAGTTCGTGGAAAACACTGCATGATGGATTCGGTACGGACAACAGCAAGAATCTCTCAAGATTTATTGCTGGAGAACTCACTGATGTGGAGTTCATGCGTTCCGATATTGCCATGTGGAAGGAGATTCAAGATCCAATCCACAAAGACGAGCTTTTCAGGATGTATTCTGGTGTTGCCCTGATGAAGGGTGCACGAGAAACCGTGAAGACCTTGCAAGATGCTGGTGTATACGTTGCCATTGTCAGTGCTGGAGTCGACTTGTTCGTGAGTAGTATTGCAGCAATGCTCAAAGTGGACGATTGGATTGCAAATGGTTTCGAATTTGATGAAGAAGGCTATCTTTCAAATGAGGGCATATGCCGCCTTCATGCAAGTGGAAAAGGCGATGTTATCAATCGATTGATGGAGATGCATGGCTTCAAGCCGGAGGAGGTTATTTCTGTAGGGGATTCTGAAATGGATCTATCAATGATGGTTCCTGGGAGCGGATTTATTGGTTTTAACCCAAGTCGTGAGTCCTCACTCAATGCTTTCTCGAAGGCAGTTGTGCCAGTCGTGACAGAAAAGAATCTTTCAATGATTCTTGAGCATATCCAACTCCCTTCAAGCAAAGGGAATTGATGTCGATTTGTGCGATTGTAGATTCACAATCGTAAGCATGCAGGGTTTGGGTTGGAATCCGAGCATCTTCTGGTAGGATGTCTGATCTTGCCACGTCGATGAACAGACAAGTGTTGTTCCTCTGAAATCCAAGCAAGCGTGTCCATGTACGTGTCCTGTTACAAAAATGTCCGGTACCTCTCGAATAACCAGACCATCTTCAAGTTCTGGAGATAATGGTGTTTTACCCCCCCATTGTGGGGCTAAATGTCTGCGTCTTAGCATCTGTCGCATGGCTTCAACAGGCTCTGAATAGGTCACTGTACGCAGACCAGCAACGAAATCGTCAATAGACTTTCCATGGTAAGACAACAACCTCACATTATGTAAGGAGAAATCGCACGGGTTGCCAACAAACGTTGTCTTGTTGTAATCTTGTTGAATGTCTTTCTCAAATGTTGGTTGCGGTTCTGCAGGGCGAACTGCATCATGATTGCCAGGAAGCATCACACATTCCACCCAGTCAGGTAAGAGCTCCAACAATCTCGCAAATTCACTGTACTGGCCAAACAAATCAGGTATAGCCAATTCCTTGTCTTGCCCTGGATAAATGCCCACACCATCAACACAATCACCACTCAAAATCAGATATTTCACGGTCTTTGCCAGAGGATCGGTATGGAACCATCGAACCATCTTGTGCCATTGAGCTTCGAGGAATGTTTTCGAGCCAACGTGGATGTCAGATAAGAACGCAACACTCACTCCGATTTCAGCACTTTTCTTTTCGTGTCGGTCTTTCATTGGGAAAAACAAATCATCCACATAGAAGATGTCACCTGTTTGTGAAAAGGATCCACTTACACCAAGCACATCATCAGGCATCAAACCTGCCTCGACGACTTGTTCATGCAACCGGTCACGATCATCTCCTTGTCGGATAGTCAACAAACAGTTCATTTCTCCAGTTTCATCCTCAAGACCAAACATGAGATGTCCATTTTTTGTGTGCCTCGGATCATTAACGAGCCCTATGGCGACAGCGAGGTTTTCGTACCCCTGATATCGACGATATTCGGTGTTTAATCGTCCAATTTCTTGTGGCTTCCTCGGAAGTCGTGAATTCTTTACAATCATCTTTCTGATGCTGTCCAAACGGTCATTGAAACACGCCTGTATGTGACCCATTTTCCCTTCTGTCGTGCTGTTTCCTGTAATGTCATAATGAATCAAGATATCATTGTCAACGTCTGTTGCAATACCTGAGAAGTCCTTTTCCTTCCAATCAGGCAAATTGTTCCGATATTGGATTTGAACTGGTTCAGATTCTTTGATTGGGGCAATTGTTCTTCCAATGGGCGTGATTTTGGAATCAAGTTCTACTGCTTGCCTTGGAGTAGATGCTCCAATCATCTCTTCAAGAATTTCAGTGGATAGCATCCCTCGTTGGAAACCAACGTTCGATGCTTGGTTAAGCACGTGAAGGGGGTCCTCGAGTGAGAGTAATTTTTCTTTGACGCCCGTCGTTACAAGAATTCCGCGTTTCATTAATTCCTGCGAAATCAACCCCCATTCCGCAGTCATGAATACCAATGGGAGGCGACCCTCCAAAAGGCTTCATGTTGATTCGTTTGCTGAATCATCAGACCATTCAACATCTGTTCC
>CAZTGO010000032.1:0-3164 GCA_964613395.1 uncultured Candidatus Poseidoniales archaeon | reverse complement strand
GACATCACGCTATCAAGCGAACGTTGGGTTACTTTGTGCTCCGTTGTACATCAAAAGAGGAATGTCTAGTCTTGTGGACTTGCAATCAAGACAACAGATGTACCGTGTCTTGATGGCATTCTCCTTCTCTTTTGACTCCCAATCATGGCCATGAATTTATTGAAAGCCCTCGACAGAATATCCATCCTCTGTTCTTCACCAATCATATGTACCTTTTCGACTTTGAATCCTGCGGCTGTGGTTAATCGGGCTATTGTGTAAGGACTGAACCAGTATCTGTGATCTGAATTGATGTTCTCAATTCCATTTCCCCATGCTCTTCGTGCAACACTTGAGAACGCATTTGGAACTGTAATGATGATTCGATCATAGAGGTGCCCTAATGTATCATTCATTTGTGTGAGGAATTGACCAGGATTGTCTAAATGTTCCACGACCTCAGCGAGCAGAGCGAAATCATAGTGGCGTCCTTCTGAGAAGGTTTCAGTCTCACGGTCGACCTCAAGGATATCGCAAATATGGAGGTCTGGGGTGTCGTATTTTCGCTGTAAATGTTCGATCGCTGCGACATTGAGGTCGAGGCCAGTGACATTTTTGCATGTTTTAGTCAGGGCACTGTGGAGATGTTTTCCTGCTGCAATCTTTGTATCGATGACATCGAGATGATCAGCGCAACCAATGTGAAGAACCGTCTTATTTTCAAGTAATGAACCGAGAAATGAGACACGATCGGTTGGGGTTTTAACATCAACATGGGCGATTGGAAATGAGAGATTGCTATCAATCGTTTCTCCAGTAAGAAATGGGCGAATTCCATCAAAAGGAGACTCTTCCATAAGAAGTGGCCCTCTTAAGTCATATTTCATGATACCTTTCAAATCTCATTTGTAATTTCATCGATGATCGTGATGATGTTTTGAGCATTTTTTGTTGAGTCGAAGTTTTCTAATTGGATGATGTTCACCTTTTCTTTCAAATGTGAGTCGCCGGACCATTCGTTGATAATGTTGGCAATGTCTTCAGAGGTGGAATCAGATGGAATAATGTGTTCTTTCAATACAATCTCACTGTTGCCACCTACATCCGTTGCAACAACTGGAATACCATGGGAATAGGCTTCCATAATTGACACAGGAACGCCTTCAGATGAGCTGGTGTTCAACATCAGATCAATCGGTTCTGTCTTCAAGTATTGAAGAACAGAATGATGTGGTAAATGTCCGAGAAACTCTACTTCAATGTGAGGTGGGAGATTCGTCAAATACGTCATGATATTGTTTCTTTCGGGACCATCACCAATGTGAGTCCAACGAATTTTTCGTGTAATAGAAGGCATGGCTTGAGCGATGAGTTGTACACGTTTTACTTCAACAAGTGAGCTTAGTGAGAGTATGTGAAGCGTTTCTGTTGTGTTATTTGGATTTTTGATATCTGAAGAAACAACACCCAAACGATGGGTTTGAATTCGATGTTGAAAATCAGGAAATTGAGATTTCAAGTGATCCCTTCCGGCATCGGAAACTGAGAGAATCCTGTCCATCCGATGGAGAGCCCATTCCTGCAATGGGAGGTGGGGGTAGTTTCCTCTCGATGCGTAAATATCACCTCCATGGGCGAAAGAGATGGTTTTCATTTCGGGGTGATCTTCGGTAAGAAGGGCTGCAATGGTTGCTGGACGGTTTGCCCAATATGCAACAATGATGTCGTTCTTTGATAGGGTCATTGTTTGAGCAATGGCATCCTTGAGGAGAAGGGATTGTGCTAATTCTCCAATGATCATCGACCATGGAAGTGATGGTTTTCTTGATCGTTCGGAACGAAGGATATCAAGTCGAGTTAGACCTTTGATGGCCCGTCTAAATTTACCCCAACGCTTCCATCTCTTCAAGGCCAATGTAATTGGTTCAATGTTGACATGAATCTTTGATGAAATGGCATAGGGTCTGGATGATTCTTCAAAACTTAGTCCCACGGGAACGACGAGAATTTCGTCAATTTGTTTTGATAACGCTTCAAGATCTGATGTGAGGAACGTCTCTCCAGGAGGGTAGGGCCAATGATTGGTCAGAAAAATGAGTCTCATACGTTCCTCAACCCGTCCTCTCTTTCATGGATGAATGGTTCATTTCTCGAATCGCTGACTGCGAATCGCATGTGAGATTGGCACCCATCATCATCACCAACGCCAAGCCGTTCTCATCTTCTCCCTAGGCGTTGAGCCTAAGAAAGTGGTGATTTTTCATCCGCACCCAATGTCCGAAGTCAAACGAATTCTGTATGGTAATCACGGACTCGCGACATCACGCTATCGAGCGAAAGTTCTGTCTTCTTCGTGGGAAGGAAGATACGGCATTGTTCCAAATACCCATGAGATGGCACCCATGAATGTGGCGTTGACCACCACAACTCCGTCATGCCGTCTCCACGCGAAAGAATGAGATCTGCCTGGATTGTTGCATCAACATCACCTGAGAGTACCGTACCACCGAACCATTCGGTCGTTTCTGGAGATGGAAACGTGGGGGGAGAAAAGGGTGATAATTGGTGCGAACGACCTCCAGGTGCAGCTGTTGAAGGGTTGGTCATGAGAACGACACGGTCGACGACCATGTGGGTCGGTGTCATGCGCTCTGATGAAGTGAATTCAAGAAGGTAAGAACCGTCATGTTCCGTGCATGATTGAACCCGTGTACGAGTCAAAAACGAAACGTTTTGTCGCGCAGCATTCGCAGCGAAGTGTTTCATCACCCAGTCCCATCGACACCCCCATCCGTCTTCATTGGCTTTGAGTTCAAGGAAGGAAATTTGTTCTTCAGTCAAGTAATCTGGAAGCCAGGATGGGTCAAGAATTCGTCCGGGATGATGGACAGGGAGTCCAATTTCTGCTTCAAGTTCAACAATGAACACCGCATGCTCTGAACTTAATTCAATTGAGAGGAGAAGAGCTTCAATCGTGCCGCCAATCAGTACAATACGCACGATTATCCCTCAGTTGGTGAAATATCAAGTGCGAATACTGGACATGAAGGCAGACAAAGACGACAGTGTGTGCAATTAGGTTCATCGACGTAAATCATACGATTTGTCAGCGTAAGCACTTGCACTGGACACAAGGCAATGCATGCTCCACAACCAAAACAGCGATCTTCGTCGACGACGAATTC
>CAZTGO010000031.1:0-4752 GCA_964613395.1 uncultured Candidatus Poseidoniales archaeon | reverse complement strand
CGACATCCAAGGTCCATCACATAGCCTTCTTCGTCATCGCCCCCTCCAACACCATTCAAATCGAAACGGAGTCCGAGACCTGCATGTGTCGGCATCGAAATATCTGCGTTTTCGACAACAGATACTACCGATTGAACAGAATCAACCAAATCCATGACCAATTCCATGCATGCTGGTCCAGCGGATACATCGATGGCCTGACAAGCAATCGCCATTGTCGGAATCAAACCAGAACCTCCTCGGTTAGTAATTTATCATTGAGTTTATGGTCTTTCAGCCCCAGATTAGAAAATTCAAAACTTGGAAATACTCCTAATTTCTTTAAGAACATAATGTCACCCCCACAACAAAGCTCCCATCTTATCTTTCAATTCAGTAGCGACGTAGCCTATTTGATCAGTTACTGTCGTCGGAACAGTCTCAGCATCAGGCTGGCCCTCATTGATGGTATGGTATTCAGGCGGTGTGTACGGCTTGTCGATTGTTGAAGTCGATGTTTCGGTGTACGTTGGAATTCGATCGGTTGTTTTTGTCGATGCACCCAACGTCAATCCCACACCGGCAATTTTCAAACCACCTTCGATACCGAGTGAGTTGGTTTCGTTCACTTTGTAAATTTGCAACGAGATGTTCTGTATTGTGTTTCCACCGGTTGCAAGTTGTGTTAACGCAGCCAACAACGTGACTGGGTTTGAACCAGAGATGAGGACTGCAAGTGCTCGAACTGTCCAAGCGCTCGCTTTGAATTCAATAACAGTCTCGAGCGTGGTTTTGTCCGTTGAAATCGTTCCAGTAAATTTTACTGACTCCAGCGATTGGTTTGAAGGAGCATTCTCTTGCTGGACATTCGTTCCAATAGCTGAAAGACTTGCTTGAACAGATGGAGATTTAAGCAACTCTTTTGGTTCGGATGCCACAGGTTTTTGCGCAATCGTCAACAAACTCATTTCGATTTTACACGAACCACCTAAATTCCAATCAATACCGAGACCCGGGTCATCTTCCTCATCTTCATCATCGTCATCAGCATTATCGGAGGAATTGGAACTTGATTGAGGCAAAGAAAGGGTCGCCGCTGCGGAAACACTTGCAGAAATCTCAAACTCCAAACCGAGTACAGAAGTGTTAGCGTCATGATCGACCTCAAGCCACAGGCGCCGTCCATTGGAAGAACTTGCGGATACTCCCACCGAAAAGAAATCAAATGCTTCAAGATTAATGCCAATTTCTCCACTCAACGTTGTGTCGAGGGAAAGAATATACTTGTCCGTTGACTTTGTTGATGCAGATCCATCAACAAACGCTGCATCA
Source organism: uncultured Candidatus Poseidoniales archaeon (assembly GCA_964613395.1). Lineage (GTDB taxonomy): Archaea > Thermoplasmatota > Poseidoniia > Poseidoniales > Poseidoniaceae > Poseidonia. The sequence goes on along the minus strand of CAZTGO010000031.1, from coordinate 3,441 downwards.
ATGATATACGAAAGAACTGGCGAGTAGAAGTATCCAACAGACAACAACGCATGCGGCAGTTCATTCAGCACAAGGGCTTTAGACGCAAAAAGGTAGGACGACTCCCATGTTCCTGAGATGTATGCGCTTGCTTCGAACCCTTGTTTTATTGCAAAATCGACATTGCCTTTTGAGCCTATTGAGCCTTTGGTTGTCCCCAATTCAACACCTACCCCGAGCATCCATGCGCTTTCCAATTTATATTGTCCATTGGCTAACTTCGTCACTTTAAACCCGGCTTGAGTTTGGACTCCTACTTCAATCGATCCAGCCACATTCACCTCAAATTCAACTGTGTCATCCACAGAGTTAAGAGTACCAATTTGATGAGCAAGATCGAGTTTTTTCCTCAATTCTGTTACGAAATTGTTATCCGCTAAATTTCGGTTTGTATTCGTTGGATCGGATCGACCATACCAAACCCCAGCAGGTAATCGTCCGTCGGTAATATCCAATCGTATATTCCCACCAACCGCAGTGTTATTTGAAGCGGATTTCACCAAAATGTTTCTTTCATTTGTACGTATAAACAGACCTGAATTGTAATATTGAGTACCAGGTCCAACCGGAGGGCGTAAGGTTGAGGTGCTGCCACGAACAAAGAATTCGTCACCACCCTTAAGCATGATTTCAAGATACGAGGACCCAGAACCAAGATTTGCGCAATCGGTTATGCAAGTTTGTAAACCTGGATTCTTTATACGGGTCGGGAAAAAGTTGGTCGGCGCCCATAATTTCAATCGCAACATCCAGCCGTTTGCAACCTTGAGGTAGAATCCGCCATCTGCAGGGAAACTTAATCCAAGCCCACTCTCAACATATTCGACATTTTGCAGTTTAAGAACGTCGAATGGATTCATCATGCTCACTTGTTGGAGTTCTTGATCCTGATTATAGAGGTCAACGTAATTCTGAGTAGTCAAGGAATCAAGGAGTTCCTTGGAGAAATCATAGCGATTGATATGTGTAAGTAACGTATCCGTAAAACAGCCTTCGATGTAGTCATCCATTGATGAACCAGGCACCACAGTTAACATGAAATGTTGAAGTCCCAAAACGGCTTTTTTCATATGCACCGAATTTCTTCCATTTACATGTTCCTTTCTTAACATCCCTATTGAGTGAAGATATTCTTGAAGTTTCTTAATAACTTCTACGTTGCCTTTAATATGTTCTGCCCCTTTTCGCCAATATTCAGGAACAGATGTAAAACCGAAGTAAGGCAGTGAATCAGAGAATTCGATTAAATCCTGTACTGAGCAGTAAAAATCAGGTTGAAGTGTTTGATTGATGGTCCGTATCAAAACACCGGTCGATGGACCTGCTGTATCGCCTTTCTTTCCTACGGATCCAATCAATTGTCCATTACCAAGATAGATATCAACGTGCATGCCACCGCTCGTGAAAAAAGCGAGGTCACCAGGCATCGGGGATTTTACTCGAGGTAATGTTCTTGATAGGTCAACAGCTTTTTGATCTTCCAATTGCGCATCCAATGCCGAATTGAGAACATAAAGAACGAAACCAGAGCAATCTGTTCCCGAACCACCATCTGCCTGTGGTACGTTTCCTCCCCACCGGAACGGATCTCGATGATACATCTGTGCCGTCGTGATGATTTGATTCCTTTCAGTGAAGAATTTATCCGAATACATCTCAGGCTGATAGGCTTCAAGCGTATCGACAATGAGTCTTTCTCCTTCTGAAGAAACAATCTCCTTGCTCACCTTATGTAAGGTAACCACGACATTGCAACCGATATAGTTCGATTTATTGGTTTCAGCAACCACGGCAGTTTCTTGACCATCTGGCGTTAATCTCAACGAGAATACATTCGCAGTCGAACCATATTCGTCAGTATGAACGGCGTCAATATCGCATTCGAAACGATCACCGCCTTTGAGTCGCAAAACTGTACAAGGATAATCGCTCAACCAACCTCCAAATGTATGTTTGACCGAACCATTTGAATGTGTTTGACAATCGCTTGTTTGGGTGCAAAATTGACTGTAATTCTTCCCGGTACTTGGATTGCTCAGGAGTTTCATATTTGAAGCATAATTTTTGATGTAATTGTGAAAGGTTGTTACATCCACACCAACCTCATCTTGAATACGGAAACAGATTTCCACTTCATAATTCGGTTTAACCTCAAGTAGAATTTTACCCGACTTGTTCGAGAAAGTGTTGATGGACAAATCGTGCAATCGGAGTTGATGAGAATTCAATCGTTGTGTCGCAGATGTAGTCCTCATCAGATATCCAGGATTGAAATTAGATCCAGAAACCATGCAAACTGTGAAAGGATTAGCAGAGTGTTGTGGAGAGGACTGGTAAAACTGCCATCCTTTCAAAGGGATATTTGCTGTGACAGTCATTCATTCACCTCCGGATTCCTCTTGATGATTTCACGATCGCCATACAACTTTGAAATGGCTTCGACAAGCGCCATCGATGCATTTCTTGCCTGATTCACTGGTATTTCAGAAAACGGAACAGTTGTTGATGGATCTGCTACGTCGAACGTTTCATCCTGGAGAGCACCTAACAGTTTCAGCAAGTGCAAAAAGGTCTGAACATGATGCCCATCAGGATTGAGTCGAACGGCTGTATGATCATGTGGTGTCGAAAGACTCACAGCACCCAAAACGTGGTCTTCGGGGGGTTGTGGAAGATGGATGCCGGCTTCGTCTGGTTCACTAGCCAGATCTGCCCAACCTTCAGTGTAATATCGCATTGCTAAACCTCCCACGGAGTGACCGATGAGGAACACCTTTCCACCCCGTTGCGCAGTAATATGCTCAACTACTCGCTTAACCTGAATGGCCAAACCATCTCGCATGCTTCCACCAGAAGGAATGTTGAGAGAGGGAATTAGAATCGAAAACGCAGAGGAAGGCGTTCCTTCTAAATCAGTCGACAGAATACTTGTCGCCGATACTGAAACAACATCACTGAAGTCAACAACTTCGACATTCGCAGATGGCCAACCGAGAATTTGGTTCATGTTCGTTGCCATGAGATCACATGCATTATTACCCAACCAAGACGGTGCGACAAAGAGGACACTTGCTTCGTCGCCTGGATTCAATTGCATGAGACTGGAGAGAAATTGTGAACACTCATATGCTACCGATTCGGTTGAAAGCACATTCAAGTGATGAGCATGATGGGACAAAGTCTGAGTGGAGTTAGCCCACAAACCATAGGGGTCACGTTGACTTGCTTCAGGAATCAAACCATCAGATGTTGATAAAAATGCATCAAAGCCAACTAAGAGATCATGCAATTGTCCAACACTCATGTGCCCAACAGCATGCGAGGCTCGGCCATCCAATCGAGCAAGTAGAGAAATCATGGTCGCCAATGAATGAGTCCATTCGTTTGGTAAGAAATCAGCCG
>CAZTGO010000030.1:0-5798 GCA_964613395.1 uncultured Candidatus Poseidoniales archaeon | reverse complement strand
GCGAATGGAGGAGGTACGTAGATGACCGTTGCATCAGCATCGGTTGCTTCAATGGCTTCAAACATTGAGTTCCAAACAGGGAAGTCTTTTCCTTGCAATTCAACGGTTTGACCACCCTTACCAGGAGTACACCCTCCAACGATGTTGGTGCCGTATTCGACCATCTTATCAGCGTGGAACATACCTTGCTTTCCGGTGATGCCCTGCACCAATACCTTCGCATGTTCTTCAATCCAAATACCCATCAAGCCTCACCTCCAATCAACTGAACAATCTTCTGAGCACCCTCAGCCAAATCGTCTGCAGGATGAATATTGAGGGTTGAAGCAGCAAGAATGGCCTTTCCTTCGTCCACGTTGGTTCCTGCCAATCGAACGACAAGGGGAACGTTGAGATCCAAGGCTTCAGTGGCTGCTATTACACCGCGGGCAATGATGTCACAACGCATGATTCCACCAAAGATGTTGACAAGAATTCCTTTGACATTTGGATCTTCAAGGATAATAGAGAACGCTGTTTTTACTTGCTCTTCGTTCGCACCCCCTCCAACATCAAGGAAGTTCGCAGGCTCACCACCGTACAACTTGATGACATCCATGGTCGCCATAGCAAGACCTGCCCCGTTGACCAAACATCCGATGTTTCCATCAAGTTTGACGTAAGAAAGACCGGTTTCTTTCGCTCGAATTTCAACATCCTCCTCTTCAGAGAGGTCGCGAAGTTCGTCCCAGTTCTTATGGCGGAATTCTGCATTTTCATCAAAACTGACCTTCGCATCCAATGCCACCATCTCATCACCACCCGTACGGACGAGTGGATTGATTTCGACCATCGCACAGTCCTCTTGGACAAACAATGCATACAAGGAACGAAGCATCTTTGCAAATGATTTGTGAGCAGCACCTGAGAGACCGAGTGCAAGACCAAGATCACGAACCTGATATCCCATCAATCCTGCATTTGGATCGACGTTGACCTTGTGTAGTAATTCTGGTGTCTCTTCTGCAACTTCTTCAATGTCCATGCCTCCTTCGGTGGATGCCATGATGAGAACGGATTTTTGCTCACGGTCAACAAGCAACGCAAGGTAGTATTCATGAGCGATATCACAACCTGATTCAACGTACAGGTGATTGACAAGTTTTCCTTCTTCGCCGGTTTGCTTCGTCACAAGAATGTGGCCTAGAATGTTGGTTGCATAGGTTTCAACATCTTCACGAGAAAAAGCAATTTTTACTCCACCTTCCATCAGAAGATCACCTGTATTTGGGCAATACAGATTCCCTTTTCCTCGCCCACCTGCATGGATTTGGGATTTGACGGCGACAACCTTGGATTGAAGCGTGTCGTAGGCGTTGAGAGCATCTTCTACGTTCGTGCAGTGAACCCCGTCCAAAACCTTCACGCCATGAGCCTTGAACAGTGCTTTCCCTTGGTATTCATGGATGTTCATTGTATCACTAATCCCTGCGAGCAAAAGACCGCCTTTGAACTGTGCGGCAGGGTTCTCTCAATCCTTCAGACCATCAACACTACAAGTTGAAAAACGAAAACGATGCGCCTCAGGCATGCAGGTTGTCGTGTTGGCCGGCGGTTTTGGTACACGGCTACGTCCTTGGACCTATGAAATACCAAAGCCAATCCTTCCAATGCTGGACAAAACACTCCTCGAACATGTCGTTGAAGTTGTGCCCAGTGACCAAGTCGACGAGGTCGTTGTTGCAGGAGGTTACAAGGTCGACGACATCGAGGAATACTTCAAGCAAGTCGATGTCCCATACGATGTTCGAATCGTCAAAGAGGCCGAACCTCTGGGTACAGGAGGAGCGTTGGGGAATTGTCGTGACGTTGTTTCGGATCGCTTCGTATGCTTGAATGGAGACATTATCTCTTCTTTGGATATGCAAGTCGGACTCGATCTCCACCAAAGGAACGGTGGAGTGGGCACATTGGCGCTATGGGAAGTCGAGGATCCTACTCGATTTGGAATTGTTGGCCTTGATGAAAATCATCGAGTTACGCAATTCAAGGAAAAACCAAAACCAGAAGAGGTATTTTCCAATCTAATCAATGCAGGGTCTTATCTCTTTGAAGATTCCATCTTCGATTATATCCCCGGAGGACGAAGTTCGCTAGAAAGAGATGTGTTTCCCATTCTCGCCAACGAGGGGCGGTTAAATGGGTTCTCGTTTGATGGCTATTTTATTGATGCTGGAACACCAAAGAGCTGGTCGTTGGGCGTTCAAGCATGCATCGCAAATGAACGCTGGAAACATGGAAAACGAATTGCTTCAAATTGGTATGCAGATGATTCAGTGGAAATTGATGCTAAAAGCAACGTCGAAGATAGCATGCTCTCAACTGGCACTACCATCGATTCAGCCCATCTCTCAAAATGCAGCTTACTCAACAACGTCAAGGTTGGAGCTCGGTCCATCTTGAATGAAACCTTGGTTGGCAGGAACACCACAATTGGCAAAAATTGTTCTTTGGACAATGTTGTCATCGATCATGGCTCAATCATTCCCGACAACACAATTCTTTCTGATCAACAATGGCCTCTTATCGAGTGATTGGAAGGAAGATATCAAGAAGAATCAGTGTGTGGGATTATCATGCAGCCTCTTATTGTTGTCAACTTCAAAACCTATGCAACGGCTATGGGTCAAAAAGCAGTGGAACTAGCACAAGCAATGGAACGCGCATCGAGAGACCATGTCCGGATGGTTGCCGTCGTTTCCGCTTTTGACCTGCATGCCGTCAAGAAAGCAGCACCCTCTTTGGAGGTTTGGAGTCAACATCTTGACCCTGTTGGCCAAGGTTCATTCACGGGCTGGCTTCAACCTGAGAACGCTATAGAACGTGGCGCTCTAGGTACAATCATTAACCATGCTGAGCACAAAGTCAACATCGACCACGTTCAACGCCTCATGGAACAACTTCCTGATGATTTCCCGATGTGTGCTTGTGCAGCAGATGTTGAGGAAGCCCATCGATTAGCTGAGTTAGGTCCTACATTCATCGCAGTGGAGCCACCGGAACTTATCGGCGGTGATATTTCGGTAACAACGGCAGATCCGGCTATTGTTTCCGATACAGTCAATGCTGTTCGTAACATCAATCCAGATGTGCGCGTACTTTGCGGAGCAGGAGTAAAAGACGGAAAAGACGTCAAGACTGCTGTTGAACTTGGCGCACATGGCGTCCTTCTTGCATCAGGCGTGACCAAAGCGAGTGATATCGATGCGGTGCTTGCCGATCTTGTCTCCGGACTCGAAAATTGAGGTGCTGAACAAATGGCTCGCAAAACGAAGCGTAAGCCCGTTCGTATTGCGCATGAACTTTCACGGACACGGCGAAAAGCCATCGAAAAAGCTCTTGAGGAACACCAAGTCGAGGATCGTGTCGAATGGGACCGGAATTCAGAATGGAGTGATTATCGATTCTATCGCAAGCTTGTCAAAAGAGGAACCATCCGAACAATCGATCTTCCTCTGCTTGAAGTGACCATTGGCGACCCTTGGTCAACTTCCGTGACCGTTATTCATGGTAAGCGACCAGGCCCTACAATTACCATTCTTGGTGGAATGCATGGTGATGAACTGACAGGACCTTCTGCTTGCACACATCTGTTGAGTACAGCATTTACAGATCCAGACAAACCACTCGATCCAGAAACGCTTGCAGGAACAATTCGAATTGTTCCCGTTGTCAATATGCCGGGTTATCGGTCGAAATCGAGATACTTCCCTGATGGTCGAGATTTGAATCGAAACTTTCCTGGCAACTCAAAAGGGTCCTCAACTCGCAGAGTAGCAGCACAAGTATGGAAGTATCTTGTCGAAGATTCTGATGCAATCATTGACTTACATAGTGCAGGAAAAGGGCGTTCAAACATGCCCCAACTCCGTGTTGATCTCGCCCACGCAGGTTCAAACATTCTTGCAAAGGCGTTTGGAATTGAAATTCTTCTTGATTCGAAACCACCGAAAGGATCGCTACGTTTCAACGCAAATGAGGAAGATATTCCCTCAATCACGTACGAAGGAGGAGGCGCAAATTGGCTCGATCAGGCATCTGTCAAGGTCGCAGTACACGGTGTCATGAACGTCCTTCGAAAGCTTAAGATGGTTCCAGGAAAACCACACAGGCCACGATTCAGAATGCTTGCAAGTGGATCAACATGGTTGAGAGCAGGTGAAGGAGGTCTGCTTGATTTGTTCGTCGATAGTGGTTCAATCATGAAGGAAGGGGATGTTGTAGCCCGTATTTCCGATCCGGCTACGCCAGGCCTCTCCGTCGACATTCTCGCCCCTGAGGACGGATTGATGATCTGCATCGCCACCAACCCGTTCGTAGCCGCAGGCATGCCTGTTGGGCACTTCTTACCCGTCTCAAAGCACATGTCGCTCCTGGAAGAACAAGTAGACGGCTTTGGTCGGTTCATCACCCAAGGCTCACTCGACGAGCCTGTTTGGAGAGAAGAAGAAGAAATTGAAGTCGAAGTTCGTGGAGAGTGGGATGGCGGTAGTGTTGATAGTGGATGGATTGAAGCCACCCTCGAAGAAGCAAACCAAGACGATAACGAAGAGGAAGAAGAAACCTGAGCAAAGGGTAGTGTCTATACTGGCCCACTGCGAGCCCTTTGATATGCCAAAAACGAATCAGCGGGTTTATGCATTGACCCTTTGATTCGTTAGAATAACGATTGAATCAGAGGTTGTTCGTTTGTGACAAAAATTCAACCCTCAGCCTCTCAAGATTCTCCCTTACCCTTAGATTGTGATTTCGCAACAGCGAGGATTTCCTTCTTTTTGCGTGAACTATTCTCGGCATCGGCAACCAGCCAATACCCCAACAAGATAAGGCCGAGCAAAAACAGGATGATGCCAATGGTCGCTAGACTCTCGATTCTATTTTGTATATTCCAAGGTTGGGAAAGTAACCAACCTCCACCAATGAGGGTGAGGCTTCTGACGAGATGACGTTTGGTGTTACCCTCCTCAATTTTCACATCATATTTTTTTGCTTCCTCTTTCATTTTCTTTGAATGTTCACGTTGATGGATGATCATCCATAGAACAATGGCGATTCCTAATGCGATTGGGAGAACGATTGCAGCAAAAAGAAAAACCATAGCAGCCGCTTCACCATCTGCCATATGTGAGTCTAAAGTCATCAACATATAATCATGATTTTTCTATCATTTATCGCACATTCGAATCAGAGGGCCCCCTTTGACGCGACGGGTAGGCAAAGGGTACCGTCTGCTTGGACGGGTAAGCAAAGGGCCCCCTCTGATTTGAGTTTCACGTATTACTATTCAATACAGTGGAATTTTTGACGAGAATTGGGTTGTGACTTTCACACAAAAAGGATTTAAGTGCAAGTTACATGATTTTCAATATGAGCGAAAATGCAACTACCCTTGCAAGTGAATTTTGGATTGAGGAAGATTGTAATATTGGTGAAATCGTTAGTAGTACTGAATCAGGATTTAATGTTAAATTGTTGTCAACATGCAAATCTGAATGGTGGAATGGGCGTCCAGTTTTACAATTTGATGATGCTGATGATGATGTGACCTTGTTCATGATATGGTCCGAAAAAGAGAAAGCGGCTTGGGATTTTTCGCCGACTCATAGGAAATCGTTTTCGAAATTTGAGCCAAAACTAAATCAAATTATTGCATTTAATATTAAGCAGGTTGACAACAAGAATACAGATTCCATCCGGTCTGCAGTCCCACTCTTGAAATACAATTCTCGATGTGTACATCAGTTCAATTATGCGACGTG
>CAZTGO010000029.1:0-9319 GCA_964613395.1 uncultured Candidatus Poseidoniales archaeon | reverse complement strand
ATTAACAATACAACCCTTCCAACACCCTTCAATGAGAATCTCATGGTTGGGTACCCATGCGACATACCCCTTACGCGTGGGTGTTTGAAGTGTTACAATTTGTTACCGAACAGATAAAAAAGGTAATTTTATGCATAGCCTATGGTGAAGAAGGCTTTCTTTTTGGTAATGTTGTTGATTACTGTATCCTTATCGGGGTGTTTGCGAGATGGTAAGGGTGGCAGCAAAGATGAACCAGTAGTTTACGAGCCAGGTCCGCACGAAGTTTTGACGTACGAAGACATCGTTTACGCTAGTGGACTTGCCCATTCAAAATCAAGCATAGAACCATCTGCAGTTCCTCTGATGTTGGATGTATATTGTCCAGACACGAACTCGACAGACAGGCCGGTCTTGATGTTCATTCACGGTGGAGGATTTACTGGAGGAGTCAAGCATAAACCTGAAATTATTGAGATGGGGAAGTACTATGCTTCTCGTGGATGGGTTTACGTTTCAATCGATTACAGAACAACAGAAGAGTTAGGTGATATTGACGGAATGTCTGATCAGGAAATTATCGATTACTATGACGGCATTGCACCTAAGGAATGGGTAGAGCATACCTTTACGGGAGCCGAATCAACGAAACAAATTCAGCAATCAGTTGCAATGTATGCAGCCCAAAGAGACTCGAAAGCTGCCCTTAGATGGATAGTCGCAAATGCAGACACCTACAATATTAGTACTGACCAAATAGCAGTGGGAGGGGCTTCTGCGGGTTCGATAACAACCATTGCACTTGGAATATCAGACTTGGGAGATTTCCGTGATGAAATCTCAATTGAAGAGGACCCAACCCTTACTACAACTCATCTGAATGAGACATATGATGTCAAGAGCATGGTGTATTTTTGGGGTTCAAAGGTAAAATTGGATGTCTTTGAAGCAGTATACGGTTTTGATCGATACGATGTTGATGACCCAGAATTATTCATGGCACATGGTGATGGGAACGACCCTGTTACCCCATATGAAGGAGCACTAGCATTGCAGGACATTTATGATTCCTTGAATGTTCATAGCGAACTTGTAACGCTTGAAGGCCATGGACATGGCGCTTGGAATGCTGTAGTGGATGGAAAAGGTCTCTTCGAATTGTCTTTTGATTTCTTAATGGAGCGCCAAAATTTAGAAATTTAGTTTTTGATACACTCCAGCATCAACAAATCGTTTCGGATAACCCTTTGCAGTGAGTCTTTTCAGTGCCTATTGTTGATGATGGGCTCACTTTTCCTCATCAATGTCCTCTGAATAAAGTTCGGAAAAGAATGACTTCATTATATCTAATGTACCCCAATTCCCATCGGTTTTAACAATATTTAATGCACTCAATAGGTTAATTACGGCCCCTATAATAATGCAGATCATTGGAATACCAAGGAAGACTGCGATACCTGCTAACCAAAAATACTCATACCAACTGCCGAAACCATATTGAACAAATGAAAATATTAGAATGATGACCAATAATGGAGCAAAGATAAACCAAACTAGATTGGTTATATGTTCTAATTTCAAGACCTTTACTTCTTCATCGGCCATGATTGTCGTATGCTATACTCACATTTATCCCTTTCAAACAAGTGCGAGTTCGAATACTATGCAAAAGTTTCAACGACTCAGTAGACCAGTTGAACATCGGATTCTGCACTAAGTGCAATGACACCTGGTGGTCCGCTCCATGTCATCCAATGGCCATAACCTTCGAGCAGGTGTTCGTCGGCATTTTCTTTCGAGACGCCGTTTGCAGCTTGGGAGCCAGTTGAGCAATAGATGACATTCGCACCGTTTGTGATTGAATTCATGAGGTTCGGAATCATCCCTTCGGGAAACATTCCCCCTGCATTAAGTTGTTCAATATAAAGGGAATGAAGTAATTTCACTCCGTTTGAAGCAAAGAACATGTTCACCTCATGCCCATCTTCAATGGCTTGATTTGCACATGCTAAACCTACGATACACTTTCTTAAGTCAACATCCGGATCAGTGACTATTTTTACAAAAAAATTCTTACCCATGAGATATTGATATTTCATCCGATATATGAGTGATTTCGATGGATTCTTTGACCCCCATCATTTCGCGAGTTTTCAAATACTCTTGGCTTTACGACGTTATGTGTCTGATGAGAAGACGATTCGAAAGTTGAAAAAACTCGCTAGGCGAATTCACACTCAAATGGAGAGTGTAAAAGATACCATGGAAGACCTTGAAATTGAATTCGAGGTGCTCAATCAACTCATCAACAGATTAGAAACAAAGAATGTGCAATCCTCAAATTCAGTTGGTATCGATGATGAATTTGGAGAGATGGATATGGAAAACAGTTCAACAACAAGTACAGTTAATCCAAACACACCTAAAAAATTCTAATCACTCTGCGACGTGTCCTGTAATTCGTAGATGTTGTTCCAGCGATTGAGCGGTTGTAAATCCGATTGAGCATGACCAGCATTTGAAATGCTGTAATTCTTTTTTGTGTGCTTCAAGTTCCTCTTTCGATGCGAAGGATTCTTCACAGGCACCACACTCATAGGTCATGAAAATTCTTCGCTGTTTCTCTTCTTAATTTGTTTGGTAAAAATTCTGTCTTATCCTCATTTTTGCAACGCTATTCATCGTTTACGAAAAAAAATAAAATCCGTGGAAAAATACCGCCATTTATATACTGATATAAAAAAAGACGATTTGAGAACAATGTTAAGTCAGAAATTTTCAAGAACAATAAGCCTGCTACTGATCGCTACTGTTGCCCTTGCTATGGGATCAACAGTTAGTGCGGAAACAACGAACCCAGCCACAGCCGATTGGTTGAACGACGGCATAGATGACGGTCTACAACTTGTGACCTTCTTCCTCTTCTTCGTCGGTTACATTTCCATGGGTGCTGCATTCGTGTTTTTCATGTCAGAACGAAACACCGTGGCCCCACAATACCGCACAACAATGACCATATCGGCCTTGATTGTAGGTATTGCTGCCTTCCACTACTACTACATGCGTGGAGTGTACGTGGAGCACCAAATGGTATCGATTGAATACAGATACATGGATTGGATCATTACTGTTCCACTTATGGCTCTCAAATTCCCATCTCTCGTAGGTAAAGATGCCATCACCGATGCAAAGTTCGCTGGTCTAGGATTTACTGGAATCTGTTTTACTGGTGCACTCATTATGATTGGTTTTGGTTACCTCGGCGAAGCTGGGCTCATGGACGCATACCTTGCACTCGCTCTCGGCGGCATGGGTTGGGTGATGATTATCATCGCAACTGGTACACCTTGGTCAAGCGGCAAAGGTGTCGACAACGACAAAATCGCTCCTGAACTCCTGTGGTCGACAAACGCCCTCCGATGGTTTATCGTCGTTGGTTGGGTCATCTACCCAGTCGGTTACTTGTTCAGTCCAGAAGTTGCAATCATCGATCTCGGCACTGAAGGCGAATTGATGATGGGTGTTGCATACAACATTGCTGACATGATCAACAAGATTGGATTCGGTATCGTTGCGTGGATGGGTGCTAAGAAAGCAACCGCCGCTCTCGAGTGATTTCATTCACACGACAAGTCAAACCTCCTTCGAGACGGGGTGGCCCCCCACCCCGTTTCACAAAGGATTTCAGATAAATGTAGACAATGCTCTGCCAAGGATAAAGACGCTAGCCACTTTGGACTAGAGTTGTGGATATCGACCTCATTCTCTCGCTCGCACTAGCGGGTGCTGTGCTGGGGGTCGTGGAAGGAATAAAACCCGGGCCACTTCTCACCATGGTGATTCGAGAAACACTGTCTGGTGGCTTACGTGCAGGGATATGGACGGCAGCAGCTCCGGTATTTACCGATGGTCCGCTCATCGTCCTGTCACTTGTAGCGGCAGCATGGATTGCCACGCAAACCTCTGTTCTGCTGGCGATCACCATCGCTGGTGCAATATTCTTAGCCTACATGGGTATTGAATGTTTTAGTCTCGAATTACCCGACATGATGACCCAAGCCGCTCCACCAAAGGCCTCCTTTCTGCGTGGAATTACGACAAATTTGCTCAATCCTGGTGTGTATGTCTTTTGGTTCCTCATCGGGGGGCCATTGATGGCATCCGCAGTCGATCAAGAAGTGCTCGCTCCTGTGGCATATGCACTATCTTTCCTTGGAACGATTATCATGACAAAGGTCTGCATTGCATATCTTATCTCAAAATCTAGTCAAGGTATTACACCACAAACATATCGAAATCTATTGAGCGTTTGTGGTCTTGTTATGCTCTGTTTCTCATTGTATTACGTCTGGCAAGCATATTCACTCATCGCTGGATGAATTCGATGGTCGGCGGCGAAAGAGCGATTCAATGGTCTGATGTGGAAACCGGACGAGCCAAAGCCGTGCAAGAGGTATCCACAACAACGTATAGAGTGTTATGACAGCGTAGTGGAGAAGTGTGTTCGACTGATCTGAAAGTGTCTCGTGAAATAACCCGATAGGGATGAAATGAATGACATAGATGGTGAGGCTCATCTGACCAAGCGGGGCGAAGAGGTTTGACTCAAACCGTTGATAACAAACGAACCAAAGGATAAGAACGCCTAGAACTGCAGCAAAAAGAAAGGTAGTTGTGGCTGGAAAAAATGTCAACACTGCTGTATTTGATGGGTCTGTTGCGAGTGCCCAGGGTCTGTTTTGATCTGCTGCATACCATATGGTCGCAAGGGATACGATGAAGCTCGACGCAAGCAGCGTTGTGTGAGAAATTGAAAGTGTGGGTTGGCGATACAAATGGGCACCGAGTAAAGCAAAAACAAGCCAAGGGAAAAGAGGATATTGTCCTGTCAAGAAAAGGTGTGCCACAAAAGTAGAGACCGTTGTTGTTTCAATTCTAGAATTCCATGACGATGGACCCATAAACTCAATCACAAAAAAAGGTAAGACGATGAAGGAAACAATGGTGAAAAATTCTACCTTTGGAGTATCGCCCAACGTATTCCAAAGTGGTGCAGAAAGGTAAAGCAGAGAAAACAATGTCAAAACTCCTGGCGTCAGGGGGTCGAAAAGATGTGGCGCAGCAAAATTCACTGCAAGTTGACAAAGTACGAGGATTCCGGCGCGTTGGAGAATTTTACTTGTGGTCAGCGACGTAGATGCTGCAATACCCCAACCAAAGAGGGTGACGAAGAGTGGGGCTGCTAAACCACCAACACCCGCAACCCCGTATGCAATCAACGATGTTTTCGATGCAGTTGATGGCATCCAAGTCGCTGCCGCGTGAACGAGAATCATGAAAAGAACGGCAAGTGCTCGAAGATTATCAACCGATACATTGCGATGAGCAAGGAGGTGTGTGTCACGCTCGCCCATCAGCCTTGACGAGAGCGAACATACTCTATGGCATTTCGGAAGATTTGCAAACCTTCACCTTCCCATCCATCCATTGTTTCATTTGCAACCTTAGGCGCTGTTCCTCGCGCATGGTCTGGGTGGAGCCACCGGGCGTAGATTGCCTCTGGGTGTGGCATAAGACCGAAGACGAGGCCTGTGCTATCACAAATACCAGCAATATTACGCATGCTGCCATTTGGGGAGAGTGGGTATGCAAGGGGGGTGTCTGTTTTTCCTTGCCCCGCTGGTGTGGCTGGGTCCACATAACGAACCACCAGTTGATGTGAGGCGTCGAGTCGGTCCAAATCCTCGGGTGTTGGCATGACATATTTGCCTTCACCATGACGAACTGGACATGCGATTCTCGTGATGCCTCTTGTCCATATGCATGGGCTGTCTGAATCAAATTCGAGGGTGACCCATCTGTCCTCGTACTTGCCGCTGTTGTTGAGTGTGAGGCTTCCACGTTGGATAAAATCGGGTGTTGTTGACGATTCTGGTCCAGGAAGGAGCCCAGTTTTGACTAGTGCTTGAAAACCATTGCAAATACCGATAATGGGTTTTCCAGAATCGACGAACCGTTCGAGTTGTTGGCGAAGTGCAAAACGCATTCGATTTCCGAGTAAACGTCCACTGCCTAAATGATCGCCGAACGAAAAGCCACCAGGTACCGCAAGTATATCGAAGTCATCGAGACTTTGCTCGTTGCGAACAAAACGGTTGAGATGGATTCGAGTCGCTTCTCCTCCAACCAAATCAAACACTGCTTTTGTTTCATAGTCGCAGTTAATCCCGAAACCGAACAACACAGCAACTTTTGGCTTCAAACACCCACCTCCTTTGAGAGATCGAGAGTGCCTTGCCAAGATGTCGTCATCTCATCAACGTCGGCGGACAAAATCATATCATCGCCATCGACGATATGGAGGTGGTTACCCGCAGTAACTTGTCCAAGTATAGTTTTGGGAACGCCTTGCATGTGCTCCAAGAATTTTGCATTTTGATGTGGTGCGATGGCGACGACTATTCTTCCAAGTGATTCGCCCCAAAGCCTTGCCCAAAGTGAAGCATCACCTGTTCCATCGATATCCACTTCTGCTCCGCACCTACCGCCAATGCACATTTCTGCTAAAGCAACCCCAAGTCCACCTTCACTGCAATCGTGGGCTGTGTGAACCAGTCCTGCTTGTATAGCACCACTCAGTTTTTTGTAGAATTCAAGTTGTTCACTCGGGTTTTCAATGTAAGGTGCTTTGCCGCCGATGCCCTCCACCTTGCCGTTTTCCCGAAGCATAAACGCTACTTCAGTTGCACCCATTTCTTCTTTTGATGCTCCGACAAGGTAGATGATATCACCAGGTTGTTTGAAATCACTTGATGCAGTATGGCGAACATCCGGGTGGTTACCAAACAAAGAAAAGAGCAACGTCGGTGGAATTGAAATCTTATTTTCACCACTACCGTAGTCGTTTTTCATCGAATCTTTTCCACTCACGCAAGGAAGGAAGTACGCTCTACACATTCGCTCCAACTCACGGTTGGCTCGAACCAATTGTGCTAATTTGAATTGGCCATCTGGAGTTTTCTTCGATTCGATAGGGTCGGGCCAACAGAAATTGTCAAGGCCTGCGATTTTTGAGAGATCAACGCCAACACAAACGGCGTTCCGGACCGCTTCATCAACAGCAGATGCAACCATCGAAGTAGCGTCGATATCAGAATATCGCGGGTTGATTCCGCATGAGACGACAAGTCCTTGAGTTTCTCCATGAATTGGAGCGATGAGGGCGGCGTCTCCTGGTCCGTCTCTTTGAACTCCAGTGAACGGTTTTCCGACGGTTTGGGCGATGACTTCGTGGTCGTATTGGCGGACCCATTGCTCTTTGCTCGCAATATTTGGGCGAGCGAGAAGTTCAAGCAAAATGTCGTGATGTTCGATTTTCTTAGGGGGTTGAAATTCGACATGTTCGGGTATTTTCCAAGTTGCTTTGAGTTGAAGTTGAGGCACTCCATCATGAAGGAATGAGAGTGGAAGGTAGGCAACGGTCATGTCACCATAGGATACATGGAAATAGCCTGAATTAGTGAAAGTGGCTACCGCTGTCGCCTCCACTTCGTGAAGTTTTGCGAGCGCGAGGAAAGCTGGAACGTCGGCTTGTGTGACAGCAACCGTCATTCGCTCTTGACTTTCAGAAACAAGTATCTCCCACGGTGACAATCCCGGTTGTTTGAGTGGGACTTTGGCGAGGTCGATATGGCAGCCTCCTGTGTATTCAGCCATCTCACCGATCGAAGAGGAAAGGCCTCCTGCACCGTTATCTGTAATGCAGGTGATGTAGCCGAGGTCGCGAGCTTCAATGAGCATGTCAAGCATTTTTTTCTGGGTGATTGGGTCGCCAATTTGGACAGCACTTGATGGCGATTCTTCGGTAAGTTCCAGCGAAGAAAATGTCGCTCCGTGAATGCCGTCATAGCCTACGCGTCCACCGACCATAAACACGACATCGTCAGGTGACGGGGTTTTGACATGCGAAGGGCGTCCATCTGGAAGTGTTCGTGGCATGATACCGACCGTTCCACAATACACGAGTGGTTTACCGATATACCGGTCATCAAACACAATAGCCCCGTTTACTGTTGGAATTCCTGATTCGTTACCTCCAACCCTCACACCTGCATGAACGCCCCGGAGGACTCGAGAAGGATGGAAGAGGTTCTCGGGGAGGTTGCCTTGCCACTTGGGTGGCCCAAAACAGAAAACATCAGTGTTTGCAATTGGTCGAGCCCCCAATCCCGTACCCAAGATGTCTCGGTTCACCCCAACTATACCTGTCATCGCCCCGCCGTATGGGTCGAGGGCACTCGGTGAGTTGTGAGTTTCAGCCTTCATACACACACTCCAATCATCGTTCCAAGCGATAACCCCGGAATTGTCATGGAAAATGGAGAGAAGCCAATCGACCTCTTCTTGCATGTCGTGGGTTGGTTTCATGATGTGAGTTTTGAATAATGAGTCAATGGTCGACTGTTCATTTGTTTCTGAATCGGTGTAGTCTATTTTTGCTGCGAAGATTTTGTGTTTGCAATGCTCACTCCATGTCTGTGCTAAACATTCCAATTCAACATCTGTCGGGGCATTCGGGTGGATGCCAACAGATGTTCGTTCGGCTTGAATGGTTTGATCTCGGTAGTGGGCTTGGATGGTTTGCATTTCTTCAAGATTGAGGGCAAGTAATCCCTGTTCTGAAATTTCGATAAGTTCGTCGTCAGTTTTCTCAAGGTCAATAGACGCTGGTGATGAGAAGTTTTGTTCCGGCGGGGTTGGGTACTCAATCAAATTCCATGCTCGGATAGAACAGCCTTGGGCATCTGTGATCACTGCTTTTTCGATGAGACCATTATGCATGCTCGCTGCGATGTGGTGGGCATCTGCTTCGGGAGGGAGACCATAAAATGCATACGAAATATATGTTGATATTTTCGTATCAACGGCCTCTGGGAAGAGGGTTTGAAAGCCATCCTGTGCTGCTTTCCCGGGGTTGTCTGTAACACCGGGTTTGAACCCTACTGTGATAACGAGTTCGGGTGGTTCAGCGAACAACATTTCATCGGAGAATGCGGGTGCATTGCAATACCCTTGTTCGATGATTGGGTCGGTGAAAATGTCATCAATTCGTTGGGAAATGTGCTCACTAGAAATTGATGATGATATCAAATATCCAACCGCTGAACGTACGCTTGAAATGTTGAGGTTGTG
Source organism: uncultured Candidatus Poseidoniales archaeon (assembly GCA_964613395.1). Taxonomy (GTDB): domain Archaea; phylum Thermoplasmatota; class Poseidoniia; order Poseidoniales; family Poseidoniaceae; genus Poseidonia. Next base: position 148 of record CAZTGO010000029.1, on the reverse strand, counting down.
GTCTGAAGCAAGTTGTCGTTGAACCATATCGCCCCGCACGTCGCGCATCCCTTCGCCTTGTTTGGGACTCACTTCAACTCGTGTAATGGTCATGTTGTGCACCGCTTTTGTGCTACGGTAATGCGGTCGACCTTTGTAATATGCGCTC
>CAZTGO010000028.1:0-12032 GCA_964613395.1 uncultured Candidatus Poseidoniales archaeon | reverse complement strand
ATGGCAGTCGACCGAATGCAGTGGGGGGCTGAACCCTGGCAGTTCGCAGACCTCTACATGCCTGACGACCCATCACCATTTCAGCGCGATGAAGGCGTGCCATGTATCATGCTGATTCATGGAGGGTTTTGGAAGGAGAAGTACACTCTCGACCTCATGAAACCAATTGCCTTAGACTTGGCTGATGCGGGCATTGCATCGTGGAATATCGAATTCAAGCGATGGAGCCACAACGATGAGGGTGTTTGGATGGATACGTTGTCCGATGTGATGAGGGCATGGGGGCAACTTGCATTACTGCCTTCCATCGATATCATGCGGAGCATGGTTCTCGGACATTCAGCTGGCGGACATTTGGCATTGATGCTCGCATCTGTTGCCGAACGTAAACCATGGCTTGCTATTGCACAAGCGCCGATTGCTGATGTCATAGCAGCAGACAATGCTCGACTTTCAGATGATGGCGATGCATTACGTCGCTGGATCGGCTCAACGCCAGAAGCGTCCTCTGAGATTTGGGCGAAACTCAATCCAATCAACAACACGCCTGAATCGACAGTGGTTCTCTTCCATGGCGAAGAAGACACAGATGTTCCAAAATCTCAATCTGAAACGTATGCCCGTGTGATGAAGGCCCGTGGGTGCGATATCCAAACTGTGTATTTGCCAGGTGACCATTACTCAATAATCGATGCAGCAAGTGATGATTGGCTCGTTCAACTGAGCACAATATGCGATTGGTTGTAAATGCGAAGACCTATGACTAACCTTTGCTTCGCTTTCACTATGGACATCCTTGGAAGCGACTTTCCATACGCCTCGACTGCACTTGCGGGAAAGCACGCCTTTGTCTGTGGAGCAAGCAAAGGTATTGGAGCAGCGACTGCACAACTTCTGGCAAGATGTGGTGCTGATGTTACTGTAGCTGCACGTGATGAATCAGCACTCGAAGCATTGGTCAATACGATGAATGAACTTGGCCAGGGTACACACGGCATGGTTTCTTTGGATTTGGAAGATGAAAACGAAGTCAAGGAAACTGCACAAGCAGTTCTCGAAAGCAGAGGACCTGTTCATATTCTCATCAACAATGCAGGAGGGCCTCCTGGCGGGCCGCTCCTCAACAACACAACCGAAGATTTTGATGCACCATTTCGTCGACATTTGCATGCTTCACACACGCTCGTTCAAGCCTTTGCACCAACAATGGAACAAGAAGGATTCGGAAGAATCATCCAAATCATATCAACATCGGTGAAGGAACCCATACCCAATATCGGACTCTCAAACACTCTCCGCGGAGCGATGGCTTCGTGGGCTAAGTCATTATCAAACGAGTTAGCCACCTGCATCACCATCAACAATGTCCTTCCGGGATTTACCGATACGACTCGACTCCAATCACTCTCAAACTCTATACAGGAACGAACGGGGAAAAGTGCCGATGATGTGATGCAGCAATGGCTGAGTCAAGTACCCATTAAACGCCTTATCGACCCATTTGAAACGGCGAGTGCCATCGTTTTTCTCGCATTACCAGCATCAGGCGGTATTCGCGGCGTAAGTCTAGCCGTCGATGGCGGTCGGTTACGCTCAATTTGAGGTGAGTATGTGGACACCGAAATGAGCGTTGAGCAAGCAAATTCGTTTTTGACCATGCTCACCGAAGGCAAGGAAATCAAAGGGGTGAACACGTCATTGGCCCTCAATCTGATACCACTTGCCAAAGAACTCGGGCGAACTGAATTGGTTCATCAATTGCTAACGATCGCAGAGCGAGAAGCTAATACTCGGTCTGAAATTGCCTGGAGCACATTTGAACGACTCAAGGAGCATTCTTCCGATACTGAAGACTATGTCGAGTTGGCTGTCCCCTTTGAACAGGACGAGCAAATGTCGTCTTTTGTTGCTGCCGTGTACCATCACACCGGTCTTGTACATTTATCCAACGCTCAGTTTGAAGATGCACACAGTATAGCACTCCGTGCGCTACGATTCAGAGAGAAAAATGGAGACCCAACTGGATTGAAATTCGGGTTGCAACTCCTTTGTACGATTTGTAAACGACTCAACGATAGCCAGGGTGCTCTTGGGTACGCTACAAGAATTCTCGAAGCTGCGATTCAAGAAGGAAACGAAGATCAGAAAATGCAAGCCTATGCCGATATTGGCCATATTCAAGCAACTGTTGGCTCGTTTGATGAAGCCAAAGATGCACTTCAACATTCATTTGATATCGCCACAGAACTTGATGATGTTAGCGGTTTACTCGTCGCATCTTGGGGTCTTGCAGATATTGCTGAGATTCACGAACAATATGAACAAGCAATGATTTTACTCTCAACTTGTGTTCAAGAGTTCATGTCAAGGCAACGACCTGCTCCGCAAGCACTCCTTGCAAGGATAGAAGCATTGACCGCTCTCAATCAAGGCCCATCATCCTCTTAAGCCACACTCATTATGTGCAATCAACGATTGGAAGAAAGCGGTGGGATAAGTGGAACACGACATTTTCTTTTCGATTTCTCAAACCCCCGATGCCGATGGCCACATGCCTACTGAAAGGCAAATGATGGCCAATTATTTTGAGCAACTTGAGTGTGCAGACAAACTCGGTTTTGGTGTTGGATGGATTGCTCAAGCCCATCTCTCAACGGAAACTCAAAAACAAAACAGCAAACCTGTCGTACCGTTTTGGGAGGGCGAAGTCGGTTTATGCACTGATTTTCCACAACTTGCAAGCGAATCATTCCGAAGAACTTCGTCAATTGAGATTGGATGTGCTGTCATTTCCATCCTCGCCTCAGGAGGCCCAATTGCACAGGCAGAACGTATTGCAAATGTTCTCGCACTCCATGGTTTTGACCAAAATGAACACAGAAAATTGAACATAGGTTTTTCCGCAGGTCGATTTGAGTTTATGGCTCGCCCGTATGGGATTGTACCTCGAGATGCTATTGAAGAGGCTGCGTGGCCCGCCCTTCGTGGTCAAATTTTCTTAGAAGCGGGCGAAATTTTTCTGCGACTTCTCCGAGGCGAAGTGATTTCTTCGAACGATATTCGTGACACTGTTCTCAACCGTAGCCTCTTTCGAAGCGACGAAGACTGGCAACGAGTACAAGATGCAGCAATGAATGTTCTGAACCTCGAAACGCCACCTGAGGAAATACACATTGACCATCGTTACACCTTTGAAGAATTGAAAATTATCCCACAGGATTTCCGTCGAGAATTGCTCGAAGTCATCGCTGGAACACACGATCCAAATGCTCAATTGTTCTTTAATTCAATTCATCCGGTCAAGGTGTTCAACCTCTCGATCACCAACCCTGATGCTATCGAAGCGACACATCAAAGAATGAGCAAACATCTTCATCCAGAAGGTCAACCTTGGAAGCGACGGGATATGCCAAGAACCTCTTTTGTGTTTCTCAATGATGAAGCAGGATTAACTGAAGATGAACAGTCACTTGCCGCTCAACAGGAGGCTGAACAAGCATTGGGTGCTTATTGGAACGCACTCGAAGGAACGATTGATCCAAACAAAGTGAACAATGCTGCTAACAATGCACTAATTGGTAATGTCGAAGAAGTTGCCCAACAGATTGTCGAGCGGTTTCATGAAGATGATCGAATCATGGCGTGGTTTGATTTCTTCAATCACGACTCTGCACGAGTGTGTCGGAACATGACGGCTTACATGCAGAAAGTAGCACCACGCGTCGAAGAATTGCTCGGGAGGAACTGAGTTGACAACACACCAGCAACCTTCTGCAGTCAAACCGGGAAAACCTGGTTCTGCACTATACCCTTCTTCTCCAATCGGAGAGAAAATTGAAGGTATTCCAACAGGAAGAGATGTCGACTGGGAACCACTTGTGGATTATCGCAGAAATGGTGTGTCTGAAACAACAATTCACGGTGCGGTTGCTTGGGCCCATGGTGATGAAGTCATCCATTCCTTTGGAGGAAACGTGTTGTGCTATGGAAGGTCGATGATGAAGCCCTTTATGCTCAAAGCGTTCACTGAGGAACTTGATGATTGTACATGGGAGCAAAAAGCCATAGCTGTTGCATCTCACAACGGCGATACAGAGCATGTTGCTGCAGCACAATCGCTCCTCACCGAATCCGAATGGCCGCTCATGCTCACGCCTCTCGATGTTCCGCTCATCCAGTTTGGCCGCCAAGTTCGACGACCTCGCAGATGGTACCACACATGCTCTGGAGAACATGCTGCTATCCTTCGGGGTTGCAGGAAAAAAGGTTGGAAGAGGGCGGGTTATACCCTTCCCGGACATGAAGTGTTTCAGGCCTATATGGAACAACTCCGAACCTACCTTGGTGATGATTGGAAACCTCTTCGAACAGCGAAGGACGGTTGTGGCCTTCCCACAGTTTCCAACACCGTTAACGAACTCGCTAAAATTTACGCAGGCCTCGTTCGCGACAAAGACGATGATTGGATTTGGGAAGCAATGATTCGCCACCCTGACCTCGTCGGAGGATTCAACCGACTCGATTCTACAATCTTGAAGGCCGGAGAAGGAAAAGTGATCGCCAAAGAAGGAGCGGACGGTCTTCTCGGCATGGCCATTGTTCATCCAGATTACCCAAAGGGTCTCGGCATCGTTGTTAAAATCGCTCATGGCTGGAATGCTCAAGCGACATGGTACGTCGCTCGGGCACTCCTTGGAGTGCTTGGTATCGAACTACGAAATCCATATCCACTTCACCGACAAAAAGCATTCATTGTCCCAGGAATTGTCCCAGACAACTACCTCGACATTCTAGAAACCGTTCCAACTTGGGACGAATGGGACCCAGACCGAGACAGGTGGCATTACAACACAGGGGTGTAATCATGGCTGATGTACTCAATTACATCAACGGTGAATTTGTTCCATCGAGGTCGGGAGCGACCATCGACAACATCAACCCTGCCACAGGTGAAAAGATCGGAACTGTGCCTGCTTCTGATGCAGATGATGTCGACGCTGCAACAAAAGCTGCCTTGAGTGCCTTGGTTGAATGGAAAGCCACGTCTTTTGAAGAGCGAATCGAATGGCTCCATGCAATTGCTGATGCACTAGAGGCCCAATCTGAAACGATTATTTCTCTTGAAATGGAGGACACTGGGAAACCAATTTCGCTTGCGACCAATGTTGATGCCTATCGCTCGGTAGCGAACTTCCGATTTTTTGCAGACCACGGAAAACAACTTCCCGAACTTCGATATGAAATGGAAAACGCAACAAACTTTGTCCATCGAAAACCGATTGGCGTGGTCGGACTTATCACACCTTGGAACTTACCACTGTATCTTCTTTCATGGAAGGTTGCACCCGCTCTTTTGATGGGGAACACCATCGTAGCAAAGCCTTCGGAAATGACCCCTCAAACCGCCACATTCCTTGCAAAAGTTTTGGGCGAAATTGGACTTCCAAAAGGTGTCTTCAATGTCGTCCATGGGCTAGGACCATCTGCTGGTCAAGCGATTATTGAACACCCCCACATCCATGGTATTTCCTTTACTGGCGGCACAGCGACTGGAAAAATAGTCGCCGCAACCGCTGCTCCGATGTTCAAAAAATTGTCTCTTGAACTCGGTGGGAAAAATGCAACAATTGTTCTTGATGATGCGCCTTTTGATGAAATGATGAGCGGTATTGTTCGGGCATCATTTGCAAATTCAGGTCAGATCTGCCTTTGCGGCTCCAGGATATTTATTCCTGAGAGCAGGTATGATGAATTCGCAAGTTCGTTTACTTGGCATGTTGAGGCACTCAAAGTTGGCAATCCTCATGACGAAAACACCAACATGGGCTCACTGATTTCAGTTGAACATCGGAACAAAGTGGAATCGTACATTGAACTTGCTATCGAAGAAGGCGGTCAAATTCTCACCGGTGGAACTTCAGGCCAACATCCAGTCCCGGACGTGCCCGAAGGTTCTGCATTCTTGAGACCAACCGTCATAGGTGGACTTGAAGCGACATCAAGATGTGCGACTGAAGAAATATTCGGACCTGTAGTTACCCTCCACACATATACAAACGAAGGTGAATTGCTCGACATGGTGAACGGTACAGCATACGGTTTGGCCGGTTCAATTTGGACTGGTGACAAAGAGCGTGGTCATCAACTCGCCACCAAAGTTGAAACAGGAATATTGTGGGTGAATACCTGGCTTCACAGAGACCTCAGGACACCTTTTGGTGGAGTCAAAAACTCTGGAGTGGGGAGAGAAGGAGGCGACTGGTCGCTCAATTTCTTCAGCGAATTACTCAATGTATGTGTCCATAACTAACGCGATACTGAACTCAGATACTGCAGAGCAAACAGTTAATGATTGGCAACTGTTCACTATCCACATGAGTATCTTAGAAAAATACCATGAAGCATTTGAAACTGGAAATAGTGAACTTATGGATGAGGTCGTCCATGATGATTGCAAATTTTACCCGCACGTCGGTGGAGCGGTCATGTCAAAACAAGACATCATGGCTTTCGCTGGTTCGGGCATGGTTCGTTCTGAAGGTATTCGAATTTTGTACGAGAATGAGGATGTTGGCGTTGACCACTGTATTGCACATTTTGCAAACGGATCGACTTCGGAGGCCGTCCTTACATTTTTTGAATTTTCAGAAGGAAAAATCATTCGTGTCGAAACCGGTGCAACACCGCTTAGTGATGACTACAAACTCATTGGGCAGTGATTACTCTTCCTCAATCAAAATCTCAATATTGAATGTTCGCTTCTCATGCCCCCAGTGAAGAAGGCCTGGTTCCTGTGGATTAATTTGGAAATACTTCGTCATGAATTCTTCTCCAAACTCAGGGTGTGGCTCATCAAAAACCAAGAGAATCCGTTCACTGAAGGCTCCAAGCGAACCAATACCTGCAAGCCCAGGTTTACCGTCAATCAGCACTTTATGTAACTGCGGCGGCCCTTCGGGAGTTTGTGTGTCAAAGCCATGTGAATCATTTTCAATCATCAAATCTTTTTCTGTAGCTGGTTGTGTTTTTGTGGTTGTCATGGGAGTAAATTTCTTCGAGAATATATAAACAATTCATTTTCGTTTTGTGAATACATTCTTCAAAATGAGCGAACCTGTTTTTACATACCTTCGATGAGACGAGGGCATGCGTGTGCATTGCTTGGGCGGAGGGCTTGTCGGGTCGTTTGTCACCCGAAAACTCGTGGAATCTGGGTTTGATGTGCATTTGTTTGATGTGATTGAGCGAAACACAACAGCTCATTTTCACCTAGAATCTGCCCTCGATGCAGACCATTCTACCGCCGATATCATCGTCAACATGGTTCCAGGTTCGATTGGCCATCACGTCCTTCAGTCACTCAAAGATTCAAATCAACGCATCATTGATTTATCGTTTAGTGAAAAGACACCTGACCAACTCGATGACCCGAAATCTAAGATTTTGTGGGATGTAGGTATTGCACCTGGCCTCTCAAACATGTTGGTGGCTTTAGGACATAGAGAACTTGGTCATCTCGACAAGGTCACTATCAAAGTCGGAGGCAATCCCGCAGAACCAGATGATGAATGGTCATACATGGCCCCATTTTCACCACATGATGTGATTGCTGAATACACTCGACCTGCAAGAATCATTCAAGAAAATGCACCAAAAACAGTACCTGCAATATCCGACCTTCATGCTATTGATGCAAGCGGTCGAAAGATGGAGGCGTTCTTAACAGATGGATTGCGCTCACTGATGAGTCTTTCAGCAAACGCAATGGGGGAATACACTGTTCGGTGGCCAGGTCACATACAGAAATATCAGCAATCGAATTTATCGCCAGATGAACTCGTGGATGCATGGAAGTTCGACCCGAAGAGAGCAGAGTTCACTTGGATGGAAGTGAGGTTTCGAGCGATGGGTCAAGAACACGTTTGGGTCATCGAAGATTGTGGAAAAGATGGTGATTCAAGTATGGCTCGAACAACAGGACTGGTGACATATTGTTGTGCTCTTGCTTGGTCAACGCAAGACCTTTTTTCAGAAAACGGTGTTTTTGCTCCAGAAGATCTTCCAACCGATGTGATTAAATTCATCATCGATACAATGAGAAAAGAAGGAGTTAGCATCGAACACTCCGTATTCTATGACTAAGCGAAACAGAATAACTTGTCGAATCTTCAATGTGCAAATCCTAAGAACCCCCGCAACAACCTTTCGGCATGGACGAGGAACAATTCCCACTCTTCGTCTTACCCATGGTGCTCTTCCCTGGAGAAGAACAAGAACTTCGCATCTTTGAACCTCGGTACAAACAAATGCTCGACACTTGCATTCTCGATGAACGAAATTTCGGTCTTGTTATGAACGACCCTTTTCGGCCAATCAATTATTGGGACGGCCCCCGAATGGTTGGATGCGAGGCCGAAATCCTAGAACATGAAACAAGAGGTTCCAATCATTTCATCATCATTCGAGGTGGTAGACGATTCAAGATAGAACGAATGTATTCGCCCGCATTGCCTCCTCTCAATCATCCATCGTTAGCAGATGAACTCGGCGAAGGGGTGTTTCCAGATTTAGAAACGCTCATCTCTCTCATACCCGAGGATGTTGACCACCAACGGCTCTACATATCTGCGGACATCTCCTTTGACAGAATTGAGGGCCAGTTGGATGAAGCACAGCAGGCGGCTCTCACGATATTCGCTCAATCAATGCTCAACCGATTTGGCAATCGAATGGGTTTTGAGCATGAGGTATTGGATGAATGGATTGAGAGGTATATCGCATCCACCATATCAAGCGACCCATCTTCGATCTATTCGATGGCTTCAATATTTCTTCCAGAATTGGAAATGAAGCAACAACTGCTCGCCTGTGATTCTGTTGAAGAAGCCTATCATGAATTTATGATTCACACTGAAATTTTTGAAGAAGGTGAATCGTTTCAATAGCGAGGCATTGAAAACAAGAAGGGATGAGCACCCCTCATGTCCGTGCATGGAAGTGCTCGCAAAGTGACCACCAACACCCTGCAGGAAATGAAGCGGGCTGGTGAAAAAATCACCATGCTGACTGCCTACGATTACTCACTCGCAAAACTTGTTGACAACGCTGGTGTCGATGTCATTCTTGTGGGTGATTCTGCATCCAACGTCATGGCTGGTCAAGTCACAACAGTTCCAATGACCCTTGATCATATGATATACCATGCTCAATGTGTTGAGCGAGCCATCGACAGAGCATTGCTTGTGGTTGATATGCCATTCGGAACCTATCAAGGCAATTCTCGTCAAGCCCTCGAAAGTGCCATTCGAATCATGAAGGAGGCAAACGGCCACGCTGTCAAACTTGAGGGAGGGGCAGAAATCGTTGAATCAATCCAGCGTATTTTGACCGCTGGAATACCGGTCATGGGTCATCTTGGCCTCACACCTCAATCAATTTACAAATTCGGAACATACACCGTTCGAGCAAAAGAAGACGAGGAGGCTGAGAAATTAATTGCCGATGCAAAAGTACTCGAAGAAGCGGGCTGCTTTGCTATCGTGCTTGAAAAAATTCCTCGTGACCTTGCAAAGAAAGTGAGTGAAGCCATCAACATTCCAACCATTGGCATTGGTGCAGGACCTGATTGCGATGGTCAAGTGCTTGTGCTTCACGACCTCCTCGGCATCACCATGGATTTCTCTCCACGATTTCTTCGGAGATATCTTAATCTCGCCGAGGAGATTGATACGGCAATCAAATCCTATTGCGAAGATGTTCGTAGCGGAGATTTCCCAAACGAAGACGAATCCTACACCTCATAATCAAAACATTTGATACACGAGGATTGAACTGAAAAATGCTCCAATGTTGACACTTAGAACATGCCAAATGCCATATCGAAATGGCGGATAGGTCATTCTTGGCCATGATGCACTCACCACAATCCAACCTATGCCAGCAAGGTAGGCTCCGCACAGAAGACTGCCATATCCGGTGAGCCAAACAAAGAGCAAGGGAAAGGCGAGTGCACAATTGCCTGCCAAGTACTCAGTCCAACGACTTGATTGTTCCCTCCACAGAATCGGGAAAGAAATTGTCGAAACCACCAGCCAGCACAGGAGAGCAAATTGCGGAGGTGCGGGTAGGCCATAGGGCATTGAATCAACATAGAAGGCTTGCCAAAGACCGCCAAATACCCCGCCGATGATGAATGGAATGAGGCTGTGAAGGAGCACATCACGCTGCCCACTTCCAAGTGGTGCGTCAACGCTTGATTCGCTGACACTTATCTCCTCGGTCATGGAGGTTGGTTCTACTCCGCCTTCAAAAGCCCTGCAGGTAAATTTTATCGAAATGAATATACATCTAAGGTTCAACCATAAACCATGGGAAATAAGGAAGTCCTTACCATTTGTATTGGTTTAGCCATGATTCTTGCAGGTTGTACAGAACTCATGGCTGACGATGAAGAAGATGAGAATTCGGAAATCTACACCTCACAAGATTTGAGCGGAACATATTTTGCAGAGATGTTTTCAATACGGGCAGAAGTAGCAAATGACAACTCCATTCAACTTCACATCTTGGCACTTCTGGATTGTTATGATGATATTGCTACTGCACAAACTGAGGCGGACACATACAACTCAAGTGGCGAAGAAGGAACTGCAGTTGTTTTGGAAAATGCCTGCTTGTACATTGAGCGACCAATGGCAAGTGAGGAATTAACCAGCGTCGAATTGGTCGAACATCAAGGTATAATGGTTATCGAAGCTGTTATTGGAAACCCGGCACAAGATGAAGGATACGAACTCGTTCTTTCTCCTGATGGTTATGGTGCAATCGAATTCTCATTCGACGGTCTTGAAATCTGTGTTGGCATGCAACCCAATTTCGACATCAATATTGCTGAACAAGTGGTTGAAGCGATGGTTGAATACGAAAACAACGGTGGTGAAATCACTGAGGAGAACATCGACGACCTCCCGGAAAGTATCACGAGTCTGTATGCAGAATATCAACAAAACTTTGCAAACAGCATGATTCCAAATATCGTTGAAGGGTGCAATGGCACATATTATGGCAATTTCTTGTACCTCTATATTTGGGCGAGTTCGATGGCGTCAGATGAAATCGAAGGTGAAACAACCCTCTACAGATTTGATGGTGTCGATGCTCATGAAACAACAACATCTGAGACCAATGATGTGCTCGTCAATGTCACATATGTGTCTGGTAAAGATATCGACTGGAGCAGAATCTCAATCAGAATATCCGTGAATGAGGATGCCCCATACTCCTGCGATAATCCAAATCAAAACGATTCGAATATTTGCAAAATCATCGATACCTCAGATGTTGATTCTGAGGTTCTCAACGTCGGGGAAGTTTTTCAAATCGCCGAAAAAAATGATGATCTTTGTCATCAAGAATTAGAATGTACTCTTGAGGTAAGTGTTATTGATTCAGACGAAGGTGTGGTACTTACTAGTTTTACACTTTTGGTCGAGTAGATGATGAAAATGGGTAAAATTGTTTCATTTTTCATCGTAGGACTTGGACTATTCAGCGCATTAATCTTTCTTTTGTACCAGGTTGATTGGGAATCATTGGAGGAATCGATGGAAAATAATCAGCAACTGAACCCATATGACATATCAATCATCGGTGGTCAATCCGTTAGCGATGGTGATGGAGACACGTTAACTGAAATTACCCACTGGCATTTCGAGGGGATTCCGTGGGATAAATTTGTACTCCAAATCGATATTGATGGCGGACCTACCTTGACTTGTGCTAATCCTTATTATGACACAAATTCAACTATTGATACTCAATGCGTACTCGTTGAATTTAATGGTGAATACAGAGACAACGGATTTTTTGATAAAGCTGAAAGGGTGTATGTCAAAGAAAACGGTGTGGACCTGTGCTCATCACCTTGCAACATTAGATTCTTATTCATTTTAGACGATGAAGTGGTAGAAATGTCGCTTCTCACTGTAAGTTGAGATACACATGAAACGACCAGTCAAATATTGTTCTAACGA
>CAZTGO010000027.1:0-12044 GCA_964613395.1 uncultured Candidatus Poseidoniales archaeon | reverse complement strand
ACGGACTGGGACCTCATCCCAGCGCCTTTGACCAAGCTGGGCGACTCCTGCGGCAGGTTTCGGTCGAACCACGCGTATTTCAAAACCGCGAAAGCATACTTTGCGGAGATTCTAATCTTCTGCGTCGAGGAAAAGAGGCATTGTGGTATTTCCAAACGTCGTACCCGCAAGTTGCTCTTCTTGGTAGAGAGGAAGTGAGGGTGGATTTTCTTCCTTCTCTCTTTTCTCTTCTTGAATGCGTTCATCTCGTGATTGCAACAGCCAACTGCCAACAGAGAGTGGTAGAACAACAAATGGGACAAGAGAGGTTTCGACATCGAGATATGTCGGCGACAAATCGAATGCGATGATACAAAATGTCAACATTCCCGTTGAGCCGAGGAGTGCAGAGAGTAGTTTGGGAAGAATTTCCTGTAACTTTCGAATAAAGAAAAATGAAACGATACTGAGCACACCCGGAAGGATGTAACCTCCTTCCAAATCAACACCGAATCGCCCACTAAACTGAATGAGAGTGTACACAAAAAGAAACGTGATGAAAACAGCAAGTGATCGAACTGTAACACGCATAATCACCATGCCAAGACCTGCACAGATGATGGCAAATGTATTTTGGAAAAGTGTTGGATCGAGTGTGAAAAGGTCGAGGCTCATCGCTGCTTCGTGGGCTTCTGGAGCAAAGATGTAGCCCACCATTGCTGCCGCTGCTGCACCAATAACATCGAGACGGCGATGACCTTGAACAAAGAGATATAGTGAAAAAATCAAGATGATAACGCCAGTACTCAACCCCGCTTCATCAATAAAATCGAAGATGTTTTCAGGTTGTACACTCCCGTGTGCTGCCATGCCATCACACCGTTGTTGGTTGTTCAGAAGGCCATCTTCCTCTGAGGCGCAACCATGATTCGCTCAAGAACATCAAAGCATAAATCGATGCGAGCCACAATGTTGGTCGGCCGCTGCGAATCAGTTCATTGGAAATCGCATCTGCATCTGTTTGCATCAACAAGAGAAGGCATAGCCAGGCTAACGTCATCCCATTGAGAATCCAGCGTGTCGTTCCTAAAATCTGACGAGAATTCGAGGTCATTTCTTGAATCTGGGCTCCGCTAACAACTGCGGTAACACCTTTCAGTTTGTCAAGCGCGGTTCCTCCATTCCAACGAACTTTGCCCAATCGAATTCTTGCAAAGAAGAGAATGAGTGTAAATAATGTCACCCAAACCACAACAATTTCAAGCAGAGGTTCAACGCCCATAAGCGACAAGTCACCCCATTCCGCTAAACCGAACAGTACCCACAACCACAACACAAGAAGCAGTTGAAACATCTGTGCAAATTGGCTAATTTTTCTAAGCAATTCTGCGTCATGAGAGAGGAAAGATTCGAGTCCTATCACCCCGCCTGCAGTCAATGAAACTCCTGCACCTATCACGAGCCAGTACCATTCAATATCTCCGTTTCGCCAACCGAGCATTAGGGCGATGAGTGACCATGCAAGAACAGTAAGTGAAGCAAGATTGACACCCGCCTGCATTGTGTACAGTGGGTCGTTTCCATCTCGTAAGACACCAAATCCACCCATCAAACGAACTTCAAATGCGGTGTTTTCATCTGTGATTCCTTTCGCTGCCGCTGCTACGCCACCCGCTGCTTTGATGCGGGCGTGTTCAACGATACTTGTCGCCCCTATATCTCCATCAAGTCCGGCGCTCGCCCAGGATGTGCCACGACTTGCTTTGTTCGCTGCACTTGCTCCGCCACCTTTCTTTTTAGATGATGAACGTGTTCGAGCCCATGCTCGTATTTCGGGCAGAATGATCTCTTCCACTTGATCTTCGTTCAATGGTGCACCGTGGTCAGTATACAACCATCGGCACTGAATAGGTATGGGCGCGGGGTCAACATCTGGAGCGACCATTTGGAATTGCCCGGGTCCGAGTGTAGGTAATTGTGAGACGAGGTCTTGGTCGCCCCCGCTTTCTTTGAGGAGGTGTCGAACTTTTTCGACGTCTTGTGGCTGAGTAAATCGACCGATGAATGTCGTATTGGCTTGTGCCAATATTTTGTAATCTACATCGCTTACATTTTGTGTAGCAAGAATACAGGCAACACCATATTTTCTCGCTTGCTTGAAAATCAATTTGATGAGATCTTTTGCCGGTGGATTTCGAGGGTAGGGAGGCAAGTAAGGTGCGACCTCGTCCATGAAAAACAACAACTTAAGCTCACCTTGTGCTGGCTGCTGTGTTAACATCCAATCGTACAGTTCACGACTCAACTCCTGAACGAAATATTGCTTCTGATTTTCGTCTTGAATTGTGTTGAGGTAGATGATATTGAGAGGTATTTTTCCAGGTATAGCCGGCTCGACAAAGGCATCAATATCAATCGGGACGCCGTTCGAGAACAACAACTGATTCACACCTGAGGAAAATGCGGCCAATCGACGAGCCAAATCTCCTCTTGTAGCTTTAGGTAGGCGTTCTTCAAAATCAGGAAGGCGATATTCGATCATCACTTCGTTCCATGTAGGAATTTCAGGTTTATCCTCGTCCTCAAGATCTGTAAAACATTGAGGGTAAAGATGGCGAATAAAGGCATCATGGGGCTCTCGGACGACCTTTGCCAACGCTTGAAAATCACCGACGTCTATACCAAGACGAGTTCCCTCAACAAGAATTTCGTACAGATAGGGTTTCACAGTCTTCCCTTGTGGTTTTTCAACATCAAATCCTGCAAGATTGGTAAAACCTGCAGCAACCATGTCCCACGCCGTTATCGCTTCTTCAGGGTCAAGGTCAGAAGGAGGTGCACGAAACGGATCGATGCATAATGGCAATCCTTTGCTTCTCAGGGGCGTCCAAATCCGAACCTCATACGCATCAAGAAGTTGTTTTGCTCGCTCCGGGTCCCCTCCTTGCTCCACAAGTGATGCATCTTCTACACCCATTGCAAGACGAGCGAGGTCACCTTGTGGGTCAATGATAAGCGATGGAATTCCAGCAAGAGTTGCTTCCTCAATAACTGCTTTTGCCATCACAGTTTTACCCGAACCTGTGGAACCAAGCATGGCACCATGTCGGGCAAGTACTTCTGGTTTGATATCAATAACCTCTCCAGTATCTCTTCTGGTTCCAAGATACATCCCTCTGATGCTCTTCGTGCTCGGATGTTCGGCATTTAGTGTGGTATCAAGGCCCTCATTGACTTCATCTGACGGCAAAAAATCTTCAAGGATGTCATCAACACCCTCCAACGAGGGTATCTCTTCATCTCCGGTCAAGGCATCCGTACCAGCATCGTCATCGGAGGCCATGCTATGCCAAAGTTGGAAGAGGTCTTGAAAGATTTGCTTTAATTTTAGTTTGAAGGTGCAACTCTCGAATCCCACCGCCTTTGCGACTGGTCATCATAAAGATGACATGGATTGAAAATTGAAAATAACCATATTATATCTCGCTGAATGGGCCGATGAATATGAGGAAATATTTTCTTTTATCCGCTCTTCTAGCTCTCATTTTTGTTTCATTTGTTGTTTCAGCCGATGGAGATGATGATGACGATGATGATGAAGCCAACATTATGGGTATCGATATGGAAGGTCTTGGAGAAGTATCACAATTCTTCTTTATTTTCACTCTATCAGTTGTCGCTTGGAAGCCAACGTTCAAGTGGTTGCGCGTCAAAGGCCCGGAAATATTCAACAGAGAGCCTCGAGAATTCAAAAGGATGCTTGGTGGGGTGAACCGGAAGTACCACACGGTTCACAACTGGGCTGGTTTTTTAGCAGCCCTATTTGGAACGATTCACGGGTATTTTCTCGAATGGCATTGGACCTTGTGGGCGGGCGTTGCTGCAATGTGGATGCTTGTCATCTCAGGTGGAGTTCTCCAATGGAAGTGGCCTCCGAAAGAGGTTCGAAAGGGTGCGAGATTGTTACACATGCAACGTTTGCTTTCGATTGCGGTCATTGTTCTGTTACTTGTTGGACATGAGGTTGTGGATTGACCAAAGGTTCAAAGTTCAATCTTGATATTTTGAAACACAGACTCAAAGACAAAGAGTTCCTGCACATAGACATGGGAAGAATTCGTATTGCCCATCCGTCGTGGGATGATGAGATGAGGCAAGCGGCCATCACAACGCTTGATTCTCTTCGGTGGGTTAAAGGCGAGCAAGGAAAAGCGTTCGGACATGAATTTGCTGATTTTACAGGGGCGATTCATGCTACGCCATGTCAAAGTGGATCTGTCGCACTTTGGGCTGCATTGCGACTTCTTGGCATTGGACCAGGTGATGAAGTCTTGGTTCCATCACTCACTTACATTGCAACAGCAACATGTGTTTCTCTTGTCGGTGCCACACCAGTCTTTGTTGATGTCGAGCCCGAGTATTGGTGTATTTCACTCGAAAGTCTTGAACGGGCACGAAATGAGAAAACAAAAGCCGTGATTGGCGTTCATCTCTTCGGACAAATGTATGACCCTGAAATCATTGAATGGTGCAAGAATCATTCGATTGCTCTCATCGAAGATGCGGCTCAAGCTCACGGTGGCGAAATGCACATCGATGGTGAAGTGAAAGGTGCAGGAGCGTGTGGAGACATCGGGTGCTTCTCTTTTTTCCCATCAAAAAATATGGCCGTAGGAGGTGAAGGGGGAATGCTGACCACCACCTTATCGTCTATATCTCAACGCATGCAATCCTTTGTCAATCATGGAAGGGATGAAACGCTTGAGTCGTTTGAAGTCGGCTCAAACCTACGAATGTCTGAGGTCAGTGCAGCCATAGGTCGAGTTCAACTCAAACGCCTGCCATCTTGGGTCAAAAAACGAAATGAAATAGCAGCAAAATACGCTAACTCGTTCAAATCACTCGATGGAATATCGGTCCCAAAAACAAGGCCGGACACAACCCATGCGTGGCACCAATACTGTTTGATCGTCGAGAAGCCTCTTGAATTCAAGGCATACCTTGACCAACACGACATTGATGCTCGAATATATTACGCAAAACCTTGTCATCACCAAAAGGTGTTTCAAAGCCACCACCAGTATCAACAATCGCTTCATTGGACAGACGAACTGGGCCCGAAACTTGTCGCTATCCCAGTCCATCATCAACTTTCAGAAGACGATGTGAATAGAGTGGTTGAAGTCGTCACTGCTTATACGGCGACGACGAACTAATCATTTTTGCAAGTGCAGCATTTGACCAGCCCTTTAGGTGAGTTAACTCAATACCACACCATTCAGGTATATTCGTAATTGTTTCATTTTCAGTATATTCAATTTCGGCTAAAATCAACCCTGCGAGTTCGCCTTCAAATTCATCGACCTCCCAGCGAAATTGGTCTTCAAACATGTGGATGTATCGCGTTTTTGATACCATTGGATACTCCTCTGCAGCGAGGATTTCTCGTGCTTGTTCTTCATCAATTTGACGTTCCAGTTCATACGCTGATTCGGATGTAATCTTTGATTTCCCGGTAATGATATACTTCTCATTCCATCTTCTAAGTCGAAAGACCCAAACTTCAGATTTTAGCAAGGTTTCAATCTCGTCTGTGGTCAATTCAACCACCTGAATGTTGCCATACATGAGATGTGTAGTATCGAGGAACACCTTGGTTGAGTCGATGTAATGTTGTTGAATTTCGACCTTGTCGCTGTTGTTGCGCCATGGTTTTTCGCCCCTCCCGTCGACTAGAAATCGGCGTTCCCGCTCAATACCTGCCGACATACGATCACTGATGTTGTTGAGGAATCCAGTGTTCTGGTTCCGTTATTTGTGGGTAGACGATTTGTGCATTTTCAATAATCTGAGAGCCAGCAGGCCCTAATGTCACTCTTTCAATCGTAAAACCCTGTTCTGTGAGGAGTGATGTATCGCATTGAAGAAGGCGGCGTTCGAGGTCTCTTTCCTTCGAGTACGCTCGATGTAGAAGCCAAGCAATCAATCCAAGAGGAATGATGGCGAGCCCCCATGAAAGAACGATGATGCCTATATTCATCATTGGTCACCTCCACTGCGTTCTAGCAATCCATTCCATGAGTGCCTGGCATATTCTTGTGCAGCTTGACCTGGGTTGTCAGCTTGATGAATGCCTGAACCTACGATGATGCAATCAGAACCCGCGACAATGGCCTCGTGGGGATGGCCATAACGTTGACCTTGGTCACCATCACCGGTTGCCAGATTGACTCCTGGAGTCCAAATGAGTTTGGAGTGCCCCACTATCGCCCTTAGGTCATTGATATCCGATGGATTAGAACCATTGCCTATGAAGCCAAACACGCCGTCGTGTTCCCTCCCTAATGCAACGACTTCTGCAGTATATGTTGGTGTGAGGCGATTGCCTCTGCTCGACATTTGTGCAAGAAGAAGAACACCGCCTTGCCGCCCTACATCAGCCCAACCGGCTTGTAAACCATCAACAATGTCTGGCCCTGAAATGAGGTGTGCGGTCACAATATCGGCCCACTCTCGTATATCGTAAAGGCCTGCCATTTGTTTTTGAGAGATTTTTCCTATATCTGCGAATTTCCTGTCTTCAAAGATAAGGAGTTGATGTTGTTGAGCAGCATCACAAAACGCTGACCACCCTTCAGGCGTCCAGTCTTCGATGAGGTCGACGTGTGTTTTGAGGGCGGCGATATAAGGCCCTACTTCGTTGATCAATGACGTCAATGAGTGAATAGATGGACGGTCTGCTGCAAGGCAAACGAGAGATTGTTTTTTAGCTGCAACGGACATGTAGTGGCGAGCGGTTGTTCCATTGTTTGAAGCCCATCGGTCGGACCAAACTTCTGAAGCCTCCATGGTTTGAGGGAGAGGGTCAAACCCTTCAATCATTCCTTTCTTCAAGACCGTTGAATGAATAAATTTGTATCGATGTTAGGAAGGCTTCCATCACTCAAACATCGTTGGAGCAGTCACCGACCAGTCTGCTGATGGTTTATGCCAATCTCGTACTTGGTCGGTTTCAAGGCGAAACTGTAGGCCATCTCCTGGCTCAATATCCACATCATCGAAGGCGAAGTCGAACACAAATTCGTTGCTTCGAAATGTATCATCAAACAACACATCTTGTCCTACGACCGAACCCGCTTCTGTTCGCTCAAGGATAATTCGAAGATGACATTCTTGGAGCGGGTTTCGTAATGTGCATGATTCACTGCTTCCATCGTGTTCGACTTTCAAGTAGCCTTCAAAGGATTGTTGTCCGACCTGGCCGACCAAATCGATGATGGTATCCTTTGCTGTTGGAGCACAAACGCATTCCATATTATCCACCTCTGCCTTTGCCTTGAGGTCGACTTCGACTTGGATTTGGGTGGTTTCGATGTTATCTGTGGAGATTGAAGTTGCAGTGACGGTGTAAATGCCAGGTGACTCAAAGCCATGAACGATTTCTTGACCAACACCTGTCGTGCCATCACCGAAATCCCAACTGATTGCATCTTTTACCCCATTTGCCCGGAAGGTGAATTGGTGTTGAATGATCGTGATTGACGTTTCTTCGTTGTTGTCGCCTTCATCAATTTCAATCAGAGTGTATTCATTTGTACCCGTCGAAGAATCGACAGATACTTCCAATTGTTGTGAGGAGGATTGGAGTTGAATTCCAAAAATTTCCGGGCCCGCTGCGATGGTAAATATCGCCAAAAATAGAATGGTAATTGAAACGGTTACCGCAACTCGCATAGATAAATTATCTATTATCGCCTTTTCAAACAGTGTTTTTTTTCCAAACATATGCTCTACAGATTTTCCTCGAGCGAAGTCACCGCATCTTTGAGTGTGGTTTTTGTATCATAATTTGGTAACTGAAGCGCCTTAAACGAGTCCTTCACGTCATAATTAACATGCATTCCAAGCGATCCCCTTAGTCTCTTGATTGAAAGTTTAGGATGAAGCATAGCGACAAGGTATGCAAATGGTTTCATCAATTTTCGACTGGTGTATTTTTTACCCATCGTCGAAGTTAATTCCCGCCCAATCTCGTTCATCCACATGCCTTGTTTGTGCAAAATGTACCGTTGACGGTCACGACCAAGTTCCAAAGCATTGACATGAGCGATAGCGACATCACGTACATCAACAAAATTGATGTGAATGTCGAGAACAAAAGGCGGTCCTCGTACGAAATGTTTGAGGTACGACATCGAGCCTTCTGCATGCCTTTTGTGGAGGAGCGGTCCAAAAACAACAGAGGGGTGTATGGTGACCAAGCGAATATCTTTCCCCTCTGCCCACGACCTCATGCGTTTCTCTGCTTCGGCCTTGGCAAGACCGTAGCCATTTGTCGAAACTGTAGCATCGTCACACCAATCTTCGTCCGATAACAACTGACCGTTCTGATACTTCGTTGGGCGAATAGCGGCAACGGATGATGTGTGGACGATGCGTTTCACATCTTGCATGACGCTGCAGAGGTTTTCAGTACCGATAATCGATGGGTCAACAACCTCTTTTTGTATGTCTTTAGCACTCACATAAAGTGCAGCCGCACAATGGATGACGTCTTCGCAACCATGCACTGCAGAACGTAAAGAATCGATATCGAACAGATCTGCTTTGACGACCTCAAGCAAGTCACTCTTTGGAAACATCTCAGCAAATTGTACATTCCTCATCATAGCACGAACGGCAATTCCTCGAGATAGTAATTCCATAACGACGTGGGCTCCGATAAACCCTGTCGCCCCTGTCACGAGAACGGTCATAGTGTATCGTACTGGTTCACAGTCATTTTATTGTCGCATCGCTCGTAGCGCGGTTAGATGCGAGGGGTTTTCTTCATTGTGAGTTTGTTTCTTCTCGCGCCGCTTGCCGGTTGTTTAAGCGATGAGGAGCAGGTCACGAATGCTGTCGTTCATGCATATTATCCAGATATTTATGACCGATATAACCTCGAATGGCAATGGAATGGTTCGTACGCGATGGTGCTTAATCCTGGACCATACGAGGCTTTGCCTGTTCAAGAAGCCTATATCGAAGTCGACACATCGGATATTTGGGAAACCGGGCCCGCTACCTCAGAAGTTCATCTCTCCTACTGGTTACCTTCAAACACCGAATTGGGTGAAAAAGTCCCTGTAATTGGGATTATCAGCCCGTATTATTCCTACGGGCAGCCAGGGTCGGAATCTGGTGCAACAAATGTAGTTGCTGCGGGCCGTGGCGAATTCATTTACGACAACTTTGTACCTCACGGTTACGCCTTAGCCCAAGTCTCTGTATTCGGCACAGAGGAGTCGAGTGGTTGTTTTGATTATCGTGGGGCGGGCGAAGGATTGGGCATCCATGCTGCTGTCGAATGGTTAGGACAACAAAATTGGTCAAATGGCCATGTGGGATTGTACGGAAAATCCTACGAGGGTGCGACACAGTGGGAAGCGGCGGCAATGGGAAGCGAATACCTCAAGACTATCGTGCCGATTTCAGGGACGACAGCACTTCACCCCCTCTTGTACAAAAACGGGAGTGCTGAAGCACGAAGTCAGGTCATGCACATGAATTACTTTAGCAGTACAGTGGATTATGACGGTGATGATTTGGACAACATCTGTCCGGATATCGTTGAAGGATTGTTTGCCGGTCCTGTGACGTATGGACTTGGTGAACTCGACCCATATATGGAAAATTATTACGACGAACGAAGTCATATCGACAAGGCATTTCAGCAATGGAATGGTTCAATTTACTGGATTCAGGGCATGCAAGACTGGAATGTTGACCCCCACCAAGTGTTTGGTGGCCCTTCGGGGACAAATTGGTACCTTGACTACACCGCTGCTGGATACGATGTCCGAGGCATGCTTGGCCAATGGGAACACAATTATCCCGACCAGTGGACAAAACACAACAATCAACCAAGTGGATACGGTGGTGAAGCAATTCAAAATATGACGAGATGGGATTGGGCTCAAGATCTGTTTGAATGGTTCGAATATTATCTCAAAGGCGAAGGTCCAAAACCACAAAATCACGCCCAAATCCAACGAAATGATGGCCAGTGGCGTATCGAAGAAGTCTGGCCACCCGCAGATGCAGAATGGAGAGATGTTGACCTTTCGACATGCAACCAGATGGGCTCCCAAGTGGGCGGAGGATCGGTCATAGGCGGCGGCGTTTCATCGGTCACCATCACATGTGATGGGTTTTCTGAAGATATGCACATTGCCGGCCTACCAACGCTTCACCTCGATGTGACGGCGGCGTTCAACGGAGGACAAATCTTTGCAGAGTTGCAAGATGCCACAACCGGCCTCAGACTTGGACACGCAACGATGGATGTACGTTATCACGCAGGTGGTTACGACCCGCAAACCGTCTTTCCAGGACAAAGTTTAGTCATGTATATGGAATTTCAAGGCCTTGATATCCTTCTACCCGCTGGTCACGGCATCAAACTTGTTCTCACGGAGACAGGAGAGGATTACCTCGCTCCTGCGTGCGGCATCAGTTGCCCAGTTACCGTTGAAGGTGGAACATTTTCATTCCCTTCGATACAGCGTGATGACAGTACGGTTCTCATCACTCCACAAGGCGAGGATGCGGCAAACAACCAATGATTTTCGATTGTGATGTCGAATATATTTCGACAACTGTTGAAAAATGACCTTATTTTATCATCTGTATAGATAATCTTTGGATGTGCAGGTGAACATATGGGGCAGCAAAGTATTGGATATGTTGCCCTATTGCGCCAAAACAAGCCATTTCGAAGATTGTTCACTGCGATTGAAGTTTCGTATATTGGCGACTGGTTTACCGTAATCGCCCTCTTCTTACTCTCTGCACAAGAATCCAACAATTCACCACTCGCTATTGCCGGAGTCCTTGCAGCTCGTTCACTCTCGATGGCCTTTTTGGAGCCAATAACTGGAATGTTTGCCGACCGGTATTCGAGAAAACGACTCATGATTTTGTCATGTTTTTTCCCTCTCTTGATTCTCATTGCAGTGCTCTTGACGGGATTCATCACTTCGTTAACATCGATCTATCTCGTCACAGTAGCGATTACCGCTTCTCGAGCATTGTTTGACCCTGCAGAATATGCATATCTCCCAAATATTTGCTCGAAAGATGAGTTGTTGACAGCCAATGCCATTGCAAGTGGGGGTTGGTCCGTGGCATTAGGCATCGGGGCTTCGATTGGAGGTTACACGATTGCAACATATGGTACCAATGTGGCTCTCGCAGTTGATGTGGTGACCTATTCTATTGCTATGTTGTTGCTAATCACATTGCCGGAAGGAGGTCCGTATCCTCGGGAGAAAGAAAAACTCGGGAGGAAAAGTGGGTTTGCCGATATTGCTCAAGGCTGGTCATATGTGCGTAAAACACCAGAAATTCGACGCGTTATCGGTCTCAAGGGTGCTTGGGCTCTCGGTGGCGGGGCTCAGGTTTTTCTTCTCGTTCTTATCGGCGATGCTGTGCAATTTGGAGAGGTTGCCACTGGTATTGGATTGCTGTATATGGCAAGGGGCTTAGGTTCTGGATTTGGCCCTGTGGCCTTTCGAACATACATGGGCGTCCCTGAATTCGGTGCACGTATTATTCTCATCGCCCTTTGTTTATGTGGAGGGTTTTACCTCATTGTTTCTGTCATATCATGGGAGTGGTACATCCTCTTGTTCGTGTTTTTGTCTCACGCTGCAAGTGGGATAAATTGGGTCCTCTCAACCACAATGCTTCAGAAAAGAAGTGAGGATGAATGGCGTGGAAGAGTTGCTGGAACAGACTTTTTCCTCATTACGCTCATTATGGGATTGTCCGCTCTTATCGCAGGTGCAGTGCTTGAATACACAACATTCTCTGTTCGAAACATCCTCGCTGTGACTGCATTACTCCAAGTAGCTGCTGGAGTGGTGTGGTTTTGGCTCTATTCGGATGCAGAAAAAACCTACTTGCTCAAACGTGCTTCATCAAATTCTATCGAATAGTTGTTGTTAAGATCCGAAATAAATACTCATAGAGAAACACTCGTTGCAAAAGGCATGGACGGCAATTGGGTTCTTCTTCTCATC
>CAZTGO010000026.1:11277-12854 GCA_964613395.1 uncultured Candidatus Poseidoniales archaeon | reverse complement strand
GAACGCAGTATTTCAAAAATAAAGAGGATGTCAGACAACCATGGCAGAGAGCCCAGTCCAAGTGTATCAGGGAGGTACGCTTGCCCAGAGCATCCTCTCTTCAGCACCAGATGGCATGCTCATTGCACCAGCGTGGAAGAGGGTTGTTGCCTTTGCAACGGACGTTGTTTTGATTGTGCTGGTCATTGAACTCCTCACCCAAGGTCTTTTTCTCGCTTCCATCTCAAATTATGCATTGGCTCTGGAGGGAGGGCGAACGAGTATGTTCACGCTTGTGAACTGGTTCATCTTTTTTGTTTCCCATTATTTGTACTTCAAATACACAGGCAGAAAATTTGGACGTTCACTTGGTCAAAGGGCTTTTCGAATTGCAATCGTGCACGATAACGGCACTGCTCTTGACCTTCACCACTGGGGCCCAAGGGCCATCTCAAAAGTGATGTATCTATTACCGGTAATAGGTTGGCTTTGGTTTGGTGTTCGTGATTTCTTCCAAGCTCAAATGAAAAATTCGGAATATCGAACCAATATCGATAGAAAGCACAACACTGTTGCTGCAGTTGATTGGTCTCTACCAATTGAGACTCGCCATAAACTCGGTTAAACAAGGATTTTTTTAACAAGGAATTGAAGTATTATAGAGCCACCCCCCTAAAATGAGTGAACCCTATGTCTGACGAACATCATGCAAAATCTGGCTCGCTGAGCATCGAATTGGTTTCTGTCCGAATGGAAATCGATGATGATGATGAAGATGTGATTGAAGTTTCAGTAGCCCTTACCAACGAATCTGCAATACCAGTTGGAGGGATACAAGCCGAAATTACGATGGGTAAAATGAAGATTGAGCCTCAAGAAGGTGTTTCTTCCATCGGCCCGGGTTTAACTCGAAATTTTGAATTTCAATTTCACCCAAGTCAACATGAATGGAAATGTGCAATTTCATCGAATTCTTCTTCATTGAGCATCGGTCCATACGCTTGTGATTTTGAGTATCAACAACCAAAAGGCCGCTCTCTTGGAAACGCAATTGGTTCGAGTCTATTTTCCGGAGCATTCGATGCAAACTTGGATGACTTTGGCAATATTGAAGAAAAAGGACTTATCGATCCCTCAAGCGTTGTTATGACGGAATATTTTGTTGAAAATGCGTCCGGCGGTGGCACTCAAGTCAAGCTGGAAGAGGACGACGAAGGGCCTAGAACGCCTCCTTGGCAACAGGAAAGCCCTCAAGAAACTGAGCCTCTTACGCCAATGAATGCACCGTCTTCAGCCCCTGAACCAATTCAAAACGATGTGTTGCTATCTCCTACCCCGCCTTCTCAGGACCCCCTCCTTCAACCACCTGTACAGGAAGAACCCGTAACGATTGCACCATCTGCACCTCCAACAGGGCCACCATCCGGGCCACCTTCAGGACCACCTGAAACCACGGTTGCTGAGGCTTCAATCGAGACAGCAGTTCAAGATGACCAAGACATTGAGCGTCAAGTCGAAGAATCACCCGAATCTGTCGCTCCACCGGGACCTCCAAGCGGACCACCTTCGGGACCACCGTCCGGGCCACCATCGGGACC
>CAZTGO010000026.1:0-11177 GCA_964613395.1 uncultured Candidatus Poseidoniales archaeon | reverse complement strand
CACCTTCGGGACCACCGTCCGGGCCACCATCGGGACCTCCAAGCGGACCACCTTCAGGGCCACCATCCGGACCTCCAAGCGGGCCGCCTTCGGGACCACCGTCTGGGCCACCATCGGGACCTCCAAGCGGACCACCTTCGGGACCACCGTCTGGGCCGCCATCCGGGCCACCACAGCAACAAGATGATGTTTGAGTGTGATATCATGAACCAAAATTCGATTGTTCGTGTAGGTATAGATGATATCGCTATTCATTTTCCTCGATTGTATTTGGATATGCGTGATTTCGCAGAATTGCGGGGGGCTGATTATGATAAACTCAACAAGGGCCTAGGCTTGCAAGCAATGGCTATTCCTGATGTGCATGAAGACACAGCAACAATGGGTGCCATGGCTGTTATGCGACTCATCGATAGGAACAACATCGACCCCCGGTCTATTGGTCGAATGTACCTCGGCACTGAATCCGCACTTGATGGAGCAAAACCGACTGCAACCTATATTCTTGACATGCTCACACAGCGTTATTCCAAGCGATTTGGTGAAGATTGTTTTCGTAACTGTGATGTTGTCGACATGACTTTTGCATGCATTGGCGGTGTAGATGCACTACACACAACGCTTGACTGGGCCGCTCGTCCTAGTGGAGAGGACGAGCGTATCGGCATTGTCATTTTCTCGGACAACGCCAAGTATGACCTTGGTTCAAGTGGAGAATACACCCAAGGTGCTGGCGGAGGGGCACTGCTTATTCGCCAAAACCCTCGACTTCTTGAAATTCCAGATTGCTGGGGGGTCTCGACGACACCTGTCCATGATTTCTTCAAACCTCGACGAAAAGTATCCATCCGCTCGGTCATCTCAAGTGTGATGGAACTCGCTCAAGAAACAGGTCAAACCGTAAAAAAGGGTATCGTCGACCGAATGGTTCGCCATCTTCCCAAATCAACTGTTCGGCGACTTGGCATCTTTGCACATGGTGAAGAAACGGTGAGCGTACACCGCGACGAACCAATTTTTGATGGACAGTTTTCAAACCGTTGCTATCAAGATGCTGTGCGTCAAGCATTTCATAATTTCAAAGAACGTGCTGAACGGATGAACCGATGGAACGAAGGTGACGAACAACTAACCGAACAGTGGTCGAGAATCATCATGCACCTCCCCTATGCATTCCAAGCAAAACGAATGTTCCCTGATGTCTTTCGTCATGACCGATTAGGTACGCCGGTGTGGGATGATGTGTTGCTTCAAATCGGTGAACCTCCCGTCGCACCACAACACACCAAAAATCAAGAAGCCTACGAAAAGGAAATGGATGGATACCGTCGTGCGATATCAAAAACTCCCGAATATGTGCATTTCCATGCAACAAAGATTGAGAAAGGACAACGTGCATCGAGTTTGATAGGTAACCAATACACTGGTTCAATTTTCCTCGCCCTCATGTCCACCTTGGAATCTGACCTTGAAGAGAACAGTCACATCGATGGCGGGATCTTTGGACTATGTGGCTATGGTTCCGGAGCAAAGGCAAAGGTCTTCGAAGCCATTGTTCAGCCCGGTTGGCGTGAAGTTGTTTCTCGATGGAGCCTTTTTGAGCGACTTGCGGGCCGCATTGCTATCGACCATTTGACCTATGAAAATTTACACAAGGGCATTCAACAAAACAGTGTCATTCCACCAACAGAAGAATTTGCACTCGTGGATATTTCAGAAGACCAAGCGTACGAAGGTCAGCGAACATACAAATGGATCTCAAAGAACAAATGAGTTGAGTTGATGTCAAACGAATTTTCAATGGAATTGTGTGGAAACCAAAACGCTTGGCGAATCGTTCCAGATATTGAAGGAACTTTTTCGCTTGAACGAACAGGAGAATGCATTGAGTCTGATGGTTTTGAAGTTGAAGTTCGCAACAGGCTCTGCTGGACATTTACCGGCCAATGCGACATGACCCTTTACCCAAGTGGGCAGCTTCTCATCAAAACCACAGACAAAGCACTTGCTGAAGAGTTGGCTCAACGGCACCTCAACACATGGGTTCAACAGGATTCGTGACATGAAATGATTGATGATGCTCTCATTCAACATCTTCGCAACAACGGCGTTGTCGCATACCCGACAAGCACGCTTCCTGGTTTAGGGGCACTACCAACAAAGGAAGGGCTGGATGCTCTGTTCAAATTGAAGAGGAGAAGCGCTGACAAGCCGGTCAGTTTGGGTGTTCTTTCTTTGGAACAAGCAAATGATTTCGTGCACGTTTCCGCTTTTGTACAAAAGATGGAAAAGCATTTTCCGAAGGGTTCCATCACATTCGTTCTCAAAGCACTTCGAGAATTTGATACCCGTCTTGGAGGTTGGTGGGTTGCAGTTCGTTGCTTTTCAAACCAAATCGCCCGACAACTCGTTGAGCAGGTTGGGCCAATCACTGCAACGAGTGCCAATGAAGCGGGCGAAGTACCAGAATCGTCAGCAGAAGATGCTGGACGCATCCTTCGGTTACCAAGTTATGCCATCTTACCCGGCTCATGTCCTGGAGGAGAAGGGAGTACATTTGTAAAAGTCGATGGTGATGATGACTCGGTCACTGTGCTTCGAGAAGGTATTCTCTCGAAGGAGGAGATTCTGAATTGGATTGAACAACATCAAGGCATTTGAGTTATTCTTGTTCATTCTAAAAAAAGGAACTATTATGAGCAAAGACATTTTACCTACCAATGTCGTGATTCAATGGTAGAAGAAGGTCAAATCAAGTATTGGCGAGATGCTGGTCATGTCGCTCGAAGAACACTTGAGGCAATGAAGGATGAACTCAAAGTTGGCCTTTCATTTCATGACCTTATCGAATCTGCGGAACGCTACATTCACAGGCACGGCGGAAAACCCGCTTTCCCGGCCACAATCGCAGTCAATGACTTAGCTGCCCACTTTACGACCAACCACTCTGTTGAAGGGGTTGCAGACTGGGATGGCGAGATGACGCTCAAAAAGGGCGATCTCGTCAAAATCGACTTTGGCGTCCACATTAAAGGCTGCATTGGCGACAATGCACTTACCGTAGAAATTGGTAATTCCAACATGCATACTGAACAAATTAAGGCGGCAAAGGAATCGCGTGATGCTGCTATTGAGATGCTTCACCCAGGCACGCCATGGTACAAAGTTGGCGAAGCAGCAGCACAGCCTTCACTCGATGCAGGATTTGAACCAATACGAAATTTGTGCGGTCACCAACTCAAACCGTGGGAATTGCATGCCGGTGTTTCTGTACCATCCTATGCATGCGGTCCAGATCACCAAGGCTTCAGAGGAGTGGTCGAAGAGGGTGCATTTTATGCAGTTGAGCCGTTCAACACAACAGGAGATTCGGGGTTAATCAAAAATCTCGGACCATCCAACTCATCCAATATCTATCGAATCACGGGCCTCACTTCTTCAAGAAAGGCTCGTGCGAAGAATCAACTTAAACCACTGGGTGCTCAATTGGCAAGAAACCTCGAAGAGCGTTACAGTACGCTTCCATTTGCAGAACGATGGGCATTTCCGATGCTCGAGAAACCATTTCCTGATGCCGATGAGGAAAGTCGCCAAAGCAAATGGAATGCCCTCATCAAGAAGTTGACGAGCATTCGATTCCTTGAAACCTATCATGTTCTTGCATGTCACGATGGTGGTAACATCGCTCAGTTTGAACACACGGTTTATGTTACAGACGGTGGGCCAGAAATTCTAACTGTTGAATGAGTAAAACCCTGTATTTTGGGCCAAATTAAACAATAAATATAAACTGTGAAAGTATGCCCTCACATGAACAGGGCTGTAGAAGTTCTCGTTTGAGTGCATCCCATCCCCTCTGCGTTACTCTCACCCTGTTCACCCAAATTCCTCAAAATGTTATAATTTCTAGAGATGAACACTGAGTCTACAAACAGTTTGTACCACTCGTAAAACCGAGGAGGAATTCCGGAAAATTCGGAAATCGCATATTTTGCTCAAAAAACGCAGGTTTTGGGAATCAACGATACCGATTCGTTTAAGTCGAGAATCGCGTTAGGGCTAACTACCCCGAATGGGGAAGGAGGACAAAAATATGAAAAACGAACAAATGAATGAAGAAGCAGTAAGCCCTGTTATCGCTACCATCCTTATGGTTGCGATCACTGTGGTTCTCGCTGGTGTTCTTTACGTGTGGGCTAGCTCACTCGCTGAAGGCAACGCTCAGGGAGACTTTTCCATGTACCAATTTACTGGAAAAGATGTCACAAGTGAAGCTGGTGAACTTGGATCAGACACAGACGACGAACTAGTTCGAATGACAATGGACCAGGGAAGCAATATTCAATGGTCTCGATTGTCAATTCGAATCGAAGTCAACGGTGAAGCACCGCGAACTTGCGCCAACCCTGGCCAAGACAGTGCGAACAACGATTGCGTGATCGTCGACAACGGCGCTGACACAACCGACCAAGACTTCGCTGCTGGTGATTCATTCACCATCCAAGAAGACGGACAAGACATCTGTGATGGAACACAACAATGTGAAGTTGTCGTGACCATCGTCGAATCCGTTCTCGGTGAAACCATCGACACAACAACTGTCATGGCTTCTTGAAGTCAATCAAAGTAAAACATGATTGAACCAATTCAAGATGAGCACAACTGTGCTTTGTCGCCATCTCGCTTGCTTCGGCAGGCGAGATGGCCCCCCTTTTTTTCTAATTCTTTCTTTTTTGACTAGAGAATTTCTTTGAGTCCAAAATAAATTAAATGATAAAAATCTTGAAGCATACATGCGAAAGATTATCTTCACTTTTTTCATCCTCATATCAGCATTACTTGCAGGCTGTATAGAACCAGAAGAGGCAAATGGAACTGCAACCAGCACCCCAACTCCAAACCATGCTCCAGAAATATCAGTAGAACATTCTAATTTTGATGACCCTGTAGTGAACTTGACATCAATGTACAACGCATCATTACCTTCGAATGTATCGATGATTAATGATACTGTTCTCACCTTGTATCATGCAACAATCGATATCGACGGTGATAACATCACTAGTGGATATGACATCGATTTAGATGGGCACATTGACATTCATGTGTTCAATTCCAGTGGGTATACGAACATCTCTGTACCCACATCGCATTGGAACCAGCATCCTACCTCCAACACATCTTATTGGATTACCGTCGCCTTCATTGCAATCGATGAACATGGTGTGGGAAACTCTGAATTTATCCAAGCGGGAATCGATATAAGCATAATAGGTTGGTGGAATGATATTTCGTACATTCCTCTGTATGGCCCCTACCAATTTACTGGAAAAGATGTCACAAGTGAAGCTGGTGAACTTGGATCGGACACAGACGACGAACTAGTTCGAATGACAATGGACCAGGGAAGCAATATTCAATGGTCTCGATTGTCAATTCGAATCGAAGTCAACGGTGAAGCACCGCGAACTTGCGCCAACCCTGGCCAAGACAGTGCGAACAACGATTGCGTGATCGTCGACAACGGCGCTGACACAACCGACCAAGACTTCGCTGCTGGTGATTCATTCACCATCCAAGAAGACGGACAAGACATCTGTGATGGAACACAACAATGTGAAGTTGTCGTGACCATCGTCGAATCCGTTCTCGGGCAAACAATTGCTACTACAACAGTGATGGCCTCATAGGCCAAATTACACATCAAAATCTAATGTACGTGGTTCATTGAGTTGATCCCACATGTGATGAGATTTCCCTCGCACAATATCAAACAGTGCGCGTTGAAGATAGAGCATGCTCGAAAACCAAGCACCTGCGAGCGTGACAAGTGGAATGTTGGTTTTCAGATATCGAATAAGGACCAAACCGACGAGAAAAACCACTTCGATTGCTGTAAGAATGGTATCAAAAATAGGCGTTGGAGTTCCGAAGATGAAATACTGTACCCACCGAACACCCATCACAGAAAGGGCGAGGACGATAAGAAGTGGAGCTATGATGAGTGCATGAAATTGCATTCGGAACACACGACGAAATTCACCGATATTTTGCGAGATCATCACAGGCCTATATCTTAGCAATGCACGTTGTAGACCTTGTCCGCGCCGGATTTTTTGCTTTGCTTGCTCTTGGCGAGACCACGGGGCCACATCGGAAAATCTCGCCTCTTCGTCGACGATTGTGCGAGAGCCCTTGGTACGAACTGCTAGAGCGATTTGGGCATCGTCCGCGTTCGCCTGCGTACGAATATCATCAGGAAGTACCAGTTCATTTCGCCACACCATGCAGGAACCTTCGAGAAAAGGTGTGCTATCGAGGTGCGCTTCTCTAACCCTCCATTCATCCCAAAAAGTTCTGTGCAATTCTTCTTCTCTTCGTGCAGTATGACGCTGTGGTAATGCCCCTACCGCACCAATTTGTTTCTCGGAGAACCAAGCACACAATCGTTCAACTGCATGAGGCTGAATTGTTGCATCCGCGTCGGTCATACAAACAAGGTCGTGCTTGAAATCAGAATGAAGATGCTTGAGTGCGAGTTGAACTGCAGAACTTTTTCCAAGACGTTGGGACATGGTGACCAACTTGACCTCAGTAAAGGCATCAGGGTGGTTTTTTAGCCACGCCCTTGCTTTTTCAACAGTTGAATCCGTCGAGGCTGAATCGATGAGAAGCAGCGAAGCCTTGACCTTCTGCTGTGCTATATCGGTTAATTTCCGCTCGATCAGCACCTCTTCGTTCCAAACGGGTAGAAGATAGGTCAATGTCAGGTCTTTGTTTGCATCTGGCCTGACGAGTTTGAACTTCTTTTTCCACTGACGTGAACGGATTTCGTACAATAAAAATGGAAATGTACACCAAACAATGAAAACGACCTCCAAAATGAGAGGTGGGTGTAAACGCACGCTACGCTGATTGGATTTCTACATTTGAGCCCTCTGCTATATTTTTGGTTGATAAGAACATTTCATCACCTTACATTGATGTGGCAAACCGATGTCGTTTAACCATGCCCAAGGTGCTTCACCTCGGACCATTCGAGACGAGAGGTGGTATGCGAACGGTGATGAAAACACTCGTCGAGCATCCCCCTGAAACATGGCATGCTGAGGCTCTTGCAACCCATTGTGAAGGCCATGTACTCCGTAAAGTCAGCAGGTATTTCTCATCGATGAAATCCTTCAAAAGAATATGTCGCTCTTCAAACCGACCCGATATTGTCCACATTCATGCGGCATCAGATTGGTCGTGGCGTCGTAAGATGAAATTCTTGGGTTATGCTCTAAAATTGAACATTCCCTGTGTTGTTCATCTCCATAGCGGGAATATGTACGCATGGTTGATGCAAGGCAAATCTCAACAAGGCACATCTTCACGAGCTCAAACATTCAAGAAAATTGCCTCACATCACTTGGTTCAAGTTGTCGCACTTAATGACCATTGGAAGACGACATTCGAATCATTTGGACCATCGGTGGAAGCCGTATCAAATCCGGTTGACCCAAAATTTTGCGTCAGTGATGTGGTGGAAAGAACACCAGGGAAACTCCTCCTTCTTGCAAGAAATGACCCAGTTAAGAATCATCAAATCGCTGTCGATGTTGTCAACATTCTTGAAAGTGAAATTTCCCTTTGGATGACTGGTGTGACGACGCATCAGTCTGAAAAAATTCACAGCCTCGGTTGGATCACTGATGATGAAGTCCTTTTTCATCTCCGCTCTGCAGAAATTCTTCTGATACCATCTGCCTTTGAAGGTCAGCCAATGGTTGCTCTTGAAGCATTAGCATGTGGCACAAAGGTGCTCGCTTCCCAACACGTTCCAGAAATACCGGGGGTGGTGCGAGTGGATGGTGAGACACCACAGCAATGGGCAAAGGCAATTCAGAATGTACTTGATGATGAACGAACACCAACATTGGATGAGCAATTTTCAATTGCTTCTGTCCAAAAACGCTGGGAAGAGGTGTACAATTCATTGTTGCAATGATTTCAAACGTTCAAGCAGCGCCTCGCACCTCATTTCCCAATGACATGTGTCTTGGGCATATACACGTGCTTGCTGTGATAATTTCTCGTAATCAGCCTCAGTAAGATGGCTGAGGAGTTTCAAAGACTGCGACGAAAATTGGTCGGGAGAATACAAATTCAAGAAATCTAATTTTTGCTCTAGACGATGTCCTTGATGGTCAATACCAAGGATTGGCAGACCTGCAGCGAGATACTCATTCTGCTTGAGTGGGCTTGCAACGGACCACACCTTTGTTGCTGGCATGGGTAAAAGACCAAAATGAAAACGCTCGAGTTCTTCAACGATCTTGTTGTGTTCAATACGACCGCCGAAGTGGATGTGCTCTAATGACATCGGGCTTCTAGATGTCACTAAATTTCCGTCACCAAACAATGTGAGGTTCAAATCTAAACCATTGTCGTTGGCTGATTTTACAAATTCAAACATCTTTAGCAATCCACGATTTTTATCCAAACGTCCATGGTACACTAATTGGATAGGTCGAGAAAGTACTCTATCGGATTGAGAAATCGATGATACACCTGCTGGAAGAATGTCGATGCTCTCTTGGGAAACACCTAAACTCGAAGTAACAAGATCGCTATGTGCGGTAGATACAACGCAACCTGCCCGAATTTGGCCTAAGGTTACCGCAGACCAGGCTGCTTTCCAATGCCGCCATTGAAGTCGAGCAAGAAGGCCTTTGTCGGCTGGGGGTGAACGGTCGATCAATATCTTTGGAATATCAAGTCGAGATAATGCTGATTGAATGAAATGCACCAATGTCCAATCGATGAGAATCACATCGGCCTCTATTGTTTCTTCCTGAAGCCAGCCTCTGAGATGCTTTGCGAAACTCGATGTGCGTCGACCCCATGATTGTCTTTGAGGAAGTTGAATATGTTCACAATCGATGAATTGCCTTGAAGGTGTACAGATAGGGCCAACAAATTTCACATTCATTTTTGCGTTTCTAAGCGTCGTCACAATTCCTTGTTGGGTCGATGAACTCAAATCTTCGACCTTCCTTGTGGATAGCCATAGTACCTCCATACGATCACGTCATTCGATTGGGAAATATTCATTTATTGATGCTATGAAATCCTCTTTTGGTGACCATCCTAAATCCAAAGCGGCTTTCGAATACGAACCTAATGAGTGAAGGATATCGCCATCCCTTTTGGGTTCAAAGACCAATTCGTAGCCTGTTTTGTGACCTCGTTTTTGGAAGATTTCGCCGATATATTGCTGTAATTCAATCATCGAAATTGAAGTATTTGAACAGATGTTGAAGGTTCGATTCTCTTGTATGTCACAATCTAAGGACAACAAAATAGCATTAACGACATCATGCACATGCACGAAATCTCTTGTTTGCTCCCCTTCACCGAAGAGGATGCATCGTTGTTTGTTGCTGATTTCATCAAAAATAGACGGTATGACGCCTCGCCCTCGCCCATGTGGTGTCGCCCCATACACGTTGAAGAAACGCAATGCAATTGATGACAATCGTGATGATTCTTGATTCATAAGAAAACGCTCAGCATCAAATTTTGACTGTCCGTACGGCGATTGAGGAGTACAAGGAGATTCTTCGGTGAGTGGCACGCTTTCTGGGGCACCATACACTGCTGCTGAGGATGCAAACACAATTCTTGACGCCCCGCATTGGAGTGCACTCGAATGAATGTTTTTTGTTCCATCGAAATTGATGGCCATCGTTCGAGCTGGGTCTTTCATCGATTCAGGTACCGAGGATTGTGCTGCTAAATGAACTACAGCACCACATCCATTCATGGCATTATCAACAACATCTCTATCTAAAATCGAACCAATAAACCAACTGAGATTAGAGTGGGTGATGATTGGATGGTTTTTCACTGGCATCTCTACATCCAAAACATGAACTTCAACGCCATGTTTGAGAAGTGCTGAAACGCAATTCAGGCCAATGAAGCCAGAGCCTCCAGTCACCAACACTCGCTTCATGGATTGTTCTGAGAACGCCAAATTGTATGGTTCTTTTCTTTGTCAAGCCATTGAATTGAAGAACAAAGACAGGTGGTATCGTTTCATGGGATGGAATGAATCCTTTGATGAGGCCTTGGAAAAAGGCTCCATTACAATTGGAATCATTGGTTTAGGTTATGTTGGCTTACCTACTGCTATCGGGTTTTATGACGCCGGTTTCACAATTTGGGGTGTAGATGTCTCCGAACATACTGTTTCAAAGATACACCAACAAGAAAACCCAACGGGTGACCCAGAAGTTGAGGGGCTTATTCCATCAAAAGATGACCCTCGATGGAACATAACGATGCACACCGAGGAGGCAGTGCAACATTGCGATGTTGTTCTCATCACGGTTCCAACGCCAATTACTGAAGACCTCAAACCAGATCTTTCCTATGTGCACAAGGCCGGCTGTGCTGTTTTTGATGCTATTCAGCCCTCGTCGAGAACCATCGTGGTTCTCGAATCAACAGTGTATCCGGGCGTCACCGCCCAGACCTGGTATCCGGAATTGGAAGCAAGGGGATTGAAAATGGGGGTTGATGTTGAAATTGCCTATTGCCCTGAACGATTTAATCCAGGAGACCCCGCCCATGGAGTCAGACAAGTTGCACGGGTCGTGGGATGTTCAAATGTTGATGTAGGGCAATCACTTGTGCAACTCTATCGCCATCTTACATCTGAAGATGTGCGTTATGTTGGAAAAATCGAAGTCGCTGAAGCATCCAAAGTTATTGAGAATGTGCAAAGAGACATCAACATCGCACTGGTCAATGAATTAGCAAGAATTTTTCCAGAGTTGGACCTTGATGTTGAAGACGTGTTGAATGCTGCTGCAACAAAATGGAATTTTCATCGGTACACGCCTGGCGTTGGAGTCGGCGGCCACTGTATTCCCGTTGACCCTTATTACATGATGCAGCGTGCTCAAGATGTTGGTGTTCCTGCTGAATTGATTACAGCTGCTCGAGCCGTCAATCGAACAATGCCATTGCATGTCGCCGATGTTATCGAAAATATTCTTTACAAATCGGGTGTTCAATCCGGAACTGCACGAGTTCTCCTCCTAGGATGGTCATACAAGGCAAATGTAGGCGACCCTAGGGAAACACCTGCTGAACCATTGGCACGTGCATTGGTTGCTAAAAACATC
>CAZTGO010000025.1:0-15609 GCA_964613395.1 uncultured Candidatus Poseidoniales archaeon | reverse complement strand
GCAGCGATGTGACCATCGAGTGAGGGTAAATCTAGAGCCATGACCACGAGTTCAGGGTCGATTCGAATGTATTCGTCAACTGCTTGGTCACCGTCCTCACAAATTTCGATGTTGAAATTTTTGACACGGAAGACGTTCTTGAGTCGAGTGATGCTCATAGGGTTGTTGTCAACAATGAGCACAGTTGGTGCTGACTCATCGTTTGTTTCGGAGACCAGTCCCATAGCCCTCGCCCTTCCGTTCAACTAATAGCACATCAAACAACCGCTACTCTTCTTCACTCTGAGCAGAATTTGAGATGGTTTCGACTGGGGCGTTTTGGGGCGAGGCGAAGGTCTCTCGAATCATCTCTGATTGTGCTTGGTCTTCTTCGATCTTCTTTTGGCGCTTAGGGGCCTGTGTAAACTGAAGTTGTAATTCACTAATAATCGAACGAAGGAGGTGGGCCTCCTTATCACCAATCGAATCTTTGGTCTTGTTTTGCAACATCCGAATCATCTCGATAGCCTCGCGTGCTTCGCCGAGATTGAAGTGAATCTGTTTATTTTGGTCTGGGAGTAAACCGAGATGGAGAAGGGCTGAGCGTTGGAACATGTAGATGAGGGAGAAAAATCGTTCGTCTTCTTCTGAACTAAACATATGCATCACTTTCTTTCTATTCAAACAACTGGTCGAGCAACCATGTCGGGTCAAATTGCTTCAAATCTTCGTAATTTTGGCCAACGCCTGCAAACACGATGGGGCGGCCGGTTGCAAATGCAATCGAAAGGCCTGCTCCACCTTTTGCATCGGTGTCCATTTTCGTCAAGACAGCCCCGTCGAATTTGAGCATGGATTGGAACATCATGGCCTGTTCAACGGCATCATTTCCTGCAAGCGAGTCGCCAACGAAGAGGGTGAGATGGGGATTTGATACCCTACGAACTTTCTCAAGTTCGTTCATGAGATTCGTTTTGTTCTGCATTCTACCAGCTGTATCCACGAGCACCACATCGATATTACGGGCCTTGGCCGACTCGATGGCATCTCGGGCAATGGCGGCGGCATCTCCACCTCGCTGACTTGAGATGCAACGAATTCCAAGCCGCTCGCAATGCGTTTCAAGTTGTTGAATCGCACCTGCTCGGAAGGTGTCACCGGCTGCTGCAATGACGGAATGGCCTTGTTGTTGAAGTCGGGCTGCAACTTTTGCTGCCGTGGTCGTTTTTCCTGTACCGTTCACACCGACGAACATGATGACGACTGGTGTGTCGCCCTTGTCGATATAGGATTGTACCGTAGCATCAAAATCCCAATATCCTGCTGCTAAGAGAGAATGGAGGGCTCGCTTTAGGGCCGCTTCAAGCACTTTGGAAAGGTCTGCTCCTTTTCGTAGTCGCATACCTACAAGTTGGTCGCGTAGTCCATCGAGAATGAAATGGACGGCAGTATTCGAGACATCAGATTCAAGTAGAATCCATTCGAGTTCTTCAAGCAGGTTTTCCAATGCAGCTCCGGCTTTGATAATTTTGCCACCCTCACTGACGACACCGCCGCCAAGGTCGATGTCAACGTTTACACCTTTGTCGGTAGTAAGTGTTGTTTTATTTACTGAGCCTTTTGGGGCTTGTTGAATTTCGACCAATTGTCGACCCGTAGCCGTTCGCATCATCGATAGATCAACACGGCTTCCTTTCGGTCTCGAAACCTCGGTTGCTTGGCGTTTTCTGAGTTCCTTTTCTCGCTGTTTTACAATTTTCTTCTGCTTTTTTTGGTGTTTAGAAAGCATTTTCTGTTCTTTCTTCGTTAACATCGCTGGTGCAGGTTGTTGGACGATTTCCTCGTCCTCTTCTTCATCCCAATCATCCCAATCATCATCGCCTGATGGTTGAGGGTCATCATCAATATCGTCCCAATCGTCGTCATCACCGGGCTCGTCATCGTCGATTGGTTCATCTTCTGCTGCTTCAATAACTTCTGGAACTTTGGAAGCATTGTCGATTGCTGTTTGAAGTGCTTCTTGGCCTTCTTTGCTTTCTTCCTCTGCAAGCATTTCATCTTCGTTTAACTCGGTTGCGACCTCTCGAACCCTCGAACGAAATTTATCGAAAAGTCCCATGGTATCACCTAATCATCGAGTGTCAGTTCACTGCGAAACATCGAGTTGCGTTTTTTGCGAGAGGTTGTGGTGGTTTCTTCAGCCTCTTCGGCCTCTGTTGTTGGTGCTGTTGGTGCTGTTGACTGGGTAGAAGGTTGGCCTTGCTCGAGTTTGAATTGTTCAGCGCTAGCATTGAACACCGAAGCAACTTCCCCCAGTTTTTGTTCAATTTGCACACCCTGACCGTGAAGTTCGTCTCGTAATTCTTTGATGTCTGCCTTTCTCTTTTGAGTAATGGTGCGGGCATCGTTAAGATTTTTTTCACCATAGATGCCGCTGCCAATATCAACCAATGTGACTGGTAAAGCATCGGGGTCGATTTCGATTTTGAGGCACACGCCTGAGCCGATTGGAACGTGGCTAATTGACTTTGATGTGGTTGATATGTACGCCTCAAGAATGCCGTCGGTCACATCATGCTCTTCGAGAATGCCGTCGATTTGTTGCACGCGATTTTGGATTTCATCGAGTTGTTGTCGAAGTGCTTCGACCTCTCTTGCAAGACGTTGCAACTCTTCCTTCTCGACCATGCGGCTCGACCTCGCCTCGTGCTCCCCCTTGATGAATGCGGCGTTAGGATTGAATGTGGATATTCTCTAGACAAACCGTGTTTCGACTTGCATGGTTTCGTAGAAGATGAAAAGTTCCATGTCACACGCCTGCGAGCAGATATTGGTTTGTTGTTCGGCCAGAACAATATACTCACTCGCATTCCAATACAATGATTCTGGGTGTTCCGAGAGAATGATACACGGTGACGGTGCGACAAGGGTTGAATCGGAAAGTGCGGGGAACGTCGTGTTCTCAAGTGCTCCAATCAACATGGTTGGATGCCGTCCCTCATCGTCTTGATTGTAGTATGATAGGAACTGAATTTTGTACGATTCCTCTCCAATTCGAACAACATAAACGCCTTGGTTTGGCTCAACTCGGTGTGCGACCATATCATACGTGTACCAATCGAGGCGCTCATTTGTATCGTTAGAAAATGTGAGATTATCTGTGGATGAAACGTCGTTAAACTCGGCGTCTGCAATAAATATCCAGTCAATGCCTTGGGCGAAGTAGATGTCTGTTTTGGAAAATCTCATCGTTGAATGATTCGATTCGCCTCCTCGCTGCGTTGAGATATTGAAATGTGTGAACGACTCTTCGTCTGTTGCATCGATCTCCGTGGTAAATGTCACACCATCCGCACTTAATGTAGGCGATACCTTTGACACATTTGTTTGTCCGAGCGACATGCTTCCAAACGAGCAGGGGAATTGTTGATTGCCAACTTTTACCATGATTTCAGTCGAAGCCCAGTCAAGATGTTCTCCACCTTCGGCAAAGGAGAGTGTTGCAAGGGTGTCGCTTGAATCATTTGTAAGTGATTCAGATCGTTGAATTTCGACCACATTATCTGTGCCGAGAGGACTCTCAAACTGGACAACGAAAAAACCCCAAATCACAACGACAACGACAAGAATGCCGAGGCCTGCAGCAAGTGGTTTTTTCCAATCCATTCGCTCACGATTCGTTGGTTCTTCGTGTGAAGAGAACTGCTCCAATCATTGCAAGAATGAATGTTGGGAGCAGGAATCCTGGTGTGTCTTCTGAGTCTCGTAGAGGTGGGCTAACTTCCGCCGCACCACCATCGCCTACGACGACTGTGCCGAACATGTTTGCACCGATGTGAGGTTCACAGACATAGTAGAATGTCGTGTTTTCTGTAAACGTGTGTTTGAACATCACTGTAGTAGCGGCAGCTCCGGAGTACAGTCCTCCTTCGACGTATGTGGTCGACTTATCGCCATTGACTTCACGAACATTGTGTGCCATGTCAGCGTTTTCCCAACTCCAACAGACCGTAGCACCAACATCGACGGTCACCTTTGTCGGAGCAAATCTTGTGCTGCTCACTGAAATGGTCATGTCACACGGGTCTTCTTCGACCTCTGTGGTCTCATCGGCTGGTGGCAATAATACAGCGTCGATCACATGGATAACGCCGTTGGATGCTGGTACATCAGCGAGTGTGACTGCTGCGCCATTCACATACACGCCGGAATCGTTGCGTACAATGGTGAGGTTGTCGCCGTTTGCTGCTGCAACGATTGTCTCGCCTTCTGCGATGTCAGAGGAGAGGATTTTGCCTGGAATGACGTGATACAGCAAAATGTCCGAAAGACCCTCGCTTGCGAGAAGTTCTTCAGCTGTGAGGGAGAGTGCTTCGAGTGCTGCTCCGAATGCAGCATCAGTTGGTGCAAAAACGGTGAAGTTGTCGTCACCGCTCAATGTGTCATCGAGTGATGCGGTTTCGATTGCCGCCACCAATGTTGTGTGAATAGTGGTTGCTTTTGCTGTCATCACGATGTCGACTGCTGGTGCCCACATGTACGACTCACAAATAGCCTGAGTGGTGTTTGTAACTTCGTGGGTGACTGTGTTGTAACAACCTGTGACTGTCTGGTCGCCCATCGAGTAGTTTTCCACATACATGTATGCCTCACATGTAGCTTCATCAGCCCCTACGACAATCGTGTGTGTGGCAATATTGTAGCAGATTTCACCTGGAGGACCCTGAGGTTCCTCGTCGGCTGGTGGTAGGAGGACTGTATCGATAACGTGAATGACACCGTTCGATGACATTACATCGGCTTGGACGATTGTCGCATCATTAACGAACGCCGAACCGTTATCGAGGTAAAGTCGGAGGGAGTCCCCGTTGTATGCTGTCACTTCAGTGACGTTCTCCGAGATCGCACTCGAGAGTGTTTCACCAACGACGACGTGGTATGTGAGAATGTCAACAAGCGTAGCGTTTTCCTCGTCTGTGTCAAATGTACTGAGGTCGATACCTGCTGCAGTGAATGCGTCGTCAGTAGGAGCGAATACAGTAAACGGGCCATCACCTTCGAGGGCTGTCACGAGTCCTGCGTGGGCCAACGCTGCAACAAGCGAGTCGTGGATGCCAGTTTCAGAGGCATTGGTTGGTATGTCTTTTGTTTCATCTGCCACTGCTGAAAGTGGTAGCATAACGGTCATGAGGGCTAGTAGTACTAGAAACGATAGTTTTCGCATGAGCGGTTTTCATCAAGTTGACCTTATAAGGCCCTGTATTTTTGTAGAACTATTCTTCTTCAGCGACTTGAATTGGTCCACCTTGTGCGGTGATTTGTTCTCGAAAGTGGTTGAGAACATGTGGTTCTTTGCTTGTTCTCGGGTCAATTTCTGCAACACTACTCAATTCGATTTTTCTTCGTGGAGCACGGTGGCGTGAACCGAGTGTGGAATACACTCGGCCTCGAGCGTCGTCTTCATTTTCAGCGACGACGTCAAATGTGAATCCTTGTCGCATCTTTCCAAATGGTGCAATTCCTTGAACACGAAATGCCTTCATGTTTTGCCGCGACTTTGCTTTTCTCTTTAAATTGAATGGTGTGTTTGAAGACGCTCTTCATAGCATCATTTAGAAGTGTGAGGGTGTGACAATCGATGTATGGGGAAAGTGGGCCTGCTTTGCATCCTTCTCATTTCTTCCCTAGGTCAAGGTATTGTCTTTGAGCAAAACGGCTGGAGTGAAACCGCAGTCAATGAGTAT
Source organism: uncultured Candidatus Poseidoniales archaeon (assembly GCA_964613395.1). GTDB lineage: Archaea > Thermoplasmatota > Poseidoniia > Poseidoniales > Poseidoniaceae > Poseidonia. Next base: position 9,886 of record CAZTGO010000025.1, on the reverse strand, counting down.
ATTCTCGAAACGAAAGGACAAGTGTGGACCCATGACGAATGGTTGAGTGTACGTTCGTACGGGATGACGCCGCTACGGGCTGTTTCGCCTACTGAATTGTTGGTTTTGGCCACGCCGAATGCCATTGATTCTTCGATGTACGATGCCGTGCCTTCGCCAAATGCTCTGTACAAGGGGCAGGCTGAAGCTCTGGCAAACGGAGATATTCGATACCTCAAAGTCGTGTACGAGCCTCGATTGCCCGAGGAACACAAAGTGGCCATCGCAAACCAAATTCTAGCGAGCAGTGCTCACCTTGAATTCGAAACGGTGGCCTATCCGACGTACATTGAAGTGCAGATTTCCGCCCTTCGAATATCCATTGATGACATTCTAACAATTCCTGGCATCCTATGGATTGAGCCGTCGCTTCAAACAGAGGCGAGAAACGAAGTCGTCTCTTCACTGCTTCAACACGGCCACACCACTGAAACACCTGCATGGGATTTTGGCCTCAACGGGGCGGATGTCGTCATCGGCGTAGCAGACAGCGGGATTGATTTCGACCATGCGTGCTTTCGGCAATATCAGACAACAGATGAATCGAATGTTACTTCAAACTACAGCAACAACACTGCAGTAGGTATTTTTTCAGATGACCACAGAAAGATTGTGTTGTACAACACCACCATCGATGATTATGATCAAAGCGGTCACCTTGACTACCGCCACGGCACACATGTTGCTGGAACATTGGCCTGTCATGATGTGTTTCACAACGCTTCACTCTCACCTCCTGACAACGGCAGTTCTCTTGCGTATGGAAGTCAACTTGTGTTCCAAGATGTCGTTTCAGACGAAGGGTGGGTCATCCCTGATGTCGATGAGTTGCTCTTTGAAGCAAATCAAAACGGGGCTATTCTTCATTCAGATTCATGGGGAGATGACACCACAGAATACACTGCACGAACGGGTGTGTTCGATGGGTATGCAAGGCAAATGCCTTGGTCGCTTGCATTCATCGCACCGGGCAACAATGGAGGTGATGTGCTCGAACCTGCCAACGGTAGAAACATTGCTTCTATCGGCGCTACAGTCAAATCGTCCACTCAAGAGATTTGGATTTCATCGGCTCATGGGCCACTCCATGATGGCAGAGATGGAATTTTTGCTCTAGCCCCCGGTTCAAACGTTTTCTCGGCCAAAGGCGATGGGAATGATATGACAAACAATGGCGACCTACGTCCGTCTTCAGGGACGAGTATGTCTACGCCAGCTGCTGCAAGCATGGCAGCAATCATCCAACAAATGTACCAAGAAGGATGGATATCAAATTCCATCGAGCGTACGTCCTTCGTCCTTGTTGACGATGTTCAAGCCGACTGGGTAAGCATTCCATCAAACGCGAGTTCTGGGTTGTTCTTTTCTGATGGCATCGTTCCTTCTGGAACATTGGTCCGCGCTACACTTGCTCTTTCCACCACGTCGTACCCTATTGATGAGAGAAATCGTGGAGAGGGTTCAGCCTTGCTCCACAATCCTTCAGATGGCTGGGGTGTGCTCAACCTCAGTGCATTGGTCGATTTCCAAGACCTCCGGCTTCAACTCGAAACGGGGAATGCCACGCCTGCACATGATGTCTGGTTCCACGATAGTTTTGAATTGCAAGATTCGAATCCTGACGAATGGATTGCAGGGGTCCAAGACCCGATGACACATGCATGGAATGGCTCGAATGCAAACGGGCCGTTTCTCGCCACAGACGAGCGCTTCTCCTCTCGCCTCATCGTTCAACAAGATTCAGACCTTCAGATTCGAATGGCTTTTCCTGCGAAACCTGAACCTGAACTGGTCGATGACCTTCTTCTCGTTGCCCACCTTTCCAACGGAACAACCATTGTACGAGACCATGTTCTTGCTGATGGTTCGCCAATCTACTACAATTCCACAAACCTCAATCTAAGTAATCAAGATTTGATTCCAGCCACAAACGAAACGACGCAAGGTCTCTTCATACCCGCTGACCAACTCGCAAACATCACGCACGTCGATGTGGAAGTCTTTGCACGTTTTGTGACACCAGGAAACGATGCATTTGGTGTTGGACTTGATGGAAGCCGAACTGGGTTTTCTCTTGTTGCAAAAGGTGTTCAGCCTCACGAAGATAACGACGGTGATGGCATACAAAATCTCGAAGATGTCTGTCCGGAAACACTTCTCGGAGAAACTGTCGATGAAAAGGGGTGCAGTGAAAGTCAAAACGATGATGACGCCGATGGTATCGCCAATCTTTTTGACTTGTGCAAAGAAGAGGATTCATCGGGCTTTGATACCAATCTCGACGGTTGTATCGATGATTCTGATGACGATGGGTTCCTCGATCCTATCGATGCTTGTCCACTCGAGGAAACGTTTGGTTGGGCTGTTGATGGAACAGGATGCATACCTGAAGACCAGCCCCCACAACTCTTCTTCAACGGCGTTGAGAACCTCACTGATATTTGGAAAGAGACAATATCTCTCGGGTGGGAAGTCACTGATGTCGAAAACGATTCGTATGAAACTGGTGCGGTCATCCATTCGGTTGAAAATGTAAATTTCATCATCACGGCTTGTTTCTTTTCGAGTAACATATCGGCAGAGTTTGCGTGTGTATGGAACAATCCAGACGACTTACCACCATATTCGCTTGCTGACATGACCTTTCAGTTGCGAGTGTACGCAAAATCATACAACAATTCACCCTTTGCAAATTCTGAATACATCGAATACATCCACAATCAATCGTTCACTGTGCAATGGGACAATCCGTTGGAAAGCCCAGATGACCAAGAGCGAAACCACGATGGTGTTTCTCAGCGAATTTGGTTGTGGAGTCTCGTTGGGATATTGGTTGGTTTTGGTGTCGCGTACCAGCTCTCAAAGCGACTTCATCACGATGATATGAATGGTGAAATATCAGACCCGTTTATCAAACAATTTTCAAATGATGATAAATTTGATGAAAACGGCCAACTGCACGAAGATGAGTGAAATCATGAGCCTATTTTTTAAGGTGAAACTTGAAAATAAATGAGGTTGTCGCGTCAACATAAGCAAACACAGGTGAAATGCATGGGTGAACGACTTTACGTAGGAATCGACTTAGGAACATATCAATCAACAGTATCTTCGAGTGCGGGTAAAACACTCACAATCGAAACTGTTGTCGGACGACCAAAAGACCCTGTAGCAAGAAACATGCTCGGAAAAGATGTCTTGTTTGGTGAAGAAGCAATGAGCAAGAAGCTTGCATGTAACCTCTACAGGCCAATGGCTGCAGGTGTAACTCAAGACGATGAAGCAAACCTCGCAGCAGCAAAGGCATTCGTTTCCCACCTCATCGAATCGGTCGACCCAGAAGAATACGACGAAGTTCTTGGTGTCATCTGCTCACCAAGCCATGTATCTTTCACAGACAAATCCAACCTCGTTGCAACCCTTCGAGGACAAGTGAATGCTATCATGGTCGTCAGTGAGCCATTCGCAACCGGTTATGGTATCGATCAGTACATGGGCTCTATCGTCGTCGACATCGGTGCAGGAACAACCGACATCGCACGATTGTACGGAACATTCCCAAGTGATGAAGACCAAGTGACCATTACTGAAGCTGGCGACTGGTTGGACAACGAACTTATGGTACTCATCCAAAAGAAATACACCGGTGCACAAATCACGAAAGACATGGTTCGAAAGTGGAAAGAAGCAAATTCATACGTCGGTGATGAAACAAAGGTTGTCGAGGTTTCGATTTCCGTCGACGGCAAGAGTCAGAAAGTCGACATCGGTGACTTGATTCAAGAAGCATGTCAAAGTGTTGTTCCAAAAATTGCAAACGCCATTAAGAGAATCGTTGCAGGAGCAGACCCAGAATACCAAGAAACGCTTCGAAACAACATCATCCTCTCTGGCGGAGGTTCATTGATTGAAGGTATTGCCGACCGAGTTGCAAAGGAAATTGCAGACATTGGAAGCGTTACCGTTTCATGTGTTGACGACCCAATTCACTCAGTTGCCATTGGTGCACTCAAACTTGCCAATGATATGGACGATGAAATGTTCACCGCCATCAACTGAATCGGACTGTGAATTTAGGCCGAATTTTCGACATATCTGGGCTTGAACATTGGGAAAGTTCAAGAGTGGTGGTGCATCGATAGACTGTATATGACCATCGGCGCCGCTCCGAATGACAACGGACGTGACATCTCGTCAGGTTCACAAGAACGTGCTGCGCTCGAAGGAATGCTCAAGGGATACCCTGTAGACCAATTGGTCGAAGAGATCCTCGTTGCGTGGGACGAATTAGCGAATAAAAACGAAGAATTGGTCGATGCAAAACAAAGATTACGTGTTGTTGAATTGGATTTGGCCGACCGCCGGGATAGTGTGGCGCCAGAACTTATCCGCCTCCAAGAAACTGAGAAACAACTTCAGGATGCTGATGCTCAACTTGTCCACCTTAAACGACTCCTTGATGATGCCCAAGAGGAGTTGAAGGTTCAACAATCCTCGATGTCTGTAGAAGAGCGAGAAGCATTAGCAAAAGAGGCTGAAGAATTACGAAATTTAACCCAACAGCAAGATGAAGTCATCGGGGAGATGGAGGGGCGAATGATGCAAATGGTTGGTGCACTTGAACGTGCAGCAAATGCTGGCCTTACTTCTGTAACGGCAGAGGACGTCCGAACAATGAAAACTCAACTCGATGAGAAGGCACGAGAATTGGATGCTGAAAAAGCAGCCAACGAGGCTCTCGAAGAAGAGCGGCAGAGACTCCGAGACATCGCTGACAGGATGCGAGGGTTGCTCGATGCTCGTGACCGACGACTAGCCGAACTCGAAGAACAATTGGAGCGGGTGATGCAAGGGCCACGCTCAGTTTCTGCTGAACACGATTACTTGGTTGAACAAATCGAAGAATTAAAGCGACGGTTGTTAGAACGCAATAGAGAATATGAATCTCTTCGAAGGCGAGAGCGTCGCCTCCATAATGATGTGTTTGAACGTGATGAACGCATTCAACAAATGACACTCACGCTCACCGACCTCGAATCTGCACTTCAGGACAGGACAGCAGAATTGCGTGAACTCGAAGACCAACGAATGATTATCGCCAATGAATTGGAATCCGCAAAGCGTGGCGAGCGAACCCGTGAAGTCGTTGGAAGAGCATTTGCTGATTCACTCACCCTCGTTCGTGGACATGAAAGTCGGGAACTCAAGAAAAGTATCTACGCCGAGACACCAGATAAAGAACGAAAAATAAAATCGCCCACTACCGAAGATATGGCTAAACTCGCCGGTGGTGACATCGTTGAACTCGAGAAAGAGGAAACTGACCTCGCTAAAGGTGCTGATGTTGATACCGATGCAATTCCTTCACCCGGTGGAACTGGTGAGCCAGCAGTCTTCGAAGAAGACTGATCAAGAACAGGATTCAACAATTGGGCCCAACGCCAGTTGAAGTTCTTCAACGCCACTTGTTTCTTCTGCTAACGTTCCCGTGACAATAAAATCTGCACCGGCTTGTATGGCCTTCATTGCATCGTCTTTGGTGCGAATACCACCGCCAACAATGAGTGGAAGATTGCAATGTTCTCGTGCCGCATTGATGAGTGTGGTTGAAACTGGTTTGTCCGCACCACTCCCTGCTTCGAGATAGATGGATTTGAAGCCATACATTTCTCCAGCGGCAACATATTGTGCAACGCGTTCTTCCTCGCCCTCTTTGATGAGAAGAGCACTGCCAACTTCACCGACTTTTCCTCCAGGTGCACAAACGATGTAGCCCATAGAAATTGGTTCAATGCCAAATTTGCGAATGAGTGGGGCCCCCGCTGCTTGCTCGCCGATGAGAAATCGTGGGTCTTCAGAATTCATCAGCATCATGAACGTGATGCCGTCTGCTGATGTTGCAAGTGCGTTTGCACCGCTTGGAAACAGCACAACTGGGACATTCCATTTCTGCTCATCACCATCTGGCTTCTGGCTCTCAGCGAAAATTCTCAATTCAAATAATTCCTGAATAGCCGCACATGTTGCTTCGACCTTTTCGAACGGTGTATCGGTGGAACCGCCAACGAAGATCATTGAGCTTCCAAGGTCGACGGCAACCATAGCACGCTGAGCCGCGATATCAGGCTCTTGTTTGTCGGGGTCAATAAGCAGAATATGACGTGCTCCTGACGATGGGGATGCCATCCAATCCGCTATCGAAGCGTTTTCAAGATTCATCGCACTCAAACATAGGCTGTTGAAACCACGACATAGGCGTTCCGCTTCTGTTTGAATTCAGTCATCGTTCGTAACGACATCGCTTGGCTTACCTGTGAGGATGTCGCGAAGTGTATTGTTGTCTTCCTGCATGGCGTCCATAATATTGTACTTCACACCCAATTCCTCGGCTAATACGCCAAGGGCTAGACTGTCTTTTGGTAAGCACTTCCCTCCAAAACCTCGTCGTAAGCCGAAGATGGGGTCGAGGTGAGAAGGTCCAATCGGTTGAGCCTGTTCTGCTGTAATGATGTCCCGAATTGCATACCAGTCTTGCCCCATCGCTTCACAAATGTCGTACATCTGATTTGCAAAGGTGACCTTGAGGGCGTAAAACGTATTTTTTGTGTATTTGACCAATTCTGCCTGAGTCGGTGTCACTTGAAACAATTGTTTTCTTCGCAAAACGCCTGCTTGTTCGTGCTGTTGAAACACCAATTCCGCCAATTCTTTATGATGCGTTCCTACAACAAGAATATCTTGATTGGCAAAATCTTCGAGACGTCTTCGTTCTACCAAAAATTCTGGTGAATATGCAATTTTAAGATGCGGATATTGTTCGTGATAGTGCTGAGTTGTTCCGGGAACAACAGTACTTTTGATGACGACCATGAATCCATCCGGGAGTGCGTCGAGGACCTCTTCAACAATTCGTGTATCACATGCTCCTGTTTCAGGGTGGGGTGGCGTGGGTACAGCAACATAGGCCATGTTCACGTTATCGAGGACGGTGTTGAGGTTCGTCCCTCTTGCTGGGTCGTGGACATAGAGATCGTGGGCATCTGCAAAACAATGCTCAATTGCCCCACCGACCATTCCAGCCCCAATAATTCCAATCTTCATCATCTTCACCTGTGCGGGTGGGGATTCAATTTCCCTTCTTGAGCCATCAATGATGCTTGTAGCAGTGATTCTGGCGTACCGCAATCCACCCATGCATCTTTTCCAAGTGTGAGAACTTTGGCCTTTGACTGTTGAATGTACCTCCGAGTGATGTCTGAAATGGAAAATTCGTTTCCTTTTGCTGCCGACTCTTCATCCAAGTAGGTCCAAAACTCTTCATCGAACAGGTAGATACCTCCAATGGCCTGATTCGATGGTGGATTTTCCGGCTTTTCGACAACGTCGCAAATGTTCCCTGATTCATCAAAAACTGCAACACCAAAGGCGTGAGGGTTGTCTTCTTCGCGAGCGATGAGCATACAACCCGGTGGTTCGTTGGACGCATTGAAATCTTGAACGTGTGATTCGAACTCAACGGTGGTGATGTTATCTGAAAAATACACCATGAGACGAGCGTTTTCGTTGTACGGCCGTGCGAGGTTAAGCGCATGTGCAACACCCAAGGGCTCCTCTTCGATCACATAGTGAATCCTTTCATCGGGAAGCCCTCGCCCAACATGGCTCGTGATTTGGCCAACAAATTTGTTTGAGATGATGGTGATATCTTTGATGCCTGCTCGGCGAATTGTAGCGAGTGAGTAATCGATAACAGGTCTATTGTACAATGGTAAGAGTGTTTTCTGTGTGTAGTTGGTAAATGGGTGGAGACGAGAGCCGTGGCCTCCTGCAACCAAGATGGCTCTCATCGTCATGATTTCTTACAAACCACCTCACTTTTAGAAGGTGTCCCCGAATTGCGAAAGTTTTCTCGGGCTCTCAACGATTGATAACAGGAGTCGGTGCGTAGCCATCCTCATCTTCGGTTGTGCATTCATCATCGTCGATGTTGTTTGTTCCGTTCGTAGAATGTAACGCACATGTTCTCATAGAATAAAGAAGAGGAGGGCATGATGTCAAAGGAAGTGGGGCCGCTGCGTCGGCTTTTGACCTATATGGGCCCTCACCGCTCGACGATACGCCTTGCAACATTTTGTTCTGTGATGAATAAATTTTGGGACCTCGCTCCTCCGCTCCTTATCGGTGTAGCGGTTGATGTGGTCGTCAAGCAAGAAGATTCGTTCATGGCATCTTTTGGATGGACTGACCCCTGGACTCAACTCTTAATCCTCGGTGTACTCACCTTTGTGATTTGGAGTTTGGAATCCATTTTTGAGTATATTTTTGGTGTCTTGTGGAGAAATTTAGCACAAACTGTCCAACATGATTTGAGAACTGATGTGTTTGCACACGTGCAACGTCAATCGTTTTCGTGGTTTGATGAACAGGAAAAGGGCAACCTTCTCGCTATTCTCAATGACGACATCAATCAGTTGGAACGCTTTCTCGACAAGGGTGCAAACGACTTGATTCAAGTGACGACCACGGTTATCGTCGTTGGTGCAGTCTTCTTTACGCTCTCATGGCAGGTCGCCATTTTTGCTATCGTTCCAATTCCATTTATTCTTCTGGGTTCGTTTCGATATCAAAGGAATCTCGAGCCCCGATACAAGAAGGTAAGGGATGCTGCTGGTTCGCTCAATGCTTTACTCGAAAATGACCTCTCTGGCATGACAACCATTCAAGCATTCACAGCTGAAGGTTATGAGCAGGAGCGCGTCCGTGAAAAAAGTGAAGAATATCGCCAGGCAAACAGAGATGCCATTCGCTTTTCAGCAGCATTTACACCACTCATTCGTATGCTGATTCTCGTTGGTTTTACCGCTACGTTGTTGCTCGGGGGTTGGCTAACCTTAGAAAATCAAATGGGTGTTGGTGAATACTCGGTGCTCGTTTTCATGACGCAACGACTCCTTTGGCCACTCACAAGGCTTGGGGAAACCTTTGATTTGTATCAACGGGCGATGGCATCATCATCTCGAATCCTCAATCTTCTTGAATCACCAATCGAACTTGAACAAGGAGACTATGCACCGGAAAAGGAGATTGCTCGAAGCGGAGATCTTCGATTCGAAAGCGTAGGATTCCAATATCCTGGTCGAGAGCCTTTGTTTGAAGGCCTAGATTTGACTATTGATGCTGGAAAAACCCTCGGTGTTGTCGGAATCACAGGGGCTGGAAAAACCACCTTGGTCCGTCTCATTCTTCGGTTCGCCCAACCGAGTCAAGGTTCAATCACATGGTGTGATGAAGCCATCCATAAATGGTCTCTTGATTCATTGCGTCGCCAAATCGCTCTGGTTGAACAACATGTCACCCTTTTTCCCGCTACGATTGAAGAAAATATTCGATATGGGAACCTTGATGCATCGTTTGAAGAAATTCAACATGCTGCCCAAGTTGCTGAAGCCATTGATTTCATCGAGGAGTTACCTCAGGGTTGGCAAACCTTTGTTGGTGAAGGTGGACATAGATTAAGCGGAGGTCAAAGACAACGAATCGCGATTGCTCGAGCCGTTTTGAAAGATGCCCCGCTCCTCATCCTCGACGAAGCGACCTCTGCAGTTGACAATGAAACTGAAGCAGCACTACAACGTTCTCTCGCTAAAATTTCTGCAGGAAGAACGACACTCATTATCGCTCATCGACTCTCGACCATCCGCCATGCAGACAGGATTATTGTTCTCGAGAAAGGTATAGTTGTCGAAGATGGTACCCACGATGAACTTGTGGAAACGAGTGGACATTATGCTGCACTTTGGAAAGTTCAGACCGGAGAACGTTAGTTGCTTTACATTCGAAAAATGTA
>CAZTGO010000024.1:0-16754 GCA_964613395.1 uncultured Candidatus Poseidoniales archaeon | reverse complement strand
ACGCGTCTAAGGAACAATCCGAAGAGGTACTACCGGATGAAGTCGCAGAAGATTCGATTGTTGAAGATGCGGAAGTAACGGAAGAAGAACCTCGATCAGAGGAACCCAAAATCGAGGAAGAAAGAACTGAAGATGCTGGACAACCGGTTTCTGAAAACGAAAACAACAATGAACCACTAGAAATCACTCACGAAGCAGAATCAATTGCTAATTCATCTGTTGAAGCGACGTCTTCAGAAGAAGAACCTGCAGTGGAAGTAAAACCAACTCCTCATCAAGATGTTGAAGCAATGCAAAAAGAAATCCAACGCTTAGACGGGGCCCTCCAAGGAGCTGTCGAAGTCATCAAAGATCTTGAGGAACCAAATATGCCTCCTATCGTCGAGGGAAATATTGTCATCGCAGGCCACTTGGTCAATGATTTCATTCGATTAGGGAAACAACTTGACCGAGATCATCTCGTACGCGGCAACCTCGGTGGACTTGCTATGTTACATCCAGGGCAACCAGGCGTCATGCTTGCGACAAAACATATGGTGATGCTTGCATCGATGGACGAACGAAGTATATGCATTGGTCAAATGGGGAGCGGGGTTGCACCAAGGGGGGCTACGTCAGACTGGCGTTCGTTTGAAGTTGTTCTAGCCTCAGTAAGCATGGTCACAGGCGGCCCTGCTGCCGCTATTCGAGTTCATGCCCCTTACACAACAGCAGTGAGTTGTGAACAAGACCTTGTTCTCGTTCAGCCTATTGATGTCGTAGGGAAGCAAAATCTTGGAAAAATCATCATCGTCGAACCAGATGAAGAAAATCCAGACGAATTCCTTCGACAACTGGTTGAGGCTCTTCAGCAAGGTGGTATGCGGGCTGTTGTGATCCGAGGCCATGGTGCTTTCGCAGTTGGTGCTGATTTTAATCAAGCATGGGCGAACGCAGCAATGCTTGAACAGAGCATGCAAATTTACCTTCTTGCACGCCAAGCAAATATTCGATTTTAAATCAAAATCCATTCTTTATAATAAGTGGAGTATATTCTTCTCCAGTGCCCAACGGAGATGACGAAGAACAGCATTTCAACATCACATCCAAGGGTCAGGAAGGAACTAAAATGAAAACGTTTACAGTACAGATAGCAGATAAAACTGGGCACACTGTTGCTCAAATGACACAAGAAGAAGTCGTCGAACGACTTGCTGACGCAACCAACACATGGGTGTATGTCAACGACACATCCGTCAGCATTGACGATTTTGCGAGCATGGATTTGGAAGATGATAGCCTTATTCGCCTCATGCCACCTATCGTTGGTGGAAGCGATAACATAACGGCCCTCAAGGTCAAGATTCCGTCCTCTTCAGGTCATACAACAGTGTTGATGTCGAAACAAGAACTCGTCGACAAGGCAACATCCCAACAAAACAACAGTTGGCCATTCGTGAATGGCCAGATGCTCAACCTTCAACAACTGGTTGAGCATGATTTGACCGAAGACGACGACATCATCCTCATGCCACAAATCGTTGGTGGCCAATCCAATTGTTGAAATGTCTCACAAAGCCAAACGCAAACCCACTTCAAGGGGAAAGCAAAGTCCACTTTTCGATCAGATTGTCGATTGTATTGAGCGCCATGGTTCAGACGCAAATGGGATTTTAAAAATCGCATATGAGCTCAATATTGACGAAATTGTTGTCGAGGAAGTCATGATGGAATTGATACGAGCAGGTCAACTTGCTCTCGTTCCATCCGGCGTTCTCGATTATCTCTCAGGCTTATGTCAATGAACACATTCAAAACCAATGGGCAATTCGGAGGCACATCGAGGGAATGAGATGATGGAAAACGTCGATTACAAATGTGCCGATTGCGGCTCAATAGAAGCCTTTCATCGCGACCGAAATGGAATCAGCTGCAAATCCTGTGGTGCTCGAATCTTCGTCAAATTACGACGTCATGGTACCAAGCGTGTATCTGCTGAATAATCTTCTTCGCAGAGTTGAAAGACTCTCGTCATATGGTATTCAACATGGCAATGTGGCTAGAATCCAAAGCCCCGCGCCTGTATTCTGAATTGCTCATTCCTGAGGAAATACATGCGTATCTTCAGCACGTGACAACGGTCGCTGAACCACCACATCTTCTCATTTCCGGGCCATCTGGTTGCGGGAAAACTGCGATGCATCGTCTTGTATGTCGGCAAGTGCTTGGTCAAAGTTGGAAAGCAACAAGTCATGTTCTTCAAGCCCGAAACATTGTTCGAAAAGAAGGTGCAATGGCGAATTTCGAAGCATTTCTTCGTCCTTCTGGCTCACAATCAGGCGATACTTTGGCATCACGTACCAGCCTTGACTCCTTTCAATTTCTTCAATACGATGAAACCTCATCATCGCCACCGCCCGCCGGTACTGAACTCGAGAAAGGAGATCAGCGCCCGATTTCTCGTATTTTGATTATTGAAGATGCTGACTATCTTACGAGAGGCATGCAAGCATACCTTCGACGAATGATGGAGAAAACAAGCATCAATGCTCGATTTATTTTTACAGCGACTACGCCTTCTAGAGTGATTGATGCATTACGAAGTCGAACCCATCATATTCGTCTACCTGCACTTTCCTCATCACAAATTGAAAAGCGCCTCACACAAATTGTAGCTGAAGAGCAATGCAATGTTGCAAAGGGCGTATTGGGTGATATCGCTCACGTCGCAAATGGCAATCTTCGAAGAGCAATTTTCTTGACCGATACGATGCATCATCATAACCATCTGGGCGCCCGAGAAAATGTCCAAAAAATTGCATCAAATATCATCTCAAGAGAAATTCAATTGATGGTCGAAGAAGCCATGAGAGGGAGAATCATTGATTGGAAACGAGAACGACAAGCGAACAAGCAAGTACTTGTCCTCAAAGGAGCCATGGGGTTGCTTGATCAAATCATGGCAAAGCATTACCTAAGCCCAACAGATGTCGTTGAACAAATTCATGCATTCCTCATTAAAGGAAGGTCACATTACGATATTGATACGATGGATATGCTGATGAATGCGGTGGCAAAATGCGATGTTTCGATGAGGTACGGTTCGAAGGGAAGAGTGCATTTAGAAGCACTCTTTTTCTCAATTGCCGATGCGATGAAGCAACCAAAGTGAATCATCGCAACCGTCATGAAACAATCCATGTCAGCAAGATTTGGGCGTGTAGCACAGCTGGATAATGCGTCGGCCTCCTAAGCCGAAGATCGCGGGTTCGAATCCTGCCACGCCCGCTCATAAGCTTGTCCAAATAGAAATTGTTTATTCCAAGAAAGCAAAAAGACCCATATTGAAGCAATACAGCCACCACATGAGGCGGGCGACCATGGACGACGAAAAATCGGCCACAACAAAGCAAGCCGAGCGTGCCCATAACATCTTGCCAGACCCTTACGGCTCTGGTTTTACTCGAACAGATAACCCTCTTGAACGAACCCTTGAGAAATGGGAAGTGCAAGAACGAAGAAGATTGCAAGCTGGAAAAATTGCGAGAAATCGATTTCTCATGCTTCTCCGAATTATGTTTGGCTTTAGTGTCGCCATCGTAGCGTTATTTACAGCCTTGATTCCAGAAGAATCGGTTGGCAATCCGCTTCAAGTGTTTTTGATTTGGTTTATTCCTGTTGGCATTGCCATCCTCCCACCACTTCTTGCTTCAGAATCGATGTGGTCTGCTACACAAGCAAAATTGTCCTTACGTGAACTTGGAAGTTTGCACATGACCCACAAACAATCTCTCCGTTCTCAACCGGGTATGGATCGAGTGCTCGAGGGACTAACCGACGTAAGGCGACACATTCTCACCAACGTTTTTTTGGGCATGTTTGCACTCTTTTTGCTCGGTTTCGCAACTGCCATCACCCCGGATACGATTGCATGGAATCTTGCCCTTCTCGTCGCAATGACCCTCGGCTTTGCTCATATGTTTCATTCCATATTTACATCAGAAACCGTTCGACAGCAAGGAGATTTAATGCCATACCTGACCCACCACTCGCCGACTCATCACCCAACACAATTGGGTTCAATTTTGAGTGAGATGCTCGTTCTTCATCTCGACCCCGACCTCACAATTGAATGGAATGAGTGGATGAAGAAGTTCGATGAGAGCGTTTTGCCAGGTTTTGATAAGGAACAATCGTGGGAACGTTTGTTGTATGTTCTTTATCTCGATATGAATGCAGAAATCACTTCTGACGAGGCACTTGAAGAAATGAAAGAATTTATTCGAAACGATGCGATTGAAGACCTCATTCTCGACCGTAACCATTTGTTTCACTGGCGGTCATTTCAACGCCTTATCTCGCACGCAAGAAATTGGCAACCAGGTGCATTTCAACTGCTTGAACGTCTTCAGTTGGATCTCATTTCGGGCAGACCAGAATACCTTCGTTCGGATTGGAGAATGGACATTGCTCTCGATAAAGAATGCGTTGGTGGGGCCGGACATCTCTTCATTGCATTGAATAATCAAACATTTGAAGAAAAAGTTGCCCGAATTGAGGTCATTTGCCCTGATGGCGAACCATTGTCAAGAGATCACCGATTCGAAGTTGCACCCTGCCCTCCGCCGACCGGGCCAGTTCAATTGCGAAATGATGGAGACAACGATGCACTCGATTGGATGCCGAGGTATCTTCAGCGAGGTGTCGTTCTATGGCTCAGCATTGCCTGGAACAAATCCAACAATTCTCTTCAAAATGTACAGGTGATTCTACGCGATAGTGATGGTATCGTTATCGAATCTTCAGTTCTTGAAACAAGATCTACACGTGCCATCAATCAGAACAGTTGGAATAAGACCAAAGAGGAAGAAAGGGTTCGAAAATTGTCGTTATTACCCTTCCCCAATTTCACAGATTAAGCAGACGGTTGAATCGGTTTGCTTATGGAGGGAGGGTGTTTCGACAGTGGTGAGGGCGTGCAGAAATGGAAGCGTGGGATGTTGTCGTTCTTGGTGATACACTTGCAGGATTGCGTGCAGCAAGCGAGTCGGCCGCCGCAGGTGCAACAACATTGTTGCTCTCCTCAACAGGTCTTGGCCATCACGGTCATGGTGCCCGTGACGGTATTGCAGCAGGTCTTCAAGAAGCAAATAACAGAGGTCACAGAGAAGATACAGTTCGTTCAGGAGCCTTTCTCTCGGACCAAGACGTCGTTTCAACAATTTCTGCAAAAGCCATCAGCGAAGTCGACTATCTTGAACGAAAAGGCGTCATCTTTCATCGTGACCAAAAAGGATTACCAAAGACCCGTCACGCCGTAGGCCATCGTCAACCACGTTGTATTGATTCTGGGGACAGTACATCACTTGAAGTCCACCAAGTGCTTGAAGAACAAGCGATGAAATTTGGTGTCGTTCGAAGGGGCGACCACATCCCTCTTCATCTCGTGCTCAACGATTTCGCAGTCGAAGGACTTCTTGCCCTCGATTCGATGAACGGAACCATCGTTCCAATCCAATGTAAAGCCCTCATTATAGCCGATGAAGGATTTGAGGGAGCGTTCTCAGGTGGTTCTGTTGGATTTGGAATGGATATGGCGTTTCGAGCAGGCATCCCGTTGAGAGATATGGAACATGTTATTTCTCATCCTCTTTGCGTAAAAGGAACGAACATTGCATTACCATTTGGCATTCTATCAGACGGAGCAGGGCTTCATGAATCAACAGGTCCGGAAATTGCAACCAAAGATCTTGATCACTCAGCACTTTGCGACGCAATTTCTTCGGCTGTCCAACCTGTTCTCGACGCACGTCAACTCGGTGAAAACAAGGCATGGTGGACTTCAACATTTGACCTTGTAAAAATGCGAAGTGGCATCGACATGAATCGGTCAACTGTTCCCATAGAATGCAGAGTCGATTTCACCATCGGAGGTCTACCTGTTGATAGCCTTGGCCGATGTGTTGTCGGTTCTTGGTCGAGATGGGCAACGGGTCTTTACGCAGCTGGCGACGCAGCCTCAAGTGGTTTCCATGGGGCAGGTCTTCTCGTTGGCAACCGCATGCTCGATAGTCTAGCGATAGCATCAGAAGCAGGCAGAGACGCCGCATCAGGTGACTGGTTATCCGGCAGGTCTTTTGCATCTTCAGACCGTCTCCAAGAAGCATTTGCTCAAATGGAAGCGGACATATCGGCTATGATGGAAGCAGGTGAAGAAAAGAGCCACGCACTCCGAATCGGCAATATCGTCTCATCAATTCGTTCATCTCTCGCAGCAACGAAAGAAATGAACTCACAGTCACTTCAACAACTCAAAGAAGAACTCGAGGCCATCTCAGTGCAGGCAGAATCACTTCATCTCGACCAAACGTCGTTGGTGATGAACACCAACTTAGTCGAAGTTCTCAACACACAAGCAAGTATCAGGTTGCTCACAGCATGCACGATATCATCACTTGCTCGGGAAGAATCGCGAGGTCAATTTAAGCGAACTGATTTCACAGAATCCTCACATGATTTCCTCCATCACATTACTGTAGATGTTTCAGGCCAAACCGGTCGACTTGCATTGAAGAAAGGTGCAGGTGGTCATTGGATTCTCGCTCCACAAGATGAATAATACCACCATTCACGGTGCTTAATCTCAAAAATGGATTGAGAGTAGCACGTTCATGGCTGACCAAACTCTATTTGAAAAAATAGTCAAGGGAGAAATTCCTTGTCACAAAGTCGCCGAGGGTGAACAATGGTTTGCATTCTTGGATATTTTTCCTCGACGAGAAGGCCATACGCTTGTGATACCGAAACGAGGAGTTTCTCACCTCAGCATGCTCTCTGAATCCGAGGCATCAGCATTGATGGAAGGTATTGTTCAAGTTCAGCAATTGTTGAGCAAACACTTTGCTACGAATGATTTTACCGTTTGCCTCCACGATGGACCAAACGCAGGCCAAGAAGTGCCACATGTCCATGTTCATGTTCTTCCCAGAACAGTAGGAGATGGAGGCTCGACTTTAGCTGCGATGTGGCCTAGAACCCCCACTTCCTCCGAGATTGACCACGAAGATTTGGCTTTACTCGCATCTTCACTACGGGGGTAAGAGCATGACACAAGCCGACCTCGATACCGAAGTCGTTGTGCACAACGGTGAGGTTCTGCCCATTCTTTCCGCATCTGCAAAAAAAATGAACATGGAAAAATTACTTCGCGCCCCACTCCCAGTCTTCAATCGTTCAACACCTGGCTCGCCGTTTTGGACTTGGCTTGGCTTTTGGTTTTGCCGTCGAGTTTCAGCCATACAATTTCGGACGACGTCTTCCTCATCAATTGAAGAATTAGACCACGAAGGTGGTTCTATGTGCTGTGGATGGCACACAAACGGCCTCATGGACCCGCTGGGCATATTTTTGCAGCATCCAAAGGAATTTGTTGTAGGCAGTCGTCACGACCTAGTCACACGTTTCTTTTTGGGGTGGTGGACACGAAAACTGGCAGTTCAACCGGTGGTTCGTAAAGCGGAATTACTTCGTGGAGGTTGCACAGAAGAAGAAGCTAATCATATCAATGGCCGTTCTTTGCTATCCCTCGCAAGTGGAATTGCACATGGATTTGGATGTGTTCTCTTTCCGGAGGGGACCAGCCATGACAAAGCCCACATGATTCGTTTTCGAACAGGACCGATGCGCACTGTCCTCGCAGCAGCAGCTCTTGCGAAGGCAAACGGTCAACCGATGCCAAAACTCGTACCAACCGGCCTTCATTTTCGAACAAAGGAGCACTTCAGAACCGACCAATACATCGAATTTGGTCAGGCGATCATAATCGATGCGGAGATGATACCCGAAGATATGGTCGAAGCCGTTCGGAAAAAAGACTGGGTTGAGCCACCTGCTGAATTGGTTCACCATTTCAGGGATGAACTTGAACGCCGTTTACCAAAGTTAACACCTCACGCACAAACATGGGATGAACATCGAGGCTTCCATGTGCTCGCTCATGTGAAATCTCGCATGGAACGAGCACCATTGAATCAGTGGAGCGAAGAAGTTCATGCAGCCAGAAAAATACGGGAACAGTACCAATCAGAAACAAGCCTACCTCCAGCAACAACATCTGACAAACTGCTTGAGAATGCAATCGAGGCAGGGAAAATTTTGGAACAACATCGACTTGACGGTCGAGATTTGTCATCAAATCCGTCCCAATTGAGAAAAGCAAATCCACTTTTAGCAGTGAAAAGTCTTGTACGATGGTCTGTTTTCTTTTTGTTCTTGCCTCTATTCTTGCTTTCACTTGGCTTCCAGTTGTTGATGGGCCGCATATTGGGTGATAACACGGATGAGGGGCTTGATGCGAGGACGAGTTACCAGTTTCTCGCAGCAATGTTTGGCTCGATGATCGTTTGGCCTCTTGCCTCTCTTCTTCTTGTTGGAGTGCTTATGTGGCAAAGTGCATCGATAGAATCTCTCACAGGAGTTGATTGGATGACATTCCTTGGCACATCAAGGTTGCAACAAACATGTACTATTCTCATCGTAATACTTGTCTCGCTTCCATTGTTTTGGATATCCGGACATAGTTTCGCTTGGGCATGGGATGATTTTGTTGATACGAGAAAAGCATGGAATCGAAAAATGATGCCTAAATCAGAAAAACAGCGACTACATACTTTGATTCAATCAATGGTTGAAACGCTAGAATCGAGATAATTTTCGACACATTTCAATCCAAACGATTCAAACGGGATGAGGTTTTAGCCGAGGTCGATGGATGCCTCGGAAGTTGTTGAGAACTTGAAAAAATGGATAGCAGATGAGCGTTTAACCGTCCGAAGTCAACCTGATAAAAGGGCCCAAGCACATTTCCTTATTCGATATCCTTCAGCAGGCCAAGGCCACATGTTTGCCGTTATTGTTCCAAACAATAGAGACCTCGTTGCCATTTCATCCATGACCAGAGTCGACGAGGGTCAGCAAATCGAAATGTCACAACACATGACCGATGACAAAGATGGATGGGATGAATGGGTGCATGAAAGCCGCCTTCACCTTATTCGACAGGGTGTTGATTGGGGTATCCATATGGGCCATGACGGAAAAGAAAAACCTGGACCTCTTCAAGCGTTTAACGTCAGCCTGCCAATTTGGTTTGATGGCCTAACAAAAAATGAATTTATGAACACATTGAGGAAACTATGGCTTGTGAAATTAGGCCTTATTCATGAAATAAAATACTCGTACGGCCCAGGTGTTGGAAAACCAGGACCTGTTGATGATTGGGCGAAGACCAATGCACCGGAACATGATGGCAATGTTACTGATGTTCAAGAGATAGAGATTGATGAAGAGCGAACATTCGGTAGTGGATTTGACCCTTCAGAATGGGCTTAATTCCATTCAATGCCACCAACACTCATCGATTCATCCCAAAGAATATTCCATGGGTCGAGTGGAAGTTGGCGAACGAAGAATTGTGGAGAGCCTCTTGGGTAATTGAGATACTCAGCAGCATCTTTCCCTCGACGGCCCATCCATGATGTAGGAGGCGTCCAATGGTCGGCATTGATGCTAAAACTTTCAGAGAGATCAATTGTTCTAGCTTCAGCGGGTTGATGTGCAGTAAATGGTGAAATGATTTCTTGCACATCATCAACACCCATGGCGTTTCGAATTCCTTCCCACTCTTCAGGTGATACATCGGGGAACAGGTTGCTGTGAACATCAGCAGGGTCAGCATCGAGCGTCGCCATCATAGCCATTGTCGCTGTGTTGGTTGCCTTTTTGTTCCGCTTCTTATTTTGTGCATTCATGATCATTCCAGGAACAACAAATAGTTCCCCAATTCGAGTTGCACGAATTCTCGATGGGGAGCCGGGTGTAATCACGATTTCTCCACTGCGATGGCTAATCACAGCCTCTGCATCACCCGTTTGGAAGTGAATGCCATCATCGGTCATTCGAAATTCAGCATGTTCATTGCCATCCAATCGTTTAACTAAATCCATGACAGCTTCATGGGAAATTTTTCCATGAGCGTGTTTGAGTGTAACGCGATAAACCATTAGTTCACATCCTGGTATTGCTGAATCATCGCACTGTACTTTTCTTGCATTGTTTTCTTGTTTGAAAAGTAGACGAGGAGGACAAGCACCATCAAACCATACCAATAGGTGAGGAAGGAATCAGGGTGCACAATATCTTGATCCATGAAGAAAGCAACACCTACAAAACACACGTTAAGGAATGCGAATCTTCGCCACATCTGTAAAGAATGATGTGAATTATGTATGGATTGTGTGATGAGAACATAGAGGACAAAGAGAATGATGACGCCTTCGCGGCTTGGGTAACTTTCGCCAACGAGCATCATGAAAAAGATGAGCGTCATCAAGAGGGAGCCTAACCAATGCAACAGGATGTTGACAATTTCTCGCCCTTCACTAATGGTGGTCTCATTGAACAAATATGGAATGGGATCGGGTCTATTTTGTTGCGAACGGCGAAGTTCAGTAATTTTTGAAGCCCGCAAACTTCGCATCGTATACGATGCAATGAAAACAATAGGCAAAAACAATCCAGTGAAAGATTCATCCAAGGCGATGTACTCAGCGAATGAAAAGTCAATATAATCGAGAACATTCATGAGTTCAATGAGCCAAAATGTCGCGACAAACCAAAACACAAAACGACCAATGTCAGCTGGTACAGGGTTCCTTTGAACGAATTGTTCACGTTGTTGTGGCGTGATAACCTCGGTTCGGCGAGATTTCGAGGCCAGTTCAAACAACCTCCAAACAGGTTGGTCAAGTGTAATTTCTTTTTCAATGAGCATTTTCTTTACATTACGTAAAACACGTTGGTCATAGCTTCCATTTTCTGTGATACCAGACAACAACAGGAGCATAGCACGAATTGAAACCGTGGTTGACTCACGTTCAAGTTGGAGATATGCTTGGCCTTGAGGTGGCAAAGATAGATTTGAAAGAGCGATAAGGCCGAAAAAGAACACCAGTTCGTCATCGAGACCGAGGTAGCCTTCGGTTAACACGCGGTCGATAGCTTCTGCAATGTGATCTTCGTCCAATAATTGTCGAATGCTTGATGACTTTTGGGCCTGAGTTAAGGCTCCATCTTCGATGATGTTGTGAACGCCCTGTGTAAATTGAAGAAGAGCACCCATGACTTCGAGTTCGATGAGACCTGCTTCTCGAGATGTCCGTTGAATCGTTCGAATACCCGCTAAAAGACGCTGATATTCACCATGACGAACAAAATCAGCGAGATTGATGAGCATTGAGTAAAATCGAAGGCCATATCGCTCACTGGATGATTTGAGGTCTTCCCAAATATGCTCTCGAATCACCCAATGGGTGTTGTCTGCCGAAAGGACCAAGGCAAGAATTTGAGCTTCGATATCGCCTGCTTTACGGGCTCTATCAAGACCCATCGACTCATGGTGATCAGCAAGACCACCTCGGGCCCCCTCATGATGTTCACCGAGTGAAATATGAAGCCACGCTGCAGCAATATCGTTACCCTCACCATATTGTTCGAGATACGTTGTAACGTTTTCGACATATTTCATTCGGTCGATGGATAATTCTTTACAACATCGAATTGAGGTGTGCAAAGCACACGCAGCAAGTTCAATCAGTCCGTGCTCGTTTGCGATTTGAAAGGCAGTATCGGCATGTTGTAAAGCACTTCTTGGTCGTAAGACCGCAGTTTCAGCATCTGCCCCAAGAAGATGGGCAGCGGTTAAGATGGCAGGTGTTGAACGCACATCTTCTCGGCCAAGAAGCTGGGAAGCGATGATAGCTAGCAGTTTCGGTTGTGCCATGGCACGCAGTAACCGACCAAATTCAACGAGATTTGGTGTGGATAATTCCCTAAGTGGACTTGGGTCACGGATGAGTTGGGGGATGAGTGCTTCAATATCGTGACGAGAAAATCCGCCTTCAGGAAGTTTGAATCCCACACCTCCACTCTTGAATTGTGTTAGTT
The DNA here is from genome assembly GCA_964613395.1 of uncultured Candidatus Poseidoniales archaeon. Lineage (GTDB taxonomy): Archaea > Thermoplasmatota > Poseidoniia > Poseidoniales > Poseidoniaceae > Poseidonia. The sequence goes on along the minus strand of CAZTGO010000024.1, from coordinate 4,772 downwards.
CAGAACGTAGTTTTTCGACGAGCTCGTCGGTATTCATTGTGTTTTGTACAATGGTAACATCGCCCGCTATCGCAGAATCTTGAAGATTGATTTGTGCTACTCCGGAGCCTGAAGACGTAACTGAAGCATCACCTGCGATGACACCGTCTCGAACCGAGATACCGGTTTCATCAACGGCCATGTGTATTCCTTGTCCGCCTCCGTCTTCAATCTGCCTCATATAATTGGCAAGAAGAAGACAAAAAGTATGAAGGGTAAAATCCAGAACCATTATTCAATTTGTTCTAACCATTGCTTGAGTCGACGAACACCCTCGTTGATGTTCTCTTCGCTGGTTGCATAACTGATACGAATAAACCCTTCACCGCCCGGCATGAGCGAACCAGGAATGCATTGTACTCTTGCTTCTTCCATTGCACGGAGAGCAAATTCGGTATCGCTCATTCCCGTTCCTCTGATATCACAGAACATGTAGAATGCACCTTCAGGTTCTGGAACCTTAACACCTGGGAGGGATTGAAACCCTTCGTGGATGAGTGTTCGACGTTTTGCGAATTCTTTTTTCATGAGTTCAACATCGTTCATAGCTTCAAACGCCTGCTTTGCGGCTGGCATGAGAAATGTTGGAACATGTGTCGCTGAGCTCGCATTTACAGTTTTGACATTGCTCATCACATGTGTTGGTCCCGTGATCCAACCGAGCCTCCACCCCGTCATCGACCAACCTTTTGACCATCCACCAATCGATACTGTTCGTTCTGCTCCACCTTCAAATGAAGTTGGTGAGGTGTATCCTTCATCGGCCCAAGTGAGATTTGCATAGATCATATCATCGATAATCCATAGGTCATGCTCCACTGAAAATGCAGTGAGTCGTTCAATCTCTGATGAGGTGTACACTGCACCAGTTGGATTGTTTGGAGAGTTGAGAATAATCGCCGTTGTTTTTGAGGTAACAGCAGCGGCTAGAGCATCAAAATCGGGGTGGTAATTGTGGTGGTGTACAGGAACGTGAATCGGAACTACACCCAAAAGTTTGAGCATACCATCGTATGATGGCCACGCGGGTGAAAGCAACAAGACTTCATCACCCGGATTGAGCAGTGTCAACATTGAATAGAACAATGCCTGCTTACAGCCCGGAGTGATGAGCACATCATCATGGTCTCGATGAATGTTGTATCGTTGAAGGTATGATGAAACAGCCTTGCATAATTCAACACTTCCTTGTGGTCGTGTGTAGGTTGTTTCTCCTCGGTCAAGAGCATTCTTTGCTGCTTCAACAATTGATGCGGGTGTAGCGAAGTCAGGCTGGCCTACAGTGAACCGAATGACATCGGGTTCTGGTGGTGTGAGGAATTTAGCAAATCCTGAACCAACAGATGCTAGTCGTTCATTCATTTTAGGCATTCAATCACCATGTTATTGTTGTAGAATCGTGGAGCACGGACGGAGATTCGAACTCCGGTCTCAGGATCTGCAGTCCCGCTCATAGCCACTCTGACATCCGTGCATATGGACAGGCCAATCGGAAATCATATTTCAACGCGACTTTCACAACCAACATGTTTTGATTGGCTAAATATTCAAGATGAAGACCTTCTTTTCAGCGTCATGGCTGATGCTGACGATGAGCCGAAATCCAATCAGTCGTCCATGTTCTCTGGTATTGAACAGTCAGTTGCCCCTCAATCCATATCAATTCCATTGTCGACACAACCTGTACTTTCAGGGGAAGTACAACAGATCATGACAGGAGGGAGTCAGCAATGGGAAAGTATAGCACCGGTCGAAAAGAAACCTCCATCATTTGCCTGGGGGATTCTCATCGGCTTCATTCTCTACATGTTTTTGGGTTTTGTATTTGGGTCAATCAACGCTCTTTTTGCATCGAGTTGGGCTGAGTATTATTCAGATTATAGAACAACAATTTCATCAGAAAATTCGACTTTTACTCTGGAGTTGGAACTGGGTGAAAACGAAGGGCTAGATTCGTGCAATGCGTATGTTGAGGACGGAAATACACGTTATAATCTGTGGTGTTCTTGGGAAAATTATGGCGATGATCGAAAAATTATGTACAGTTCATATTGTATGAATGATTGTGATGCTGAACAAAATGAATACAATGAGAAAGCGATTGGATACTTTTTCTTTGATAATACTACTGTATGGTTTGAGGAACCAGAATTGGATAACAAAACCATCAATTTTGCTTACAGTATCATTGATTTTGTTGCTCAGGAAAAACAAGAGGAAGAATGGGAGAGGGAAGAATCTGTATTTAGCACGCTTTGTTTCGTTATGCCACTCACCTACATCGGATTCACTGTCCGTGCATACCGGAAATCTCCGGCATACGGAAAAGGAATGTTAACAATTGGAGTGTTGCTGAGCGTCTTACCATTCATGCTCCTTATCGCAGCATTGCTTCTATTTGGGTTTTGAAGATGACATCACCGGTTGAATTCCATATGATTTTTCCCGGAGAGGTCATCCCTCAAGCTTACTTCAGAACCAGGTTTGAAATTCTAAGACAACCAATTGGAATGCCTGAAGGGAGCGAGCGACTCGAAGACGACAAGGAAGCAATCCATTGTTTTGCAATGATGGAAGACAGAATAATCGCAGTAGGACGGCTTCACCTGATTTCTCCTTCCTCCGACGGTGAGGCAAAAGACCATGACGGACCTGGAGCCACCACAATTCCGTCATTTGGGCCTCTCGCACCAAACGACTCGTCATGCAGGCCAGCAGTTCAAATACGACAAATGGGCACAGTCGCTGACCAACGTCGAAAAGGTTTTGCAAAACAACTCTTACAATTGCTAGAAGAAGCAGGGAAATCACATTTTCATGCAAAGACTGGATTCCTACAGGCCCGAGAAATTGCTATCGAATTTTATGAACATTCAGGTTGGAAATTAATCGATGAGCCATATTCTATTGGGAAAATAGGCCTCCATCGCTCGATGATGAAGCGATTTTGAATCATGTTTTATAACAGGTCATCATTGTGCGCTTTATGAAAGTGCAAAAACGAATTACGGAAAAATAAACACAACCCCGTGAAAGTTTACGGAAATTGCCGTGAAAAAGAGGGAAGAAAATGAAAAATCAAGCAATCAGAATAAAGAAAGAAAATAAAACTACCACAATCTCACGCAAACTGATGCAGGGGTCCGCTGACAAGGGTATTGACAAGCGGAATAAGAAATTCCTCAATGCATTAAATTACATCTCAACCCACGACCCAACGGCATTTGAACGGGTTGCTCCAGAGTTACTTCACCGCACACTATGGGAACTTCGAGGCGGTGCAGATCCAATTTTTTCTGAAAAACTAGATTATTGGATTGAATCTCAACATAAATGGAAAGAATTTTCTGAAATTTTCTCAGAAGAACAAAAGCCAATAGTAAAGAAAAAAGTTGATGATTTCGAATTAAGTAACGAAGATATTGATATTTTACAAAAATTAGAAGACAGATTTTATGGAGACTTCCATCGCTGGGATACGGTCAAGCGTCATCAATTCATTATTTTGGGGATTATCGCTCTTCATGGTTCGAAGGGTGCCAAACAAGGAGACTTAATCGAAGGTTTAGCATCTGGCTATGAACGCACAAGCGTTGAAGGATCGAACGCCATTCGAGCAACAAAGGTAGCACTATCTCGACTTCTTCGGCCGTACAACGTGTTTGGCTCCTCTACCGGGCATGGAGTAAATCGAATCCACAAAATAGATGATGAACATTTAGCACGGATTATTTCATTGTTTACTCTTCAGCGAAAAGCTTCAGTCCTCCTCCCTACCAATTTGAATTATCAATTTGACTTGGAAAAAGCGAATTTGCAGCATTATGTTCAATAATTCCATCACACCCAAAAAATCGATGAGTTCTTATACACTAGTTCACTATGGAGTGGTAGAGGGAACGCTGGGTTCCCTATGAACAACCCGTGAAAAAACGATGAATACGGAGGAAAAGACCACACAAAAAAGCAAGACGTCGCCACACATCGCCTACCCTGGCAGATGCATCTTTTTGACACAAGTAGACGTTTTGCAGCCAACGCGACTCTGCATTAAGCAGCGTCGCTCTTCTCCCGCTACATTTTCTGCTCTTGAGCAGTGTATGTTTTCGGAAAGAGAGGACAGTGGGTTCTCTATTGTATAAAACAAAAAAGGAAGTGAAAAAAGATGAAAACAAAATTATTGAGCATACTATTGGCTTTGTTCCTCGCACTCTCAACAGCTACAGCTGTGAGCGGGGATGGTTCCGACCCACTCGATCCATCAGACGGTGGTGCAGATTGGGACGGCGACGGTCTTACAAATGCAGAAGAACAAAACCATGGTACAAACATGAACAATGCGGACAGTGACGGTGACGGACTACCTGACGGTTGGGAAGTAGCTAACGGCTTAAACCCAACCAACGGCGGTGACGGAAATGCAGACCCTGACGGCGATGGTCTAACCAACGCCCAAGAATATGCAAAGGGTACCAACCCTAACAATTCCGATACCGACGGTGACGGTAAAGCTGACAACGTTGACCAGTTCCCAAACGACCCGAACGACGGTGAATACTCCGATTCCGACGGTGACGGTATCCCAGATGCATACGACCCAGATTTCACAGAAAATGGGGCTGGCTCTGGTGATGGCGGCACTGAAGGTGGCGGCGAATCCGAAGACCAAGGTCAGGGACAAGGTCAAGGCCAAGGTCAAGGCCAAGGTCAAGGCCAAGGTCAAGGCCAAGGTC
>CAZTGO010000023.1:17745-19964 GCA_964613395.1 uncultured Candidatus Poseidoniales archaeon | reverse complement strand
TTGCACTTCTTCACACCAAGAGATTTCTTGATGAGTTCTGAAGTCCATGGTTTTGGCATTGAATTCAACTCCTCTCATAACCTGAGCAACTTGCCCGACTTGAAACCCCTATTTAATCGCACCGTGTTGTAAAGTGTTAGCCATCGACACGCTCGTACACGCGAACATGGTCTCCGCGCATGCTGATTGTCATAGGAATTGGATTTTCATAAAGGTCAAGGCTGACTTCGTTCTTCGTGTCTTGAACCGAGAGAACACGAGCCTTTTCACCCTTGAATGCACCAGAAATAATTTCGACAATACATCCAATCTCGATACCGTGGGTTACCGACTTTGGTTCGAGGTAAGGTAAGATGTCCTCAAGCGGAGCTTCCCCTGGTAGCACGGATTTTGCATTTTTGAGCGGTGTTTGATTGACACCTCGTCGAGAGGAGGGATCACGGCCACCACTACGACCGATCAATTTCTCAACATGGTGAAGTGCACTTGCTTCAACGAAGACGTACCCTCGCATACCAGTTGGGTGGAGAATTGACATAATTTCTTCATCGAGGTCAGTAAGCGAACCTGAACCAGTAAGGCGGGCGCCCATTTCGTCAACAACTCGAATTTCGGAGTTGATGGCGGTTTTGACGATGTAAAGGAATGAACCGACAGACCCGTACATTTCTCGAAACAACTTGTGGGAGTTATCCATATCTAGATTCGAAAAAATGCAGGTGTATTCCTGAATTTTACCAGGGTCAACCCATTCAGCATGTGTGTAAATGCCCGCAGGTTCGACATCTTCTGTTGCGGAAACGACGAGGACCGGCACAACATCGACAAGGCTACCTGAGTCCATGACAATCCCTCTATCTGGGCCGTGGCCGTGGTACACGAGTGCCTCGGTTGGAATGCCTGTACATTCTGATACCCGTGTGATCACTTCTTCGGGGTCTGTTCCGGAACCTGAGCCCCATACTCCGTCCCACATGCCAGAGAAGTCAGCAGCTGTGTTGCTGCGCTTCAGCATGAGAAGTTTTTCTTCGAATCGTACAAATGCTACAAATGCTTCACTCATATTTTCACCTCAGGGATTAGCGATGCCAAAGACATCGTGAATAAGCCATGGAAAGAAGTTGTCCATCAAAACGAGAATTGCAAAGCCGATGGCACCAAGAACGAATAGACCAATTCCGCAAATAATTGCGGTCTGGCGGAATTCTTGTTTTGTCGGTTTCTTGGCCATTCGAATAATACGTGCCCACGACCCGCGAGTGATGCGTCGAAATTGCGACTCAATCCAATCTTGACGGTCTTGTACACGCTGTTCAAATGACTTTTGATTTGCATTTTCGTCAGACATGGTATAACCTCAGCCCACCAAGCCACAAACCTCCTCATTATAACCACTCCGCAAAGGCTGAACTTGCCTCGAAAGAATCAAAAGAAAAATTTTATCACCTCACTTAAGGAACCGCTATCATGGATACAGCATCACCTCTCGTCCTTCGTCGATTTCAAATCGATGAGACTGGAATCTCCGGAGCTCATGTATGGATAGAAGCAAGACAACAAGGAATATTCAATTTTCTGCTGACGCTTATAGGGCTTGATCCGACGACCACACTAAAAGTGTCCAGAGGCTCAATTTCGTTCCAAAACTCCTCCGTTTTCGGTTCCTCGCAGATTTCAACACCGTTACCGAATATCGGAGCGTTTATCGGCGGGTACAAAAAGCCGTTTTTCTCTCTCCTTTTCGGAGTCATTTTCTCATTGTTTGGTCTGTTGATTACCGTTGCTGGAGAAACCCTCGGAATACTTGGCCTCATCGTAGGGTTGGCATTTTTGCTTCATTATTACTTACAGAAAACAATGTACATCGGTTTTGAAACAAGTGGTGGTGCGACCTATGGTTTTGCATTCAAAGCATCACTCATTGAAGGTGTGAACGTCAACATCGACCGAGTTTCCTCAACGATTGATTACGTGAATTCCCTCATCAGCAGTGCCACACTTGGCGAAGCAGTCATAGAAACGGCAAAGGTTGATGTTATGGGCGGAAGAACGACCACAGTCCAAGCTGTGCCTCAATCAGTCGCAGCTCCCGCTGCTTCAGTTGTACCACAAGTTGCACCGGTTCAAATGGCCCCTATGCAAACCACAACTGCAGTACCTCAACAAACCACATCTACATTTCAAAACGTTTCACAGACAACTGTTCAACCGCAAGCAGT
>CAZTGO010000023.1:0-17645 GCA_964613395.1 uncultured Candidatus Poseidoniales archaeon | reverse complement strand
CTCCTGCGGTGCACGCAGCACCTGCATCTCAAGCGGCCTCGACACCAACGCCTTGGCCGGACCCAACACCGCAACCTGAGCAAACAACTGTGCCTCAGCCTCAAACGCAACCTCATCATGAAGGTCAAGGGCAACTGTAATTCAGTTGATTCACGGGTGGCGCTGCATCTGTGAGGGTTGACATCGTCAAATTTCTTTGATGCGAGGGTTGATGAAGAGCCTATACGGCGTGTCTTGTTGATGAGCGGACGAAACCCGTATGAGGTTCTGGGCGTTTCAAAGTCAGCAACAGATACTGAAATCAAACGAGCATATCGAAAATTAGCCCGTCAGTACCACCCAGACCGCAATCCAGGCAATTCAGCAGCCGAGTCGAAATTCAAGGAAATTCAATCAGCCTATGAAAAAATAGAGACGCCAGAAGCTCGCCAAGAATACGATCAACAGCAGCAGATGTCAAACATGTTTGGTCAAGGTTTTGGTGGGGGAAATGTACGTTTCAATATGAATGGTCAAGGTATGGGTGGAATCCAAGATATCTTCTCGTCCATGTTCGGTGGGGGGCAACCAAATCAGTCGTTTGGAGGTCAGCCACGACAGCAGCAGGTACCAAAAGCATCTCCGATTAACGTCGCCCTCGAACTGACGCCAGAAGAAGCCAAAAATGGCGGAGATTTTCCTTTTTCATTCAAACGTTTCAAATCATCTGGAAGAGGCATGGAAACCAAAAAGGTCACTTTGAAACTCAAACTTAAACCGGGTGTTCAACACGGTGATAAGAAGACATTGAAAGCGCAGGGACACGATCACCCAGAAGGTGAAACTGGAGATGTTCATGTGACGATTCGTATTGACCCTGGAGAGCATAGGGCTTGGGATGGCGATGTTCTCGTTCAGTTTGTCGAGGTGCCGTATTCGATGCTCGTTCTTGGCGGAAAAATTTCCACCAAACTTCCAAGCGGCAAATCGGTTCGATTGAATGTTGAGCCACATTCCCAAAGTGGCGACCGACGTCGAATTTCAGGTGAGGGTTTCAATTCAGGACCACTGGATATAGAATTCGTTCTTCCAGAACTCGAGAGTGCGTCCTTAACAAAAGAACAGCAACAGGCTCTTGAGAATCTTCGTGACCTTGGTCTATGACGAGGTCATCGTATGCGAAAGAACCACTCGAAACGCAAAAAGAAAGGCCCTACAATGGATGCTTCTCAACGACTGTGGCGACGAATGTCGACATCACAGGGCGAATGGTGGAACGAGAATTGGACCGTGGATGCCCTCATCAAACACCTATCGACAATAGAATCAGTATCAAAACAATTCAACGACAACAATGCTTTTGCAAAGTCATTTTCAGCAGAAGTTCAACATCTGTTTGGCGAAGCCCGAAAAGCAGGTACATTTGCCGTTCGTTCCAAAGACAATACCATCCGTTTTCGCTCCCAGAATGAAATTGATGCCATTGCTGAGTCCATTGCAAATTGGGATGATATGTTTGAATCTCTATCACTTGAATCGCTGAAAGAAGAACGTGCAACATCTGAACAGATTCAGGACCTGACTCAAGCATGGGCCGCTCTGCTCACAGGAGCCCCACTGCCCGAACAATTTTCTATCGATATTCAAACACAACTTCGTTCCTGGCCAGGTTTCGACTTGGTTCACCAAGCAAAGAAATGTGCTGCACGAATAAGCAAGTTGCGATTTCGGAACCCAGAACCTGCCATGGCCTATGTCCTTGTCTTCGTTGAAGCGTGGAGTGCTAGTGACATTATGACCAATCGTCTTCTCTCACTACGCAAAGAGGGAAAAAATCCGTTTCAATCCTCATATCCATCCTCGCTGGTTGAACATGTAGCACAACTTCACGAAGTCGATGGTGATGGAGAAGTCGCCAAAGGGCGTACCGATTTACGTCACCTTGATTTTGTCACCATTGACCCCGTGGACGCCAAAGATTTCGATGATGCCATTTATCTTGAAAAGCAAGCATCTGGATGGAAACTATGGGTTGCTATTGCTGATGTAGCACATTATGTTCGACCAAACACCTCACTCGATGATGAGGCCTTCTCACGAGCAACTTCGGTGTATTTGCCTCATGCTGTCTTGCCGATGCTCCCCCCAAAACTTGCTGATGAATTGTGTTCACTGCGGGCAAATGTGGATCGATTAGCGATGGTTGTTTGCCTTCATGTCGATGCGAGCATGAAGATCACTGAAACCGAGGTGTTCGAAGCAGTGATTCGAGTTCGAGAAAATTTGTCGTATGGCGACGCCCTTGGAAATGATGCATTCGCTGAACATTTTGAATTATCGAGTAAATGGCAAGAGACTGAGGTGAAATTGAGACTCGAACAGGCTGAGATGCGACCAAGAATTTCACACGATGGAGAGATTTCAATCGAGGTAAAATGGCCAAACAAAGCCACGAAAATGATTGAATCATTCATGGTAGCGACCAACGCAGCCATTGGGCATTTTCTCGGCAAACATGGTGCTCCTTTGTTGTGGCGTTGTCACCCACCTCCAGATGCTCCAGAGGTTGAATCTGTCAATGCAACGTTTGATGCATTGGGATTGACAATTGAACTCCCTATGCCGAGCACGAGGAAACATGGTCAATCTGATGTCGATGAACTCGCCAATATTCTTGGAAGCATGGGTGCAGGTATCTCCATCGATTTTGGTGATGTAGCAACCACTTCACAGGACACGACACCGGCATACCTCGTTTCCGTTCTCGACCCAGAAGCACGTCATGACATCTTGCAATCACTTGAACAAGCACAGCAACAGGCTTCGGACCTCAAATCAGCAACGCGGAGAGTGGTCGACCATGGTTTATTTCAACTGATGCAACGGGCATATTATTCACCAGAAAACCACGGTCATTTTGGATTGAATCTTGATGCTTATGTTCATTTTACTTCACCGATACGCCGATATCCAGACCTTCTTGTTCACCGTCAACTGAAAGCGTATCTTGCAGGAAAAGAATTTCCAATCGCAGAAGATGCAATGAATCGATATGCTGAGCAATGCAATGCAAGAGCGAGGGCGGCCCAAAAACTCGAATGGGGGCTTGTGGCCAATGCTTTTGGTCTCAAACTCCTAGAAGGAGGTGAATTGTTTGAACATTCAACACCATACACATTGGAATCGAAATGGAGTGCGAGAGTCGTCGGGCTCCGCACTCCTTGGATTTTCCTTGACCTCGCAGATGAAGGTTATATTTCTGGACGAGTTCACTTTCGTCAATTCAAGCCAAATGAACAACTTGTCACCGATGAATTCGATCTCAAAGTGTTGAGTGCAGAGGCTGAAGATACACTTGAACCAAAGGAATGGCTTCGAGTCGGTCAACTTGTTTCTTGCAGGATTCACGGTGTTGATGTTTGGTCAGGAGAATTGGATGTTCAAATCCTCAACGAGTAGTTATTGACTACAAAAAGACAAGGTTTATATTGACTACAAAAAAACGCCAATCATGGTCCGAATCAAAGCACAGGCATGTGCATGCAATTGCAAAATGAAGCGTCTCTATGTGCGTCAAGAAGGTGGAAAAGGATGGGACGGCATTGGATGGATGTGCACCTGTGGTTGTGGATGTGTGACCTTTGACCAGAATGAACAAAAAACCATCATCGATTGTTGCACATCGTAAGTTGAGGTGAGTTCATGGATGAAAAAGTCACATTGAGCGTTCAGGGCATGACATGTGCTGCATGCGTTGCCTCGGTCTCGAAAGTTGTCGGGAATGTCGAAGGCGTTTCTCATGTGAGCGTAAATTTGCCACTCGAAAAAGCCTGGATTGAACTTGAACCCGGTTTTGATCAAGCCGACATCAAGACCAGAAGCATGGACGCTATTCGTAAGGCGGGGTTTCAAGCGACTGAACTCAAAAGTCCGCTCCAACTTCGAGGGGAGGCTGAAGAACATGTGGCCAAGCAAAAGCGCAAAGTCGCTGTTGCATTCCTCATGATTCTGCCTGTATTCATCCTCACGATGTTCGTTGATCCTTTAGGACGATGGAACGACATGGACATACGCTGGTTGTGTGCGTTTTTCCTCACTGCCCCCATCTATTTTTGGTCGGGTTTAGATTTTCACAAAGGTGCGTATGCTTCGTTGCGAGGTGGTTCAGCAAACATGGATGTCCTTGTGACACTTGGTACATCGGTTGGTTTTTTCTGGTCAACAATTGTGACGTTCTCACCCCTTTTCCCCCAAAGCCCAGATGTTCTTTTGAACGCAGACCACGTCTTTTTTGATGGTGTTGCATTCATTATTGGCTTTGTGTTGTTCGGAAATGTCCTTGAATCAAATGCAAAACTCCAGGCGACAGATGCCATTCATAGTTTGATGCGGCTTCAACCTCGCCAAGCCCGAGTCTTGAACGACGAAGGACAGGTGGAAATGGTGGATGTTGAAACGATAGAGATGGGAACTCGATTACGCCTCCTCGCTGGTGATACCGTACCTCTTGATGCACAAGTCGTCGACGGTTCAACGAGCATCGATGAATCCATGATGACAGGAGAGGCATACCCTGTTCGGAAGAAAGAGGGCGATGACATTCGTGCAGGAACGATTCTCCTCGACGGAACGCTGGAAGCGGTCACAACATCAACAGCAGATGATTCACATCTTGCTAAAATCATTCAGTTCGTCGAACAAGCCCAAATGGGCAAAGCCCCTATTCAACGGTTGGTCGACAAAATCTCAAGCCTCTTTGTTCCAATTGTTGTCCTCTTCGCTATCATCGCATCTCTTCTTTGGTACCTCAACGGTTCTTCATGGGCCAGTCAACATCCAATGGAACCTTATGAAATTGCAATCATGGTCTTCGTATCGACGATGGTCATTGCTTGTCCATGTGCTCTCGGACTGGCAACGCCTACAGCACTCGTTGTTGGAACGGGTCGTGGTGCACGCTTTGGCCTGCTCGTCAAAGGTATAGAAGCGCTCGAAGCCTCCCACAAAACCAATGTCCTTTTGGTTGACAAAACGGGTACACTTACAGCAGGAAAACCCCGAGTGAGTCATATCGAATGGCTCGATGGTGAGGTCAGAGAAGTTCTCCAAATAGCAGCTGCACTCGAGGAACATTCCACTCACCCATTTGCTCTGGCTGTACAAACTGCATGGTCAAATCTTACTCAAGAGAAACCAACGGCAACAGAGGTCGTCACCTTTCCCGGAATGGGTGTTGTTGGCCTCATCGAAGGAGAACAAGCGATGATTGGTACACCCCAACTTCTCTCAGAGCAGGGATTCGAACTTTCTGAACCACATCGCGAAATTTTGGAGCAGGGAGCGAGTCGAGGGGCATCTGTTGCTTGTGTTGTTTTAGGTCAACGTTTGTTGGGAACCATTGAATTCAAAGATCGAATTCGAGAATCAACCCCGAACGCCCTCAAACAAGCGAGAATTATGGGCATGACCATTTGTATGGTGACAGGTGACCGGAAAGAAGCCGCTATGCAGATTGCTGACGAACTCGATATTGAAACGGTCCACGCTGGCGTTTTACCACAAGAAAAAGGTGCAATTGTTCAATCCTATCAAGAACAAGGGAACGTTGTTGCTATGGTGGGCGATGGCATCAACGACGCTGCTGCACTTGTCCAAGCAGATGTGGGCATTGCGATGGGTGATGGGAGTCAAATTGCTCTCGAATCTGCCGACATCGTCCTCTCTCGAAATGACCTTTCTGGTGCTACCGCAGCCCTCGAACTCGGGCAGGTCACGATGCGAAAAATTCGCTCAAATTTAGCATGGGCTTTCATCTACAACCTCATTGGTATTCCCTTTGCTATGGGTGTGTTTTTCTTTAGCACAGGTTGGTTCTTGCCGCCAGCATTTGCAGCAGCAGCAATGTCATTGTCGAGTGTGAGTGTCGTTAGCAATTCCTTGCTTCTTCGCTTTTGGAAGCCAAAATCGTTCATGGAATAGAGTTGAAAGAATTCAAGAAAGAGTGTGCTTTGCACTAGACATGGACACAACTCACGAAGTCTCGATTCAAGGCATGACCTGTGGTGGTTGCTCAGGGCGAGTCACCAATGTTTTGCTCAATACGCCAGGTGTCAAAAGTGCCTCGATTTCCCACGAACAAAACAACGGCATCATCGTGACAGACAGCACATTATCCACCTCTCAACTCCTTGAAATCATAGAGGCGACTGGATTTTCTGCTAGTGTATGAAGCGACGGATTCAAAACCAATTCTTTCCGAGCCAAAACTACGCGGGGGTCGCCCAGCTTGGTCAACGGCGGTGGGTTTAGGCCCCATTCCTTATCGGTTCGCAGGTTCAAATCCTGCCCCCCGCACCACGATGACAAGATTATAACAGGTTCAGTTTAATATTTGAAATCTTCAGCATTGGTCTGGTGGCTTTGGTGATGAATAAACCGGAACGAAGCCACTACAACCGATTTTGGAATCTCAATAAGGACATTGTTTTTCTCAACCACGGTTCTTTTGGTGCGACGCCGACATTTGCATTGGATGAACAAAAAAAATGGGTTCAATTGATGGAAAAAGACCCCATCCATTTCTTTGAGCATGCTGCCTTAGAGCCATATGCAAAAGCGAAACAATCGGTTGCAACAATGGTTGGTTGCGACCCGAGCGACCTTGCACTTGTGGAGAATGCAACAACAGGTGTGAACACGGTGTTGCGTTCGCTTGTGTTTGAGAAAGGCGATGAAATCTTGGTTGCCGACCACGCCTACAAGGCATGCAAAAACGCACTTGACTTTGTTGCTCGTCGATGGGGTGCTCATGTTGTGACATTTGAAATTCCATTTCCAATCGAACATGAGGATATTGTGCTCGAATCCATGCAACAAGCAATTACAGAGCGAACAGTTTTTGCTATGCTCGACTCTGTGACCTCGCCAACTGCACTTCGTCTTCCATTTGAATCGATGGTGAAGGAACTCGAAGGTCGAGGTATTGAGGTCTTACTCGACGCAGCACATGGGATTGGCATGATTCCACTCAATCTCTCTGAACTTGGGGCTTCGTATGTGACGAGCAACTGTCACAAGTGGCTCTGTGCCCCCAAAGGTGCTGCATTTCTCTATGTTCGAAAGGACAAACAAGAACACATCCATCCCTTGACCATTAGCCATGGTCACACTGTACCAGAAGGTGAGAAACGACGTTTTGAACTTGAATTTGATTGGACGGGAACTCGTGATGTGTCTGCAATGCTCACCTTGCCTCTCGTCATCGATGGTATGGCCCATCTCCATGAGGGAGGATGGAATGGTATCATGAAGCATAACCACGACCTTGTTGTTCAAGCAAGAACATTGTTGCTTGAAGGACTTGGTATTGATGTGCCTTGCCCTGAATCTATGCTTGGTTCGATTGCAACAATCCCACTACCACACGAGGGGGAGATCGATGTTTTTGCACCCGACCCTCTTCACATTCGCCTTCGAGAACATTACAATATTCAAATTCCAGTCATGCAATGGGACAGTCCACGAGGGCGATATTTGCGAATTTCTGCTCAGTTGTACAATTCAATGGACGAATACTCGTATTTGCTTGAGTGCTTGAAAAAAGAATTCGATGTACATCGATGAAATCTTGAAAGAAAGGAGAGGTACATCGCATGGCCAAATCACTCGAGGAACCATCCTTCGAACTCATCAAGAAATTTCACGACTTTGAAATCCGCAAGTACACCTCCAACATTCAGGCTTCTGTACGAAGTCAAGGAGCTGGCGACTTGGTCAACAGGGGCTCTTTTCAGCGAATTGCGGGTTATATTTTTGGAGGAAATTCCTCCAATCAACGTATCGCGATGACTGCCCCAGTGATGATGTGGCAGGATGATGGGGCATCGATGATGTCTTTTGTTATGCCCTCGGCATATGCTCTCGATGACCTTCCAGTGCCAGACGATGCGGGTCTACAACTCGTTGTGAACGAGGAGGAAATTGTTGCTGCTTTTTCATTTCGTGGATTTTCTAGGCCAAACAAAGTTGCACGACTCACAAAACACCTTCAATCACTCATCAACCAGGAAGGCTGGCAACAAACTGGCCCTCCACGACTTGCTGTGTATGACCCTCCGACGACCTTGCCGTTCCTTCGACGCAACGAAATTATGATACCAATTCAGATGGAATAGAACATGGTTTTGACTGGTGGCAAAGCGAGGGCCAGACTTTAACGAACAATGGGTAAATGCTTGACCGGCGGTGCTATGCCAAGGTCGTCTGGGAAAAACATGGTTGGTTCAGGAATGGGTATTGGCGAAATTTCTGTCCCAACGAGGGCCACACGACTGGGGCGGGAATCGGATAGGATTTCGCGATTCGTGAGTGGTGCAATCTTGCGAGAAAACTCCATGATATCTTCATGGCTTGGCATATTTTCAACACTCAAATTTTCTCGACTATGACCAACATACACATAGCCTTTGTTTTCGATGAAGTCAGGGTTCGCACGCTGATCGATGGCGGCAAATTCTTCGATGTGTTTGTCCGACATGTTGATGCCTTTCATGAGTGTGTGGCGACAAACGATTCGAGTATCAAGCGACGGAAGAAGGTCGATGGTCTTCTCAAATTGGTCCCACGCTCCGCTGTTCCATTTCGGTCGGCAAACCGCATCAAACACCTCTTTATTTGGAGCATCAACTGAAACATACAACTGCGTGGGTAACGGGTCGAGTTTCTCCAGTACTTTCGGTAGCGTACCGTTGGTGACGAGCATAGTGGTCATGCCATGTTTGTGGCACAAGTCTATGTATTCTCCGAGGCGGGTGTACAATGTTGGCTCACCGTTGAGGGAAATAGCCACATGTTTGGGGTTTTGTGCATCGAGCCACTTTTCTCTAGGCACCTTGTCGTTGCCTCCAAATCCAGAAAGGAGCCTTCGCTGTGCCCGAACAGATTCGTAGAGCAAGTCGAGTGGGTCTTGGTCGGTGAGTTCGAGGGTATCCATGTGCGGTTCTCTCCAACAATACGTGCATGCGAGATTGCATTGGTCGACAACTGGAGACATTTGCATACAATTATGACTTTGCACACCGTAGAATTTTCCTTTGTAGCACTGCCTGTCCCTTAGGAGAGATTCTTTGGTCCAATGACATGTTTTGACGCCACCGTGTTCACCAACAATGTGGTATCTTTGTTTTTGCAAGGTTGCTTTGAGTATTGGATCCATGCCCATATGTTCACCGCCTTGAGCCTAACTTCACTGTCGGCATGCTGTCGGAAGGGGCTCGGCTAACTTGGCCGAATTTTTGATTGGTTTTGAATTCGCCGTATGTTCACGAGATAGGAAAAATGCATTTTATTACACTAGGTGTATTTTTTGCACCTTTGTAGTAGCACATTTACCAAGGATTCATATAGGTCCCTATCCAAATGTATACCAGGTAGGAAAGATGGATACCGAATTAGAAACCTATGTCGAGAACGTCATGGAGCGTCAAGAATACCGAAGTGGTATATTCACTTCATTTTCACGCTCTGTAAAGAAAGCAATGATACGAGGAATGGCTGCTTGTAAAGCTCCTTCCTGGTCAAAATATGCGAGGATTTGATATGGATGCTTGGCTTGACTCTTATGTTCAGGAAATACTCGAAAAGCAAGAGTACAGAAGTGGGATCTTCACAAAACTCTTCTCCCGTTTAGGGAAAAAATCTCCAGAGTGAAGTACAACATTTAACATACATCTTCATGGATGAATATCCATGAGCAGATGGGTTCCTCATCTGATTGGTTTAGCAACACCAATTATGGTTCTCTTCTCCATTTTTATAGGTGGATTATGGCAAGGGCTACCCATTCTCATCATCTTGGGATTGTATCCTTTGCTCGACCTCATAGCAGGTCAATCAAGTGAGATTGAGGGTATTGAAGAAGACAAGGTGTTCAATTTCATCATTCATCTCCATGGGCTATTCATGCCTGCTGTTGTTATCGCTTTTCTTTTCCTCGTTTACACAAAAGGCTTCGATGAGTACACGTGGCTCGGAATACTTTCCGTTGGTCTCACATCAGGAGCGAGTGGAATCGTTGCCGCTCATGAATTGGGTCACAGAAAGCCTAAGTCATTCCCTTGGTGGTTGGCAAGATCGGGTCTCCTGAGCATTCTTTATCTTCATTTCACAACAGAGCATAATCACACACACCACAAACACTGGGCCCGCCCCATCGACCCGACCTCCTCACCGAAAGGTCGGGGAATTTACGTTCATTTTTTGCGAACCATCCCTCTGCAAGTGAAGGGAGCCCTCAAAGCCCGTCCTAGAGATACGAAAGTTTCTCTCAGTATCGAATTTGGTCTGCTGATCGGATTGTTCCTCCTCTCCTCATCTGTGTTTGCAGCCTTCGTTCTTCAAGCAGTGGTTGCGGTCTTTTTGCTTGAGTATGTGAATTACCTGCAACATCATGGCCTCGTCCGAGGAGAAGATGAACGGATGGGGCCCCAGCATGCGTGGGAGAGCCGACACAGATGGAGTCGATGGACGCTCATGGAGTTGCCACTGCACCCAGCTCATCATCTCACCTCGAGTTTACCAGCATGGAAACTTTCAACATACGATGAATCTCCTCGGCTTCCGTTCGGTTACTACACATCGTTTTGGCTTGCCCTCATACCTCCATTGTGGCATGCAATGATGAAAACTCATATTCAATCAGCCTCACAAAAATGAAATCATTGAGCAGAAATTCCTAACAAAATACACGCTATTATAAACATGAAATTGACCGGTGAAATGTGTCAATGCTGAAAGTTAGTGAATTGAAAAAAGGGTTCGGCTCCGGAGATTCGCGATTGGAGGTTCTCAAAGGTGTTGACCTTGAAATTGTACAGGGCGAAATGGTTGCACTGATGGGCCCATCAGGTTCTGGTAAATCCACGCTACTCAACATCATCGGTGGACTTATGGCTGCAGACAGTGGTCAAATTAAACTCAAAGAAAGAACCTACGGCAAGAAAGGACCCTCCGGTGTCATCGATGTGCGACGTAATCTGGTCGGATGGATTTTCCAAGACTTTCATCTTCTCGATAATTTAACCGCAGTTGACAATGTTGCCATGTCCCTTGAACTATCTGGAATGAGTGCTATGGAGGCTGAAAATGCAGCTGTCGCAGCCCTTGAAAAAGTTGGCTTGGGTGACCGAATGCACCATATTCCAGACCAGTTATCCGGTGGTCAACAACAACGTGTTGCCATTGCCCGTGCCATCGCTGGCAACCGTCCAGTCCTCCTTGCAGATGAACCAACTGGAAATCTCGATATCGCAAGTGGAAAAGAAGTCATGGCTCTTTTCAAAGACTTGTGTCACGATGAGGAAAATCCAGTTTCGATTTTGATGGTGACACACGACCCCGACCTGGCTTCAAATGCAGACCGAATGTTATTGCTACGGGATGGTAAAACAGAAGCCTCCGACATTCGCTCAGCATGGGGTCTTGATGCAGAAGAAGCACAGCAGGATGGTGAAGAGGAATGAGCACCGAACATGATGAACTCAAGCCATCAGATTTTTCGATTGGTCGGTCCAAACTCAACCGGATTAAGCACGGAGTGATGGAATTACCGTCAAAACTGAGGCTAGCCGGTCAAGGTGCATGGCGGGGGAAAGAGCGAGGACTTGCCGTTATTGCTGGTGTCTTTCTCGCATCACTCGTCATCACCACAGTCCTCGCCTACGGCGTAGGTCTATCCCAATTGTTTTTCGAAGAGTCCCTCAAATCTGAACCGTTCGATGCTAAAATCGAGTACGCTCGAACACCTGTCGAGAACGCATCCGGATGGTCAAACAATACGACAACCATGCTTGGTGTTTGTGATGAACTGATGGAGGAATTTTCTGAGTTCAACGATTGTACACTCGTCTTGGGTCGACAAGGTATCCACAGCGGTGGCTTGTTTAATCGTGAATTTGTTGTAGCACAACCACTTGAAATGAGGGTTGTGACTGATGACGAAAATCCGTACTGGGGTAACGTCACGTTCGATTACCCTGAGGCCGATGAGAATGGTCCTCCGATCTCAAACAAGCGTGCCATCCGTTTCCTTGGACCTGAAGCCTTCGATGGTGAATTGGCCAATCGTTACAGCGAAAACATCATTGCAGGCTCTGGCGAGTGGCCCTCGCCACAAAATATGTCGGCCAATCGCGGTATAATTTTGCCATCAACCATTGCAAGCGAAGCCCAAGCCAATGTTGGCGATGTGCTTGATTCGTTGACTTTTGTCTATGTGGTCGATGAATCTACACTCCTCGAGGGAACAGTGGATGAAGACAATTGTGCAGGTGAAATTACCCCAGAAAACAACGAGATGATCTACTGTCGTATGTCGATGACTGTGGAGAACCTTACCGTCATGGGAATTTACGAGCCTTGGCCATTTGGAAACCCGACCTTGCCGTTCAATCCAATCTTCTCGACATGGGAAGTGCTTACAGAAGAACAGCGTGGAATCTTGATGGATTACGACCACATGTATCTTGGTGTAACAGTTGACCGTGGCCAATTGCCAACAAGTTCGACTGCTGATGCAGCAGATTGGTTGGAAGATTTGGGCACTCGTGTGCAAGATGGATCCTATACTGATGAAGAAGTTGAATTGTATTACACAGACATCATCAGCGGCACAATTTTGTTCCTGAATATCTTTCTTGGTTTGATTCAAATTTTTGATTACATCATCATGATTCCTATCGTAGTGTTATCGATTTCCGTCCTTATTTACGGGCTTGTCCTCTCACTTGAACAACGTCGCCGTGAAGTGAGCATTCACCGCGTCATCGGAGCAGATAGCCAAAGTCTCCAGGGTATGGTTCTCCTCGAATTATTTGTGATGTCTTCGGTTGCCTGGCTTGCCGGGTACCTCCTCGCTATGCTCGCTGTACCTGTGGTCCTCTCAGCCGTTGGGTTCATGGAATTCAGGACAGGGGACTTTGATGTCAATCCAACATTATCTGTCACTTCGACAATCTTCACAGCGGTCACCACACTCGGACTCGCACTTTTGTTTGGTCGAAGCCGTGCACGTCGGTTTATCGAACTTGAAATCGAAGAGGGTGTCAAAAAGACTACCCAAGCAGCCGAACCAAAACGATGGCTCCATTGGCTTGCATTCTCGTTTGGTATGCTCGCTGTGGTCGATACATGGCTTGAAGCCAACGGAAGTGAAGATGGCATTATCTCCAACTTCTTCTTTGAGGGGCTCATCAGCATTTTTGGACCATTTGCATTGTGGATTGGCGGAGCATTACTGCTGGGTCGTATTGGGGCCAAAGGGCCGCAAATTATGCAATTCATCTTTGGAAGAACACGACTTTTGACCGATGTCAAGAGGGGCTTGAAAGGCTCTGGCTCGACCGAGTCAGTCAATCGTTTGGCAGTCATTATGCTCCTCACATTGTCGATTGTAACGCTCGCTGCGGTTCAAGGCTACACTGGAACACTCGTCGATGAGAAAACAGTTGATGCTTCGGTAGGTTCCGACCTCAAAATTACCCTCGAGCAGCCTGTCGATGAAGAAGGGCTTCTTGTTTTGCTCGACGAATTTATTGACGGAAAAGTGACACCCGTTGCAACGAGCGTTGCCGAAATAGCACTCTCAGACAGCAGTGGAAGTGACGCTTTCCAAACCTACGTCTTGCTTGACAACAACGGCGATGTTCTTCGTTGGAGTGAGCAAGCGTTACCCGGCGAGGACATCGATGCCGCATTGAAGGCTTACGCAGCGGGCGGGTTTAGTGCTGGAGAAGATTCAGCGTATTCCCTCGATTTGCCCGGTTCAGATCGCGGCGGTGATGAGAATCGACTTGACGATGTCTTGCTCAAACCGAGTGATGAGAAATCCGAAAGCATCACATTTGTTTGGGAAAAAATAGAATTCAATTTCACCTCTGGTGGTGCGGAAGAACAAGATGTCTTTGCCTTGTTTGAAGCCTATACACTGCTGATGAAGAGCGACTGGTCGAACCTGAATTTGACTGGCCAAGACTTGAGCGGTAGGAACATCAGTCGTGTAGACTTGTCCGGCAGCAATCTTTCAGGTGCCAACCTTGCAGATGTGAACTTGAGTGAAGCCATTCTTGTCAACGCAGACCTATCCTACGCTGATTTGAGTGGTGTGAATCTCAAGAATACAGTCCTTGTTAACATCAACGGTGGCTCACTCGAAGGAACCGACTTCACCAACGCAAACCTCGAAGGAGCATTCGGATTCTTTGACCTTTCAGGTGCAATCCTGACCAATGCAACGTGTCCAGACGGCTCTTCAGCGGATGAAACATCGTGTGTCTCAGGTGCATCGGAGATACCACCGCCTTTAGCAGCGGATTTGTTCCTCGAAGGCACAAGAGTCCAAATCATCATCACACCATATACCACAGAGATGTATTACATGGGCACTCACGAATACGTTCCTGGTGTTAATTCTGCAACCGCTTCATCCGCTCTCATCATTGGAGAATCAGCATGGAGGGCACTTGTCAGCGACGAAGTTGCAAATAATTACTCCTCGACCACTTGGATTGTTGATGTTGGTAGCATCGAAGGCGAACAACTCGAGGCTTTGGGATCAAAATTGTCTGCAGATTCGCGAGTTTCAAGCGTCGATGATTGGGCGAGTACGCACAAAGAAGTTGAACGAAATGGCGGTCTCATCTTCGGCACACCTGGTCTTCTATCCCTACAATTTGTGGTTGCAAGCGTTGCTGCTATTGCATCGAGTTTCGTTTTCCTCTCCCTCGTTCTCAGTCAGCGTCAGAAAGAACTCGCTGTACTTCAAGCGATTGGGGCCTCTCCAAATCAAATCATTCGACTTGTCTTGTTTGAGATCCTGTCAATCGTGATGGTTTCGATGATTCTCGGTATTGTGCTCGGAGTGGGACTTGCCCTCTCATTCAACGGTTTCTTTGATGTGTTTGGTTTCATCTTCCAAATCTTCGGAGGTTCATCCACTACAATTCAGCGAACATTGGTGTACCCATGGTTCCAGATTATTCTTGTCTCCGCCGCAGTTTTCGCTGCTGTGGTTGTCGCCCTTCTCGTCACGACACGCCGTGCACTGAAGGCAGATTTGGCAAGCGTGCTCAAGGGGGAGTGAAGATGACAGAAACAATTCTCAAAGCTGACGGCCTCTATCACGTGTACGAATCTAAAGCAGAAGACGGAAACGTCGTTGCTCTCCGAGGCCTTCACATCAACATGAAAGAAGGTGAAGCCATTGCTGTGGTTGGACCTTCTGGGTCTGGGAAATCAACGCTGATGAAGTGCCTTGGTGGGTTGATGAAGCCCAGTGCAGGTTCAGTGACGCTCTCGGGAAAAAACATGACAAGACTCACCGGTCAAGAATTGGTTGAATTGCGACAGAAGAAAGTGTCCTTCATCTTCCAGGAAGGAAATTTACTCCCGGATTTGAATGCACGTGATAATGTCGCTCAACCACTACGGCACCAAGGTGTTGCCTCCAAGAAGGCACTCGCACTTGCAGATTCTATGCTTGAGCGTCTTGGCATGGGTCATCGAATTCATGCTCTGCCAGCAATGCTGAGCGGCGGTGAACAACAACGTGTTGCCATAGCCCGTGCCCTCATCACCCAACCTCGACTCATTCTCGCTGACGAACCAACTGGTGCTCTCGACCCGGTCACAAGCAGAGAGGTTCTCGCTCTTTTCAAGAATCTCCACAAGAATGAGGGTGTTTCTTTCTTGATTGTGACGCACTCAAAAGAGGTTGCTGCTTTTGCCAATAGGTCGCTTGAACTACGTGACGGCAGGTTTGTCGCAGAACACGGCGATAGTGTCGATGTCGAAGATTTGAGCAAAGACAGGGAATTGATCATCGATGAAACCGGAACTGTCACCCTGCCGCCCGACCTCCTCGTTCGCCTCGGAGGTGCTGGTCGCTACTCGATTGGGAATGTTTCAAGTGGGTATTTATCGCTTCAAGGTGAAGCAGTCGAAGCCATGGGGAAGATGGAACTCGCATCTATATGTCCTGCATGCAAGCACAAGTACGGGGATAGCGATGACCAATTATGTCCTTCGTGCGGTTCAAGTAGGCCGATGGTTGAGAGCAAATCATGAAGCAACTCACCTCCTTTGTTAGCTACTTAGAAGGTTTCTCGGCTCTTTTCTTGTTTGCAGTCGCTATGCCAGTGAAGTATATTGGAGGCGACCCTGAATTGGTTTCGATTGTTGGTGCAATTCACGGAGGACTTTTCGTCGCATTCATTGCCTTGCTGTTTGTTGGTGTGGGGCGTCAATGGAACATGACCGCATTGATTCACGGATTCATTGCTGCAGTTGTACCTGCAGGACCGTTCCTTTTCGATGGAATGCTCATTAGCGGCGAGTATGACCTCGAGAAAATGAGTGAATAAACCCAATATCTTGTGATAAAACTATAAGCAAACACATTCACTTTGCTGTCAAGTGATAACTTATGGATGCAAAAAAAATCTTTCAACCTAAAATATGGCTACTCGTCTTTGCTTTGGTCCATACCCTTGGGATGAGTGCTGATCTTCTACCAGTGCTAACGGATGACGAAGCTGCGAGTGACCATCTAGCCAACACCGTTAATGACTCACTTGTCGACGATGGAGGTGCGATTGAAGCGTACCAAAGTGGTATTTCACAAGTGTATGGTATCGGATTGTCTTGGACAATAATCCTGCTTGGTGGTGCTTTCTGGACTCGTGGAAAATCACAGGCTCAATTGAGCGTATTGTTCGGTAGTGGACTTTTTGTGACAGGCTTGACCCTAAGCGTGATGGGTTCAATGGTCGGAGATGGCTTTGATGTGTTTGCCTTTGTGATGACCTCGCTCTTTGCAGCACCAATAATCGCTAGTGGTATTCTTCATCTCGATGACGAGGCTGAGGAACCCACAGTGGATGCCTGAGTAGGATTGAATGTACATCAAGCATGTTTACACTTGTGGCCAAAGTTCCATGCTCATTCAAACCATTTGTTCTGATAGTCTGCTCATAATAGGAGAACACGAGATTGAATCTTCATGCCGATGAAATCGACGATAATCTATTTGAAGCAACACTTCAAACAGGCTCCATGGTGAAAGTGCATTGCATCGACTGTGGCGAAGTAGAATTCGAAGCCGAGACGTTCAAAGAGATGCTAACGCTCATGATGCCACATTATTTTGATGCTCATCAAGACATTATGTCAGGGCAATCAACCGAAACTCAAGAACAATGGATGCAACGTTTGACCAAAGCATTCGAAGATGCAAAGAATGCCTAAATCTTATGCAGATTTTACACCTTCAGGCCAAAGAACGAGAATGAGTGTTTGGCCACGTGTTTTTGGTGTGTGGGTAGACTCGCGTTCCATCCAGACGATGGATCCTGTAGGATAGGTGCCATCTTCATCCCAAACCTCACCTCGGAGGACGAGGTATGCTTCGCCGCCAGGGTGCATGTGTGGCATAAAAGCATCAACTTCAACCTCAGAATCAGCCTCGTAGAGGACGAGTGAACATTTGTCTTCACGCTTTAATTTTCCAAGTTTGACCCCGGTTTCAAAATCCTTCCAGGATATGTTTTCATTGAGCCATTCATCATTAATGTTGAACGATAGCCAATCTGACATGTCGTGAGTAAACACCATGA
>CAZTGO010000022.1:0-20234 GCA_964613395.1 uncultured Candidatus Poseidoniales archaeon | reverse complement strand
CCAAGTCATACCCCGCTGAAGTGGATGGACCGAGGAGATAGGTCGTTGTGGAGGACCCTGTGGTCATCAGCGTGACCGCAAGATCTTCATCGGTGGGACCAGGGCGGAGGCTCTGCGAATTTGGAATCTTGATATCGTCGCACATGTAGGGCGCTGAAGAGCCCGTACACCCGTCCATTTCGAACCTGTATCGTGACTCGTCCCAGGTCGCTCCAGAGATGGTCCCGTTGTTGTTGTAGCCGGACAGGTCAGCGAAGTTCGTTCCGCTACCTCCGTAGGAGGTGGTATTGGTAGGGTCGAGAAGCAAACGAACATCACCACCCGAGCTGACTTCACTCACGCCTCCGGCGGGGCGCACATCGCTTTTGGTGTCTTCAAGCACCGGATAGGTCCAGCCTTGCAGCGTCTCGATGTAGGCGGTTTGCGCAAGGGCGAACATGAGCAAGGAGAGTGCTGTGGCCTTTACTTTTTGATTGAAAAAAAGCATGCGCTCCCCAAATGTTGCCATTGTCTACCAAAATATAAGTGCATGCCCATTACTACGCGGTATGTGTTTCATTAATGACCTACCTTGAGATGAATATAAGAAATAAGTTCGAAAATTTGTATACCAACTTTTATTGGTGGTCGTCATAGTTTCCTGTCAAGCAAATACGGCATAGCAACACGATATCGAGCGTACAGTAAGGTGGGGGTTTTCATGATATTAAATACAATTTTCAACGAAAATTGCTTAGATACAATGGCAAAGATGGATGATGAATTCATCGACCTTGTTGTCACATCGCCGCCATATGACAATTTGAAGGATTACGATGGGTACACATTTGAGTTTGAGGCAATCGTCAAAGAATTGTACAGGGTGATGAAAAAAGGCGGCATCGTAGTTTGGATTGTCAACGATGCAACCATCAAAGGCAATGAAACGGGAACCTCGTTTAAACAGGCCCTATACTTCAAAGAATGCGGGTTTTTCTTGCATGATACAATGATTTGGTTCAAGCCCAATAGTTTCAACTTTGGTTCAAATTACTGTTACCGTCAGAGTTTTGAATACATGTTCATCTTCAGCAAGGGTAAAGCAAAAACCGTCAACCTCATCAAAGATGTTCCTTCAAAACTCGGTGGTCAAACCGTCAAAGGAGCCCGAAAACATCCGAGTGGAGTTCGGGATGAAGTGCCCGACTTTGTTGTTGATGAATTTAAACGAAGGGATAACGTGTGGTTTGTCAATGTCGGAACAAAAAACCATGGCCACCCAGCAATTTTTCCAGATGAGTTGGCTGGCGACCATATTCTAAGTTGGAGTAATCCAGGCGACATTGTGTATGACCCAATGATGGGTTCGGGTACCGTTGCAAAGATGGCCATCGAACATCGACGTCAATTTATTGGTTCGGAGATCAGCGAAGAATACACCAACAACGCCCTCGATCGAATTCGACCACTTCTCGAGCAACAATCATCGAAACTCACTTTTGATGAAAAATAGAACCACGACAAACAATTGGCAGTAAATTCACTTGTTTATTTTTGATATTGGCAGTTCACTTAAATAAGAACGAAATCGATTCATCATCGAGGAAAATGCCTGCACCAACTCGAAATACGGTCATGCCCCAAGCCATCTTACAATCATCGGTTATGGCGAAACAAGAAGATGAATCTCCAGTCATCATACGCCAAGTTGGTCAAACTGCGGGGAGTGATGATTTTCTTACCCGATTCACAGAAGTCATCATGTTCGGTGGAGCAATGCTTGCGATTTGGACCGGCTTGCTCGGTATTGCGTTTAGCGACGACGCTACAAATTGGAATTACCTCATCCTCTTTATCGGAGGATTTGTTTCTGCAGGAATTGCTTTAGCAATGGTTGAATTTCATGGGAGAAAAAACGAGAATGTACTCATGCCCTCGCAAAATTACATCCTTGGCGTATCGTTCTTTTTCATGGCTGTTGGATTGTTGTGGGGGATTCGATTTATCGCTGGATGGCTCACCTTCGAAGAGCCCCTCGGCACATTCTCCGTATTCGGAACTAAAACTGCACTTGAGGCGGATTGGGTACCTAATGCAAACCTCATTTATGCTCAAACCGCAGGGGCCATCGTCCTTGTTCTTGGGCAAATTCGACTCCTCCACAGGTACTCTGGAGAACTGACCTTCTCATGGACGGTAGCGGCGAGTATTCCTCTTGCCCTCCTCCTTGTCGGTGTAGGGCCGTGGATAGATTATTCCAACAGTGTCGTATCCTATGAATTGGGTTCTGCTATTGTCCTGCTCACATCGTTGGCTATGTGGGTTTCGATTCAGTCGAACAAATCCATCACATTCACGGCGATTGCATCAGTTTGTGGCATCATCCCTATCATTTACGAATTGATGAATGAAAATGCACCTGCGGATGGCGTTGGAGGGGCGTTGTCACTCATGGTGTTCATTATCATCATTCAAGGCTACTTGGCCACAAGTCCGAAGCTGAATCAAAAATTGATGGAACGAACCTCGTTTATTCTGATTGGTTTAGTTGTTCTTGCGATGCTGGTCGCCAACAATTTCGACGCAAACGCCATACTTGGCCCAATTCGAATATCGGACACAGCCTTTGCTGACACGCTCACACTTCCAGTTATTCTTTGGTTTGTCACCTTGGCCGCCTATTTCCCTGCTGTCCATGCGAACAGAGTTCCGGCAATGCCAATTGGTCTAGCTTTTGCTCTTTGGACCCTTAATGGTGATGAAGCCATCTTGCCTTGGATTACAGCGGTTCTTATGGTCGTCTACATGCTGTTCTTTGCTAAAGTCACGAGAAAATGGGTGGCGAATTTCACGGTTTCAGCCCTTTCTATCGCCTATTTGATTTCGGATTTGCTCGGCTACGGCATCGATGCTCCAGAGGTAAATTTAGTCATCGCCATTTCATTGATTGCTATTGCATGGACTGCCCTTCGAATGGAAAAAATAGACATTCAATATGCTCTTCAATCATTGGTTTGCGTGGCCATCACCGATACGATACTCAATTCCGAGTACTGGGTGACTGGTTGGGCCATTACGACATTCCTTCTCTTCGTTGTCTTCGATAAAATGAGGACTGTTGCTGAGGATAATTTCATTGAGAGGAGGAATGCTACACTTTCGCTCATCACAACGATGTTCTTCACCCTCGGCTTCATCTTGACTGGGAAAATGAATATCCCTTACACTGATGACCTTCTTTTCGGCGCATCAATCGAATTTATCCTTCTGGGTGTTCTTGTATATGTCCTCTTTTTTTCAGTTCGAAAGATAGAGTTGGATTTCGGAGAGTTTCTGTATGTTATTCGGAGTTCATCAACATCACAATGGAAGTACAGTTCAGAACTCAATGCTTGGGTGAAACCAGATGGTGATGAAGAAGATGACTTGCCAACGAAATGGGGTGAATTAGCACGATTTTCTCTCAATTTTTCATTGATTTCCATCACTGCGGGATTTGCAACAATCAATACATCGGGGGGCACTGTTTCCATCATCCTACCACTCCTCCTGGCCCTTCCAATCGGTTTACTATTGCATCAGGTTTTGGCCATGGATTCAATTTCCTCATACACGCGGTGCATTGGTGCAATCCATCTCTTTTCCATCGCTCTTTTTAGTGCACCCATGCTCGAAGAGATACAACGTGATGCGAGCGATGCAATCGTGTTTCAATCTGGACTCATGCATGATCTTCTCTTTCTCGCAGCACCCATATTTGTTCACACCCTCATCGTAAAACGAGGGTTGAATGAAGAGGGCCTTAACCGCACTGCAGACAATATGATGATGGGTACGTTGCTGCTCCTCGGCTGTTTTGATGCTTCTGGTGGTTTACTCTTTTTGACGATGTTCGGCTTGGTCGCCTATCAAAGTTTGAAATATCGATTGGGCATTATCACTGTTGCTCCATTCGTCTTTGTCTTCACATTGTCAACTGATGTGTTTGGATTAGATGCAGGTCTTATGGACAGAATTTTTGGCATGTTGGGTAATCATCCATCGTACTATCTTGACGAACGCGTGTTGTGGTTTGGTCGTTTTACCGGTTTGCTAACTTCTGCTTACATGTTGACAGCCTTAGCAATCAGTCTTACTGATGTGAAGGATGAAGAAAGAGAAATCAAAATGCCGTGGGTTATGCCGTTTGTATGGTTTTTATTTGCGATGTGGGCTTCCCTTCCAGATGCCGCTTGGCTTCCGCTCGTTCTCGTCACATTTGCTATGCTCAATGCCTGGTACCGTGGTGAAGTCCACTGGATGACGGGTCTGTCAATCGCCGCCATTGTATCGTGGATCATCGGATTTTCCGATGCTTTGAATACACTCAATGGGGAGATTTTCAGTTTGTCCATGTTCTTTGGTGGCGTTCAAGTTACCGTTCTTGCCTATCTTTCATCAAAGGGGAAATTGACCGTCAACAATCCAACCATTGGAGGAGATAAGGACCATGCAATCACAATGAAACTTAGCACTGAACTTCGGTATATTAGCCTTGGAGCACTGCTCCTGTCATTCGATGCATTCAATGGACTTGGTATGCTCGTTGCAAGCATTTGGGCAACCTTTGATGTTGTGAAAAACGGTGAGAAAATCTCCCTCCTCTTCTTGCCACTTTTGCATGGACTCACCCTTGGAAATGTACTGTATCAGTTCGATGTTGCCAATGAGGGCATGAGGGAAATCCTTGTTGGTGTTCTGCTCGGCTTCGAGGGTATTGTCTTGCTCGGCCTAAGTATCAAAGAAGATACGCTGTACGACTTTGAAATATTTTCTTGGGATTCAAACGATGAATTCTTTGAATTCGTAGAACGGTTGGGTGTTGCAGGTACGCTTTCGGCGATTGTTGGTGTATGGTATGGATTTAGTTCACAAGCCGAACTTGCTTTCATTTTACTCACTGTTCTTCTCGCAAGCCTCGCCATTACAGGCTTTAACGAAAAGTACCACAATGTGCGTTGGCGACGGGCTCTCGGGGTCTATGGCTCCATGCTCTCTGGTTTGATGTTCTATTCCTTGGTCGACAATGATTTGTATGCAAATTTGACCATTGTGGGCTTGGGACTTTTAGCTCTTGGTTATGGTTTCGTTTATCTTCAATTCCGTTCGAGTATTCAACCACTCCTACAACAGCAAATGAATCAACAGGGCTCCATTCCCCAGATGATCGATACCAATGATGAGTCATTCGACGTCGAGGATGAGACTTCGATTGAAGACGATGAAATTGAACCCGTCCTCGCGCCCTCAGGCGAAGACGAATCTGAAGAGGAGTCAACGTCCTCGCAGAAGAAAAATCGTCGGAAGAATTGTTCTAAAGATGGTTGCAGTGCTTTAGCAACTCGAAGCACTGAGTACTGTTTACGACATCAAGAAACGGTGCAATCAACAGCAGTCCAACAAACGTTCTTACCCGAGACGCTCATTGAAACAACACAAGGTTTTGCTCTTCGATTACCACCAGGAACTGCAGACCAAATCATACGTTCAATTGAACTCACGCCTCACGATGGATTCAAACCAGTGCTCGAACTCAATGCCTTTGGAAAATTACAACTTCACTTTGAACCAAAATGAATCAAAGAAATAGTCAACGATTTGTCGATCTTGCTCTAGAAATTCATAAGAATCTGTTTGATGTTGTTCAAATGGTTTGACAGACATCTAAATTTTGTAAACTTCATTTGAGAGTTTGCGTCGTTTTGGTGCATTGTGGTTTGTTTTCGTTTAGAGTTTTTGTAAAATGAGGTCGTTTTTTCTTAAATCTATATAGTTCTCATATTTTATACATAGTTTTATATATTTGTGCCGTTTTAGAGTTTCTGCGGGGTGACGGAAATGACGAATTATATCTGGTCAAATCACTTCAAACGACGCCGCTCATAATCGCATATCTCACTGATGGAGATGTGGTGTAATGGATAGCATGTGAGATTACGAATCTAGCGATCTCTATTCGAATCCAGGCATCTTCACCAGTGGACAGAGCGGTAGCGCTCAACAAAGGAGGAATACAATTGAAAAAGAAAAATACATTTGAAAAATACATACCAAACAAAAAGAAAAAAGAATTTGTTCAAAACAAGAGATTCAAAAATTGGTTTCATTATACTGGAATGTTTCCAGTTTGTGGTTGCATCGTCATCTTTAGCGATGATGGAGCTTCAATTGAAATTCACAATTTTGGTATCTTTGAGGAATTGGATAGAGGCAAAGGTTACGGACAAACGATGGTGCAGAACATCAGGCATACATTTCCCAATGCTTTCATTTGGGCGAGGACATGGACGCATTCAAGGGGTTTCTGGCAAACGATGAAAGATAGGGGGTATATTGATGAAATTGCAAATTCATACGATTGGCCTTGCTTTGATATGACATGTGAAGCATGCCACCCAAATATGCCTTCAAAATTTGCCAGAATTCTCATTCCGGCAACAAACCAGTTGAAGGAGGTGGTAGCATGAGCGGAAATGGCATAGATTTCGATGCGAATTTCGAACATCCAGAACATCTCCTGTCCATCTTTGCCTTCTACAACAAAGAGCATATTGAACAGGGAACACCATGGACAATTTGGCCTGAATGGGAACTCTGCTTAACAACGATGGGAGAGGAATTTCATTCTTCTCCACTTGAAAGCCCCTTGGTTGATATCGCTGCAGAAGCACAGTACTGGTTAGCACTGATGGAATTCATCCATGAACATCCTGCTATCAGTTTTGACGGATACACCATATTCATCAAAGGCCAACATGGAAACACGTTCAGTTTCGACTTCTGTCTGAGTGCACAAGCATTTACTGAGGCAAAGAAATTAGATGAATTCTTGGCGACAAGAAATCACAATCCTGTCAAGTATGATTTTGAATTCAAAGACCCGTTTAGGGAATGGACACAATGCATTACTCATTCGAGGGGAGAAATGTGGATTTGCCCTGAACATGTACCAAACTATGGTGGAAAATCGACTGAATTTACCTACAAGGACAGTTTTTGTTTCATGTGGGATGACCAGTGCTTTCCTGCTTTCATCAAAGGACTCATCCACCTTTGCATCGATGACACTACAATTTGGGAAGATCAATTTGAACACGCAAGAGCCAATGCGAATGCGATAAAACAAGACATGGAACAATGGCCTTTCGGCAGGCCAGAAGATGCCGAATATCAATGAGGTGAAAAAATGAAAAATACAGAAAAAATAACACAAGAACTGCTGTTGCTTTTGCTTGTATATCTGAAAATTCAGATTGCAGCAGAGAGCATGAGGCTTGAAGAATTGCAACACTGGGCAGATATTCCTTGTCCCTGCCCAGCATGTGAAGACGATGTTGAAAAGGTTGAAACCGATGACAAAAAGACATCGTTTTCTCAAGAATTTAAGGAGGAATGGGAATGAGTTTGGTATGGAAGCCAAACCCATCAGCACCACTTTGGTTTGGTGAAAAAGAGGTTTTTTTCAACGACCTTGCCATTGAGCATCTTCATCAAATTGGACCATCATGTGTACCGACGACATTGTCGATGATTGCCAACGCCTTTGGGCAAAAGATAAGCATTCAAGACATGAAGGCGATGATCAATACGCAAGCACCAGAAACTTGGTCGAAAGCGCTTGAATCGTGTGGCCTAAAATTAGCCTATTGCAACATCGACCAAAGGCCGCTTGAATATTATATTGAGGAACTGAAGGAATTGAACGATTTGTTCTTTCTCTCGTTCTATTCACACCCATTACCAGCCGAACCTGATGATAATGGGAAATTATGTACGGCCCATATTGTCACAATGTATCAAGATTCAATCATCGATACTGCAATCAAACAAGGCGTCTTTGAAGCTGACGAGTATCCAAGGTCTCATCTGAGGACAAAGAGAATCTTCAGGGTGGTTCCAATCGACCACGAAAGGGGGCTCTGAGGTGATGACAATGGAAAATTCAAAACTCAATTTTGAACAGATGTACACCCTGTTTTGCATGTACAACCTTGGAAAAGGTTCCGGTGATGCATGGAATTCATGGCCACAGTACGAACTCATGGATTCGCAATTACCCGAATCAATGCATTACTGGGAAACGATGTCAGAAGATGAAAAGAAAATTGGGGCTGCATGGCAATCGCTCTTCAAAATCATCAATGAAAACAAGAACGTGAACATCAGTGGTAACACCATCTACATCACTGGTGGATTCGGACATCAATTCTCTGCTTATATCGATATGAAGAACGAAACATGGAGGGCTTCGAGTGTTGTTGGACCAAAAGAAACGATTACACACAACCTTGGTTCATTTTGGACTTGGCCAAAACATCTGAAATTTGGTGACACCATTGCACAACTTGAAGCCGACCCTTGGATTGAAACAAAAACCTTCGTTGGTCCGTTTCCAATGAGAATTCTCAAACTCATCAACGCTTGCGTCGATGATGAAGAAATTTGGAACCATGCTTACAAAGCACATCTAAGGGATTACAAATACAAACTTTGGAGAATTCTTGAATTTACGAACGGAATTCCAGAAGACTACACTGCTGATATGGCCATTCCACCTGCTGAATTTTCAGCATGGACAATTGCCCAACTCGAGAAAGCAAAGTCGATGACTGAACTCGAATCGATGACGCCAGTATCCGATGCTGAGCACGGAGGTGAGGAGTAAAACGTGAGGGGATATGGTGTAATGGATAGCATCTGGGGCTTCGGATCCCAGGATTCCGGTTCGAATCCGGATATCCTCGCCACGTTGTACTGAGGTGAATATGATGATTCTAAAAAATAAATACTCAATTGATATTTTTGACCCACCGCAGGTGGATAGGCCTTTGATAGTGTACCACCCTGGGCCACATAGAAATTACAAGGCCTCTTGGTCAGTGATGGAAGAAATGGGCAAGCCATTTGCCTTAATTTGTGATGATACATTCCCGTGGTATCCCGATGATGAATACGAGCCCCTTACGGACATGGTCGGGTTTGAAATCTTCACAAGAATAGACACTCCGCTCATCGGTGGAAGGGCATACAGGAGGCATTGGGTAGGCTACGAACATGTGATGGTGCAAAGGCAAATCGATGCGAGAAAGGGCATTCACGACCTTCCATTTTGTGACATCATGTATCTAGATTTCTTTGATATCTTTTGTTCAAACTCTTTTGATTGGAGCAAAGAAATCACACTACAAGAAAGGCAACTCAAGGAGGTTGAAATCCTTTCCAACCATATCATTGATGGTGGATTGTTGTTTGTTGATAAGAAAAATGAATGGAACGGAAAGGGCCTTCCTAAAAAAAGGACGAGGTTGGAAAATGGTGTTGAAATTGAATACAAGGGAACGATTGAATGGCTCTCTACATCACTGGATGAAAACATGCACATTGAAACTGAAGTGTATGTTATTCATTCAAAAAAATCATTTGAAGAACCGTTTGAATTTCTTTCAAAGTGTATTTTGGAAAGGAGGTTGCCGGTGGAGAATCTGATATTGAAATTCAACGATATCCCAAAATCGCCCCCCCCACATTATACAATAAGTCAGTATTGTGAAAGGTGGTTCTTGCATATAGACCTCCCGGGCGTCTTTTCGGCTCCGACAATTCCAATTTCAAATCAAAAGACTTGGAAGAGGATGTCTGCTTACAATGCGTGGTTGAAATCGTTGATCGAGAAAAAAGACCAGCTTAGGCCACCAAACATAACCAAAGAAGCCTTCCACTTCAATGGCATCGATGTCACCATTGTCAAAGGTGATATCTTTGACCACACTGATTGGTTGGTTGGAAAAAATGCTGCTATCGTAGCGAGAAAGAAATTCATAACCCAACTTATCGAATTGAGATGGGAACTTGGAGAACATTCGATAGCATTGCAAAGGGACTGGTCAAACAGATTGAGAATCCCTCAACTCAAATGGTCTGGCCACGATGCAACGCCTTACCTCACAAAAGAAATTCTTGAGAAATCAAACCATCATACGGTTGCAACAGTTGCTCATGGTCTTGCAACCATCGAAGAAATCAAGGCTTCACTCGAGAGGTACGTCGGCCCGGTCAAGCACCTCATCGTCTTCGCCATTGACGAGGACGATTATACAGTGAAGTGAGTCGGATTTTGCCCTCATACAAAAGCCCGTTCAAACAAAACGACATCATCTCTTTCGATTGAGTTCAACGGTTGTCGATGCTCAAAGGGCGGCTTTGAAGGCTTCAATTACCGAAGGATTGAGTTTCTCCCAAGGGAATGTTTGGCCATTTGGTTGGCGACCAAAGTGACCACCTGCAGCGGTGATGCCGTAAATCGGTGCAGCCAAGCCAAGGTCTCGAATGATGTGACCGGGCTTGAATGAAAAATGTGCATCGACGAGGTCGGCGATGGCCTCATCGGAGAGGTTTCCAGTTCCAAACGTATCCACACGTATGCTCACTGGGTCAGCCACTCCAATAGCGTAAGCGAGTTGAATTTCGCATTCCTTGGACAAGCCAGAGGCGACGACATGTTTTGCAGCCCAGCGAGCAGCATATGCAGCAGAGCGGTCAACTTTGGTTGGATCCTTACCGGAGAAGGCCCCGCCGCCGTGGCGACCACGGCCACCGTATGTATCAACGATGATTTTTCGACCGGTCAAACCGGCATCGGCGTACGGACCACCTGGGTCTGCGAACCGTCCTGTTGAATTGACGTGGATGGTGGTTTTTTCATCTATCATGAGTGATGCTGGAACAACAGGTTGAATCACATGCTCGATAATTTGTTGGCGAATCCAAGCCTGTTCGGCCTCTTCCGAACCATGCTCAGCGATCATGTCCTTGTGCTGTACAGCGATGACGACATTGTCCGCATACAATGGCTGACCGTCACTTCCATGCATGAGTGTGACTTGTGATTTTGCATCAGGTCGAGCCCACGGAAGTGTGCCATCGAGTCCGAGTTTGCTAACTCGGCGTGTGAGAGCTTGAGAAAGTGCAATCGCTAAAGGCATCCAACGGCCTTGATGTTCAGGGTACGCTTCTGTCTCATCGCATGCATAACCAAACATGAGTCCTTGGTCACCTGCGCCTTGGTCATCAATGGATTGAACGACGCCACGGTTGATGTGGGCGGATTGAGAGGTAATGAGTTCAGTGACTTCGCACAATTCTTCTGATGTTGCGTCCATACCGATACCATGTGAAGTATAACCAATAGCAGCAGCAGTCTTTCGGGCGATACCGATGTAATCGGGCGGCGAAACGCCAGCAGCGAGTTTGACTTCACCAGCGAGAACGATATGTGAGCGGTCCTCTCTTCCTTTCACCAGCGTTTCGACAGCCACCTTGGCTTTCGGGTCAAGTGCGAGACATGCATCAACGATAGCATCGGAAATAGCATCGCATAATTTGTCTGGGTGGCCTGCAGCAACGGATTCTGAAGTAAACAACCACTCTTGCGCCATAGCGAGGCCTCACAACTCCTCTATTCAACATTTATCGTTTTCATCTTCAACGATTTCAGGCTGAAATCAATCATGGGCGGGTTGGTACAATCCGGCTTGAAATCTGTCTCAAGTCCCGACTGTGTAGTCGTCCAAATACGCAAGTTGGGCGTCAGTGAGCACATCGATGCTGAGGCCGAGTGTGCTAAGTTTGGTGGTCGCCAAGTCTTGATCTTGTTCTGTGGTGATATCATACACTTCCTTACCCATGGAACCACCTTCTTTGGCCAAGCGGCAGAGTGAAAGGAACTGGTTTGCAAACGACATATCCATGACTTCAGATGGATGGCCTTCAGCTGCAGCGAGATTCACCAATCGGCCGCGCGCCAAGAGGAAAATCCGTCGTCCATCTGCCATCAAAAATTCTTCATTATCTTGGCGAATCGTTCGCACGGATTGGGCTTGGGCTTCGAGGTCTGTGATCTTGATTTCACAATCATAGTGCCCTGTGTTACAGACGATGGCACCATCTTTCATGGTCTCAAAGTGACGACCGACAATCACATCTTCCATTCCGGTAGCCGTGCAGAAAATATCACCGAGTTTTGCAGCCTCATCCATAGGCATGACGCGATAACCTTCCATCACTGCTCGAAGTGCAGGAAGCGGGTCAACCTCGGTGATGATGACATTTGCACCCATGCCTCTGGCACGCATAGCAAGTCCACTGCCGCAATGACCGAAACCAGCGACGACGAAGGTTTTTCCAGCAAGAAGGACACTGGTGGCTCGCAAAATACCGTCAATCGTGGATTGACCTGTGCCGTAAACATTGTCGAAATCCCACTTGGTCACAGCGTCGTTGACCGCGATGACAGGGTAGCGCAAGTCGCCAGCAGCGGCCATGGCTCGAAGACGGTGGACACCGGTTGTGGTTTCTTCAGTACCTCCGATGACACCTTCTGCGTATTCGGATTTCTCGCCGTGAACTCGCACGATGAGGTCAGCACCGTCATCAAGCGTAAGGGTCGGCTTGAATTCCAAAGTCTTGTCAATGCACCAATAGAAGTCCTCGGTGGATTGGCCATGCCAAGCATGGACAGAGTAGCCTTCGCTTGCTAACCATGCAGCAACTTCATCATTTGTGGAGAGAGGATTACAACCTGACCATGAGATTTCAGCCCCTGCTGCACCGATAGCCTCGATGAGTACAGCTGTTTCTTTTGTCACGTGCAGACATCCTGCCACCCTCATGCCAGCAAGTGGTTTCGTACGTTCAGCCTCTTCCTTTAGTTTGGCGAGCACTGGCATTCGGGAACGAGCCCAATCGACCAATAGAGAGCCGTTTTCTGCCAATCCTATATCTCGAACGGTGTAGTTTTCACCTTTGTCCAATCCTTCCATGAGCCGCCGACTTGCTCGCCCCTCTTGAAGTCTGCCGTATGCCCCGAAGTTAATTTTTCATAGCGTTGCAAAGATTCTCGTCGAGCAATCGACAACGAAATCAACGGTATGCGTGGAAGGACATTCGGCCTTGATTCATGGTTTGGAGGAAGGAGCCTCTTTTCTCAAACAAACCCTTGATCGATGACAAATATCGTACTGGTCGTGCGTATCGCAACCACGGTCGCTTCGGGTAGACGACTTCGACACGTGAAAATCCGAGGTCTTTGAGCATACCACGCATGGCAGCGACGTTCGGTGCCCAGTAGTTGGTGTCGTCCTTGTTGTAGGAATCGCCTGGATAGTAGACCATCGAGGGTTTCCAACGATGCAAGTCATCCATTTGCGTTTCAATGATGAGCAATTCATCACAAACAGATGCTGCAGTGCGAAGACCTCGCATGGGGTCCTGTAGATGATACAACACACCGAGGAACATCACGACATCAAAGGTACCAACGGCCTCAGGCGTGATGTCCATGGCATCGATATCGAGTGATTCGACCTTGGAGTCCAACGCTTCGTGAACGAGGTCGAACCCGGCTTTTGTGCCCCAACCTGGACCGCTCCAGCAGAAATGGTCGGTGGCTAAAACACGCTTTGCTCCATTCCTTTCCGCTTGAAAAGAAAAGAAGCCGTCCCAAGCCCCAATGTCGAGTACTGACTTTCCTGAAAGGTCTTCAGGCAGGCAAATTTGTCCTAATTTCTCCATTGACCTGTCGAGACCAGGTGTGACGATTCCATCGCGAATTGGGATGGAGTGAAACCACTTGATTTCTTTCATCCGGCTGATGAGGTCATCGTTGTCGCCCATGACCACGCCCTCACCCCCTCCACATATATTCGCTTCGCATCACAGACGACATGTTCACACGCCAAGTTGTAGCCACCATCATACGATTTGGCACAGAGCATCCGCTCAACCGTCAGACATGCGCCCAGAAGGGTGGCTCACTTCTTGTCCTTGTGCAACTGCTTGGCCTGTTTCGCCCACTCGTCTCGCTTGACACGTCCTGGGAAGAACTCGATAGCGACGTTGACCTCTTCTTCGATCTTCGCCGTCATCTTGCTGACCTGCTCGAAGGTGAAAATGCCGAGAGCGTTGAGTTTTTCTTCGATGAATGGGCCAATACCCTTGATAGCTTTGAGGTCATCTTTGTCTGCTGCAGATGCGACTCCAAGTGTTGCGAAATCGATCGATTCGGCCTTCGCTTCAACTCTTGCCAATTCTTCGGCTTGCTTGAGTGCCTTCTCGTCCAGTTTGACATTTTCACCGAGTAAAATCTTGGCTTGAGCAACCCACTGGTCCCGCTTGACACGGCCAGGGAAGAACTCGATGGCTTGGTTGACTTGTTCCTCAAGTTTAGCATTCATGTTGGCAACTTGCCGCCAGGTGTAGATACCGAGAGCATTCAACTTCTCTTCGATGAACGGTCCTACGCCTTTGATGGCTTGGAGGTCATTTCGAGCGATGAGGACCGCCTTGGTCTTGATGACTCTTGTCACACCTTTCACACCGGTGAGGGTATTGCCATCCTTGCCTTGCCAGGAGATGACCATACTTCCTTGGTCGTCAGAAATGGTCGCTTCACCCTGTTCTTCAAACGAGGATGCATCGCCAACATTGAGGGTTTCAGCACCCTTCTTGACCTCTTCCTTAACCTCTGAAGTCGATGCTTTTCCGAGAACCTTGAAGTCAATCGATTTGGCTCGCTCTTTGACTCGCTCAATCTCTTCTTCCTTCTTGGCTTCCTTTGAGGCTGGTTTGGCTTTTACCTTGGCTGCTTTTGCTTCCTCTTCGGCCTTAGCTTTTGCTTCTGCTTCTGCCTCGGCTTTTGCCTTCGCTTCCTTTTCAGCCTCTTCTTCTTCTTTCTTTGCTACGAGGAGGGCGGCGGCGGCTGCTTCCTCTTCGGCCTTAGCTTTTGCTTTTGCTTCTGCCTCGGCTTTTGCCTTCGCTTCCTTTTCAGCCTCTTCCTCTTCTTTCTTCGCTACGAGGAGGGCGGCGGCGGCTGCTTCCTCCTCGGCCTTCGCCTTGGCTTCTGCTTCCTTCTTCGCTTCTGCCTCTTTAGCTGCCTTTTCTTCAGCAGCCTTGGCTTCTGCTTCCTTCTTCGCCTTGGCTTCTGCATCGGCTTTTGCCTTTGCTTCTTTTTCAGCCTCAGCCTTCGCCTTCTTCTCGGCCTCCTTGGCTTCCTTCTCGGCTTCTTTCTTTGCCTTCTTCTCTGCCGCTTCCTCTTCTTTCTTCGCTATGAGGAGGGCAGCGGCGGCTGCTTCTTCTTCGGCTTTGGCTTCCGCCTCGGCTTTTGCCTTCGCTTCCTCTTCGGCTTTGGCGTCTGCTTCTGCTTTCTTCTTGGCTTCAGCCTCTTCCTTCTTGCGTTGCTTTTCGGCTTCTTTCTCTTGCTTCTTGAGTTCCTTGAGATATTCTTTGTCTGGTTTGACTTCGACTTCCCACATCACATAGACCGAATTCAAACCAATCTTGAGCAGCCCTTGGAATGTACCACCTTCTCGAGTATTTTCAAAGGAGTCATCAAACATGATTCGAATCGAAGATGTGCCTTCTTCATCGCCATGGGCCTCAAACACACCCTCGTCAGAACCACGTTCATCGATCATCTTGAATCGTGTTCGATTCGTTTCATTTCCAAGGTCAGACATTGGGAATTTGATGTTTGGACTCATGTTGGTAAAAGTGATGAGTTCCTTGGACACCACTGATTCACCATGCTTGATTGGCTTCGGTGACTTGAGCACGAATGGGTCGCTCGATGTACCTTGACCGCTCTGGAATTTCGGTTCAGCATCAGTGTACTCTGGTTCGGGTCCAACAAGCACCTCACGCTCGCGGTAAAGGAGCACGAGGAGAAGCAACAACAGGAGAAGGAGAAGCGGTAGGAAACACAAGCCATAACCAAATGGCTCATCGCTTGGGTCGCCAGTACCGACAAAGGTCTCCAAACACTGATTGTTGTCATCAACAAGGTCCGCTGGCGTATCCGATTGGTCGCTCGAGTCTGTTTCGCAC
Source organism: uncultured Candidatus Poseidoniales archaeon (assembly GCA_964613395.1). Classification (GTDB taxonomy): domain Archaea; phylum Thermoplasmatota; class Poseidoniia; order Poseidoniales; family Poseidoniaceae; genus Poseidonia. The sequence continues at coordinate 4,337 of CAZTGO010000022.1, read as the reverse complement.
TGCTCTTCAACTGTATCAGGCCAACCGTCGTTATCATCATCAAGGTCGCCTACAATGATGCCGTCTGGACCGTCTGGGTCGTTATCTGGTAAGCCATCGAGGTCTGTATCTTCAACAACCGAAAGGTTGAGCATGAATGAAACCGATTCACCAGTGACTGAATTCGATGCTGTGATGTAATATGTGGTCATATTCATCAGTTCGGTTGGTGTACCAAAGATTGAACCATCGCTACTTCTCGCCTGTCCTGTAAAGTTAAGACCGGTCGGTAATGTTCCGTTGATTTCCCAAGTATCGGCAAGGATACCATCCAAGAATGGGGTCAACACAATGCTCTCGTTGAGCAGAATCCACATGTCGGATGTGTTGTATTGACGTGTTGCATTCGGGTTGGTGTAGACCAAGATCGGCGGATCAAGTGCATTACAAATTCCATCGAGGTCAGAATCTTTTGGAACGCTGCTATCATCGTCTTCGTCGGTTCCACACAGGAGTTCGTCGACGTTTGACCAACCGTCACCATCGAGGTCGTCTCGGTTATCCTCTGTGTCAAGTGCGTCACAGATACCATCGCCATCGATATCACCCGGCTCATCGGTATCGTCTTGCGGGTCGGTGCCACAAGCAATCTCGTCAAGGTCGCTCCAACCATCATCTTCTGCATCATCATCAAACAGATCTTCAATGAGTGAAGGGTCAGTGTTCACGTCTTGTCGTACTTCGTCAGGTCGGCCGTCACCGTCAGTATCGGTATCTGCACCTGGATTGAGTGGGTAGAGGTCATCGACATCTTCGACGCCGTCACCGTCATCATCCGTATCTTCAACGAGTTCTCCGTCGTAATCATCAGGGAGTTCATCTGGCAACCCATCGCCATCTGTATCCACTGGCTGAGTCGGGTCGTTTGGATAAGGGTCGGGTCCAGCAACGCAAACAACATCGCTTCCGTTCATGACGCCAACTGGTCCATCACAATATCCGTCGCCGTCAGTATCTGGGTTCCATGGGTCAGTTCCAGTATCTGTTTCATTGACGTAGATGCTCGTGTTGGTTTCATTTGCATTCGGTATGCCATCATCGTCCCAGTCATCATCGAGGACATCACAAATTCCATCACCGTTAAGGTCAATTGGAATGTCTGTTTCATTGAGCGAGTCAGTACCACAGGCTATTTCGTCAAGGTCATCCCAGCCATCGTTGTCGTCATCCAAATCTTCTATGAGTGCAGGGTCGCTCGTTGAATTCACGCCTGGAACCAAATCATCCGGCTTACCGTCGCCATCAGTGTCTTTGGAGGCAGACGGGTCAAGTGGGAATGCATCAGGTCCCGCAGTACAATTGCTCGTCACTGGTGATTCAGGTCCATCGCAGACGCCGTCACCATCAGTATCTGGGTTGTCAGGGTCTGTTCCAATTGGAAGACCTGTCTCGTTAAGATTGTCAATACCGTCGCCGTCCATGTCGAGGTCGTCACCGTCACAAATTGCGTCGCCGTCCATGTCTTCTGGAATGGAGGTTGCATTCTTCGAATCGGAGTTGCAAGCGTCCTCGGAAATATCTGGGTAGCCGTCGTTATCGTCGTCATCATCGGCTTCAAGTCCGCCTTCACCATCTGGGTCGTCGTCTGGATACATGTCGCCGTCCGTGTCAAGCGGGTCGGTTGGGTCGTGCGGGTTCGGGTCAGGACCTCGGCAAACGAGGTTGCCAAGTCGGTCATAGACTTCGGAGGCTGGACCGTCACAGAATCCATCGCCATCAGTGTCTGGGTTGAGGGGGTCTGTTCCCGTATCGCCTTCACCGTTCCAAATGCCCGTATCGGTTTCGTTCAGGTCAGGCAAGCCATCGTTATCATCGTCAAGGTCTTCAGTAAGACCAGGTGGACCACGAATTGAATCAGCATTGCCGTCGTAATCGATTGGTAGGGTGTCAGGGTCTCCATCGCCGTCCGTATCTTCGAGCACTTCAATGGTGAAATCCCATGAATACGAGTTTCCATTCGTGTGGTTTGCAAAGATTGTGAAGGTGGTGTTGCCAATGGTCTGTGTCGGCGTACCCGAAATGACACCTGTCGCAGGGTCAATCGTCAAACCAGCAGGCAAGCTTGGCATAATTTGGTAGGAGAGCCCACTTCCGACATAGTACGGAGGTACATTTGGTATAGCGGTGTTGTTGACTGCGACAACCGTAGCCGTTGGCCCGAATGGTGTAGTATCTGGACCTGCGGCACAAATGCCTGGCACAGCGTTTGGACCGTCACAAATACCGTCGTCATCGGTATCGGGGTCACGAGGGTCTGTACCTGTGTTGTTTTCATCGAGGTACATGCCTGAATCTGTCTCTACTGTATCATTGTAACCATCGCCGTCATCGTCCAGGTCCTCTTCAAGACCAGGTGCTGAACGGATTGGGTCCTCTGAACCGTTGTAATCACCGGGCAAGACATCAGGTAATCCATCACCATCAAAGTCGTCAAGAACGGAAAGATAGAACGTCCATTGAACACTCACGCCGTTGCTCAAATTGGCCCACATGGTGTAGGATGTGTTGGCCATCACCATGTCCGGTGTTCCCCAAATAGAGCCGTTGCTCGCATCGAATTGCAGTGAAGTGGGGAGTGATGGTGAAAGCGAATAGGTCGCTCCTGATACGACGAAGAAGGGGTCAATTTCTGCAACGTCCGTGTTGTTGACCAGAACGATCGGCGTGGCAATGACTGGAGGGCCTGTGTTCGTATCTGGGCCTGCAATACACACGCCAGGCACAGCGTTTGGACCGTCACAAATACCGTCGTCATCAGTATCGGGGTCGAGTGGGTTGGTGCCTGTATCGCTTTCATTGACATAGGTGCCTGTATCTGTTTCATTGGTATCGGGCAATCCATCTGCATCGTCATCCAAGTCTTCTTGGAGTCCAGGTGCCGAACGAATTGGGTCCTCTGAACCGTTGTAATCGCCAGGCAAGACATCGGGTAATCCATCACCATCAAAGTCGTCGAGAACGGTAAGGTAGAATGTCCACTGCATGCTTGCTCCGCCACTGACATTTGCCCACATCGTGTAGGATGTGTTGGCCATCACCATATCCGGTGTTCCCCAAATTGAGCCGTTGCTCGCATCGAATTGGAGTGAAGATGGCAGAGTGGGTGATAGTCCGTATGTCGCACCTGTCGGGGCATAGAATGGGTCGATTTCTGCAACTGCAGTGTTGTTGACAAGAACGATTGGTGTCGCTACAACAAGTGGTCCAAGGCTCGTATCTGGGCCGGCGACACACACGCCTGAGATTGCATTTGGACCGTCACAGACGCCGTCATCATCAGTATCGGGGTCGAGCGGGTCGGTACCTGTATCGCTTTCGTTGACATAGGTGCCCGTATCTGTTTCATTGGCATCTGGAAGACCGTCGCCGTCATCGTCATCGTCAGCAACCAAACCAGAGGTTGGTGGGTCGTTTGTATCGTAATCTGGAGGTAAGTCGTTGGGCAAGCCATCGCCGTCGTAATCCGCAAGGCTCTCGAGATTGAAGGTGAATGTTTCAATGGCTGAGCCACTATGCGTTGCCGTTACAGTGAATGTGGTGTTCGAAAGTATTCCATTCACCGCCCCGGTGATTTCTCCTGTTGCGGAATCTATGGACAGCCCTGAAGGTAAGGCAGGTGAAATCGTCCATGTGGTCGTGCCGTTCCAGAACGGTGGATGGAAACCAATCGGGTCGATAGTCACGTTTTCTACAACCGTATGCGGATTATCAGTATCAACCGTGAACCAAAGGTCAAGGGTGAAACTATAATTGCTCTGATTGACGTAAACGGTGTATGTTTGGTTTGACGCATACACAGATGGAGTACCGCTAATTGAACCGCTCGAGAGGCTCATACCGTCTGGAAGTTGAGGCTCGATTTCCCATGTTTCTGGCTCCAAAGAAATATATTGTATTTCTGCAGGTTGATGGGCCCACAATTCAACACCGGTACTGGTCGATGAAGAGCCGGTATTATGGCTGGCAGAGAAATAGATGGTATCACCAAGGAAGGTGGACATGTATTGACCGGGGTTGCTATGACGTGTTGATGGAGCGATGTCGGTTACTCGCCATGTGGAATGGTTCGAGGTGTCGTGGGCCCACAATTCCGTTCCATAGGCTGAATTCTGGGCATCGAAATAGATGGTATCGCCAACGACAATGGACATGTATTCTCCGGGATCGCTGTTGCCACTACCGCTCCAGATGTTCACCACTTGCCAAGTGGAATCGTTGGATGGATCGTGAGCCCACAATTCCTTTCCATCGGCTGAAGTCGTGGCATCGAAATAGATGGTGTCGCCAACGACAACGGA
>CAZTGO010000021.1:0-26701 GCA_964613395.1 uncultured Candidatus Poseidoniales archaeon | reverse complement strand
GCGATAATTTGTCCACCCCTATCGCCACCTTCGGGACCTAAATCGATAATCCAATCTGAAGATTTGATGACGTCCAAATGGTGTTCAATCACGACGATGGAGTGTCCTTTATCTCGAAGACTGTGAAGTACTGTGATAAGTTTTTCAACATCACTTAACGCTAAACCAGTCGTTGGTTCATCGAGAATATACACAGTGTGAAGTTTGGGCGTTCGTCGTAGTTCGCTTGCTAGTTTTACACGCTGTGCTTCGCCACCTGAAAGTGTTGTAGCGGGTTGACCGAGTCGTATGTATCCGAGACCAACATCGTTGAGGGTGGCGAGGGTTTGGTGAATTTTTCGATGATTTTTGAAAAATTCAGTTGCCTCGACGACGGGCATTTCGAGCACGTCATGGATATTCTTTCCCTTCCAAAGCACCTCAAGACATTCGCGAGTGTATCGTTTTCCTGAACAAATATCGCACGTAATCCACACATCTGGTAAGAAGTTCATTTCCAGTTTTATCGAGCCACCGCCTGAACAGGCTTCGCATCTTCCGCCCTTAACATTGAAACTAAAATGGCCCTTTGAATAACCTCGTTCTTTGGAGAGTTTGGTCTCAGCAAAAAGCGAGCGAATATCATCGAACACTTTGGTATATGTTGCTGGGTTTGACCTTGGTGTGCGACCAATTGGTGATTGATCGATGATGATGGTTTTGTCAACATGTTCTATGCCTTCAATCTTTGAGTGCCGTCCGGGTACGGTTTCTACTCCGTTTGAGTGGCGAAGCAATGCTGGTGCAAGAATTCCAGAGATGAGTGATGATTTTCCTGAACCCGATACCCCGGTGACTGCAGTCATACAACCGAGGGGGATTTTTGCATCAATATCTTGTAAATTATTGTGCTTTGCGCCCTTGACGATGAGGTGCTTTTTCGATGGTTTTACTCGCTTATCTGGCCACGGAATTTTTCGTTTTCCACTCAAGAACGCAGCTGTTATTGAATCTTGGGCGTCCATGATATCTTCGGGGGGGCCATTAGCGACAACTGTCCCGCCCTCAAGCCCAGCACCTGGACCAAGGTCACACAGCCAATCGGCTTGTCGAATGGTGTCCTCGTCGTGTTCGACAACAAGAAGCGTGTTCCCAAGGTCGCTCAATTCTCGGAGCGTTTTGAGAAGACGCTCATTATCGCGTTGGTGAAGTCCAATTGATGGCTCATCAAGAACATACATCACACCAGTTAATCGGCTTCCAATTTGTGTAGCGAGGCGAATTCGCTGGCTTTCACCACCCGAAAGTGTGTTCGCTTTTCTGTCGAGGGTGAGATAGTCAAGACCAACACTGTCGAGGAAACCAAGACGGTTCTCAATTTCATTGATGATGTCGTGGCCAATGAACATGCTTCGCTCATCGAGCGGTTCGAGGATGTCGATGTATGTATCCGGCGGACTTTCGCCTTCTGGCCGCAATGCTCGAGTGAGTAGCAGGGCTTCGTGAACGGATGCTTGGCTCACTTCGGGTAAGCGTATACCTCCAACGGTGACAAACCGTGCCGCATCGTTGAGTTTTTCACCGTTGCATGCCGTACATGGTAAGTCGGTCATACAGGCGATGAGGCGATTACGGGTTCGGTCGGATGTTGTCTCGGTGTATGTCTTTTCGAGCCGAGGAATGACGCCTTCCCATGGTTTGCTGTACTTGTATTCTGAGCCTGAATCCGAACGGAATTCATAGTGGATGATCGTTGAGCCTGAACCGTACAAGAGGATGTCTTGCTCGTCTTCATCGAGGAGACCAAAGGGCATACGTGTAGAAATTCCGTAGTGGTCACATGTGATTTCCAGAAGTTTTCGATACCACGATGGTGACATCGATTGACGCCATGGGTTCACACAACCTTGCCCCACGGAAAGATTGTGGTCGATGACAAGTTCATTGTTGAACTGCCGTTGTACGCCAAGTCCTTGACACGAAGGGCAAGCGCCGAGTGGTGAGTTGAAGGAGAACACACGAGGAGAAAGTTCGGGCATAAACGAGCCGTGAAGTGGGCAAGCGAAATCTTCAGACCAGGCTTTCGTTTCTCCAAGTTCAATGTCTGGTGCATTCTTCTGTTTTTCTTTTGGGGCTTTGATACTTTCAACGGCAACAGTACCTCCGCCGAACCGTATTGCGCTTTCCACAGCTTCAGTAAGGCGTTGCCGCTTGCTTTTATTGCATTCAAACCGGTCAATACGGACATCGATATCATGACGGAAATTTTTGTCAAGTGTAGGGGGCTGTTCAAAATCAGCTTCATGGCCATTTACTCGCCCAAACAGTAGGCCCTGTTCTACGAATTGACGGAAGAGGTCGAGATGTGTTCCCTTTCGGGCCCGAATAACTGGACTCCATATCGCCACCGCGTGACCGCCGTAGTGCCAAAGGATGTCGTCAACGATTTCTTGAACAGTTAGGCGAGCAACTTCGTCTCCACATGTTGGGCAATGTGGCTTACCAATTCGTGCCCACAACAATCGAAGGTAGTCTTGAATTTCTGTGACGGTGGCAACCGTTGACCTAGGGTTATGGCTTCCTTGTTTTTGGTCAATTGATATCGCTGGCGAAAGTCCTTCGATACCATCACAATCTGCTTTTTTCATTTGACCTATGAATTGGCGAGCGTACGAGGAGAGGCTCTCAACATACCGACGTTGGCCTTCGGCGTAGAGGGTATCAAACGCAAGACTGGATTTACCAGATCCCGATACGCCTGAAATAACAACGAATTGACCACGGGGAAGTTCTACGTCGATGTTTCGTAGGTTGTGCGTTCGGGCACCGCGAATCGAAATCCATCCTTGGTCGCCTGCTTTCATGCTACCGCCGCTTAATCGCTAATGTCAAGGGTTCTTGAAACCCTGCTTTTCATAACAAATTCCAATCAGCCGGATATGAGCTTTCAAAGCGCACGGGGTCGTCGGTATTTGGGTGAACAAATTCAAGTGAAGTGGCGTGAAGGCAAATACGCGAAAATGGGTTGATAGTGCTGCCATGTTTTGAATCTCCACAGACCGGTGTACCGACATACTGCATCGCCATTCGTATTTGATGTCGGCGGCCTGTCTCGATCATTACCTCGACTAAGGCAAAATTGTCGTCCGACTGGACGACGGTATAATGTGTAATGGCTTCTTTCCCCCTTGAATCTGATGCATTTGTAGCTCGCATATTGAGGTGTTTGTCTTCGATGAGATATGTGTGAATGGTGTCTGTTGATTTCGGAGGCGTCCCTTCGACAAGGGCTGAATACATTCTGTGAACTTCTCGTCGTGCAAACTGCTCTTGAAGGTCGGTTTTTGTTTCTTCATCCTTTGCAAACACCATCACACCCGATGTATCTTTATCGAGTCTGTGAACGATGTGACACCATTTATTCTTGCTGGTTTTTTGAAGGTATTCAACACATCGCGAATGTAGTGTATCGGTTTCTAACTTATTTGTTGCAACACTGAGAAGTGAATGTGGTTTATCCACGACAAGAAGTGTATCGTCTTCAAACAAAATTGTAATCTTCGGTTGATATTGTAATTTTTTAGGCGGTGGAGTTTGTTTGTTTGCATTCGGTCGATTCAAGATAGTGATGGTGTCACCAACCTGCACGTCGTATTTTGCTTTGAAAACGACTTCGTTGTTCACCTCAACCCTAGCTTCGGTGAGCATTTTCCGAAGTTTTGCCGTACTGGATTGGGGATAAGCTTCTCGAAGTTGTTCGAGAAGTGTGCCCGTCTTTTCAACCGACCATTGCATGTCCTTCACCGTGGTTCACAAGATCAGGACATCAATCCATGAGTCGATTTCGGGGTGGTGGCCTGGTGGAAGTAAGGTTAGTCCATCGGCAGCTGATAGACTATCGAGATTGCCGCTGCCTTGATGCTTGGGTTGGAATGCATGGAACCCTTCATCCGTGTGTTCAAGAATAACTCGCCGCAAGGTAAGACAGTCTGCTGTTGCTTTGATTGGGTCGCGTACTTTCGCTCGTGCCTTACGTTCAATTGGGTACGACGAGCCAAGGCTGTAACGAACGTAGGGCGCTACAATCATACGAAATACGACGTGGCTGCTCACCGGATTCCCTGGTAATCCAAAGATCGGTGTGTCCTTCCAATAGCCAAACAGCGGTGGAGAGCCAGGACGAATGCGAACCCGCCAAAATTTCAAATCGCCTTCTTCTTCCATGACATGTCGAACATGGTCGAACTCACCCATGGACACTCCTCCTGAAGTGAGAATGAGGTCACATTCTTTTGCTGCTTGGTCCAACGCTTGTTTCAATGCCTCTTTGCTATCGTGGACGGCGGGATAACGGAGGGGTTCGTGACCTAACCACTGCACAAGAGATGCTAAGCCGAATGAGTTTGATTCGTAAATCTCCCCATATGCTAAATCCTGCCCCGGTGGAATCAATTCATCACCTGTTGAGATAATGCCAATTGTATAGCGTTTGAAAACTGGAATCGTATCATAACCCATTGTGGCACACATACCAAGTTGAGCTGGACCAAGATAGGTTCCGCGAGCAAGTCCCACTTCACCGGCTCGTATGTTTTCGCCTTTGTAACGAACAAAATTTGTTTTTGGAGGTTGAAGAAAACGTACATGTTCATCATCAATTTGTTCGGTCTGTTCGATGGGAATAATGGCATTGCAACTCTCCGGTAGTGGTGCTCCGGTCATGATTCGCACGGCTTCTCCTTGTTTTGCTACAATCGATTGGTCGTCCTTTGCCGCTTGAACAAGGCCAATCACACGATACGATTCAAATGTGGTTTGTCCATCGTAAAAACAAGTGTAGCCATCCATTGAAGAATTATCGAACGGCGGATCGTTGACTTTGCTCTTGAGTTCTGTTGCAAGGACGCGTCCTGAAGCATTGTCAAGGGTGACTTCTTCAACCTGGGTTGGTAATGCATTGGCACGAACGATGTCGAGGGCTTCTTCCACGGGAATATAATACGGAAGTTCGGCCATGTGTTTACGAGAATGTTCGTTGGTTTGAGTATGTGGGTGAATAGGTAATGCTTTGATGGGAAGGTCACACCCCACGAACATGGATGACGGTGGCCTTCTAGGCATTATTCTCACCTCGTTCATGACCAGTGGTTCTGCAACCCTCTTTGCTGCTATTGTTGGTATTCCACTTGGTTGGTGGTGTAGCCAATCATCTCATCCAAGTTTGCTTCACATTCGACGTGTTATTCATGCACTGTACGGATTGCCTCCTGTCGTCGTTGGTGTTTTTGTGTACTCGCTTCTTTCAAAACGTGGACTGCTCGGCGAGCTTGAGCTCCTTTTCACTGTCGAAGCAATGGTCTTTGCTCAATTTATCATTATTCTTCCACTCATTTGGGGTGGGGCGTGGCATGCTTTCGAATCTACACAAACCAAATTCAACGATGCGCTTTACTCGGTTGGACTTCATGGGAGAGAGCGTTTTCGAGCAGAAATCAAACTCTCGAGCCAGGGTATATCTCATGCCATCATACTTGGCTTTGGGCGTGCTATCGCTGAAGTTGGTGCTGTTATTATCGTCGGTGGAAATATCGCTGGGAAAACAAGAGTAATGACGACAAGTATTGTGCTTGAGACGTCAAAAGGAAACACCGATATGGCGATGGAGTTGGGAGTTATTTTGCTTCTATGTACCTTTTTTGTTCTCTTTCTTGCTTCGGTCTCAAAAAAGAACATCTTTCGAAAAAACATCATTCTACGAGAGGATTCAGGTCTTCCATCAACAGTAAAATTTGGTTCGCCACAGCCACATTCGATCAGTGTTACAAAGGGTGGAAAAAACATCATCAATGGTGTTGATATAACCTTGGAATCTGGAAAAATCATTGTTTTGGTTGGCCCTTCGGGTTCTGGAAAAACCACTATTCTGCGTTATCTTGCCGGACTGGAAGGGGTTTTTGTTGAATATGGTCCGGGTTCGTGCATATGGATGCCTCAACAACCAATGGCATTGAGAAATACAGTCATAGGAGAACGCAGTATTGCAAATGATCTCTACCCAAATCTTCCCGTTTGTTCTGAATATTTGATGAACAAGTTTTGCCTTAACGTGGATAATAATCAGCTCGTTGAAGATTTGTCGGGAGGTGAGGTTCAACGTCTTGTCCTTCTGCGTCAGTTTTCGTTACAACCATCGTTGCTCCTTCTCGATGAATGTACGGCCTCCTTGGATGGAGAATCTGTACGGAACATCGAAAACGAAATCTTGAGAATGAAAGGGGAAGGATGTAGTATTGTACTTGCTACGCACAACATACATCAAGCAAAACGCCTTGCTGATGAAATTATTGTTCTAAACAAAGGAAAAGCTCTCGACCATCAAGATGCTGTAGCTCAATCAATTCTATCTGGTGAGTTCTTCGGTTGATTGGTCGATTGGGAAAAATGCCAACTCATCACCAATTGTATAGGTAGAGATGATTTCTTGTCCTTCATTGAGCAAGTAAGATGCGAATATCGTTGACATCGCATCGTTTTTGCCTTGAATGGGAATGAATGAATACGGATTGTTGAGTATCTCGTCTTCAAACTCATACATTTTTAGGTCAGTTTTGTCAATGAAATTGAGGGCTGTGCCTCTGTCGGATAGCGTAGTACATCCTTTTTCATAGGCCATGTTGATTGTTGCACCCATCCCTTGCCCAATGGAATTGTACCATTCACCTTCAGGATGAATTCCGTTTTCATCCTCATCGAGTGGAAGGTTATGTGTGGTGTTAAGTTCCTCCCAAATGGCTTGTTCCTTGTAATGCGTACCTGAAAAATCACCTCTAGAAATAAAACAAATATTCTGCTCGTACACCTGATTCAACGCATCGTAAACGCTTCCGTTGAATTCTTCATACGAAAGAAGGATGAACCGATTCCAAGCAAAGGTATGGCGTTCGATGCCAAATCCATTTTCGATGAATTCGGTTTCTAAGTCCGGGGCATGGACAATGATTGCATCCACATCTTTGTTTTTGCCAAGTTCAAGGGCCGCTCCGGTCCCAACTGCAACATATTCTATCGTAACATCATGTTGATCTGTGAAATTTTCAATCAACAACTCAAGTAATCCAGAATCTCTCATCGATGTTGTTGTTCCTAACCGAAACACCTGCGTCTCTTCATCGATGTTGGAAAGACAGCCGCTCAACAAAGGAAAACAGATAATCAAGACGATGAGAATTGGGGTGTTGAACTTAATCAAATTTCATCACATGACCGCATTCAGCATATGCACATGCTACTGTGTATTTGGAACGTTTTGGTTTTGGAATTTTCATCATCGAACCGCACATTTCGCATTGTACACGGAGTGTTTCGGGTTCGGCGGGGCCTGTGGGTTGGTCCTCAAGTGTTCGACCAACATCTTGCGACCAACCGACAGATTCGGTATATGCATCGCTACCTGCTTTAAGTTTGGATTGTTTCAAAGTCAACTTCATTCGTCGCTTTTTCTTTCTCTGTCCACCTTTAACGGGTTTCTTTGCTGCCATCGCTATCGGACATCCTATTCGGTTTGTATATTCAATGACTTCGGCTACTTTCTTCAAAAAGGCAAAAGGATTTCTGAAACGCCATTTTGCGGCTGATGAACCCGATGACCTGCAGACTCGAGTTCAGTCACAAGATGTGGCCGTGCGTTCGTTGCATCGGTATGATACACGACGACTGTTTTGGCCTCACATGCTTGAGCAAAATCAACAATCTCTTGATGCCCTGCATGGGTTGAGAAATTGAAATGGTTTGATTCCAGTCGAATTTTATGTTCCTGACCATAAATACTCACAAAGCCCGTATCCAAGAATTTTCTTCCACCCGTATCGCGAGCTTGATAGCCTGTGAAAAATAATGCATTCCTCATGTCATCCTTTAATCGATTGAGATACCAAAGAATTGGCCCGCCATCAAGCATTCCTGAGGTTGAAACGATAACATCTGCAGAAAGTGCCTTTTTCTTATCGGTTTTTGAAGAAATTTGTTTAGCCCACCGCCAAGCTTGCTCGAGTTCCGTTGCATTGCGAAGATAGGTATCGTGTTCGAGATGAATTTTTGCTATTCTTTTACCCATACCATCCACATGGACGTCGAGGTGAGGAAGATGTTTGTGAAGATGCATAATCACATCTTGAGTTCGTCCGTTAGCAAAGGCAGGAATGAGAACTGTTCCGCCTCTGGCCACCACTTTTTCCACTGAAGAGATGAACCGTTGAATTTCCTCTTCCATTGAAGTATGAGATCGGCCCCCGTACGTTCCTTCAACAAATAGAGTGTCGACTTTTCTCGGTTGAGCACCTGCAACCAGAGGTGAATCCCGAGTATCAAAATCACCAGTGATGAGAATGGATTGTTCTGGAGTTTGTATTTCTAACATTGCTGCACCAGGTATATGCCCGGCGGAATGTAACGTTAGAACCCAGTCATGATGGTGCCAAGACTCACCAAAATTGTGTACATACCAAGAATCTACTGCGACATCAATATCTCGTTTGTCCCATGATAATGGATATTTTTCGATAGAACTTACTTTGTAACAATCTTTCCACATCATATCGGATAATGCCGCCGTGACATGAGTGCCGTGCAATTTCGTTTGATAATGTCCACATAGCCAAGGTACCATACCCAAGTGGTCGATATGTGAATGAGTAATCACTGCATCATGAATAAGTGGTGCTTCATGAGGATAGCGTGGAGGTTTTGTTGGAGCTAGACCATAATCTAGCAGAAGACGTGTTCCTTGATGATCTTCCAAAACTAAGCCTACATTGCCAACTTCATCTCCACCACCAAGATAATGATAGCGTATTCCTTTTTCTGGTGGTTGTTTAGGATATGAAGATGTGCGACCAGGAGAGAAAACCACCATGGTAATCCGATACAAAGGATGTTGTTGAAGATGTGGGTACCCCCCTTTGTTTCCTATGGAACTTATTTTGGAGTTGACATGTTGAAAATTCAAAAAAAAGAACCTAATGTTGATATGATTGTCGCGATAATCTTCACATGAATTTGTTTTGTTTTCGTTCTATCTTTCGTTTTTGTTTTGTTTTCCTCTGAACATATTATCTTCCAAAGGAAACAGGGGGGTGGGGGGTAAATTTCAGACAATGAAAATAACGAAGAGCATATGTAGATATCACAATTGGCGAAGACATGGTTCGAGATGAAACCAAAGAGTTTCATGTTCGAACAGAAGTTTGTTATGGCTGTGGAGCTTGTATTATGTTCTGTCCACATGATGTTCTAACCTTAGATAATTCAATTGTGATCGCTGAGGAAAAAGATTGTACGCATTGTAATCTATGTGTACCGTCCTGCCCAGTTTTTGCTTTAGAAATACGTCAGCGGATGTGAAAATTTTGCATATTACGTTGATAGAACCAACTATACAACATCTTCTTATTGCTCAAAAATTATCAAAAGAACATCAAGTGATAATAATAGACACACATGCAGAAATAGGAACACCATCTTTTCAAATTGGCTGGTGTAAAGAAGCTACAAGTTTCAAAGGATTACTCACTCAACAAGAAATAGATTTTCTTCAAATATTACCTTCACCAGAAGGCTATGGATTTCGAATTGAATGGTTGATTAAACATCTCGTTCGAAAATGTGTTTCTCTTGGTGTCGATGTCTTTTCAAGATCGACTATTCTTCACTCAAAAAAAAATAACGGCAAAGTAGAACTGAAACTACAATCTCCTAACAATTTACCAGGTAGTATCGAAACAGATATTGTTGTTGTTGATTGCTCAGTCGAACGAAAAAGCCCAGGAAATATAAACCACAACATCGATAAAGAACACGTAAAGGAGATTGGTAGAACAAATCTTTTATCGTGGTACGGTGTTCTACTTCCTTCAAAACATCTCATTGAACAAGACGATACCAGAACAATTCTCCATCGTGGCGATGGGTGCTCCGAAATTTGGACAACAGACCCAACACTACATTCACCCTATGCCATGGAACAATGGCATTTGCGCATTGATGAAACGTTATCAAACGCCCAATTTGAAAATATTCAACATCTAGCGGAGAAGAGTCTTAGTGAAATCATTGAAACAACATAGGTGGGAAGAACATTGTTTACAGAAAAACTCTACTTGGACAATATCGAATCAGCATATTATACAACGTTTGACGCACAGGTTATTGGCATCGTGGGGCAAAAAATTATTCTGGACCGTACACTTTTCTATCCTATCGGAGGGGGTCAAAACTGGGATACTGGTACACTTTTGGGCCCGAATGGAATTCAAAATGTTACAGAAGTTCGAGGAAGAGACGCCGTTGAACATTATATCGAAGCAGACCATCAACTTGAGGTTGGTGATGAAGTACGAGGTTCGATTGATTGGGGTAGACGACACGCACATATGAGAATGCATACTGCACAACATGTTGTTAGTGGTGTAGCTTACGAATTATTTGACGGAGCGAGAACGGTTGGTAATCAAATCAATATCGAAACATCGAGAATTGATTTCAAGCCAATTTCTTTTGATGAAGAAAAATTAGACGCCCTGAGCTCTACATCAAATTCATTCTTGAACAACGAGATCGAAGTGGTATCTCAAACAATGACTAGGGCCGAAATTAATGCACAGATGCCTGCCGAGCGAACAAATATGGATTTAGTCCCTTCACATGTTGAAGAATTACGTATCATAAAAATTGGCGACATGATCGACATGTGCCCGTGTGCAGGAACCCATGTACGAAATCTCTCAGAGATTGGAAACATGAATATCATAGGAAAAAAATCCAAAGGAAAAGGGACACAGCGAATTACCTACGAACTCGAATCATTAGAAACTGTTCAACCCCTCACAAACGTCATCTAATCTTCATCATCCAGTAATTCATCAATGCTCGCTACAGCATCCAAAAATGTCTTTCGAAACTTCTGTTTCGATTCAACCTCCAAATCGACAAGTACATCATCATGTGGATTTTCTTGTTGTGCTTGAAGTCGATATGTCAAATTTATATCTTCACCAACTCGATCACTTCGATCAATTTGTTGAATTGGTTTTGAGGGGTTTGTTCGTGCATGGGGATTTTGCTCGACTTGGTCAGAAAAATGTAATTCGGCCATATTGTGTGCTTCTTCAGCCGTAGGTGCCTTATCCTTCCATTCATTTTTATTTGCAAAATCTTGGATAACGTTGGTTTTCTTGACTTGACTTTGACGTTCAAACACAGCCTCAACCTCATCCTGTGTTGTTTGTCGACGTTCTCCAAGCATTGATGCAGCGATTTTTTGCTGTTGGTGGAGGACTGGACCGTGTCCTTCAAGATGGTCAAATTTATGTGGTGAAGCACACATCATCAGCATCTCTTTTGCGAACTGGGCCATTCCATCGTCAGGACTTGCTTTAGCCAGCGTTTCACGAATTGATTTATGCCGTTCAATACATGGCGTACACCGCTTTAACCCCTCAACGTCCGGAGCATCGCACCACAAACAACAAGCCTGTAGACCCATTTCTTTCATTGCACGACGCGGCATCGACATACTGTTCATAACAACCAGCGAATTCAACCAAATGAATACTTTCATGCGAGGCTTCAAATGACCTGAAGCAGACCAAGTTCCATGGGGGAACGAGATCCACGGGCTGACATTATCGATGACGACCCCTTTCGAAATCCCCCACGATCTACATCGGGTATCCATAGAGTGCACACAAGACGAGACGCCGAAGGTACAATCGTTTTCGATATGGGGGCCCCAAGACAAGCACCACCAATATTCCAGCAATTTTTTGGTGGAAGTCAGTGGAATCAAGCAAAACACCACGAAGGAAACATTTGGCATTTTAGTGAGGAAGAGAAAAAACACCTTACTCAAGCCTCTCTCGCCTTCACACTCGCCCTTGGCTTCATGTGGGTGGGTGGAATTGGAACCATTTCCAAATTTGGTATGACAAGCTGGGTCATCGCTCTCCTTCTGGCTATGCCGGTCATGTTTGTAGCGGTGGGCCCTGCATTTCTCCTTCATGAAATAGGTCACAAAATCGTTGCAAAGAAGAACGGATGCTGGGCAGAATTCAGGGCTGACCCAAGTGGCCTAAAATTCGGAATTTTTCTTTCGTTTTTCCTTGGATTCCTCTTTATGGCACCCGGGGCGGTGATGGTTGCAGGACTTGTAACGAGAAGACAGAACGGCCATATCGCAGTAGCCGGTCCATTGGTGAATTTCGGATTGTTCTTGATAGGCATTCCACTCTGGGCAGTTCTGCTTGGATTAACAAACGCTTACGAAACTCTTCCGTCCAGTAGTTCTGCTTACTTAGAAGGGGGAACATTGGTCTGGCAAGCTATGCTTATCGATGCTGCACAATTTTGGTTAACAGCAAACCTCATTCTTGGCTTATTCAATATGCTACCGTTTGGACCACTCGACGGACTCAAGGTCAAAGATTGGAATGAGACAGCATATTTTGCAGTCTTATCCTTATTCCTTGTCCCCCTTGCATTGTGGTGGTTTATTGGTGCTTGGAGTCCAGCTCTATTGCTTGAATCAATTGCAATGAACATCTGAGGCAAACTTCAGAATGAATCATCCCAAAACACAGCACCCGAACCGGCGGACTTTTCTTTATCTTCAACGAGTGAAGAACTCGTCGACGTCACTTGCTCAGCGTTGACTTGATGTGTGAAGGTAGAACTTTGCAGGGAGGATTGAGGACTCTGAGCCATTGCATCTTCATCGGAGACAAAGGCCGCAACATAGGGTGAGGCAACAAATTGTTTTGCTCGAACAACACCTCCATCAAGTCGAGGTGCTAATAAATCAACAAGTTCAGACGATGAAACTGTCTGCCCAGGGTTCAAATGAATTGTTTTCAAGATTCGATCGTAACGATAATTTCCCCGAAAAACAGGTTTGTTTGTATTTGAGATTTGGCTGCCACCCGATACAGTGTTGTTCGCCTGGTCATAATTTGTCATGCGTTGTAAGAGCCGAAAGCCACCAAAACCCAAAACAAAGAGAGTGAGAAGTATGTCAAAAAGAGTCATCATATCCCTCCAGTGGAGGTGCCGGCCTCAAGCACCATCCGTTGGAATTCGCCATGGCATTGCCAATCGTCATTGCATTTCTGCTCCGGTGAGGCCAAAACGAAGTGAACCACGAAAGCATAAAAGCATTTTTTTTGAAACCCCTAATGAATGAGCCAATTTGAAAACAATAATAGGGCGTATGAAGAATTGACTATTATGCAAAGCCCTGTATTTGTACCCGGGCAATCACAACACCATCAACCGATAACCCATCAACAAACATATCAAACACCAATACAAACCCCTCCTCCGTCTTCCTCATCGTTTAATTCGATGCAATCTGCATTCTTCCCAGCGAGTTCTCATATCGTCATTATGCTCTCGTTGGCTATTTTCGTCGTTGTATCTGCATTGATGTCTGAAGGGGAATTTGACAGAAGTGTATCACTTTCTTTAGGATTGGTTCTCTTGATTTATTTTTTCACGTCACCAATCATTTCCTTTTTCTCAAGTTTCCTTGTTTCTTTCCACGGAGGAAATAGTGGGGCAGCAATCATAGGATCTATTCTTGGTTTTATTATCTCAATCGTCTTAGGCGGCCTTCTCATAGTCTTAGCCGCGAGTGGAGAATTTTCTGATATTACCGAAGAACTCCCCACAAGTTCTAATGAAGGCTCAATTTTAGATTTCATTCCACTAATAGTGCTTCAAGCCTTTGCCTCGGGTGGAGCTGTTTTTTTGAGTAAGATTGGTCGAAAGTAAATCATTCGATAACGACGATGCGAAGCAAGGGCTTTTCATTTCCCATCCATTCGTCATAATTCAAGAAATCTTTCAATTCGACAATCTTGTACATCGCTTCAAAATGAGGCCTAGAAAAACACGAACCTACTTCGTTATCGTTGACAACAATATCGATTGAATCCGGTTCTTGAGGTAGGTTAAACCAAAAATGTTCAAGGCGTTCAAATTGATTGAGAAGGGATTTTTGTTGATATGAATGCAAAAATTTCTTCACGTGCGCCTTTTCTTTCGAAACAGGGAACAACACATACTTCTTCCCTTGTTCAATCCATTGGACAGCAAGTGGCAAATGTTCGTTGACCATGATATCCTTCACCACCCCAGTACCAGCCTCCAATGTATCCATATTGTTGAGAATGAGTGCAAGACAATGGTGTTGCTTTGTTCCAGAAACTCTACTATTGATTTGTAGCAACGGGTGGCCTTCTTCAACAACGACATTTTTCCGAAGATGTTTTGTTTTTTTATTGTGCTTCCACCGCGGAAGCACAGCAGCGTCCGATTGCTTCTCTATTGTGCGAATCCAAGTCTTTGTTGGTTGCATAAACACATCGAGTGATAGGATTGTGCATGCCCAACCAGTGGACCCATGAAATGTCCCAGGCATACGAATGATTCGCCTTGTATCCGATGTAATTTTTGTATCAAATACACATCCTCTTGATATGAGTTCATCAACAAGAATATGTCGCTGCTCCCTCACACGTTCCTCGCGTTCCTTTGGATTTGGAACCGAGAATATATCCCGAGCTAGATCTTTGTAGACGAGATGAAACCCTTTACTGCCCGAGAATGCAACATAGTGAAATCGGTATGTGGGCTTCTCTTTCATGATATGATAAATTTCAACAGCATACTTTCTCGCCCGCTCAATGTTTTGAAGAGAGAAAGGTGCGACATCGACGTCAAAAACAACATCATGGTCAAGCATCACAGGGTAATGTTTTGTTTTTTCACGGAGCCGGGGTAAGTTCGTAGGGTCGAGCCATGAACTGGTCGAATAATACACATCCTTTGCACGTTTTCTTTGGATGAACCGTTGTAGTTTAACAACCGTGCCAATTTTGTTTTCTGATGTCACCCAAAAATTATTGTCCGTTCGAACACGAAATTGTCTTCTCAGCGGTTGGTCGACGACATCGAGTGAAAGGGAAGACGCTTCGCACCCGGCCATGAAAAATCTCAATCGTTGTTGGATTTAACCTACTCTGTTGAGTTGCCTTTATCGTCGAGTTTGTGTAATGCTTTGGACTTCTCATGACTCCAATGGTAACACAATTTGAGGAGGTTTAGATAGTGGTCTTCACCATCTTTTTCCATCTTCTCGTGAAGAGCGTTGTTGAACATGAAAAGATCACCCCAAACATTCGCTGCAGTACCCTTCTTTCCTTTTGGAAGGTCGAACACTTCATCAGTTGTTGGTTCAAGCAAGTTCTTCCAAACCATTGCTGGATTAATTGCCATGGTGACTTCCACAATAATTTCGTCTTCATTGAGTCCAGTACCGGTTTGCCATGAGTCTGGGCCCAAATCAGCGAGGAACGGAAGACACAAGTCGAGGATGGAGAGACCGGTCATCGGGTCTGCGCCAGTCATTGCTGCAAAAGCATCTCGCATACGTCCACGGTCGGCACCACTTGAACCAGTGATGGTTCGAAGTTTGTCAATTGAAGTAGGGACAAGGAATCGAATATCGGTGTAATAAACGATGATGTCTTCAGGATTCTTTGGTGCAAAGATGTGTTCGTAAGGACGGTCACCACCTTGCTCTCCTAGCATGTCCATAGGGTACAATGTCTTCAACGCATTTGTAGCAATCGACTGAACAATTCTTCGAATGAGCCGCTCAGGTGCTGCAGAGACATCATTGAATGATTCCATATATTCATCGAGGTTGAGAATATCGTATCCTCGAACCGCGAGAATTGAATGCACGTTTGGACCCATAACCTTTGAATCATTGATCGTAGCATTGCTCACCCACCGAGCACCCTTTGCGAAGTCACTCGCAGTGACAAGGTCAGCATAAGCTTTGTATCGTCGAGTAACTCGAGCCATGAAATCTGCTTGGTCGAGCTTGGTAAACACGGTGTTTGCATAGTTTGACTTGAGCGCGTGATCTGCAACCTGGCTTGCATTTGTACAGGTGAGTAAGTTGCCTTGGTCCTTTGGATAAATCAACATTCTGCGACGCTTGTTGGCTCCACCAAGGGAACCAATTCTCGGGTCGGTGAGATACCAACCGAGGCTTGCACACACTTCAAACAGACGAGCGTATTTGTCTTCATCACTTGCTCCACGCAACCATTCATCGAGACCAGGCTCAATGCAGTGCATCTCGAGCGGAACGGTTTCCGAACCCGCACCGAACATTTGGCGAACAGTCGAGGAGCGCATCATACCCATCATGGTGTACAATGATGTCTTTCCTGTGGTGAGGAATACATCAGTAATACCCTCTTCACCAAAGGATAATCGGCGGTCAGGTAAGTTCACAAGAAGGTTAAACGATGTTGCAGTGTCTCTGTTTCCGTCAACCGCTGGCCAAATCCATGTCCATGGACGAGTCATGATGTATCCACTTGCATCTTTACCGAAACCAGCAGGGGAATATCGAATCCATCCAAGCCTGTTGTTGAACGCTACACCCCTGTGCATGAGTGACGGGTAGTATATTTTGTCTTGTGGGTCTGAGTCGGGAACGACACCACGATGACCAAGGCCCCAAAGAATTGGCTCCCATTCTGCGACTTCTTCTTCGCCGCCTCCGAGGAATGGATGGTTGGATGGAATCTCTTCTCCGACAAGAAGCGAACCACCTAATCGTTCTTCATCACCAGTTGAGCAAAAGAAGAATGTTTGTGTTGTAACGATTTGCTTTGGTGTCCACATATTTGCATTTACAACTGTTTTTTGTTTGAGGAAATCTGAAGGGGTTGAGATTCGACGTTCAAATTTGAAACGTTCAGATTCAATCCATGTTGAACCGAGGTACAAATTGGTATTGAGCAACTTAGGCTCACCGTCGCCGATGTATCGCTGACGGGGATCGGATTGGGTTGTGTCCGTTCCTTGAACGGGTTCCCACGGTCCACGGTTTGGAATAAATTTCAGAAACTCTTCGTGTTCAAAAGGAAGTGATTGTGCAGAGGTTACCTCGCCTTCAACAACGTCCATTAGTCGCACATACGTTTCCGCTGGCGTCATTCGCTTACTTTCTTCATATTGTTTATTCGATACAGATCTATGTTCCCACATGTTATCACCTCAAAACTTTCGTCCCGCTGTTTGTGGGGAACTACTGTCTTCTTTTGGCTCTTCCGCAACACTTTCAGCAGCATCCTCGACAGGATCTTCTTCAGGTTCATCTTGAGTTTCATCCGATGTTTCTTTGACATCACTTTCGGATTCTTCATCTTTAGCGGATTGTTCCAAACTATCGTCAACGGCTTCCTCCTCATTTGTGCTTTCTTCTGCACCAGCATCTTGGGTTTCCATTTCCACAACTTCTTCGATGTCTTCATCAACTTCTTCCATCACAACGACACTTTCTACCTCGGGTTTTAACCCAACAATCATCAGTTGGAAAACAACACCGAGTGTACCGAAGACCGCCCCAACAAACAACACCTTCCCATCGTTTAATCGTTGACCGTCGGGGTCATCTGCATCTTTGATTGTGCCTGTTTCGGGAGGTATAAGGTCAGAACCAGATAGATTTGTTACAATTTCTAAACAAGCCCACGCAGCGACAAGCAACATCACAATTGAAATGATGTTAACCGTTGAACGATTTTCAATAATTCTCTCAACAAAAGGTGGAACTTGGGAATCCATTAGTTAAAATTAAATGCATGCTTATTAAAAAAGTTCCCACGATACACCCTCTTATCATAGGGTTCTTATTCGATATATGCGTTAAGGATAGGCGATTCATCGAGATGGAAAAACGAAAAGGTTGCCCACCAAACAATCATATCGAGACTGTTCACAAGATTCGAAGTACCACTTTGTGATTCACCGTAACTCTTGTCAGTGGTATCCATCCACGCTTCCATTTCTTCGAGTGTATCGCATGTTTGATGGTAACACCAATAACCGTCGACAAGGCCTCCGAATCCCATCGTCACCGTACCTAGATTTCTTTGAAAACTATCGTGATCGGAGCGGGCGGTTGTATCCTCATACACAATGATTTCAGGGCGGTCTTTAGCAAGCCAATCATCCACTTTCCACGTTGAAGCATCAAATCCTGTTCCAATGAGCGTTGACTGTTGTTCTTCAACACCAATAGCATCGGCACCAATCCATAGAGCCAAGCCAACCATCTCAGGTTGGTTAAATTGATCGTGGTCAAGCGATGGTCCGATGTACACCCGCATAGGCCAAACTTCCTCATCCTTTGGGTATCCATCAGGGTCGATGGTTGGCTGCGGGTCGTTGTGTGGAGCTCCTCCACCGCCCGGCCAATTGACGCCCGCCATGTCGAGGTTGACATAATTCGAAATAGTGACTTCAGGGTTGTCTTCTTTGACAAAATAATCCGTCCAGTAATCACTCCCTCTCTTTCCACCTTCTTCTCCCGACCAAAAACAGAACACCATTGTTCTACGAGTTTCATACGACGACATTGCTTCGGCGACAGTCAAGACCATACTCGTTCCAGCAGTATTATCGTATGCTCCAACCCTGGTGCCGTACGTTCGAGTGCCAGTGACATGAGGGTCATCGAGAACAAGATTCGCTGGGGGGGCGATATCGAAATGAGCTCCGAACACCATCCACTCGTTCGGATACACTTTGCCGTATCTAAATCCACAGATATTGTAACCCTCAGGGTTTTGATTTCCAAAGAAGTCAGTAAACTCGTACCGTTGAATATCAACCTCAAGCCCAAATGAATCTAATTTTCCAATTAAGTAATCTGCAGCATCTTCGTAAGCGATATTCCCTTGCCCAGCCCAACGGTCGTAGTATCCCGCAACGCCATCGATGAGGTCGAGGGATGGACTTGGGTCGGTAATGTGGTGGAGGTAATTGTATGTAGTCCGACCATTCACCACACCAGTCGAATGTTGCCCACCTTCTGATTCATCGTAAGCAGGAGCAATGTCACGGCGAACATCGAGCATCGCTACGGTTACTGGTGCACTGTTGACCGACGTGTGATTGAATCGTTGCTCACCTTCTTCATTGACAACAAGACTTCCCGAGGATGGTTTGAGGTGATCACCAGAAACATACCAGGAGTGCCACGATTCATTCGCATCCCGAAGTGGCCACATTGTCCGCCCATATTCACCGAGTATCACGACAGCAGACGCAGCTCTTGGTGGGGCTAGGACTTGAAGTTGAATCGAATCGCCAGCCTTCAAATCAATGACAGTCGAATTGTATACAAATCCAGAATCGAGATCTTTCATCAAGTATGGGACGAAGGCGGAGATGTCGTTCTTTGCTTGAATTGTAAGTCCTTGAAAGACACCACCAACGAGCATTTTTGGTGTAATATCAACATCTTTAAGGCGGACCATATTCTCATTATTGTCTTCTCCAAAACAACCGGAGAACCCAGCGGTAAAAAACAGGACAAAGAGCAAAGCAGCCCGGATTTTCCTCTCGCCCATATACCACCCAAACCTTTCTCTTTCTCAAATCCTACGATGAAGTAGGTGAACAAGAGTTTGATATAGGTAGTAAACCAATGTAATACTGATGATGAAACCCTCTCAGAATGAAAAGAAAACAACCACAATGGCCATCCTTTGGGCGAGATTTCACATCGAAATTATCGATGATGAACGATGCCCGCTTATCGAAGGATAGTGTGAGGACAGAAACATCACTATATCAACGAAAGAGTATATTTCTAATCATGAAGAAGATATGCTTGCTCATATCGCTCCTCTTTATTGTACCAACAGCATCCGCAAACCTCGTCGAAGATAATACAACCATTATCACAGTTGACAGTACGAATTTACGTTTCAGTCCGTCGGATGTGACCATCGAAGAAGGTCAAACGGTCCGGTTTTTTTGGAGTGGCCAAGCATTACCTCACAACGCAGTTGAACAGAACGGTGTTTTTGATTCAGGTGAACCCGAAAGGAATGTGGACTATTCGTTCACATTTGAACGTGGGATGAACGGGACATACGAATTTGTGTGCGAACCTCATGCTGCACTAGGCATGGTCGGAACAATCACAGTAACGCCCCTCCCTCCCTTAGAACCGCCGACAAACAATTCGACGAACACAACGACCGCAACCTCAGAAGATACACCATTCCTACCGACATCATTTGTTTTGATATCGGTGATTGCTGCAGCCTTGATCATCGAACGCCGAAAGTTAGAGTTCGTTGAGGATTGGGTCTTGGTCGAGGGAGAGGAACACCATCGTTGACCACCAAGCAACAACGTCGAAACTCTCAACCAAATTCTGTTCGCCAGTTCCGTTATCTGTTTCCATGTAGGATTCCATTTGAGATAATCGATCACACTCTCTATGGTAGCACGGATAACCATCCACAACGCCATTCCATCCCATCGTAATCGTGTTCAAATTTTCTTGGAATGGCTGATGGTCTGAACGGGCGGTTGGCGATTCGTAAATCGCGACCGTATCTTCGTATTGATTTGACCACATAGCAGCCTCTCCATCAGCTGACCACGCATCCCAACCTCGAGCAATCTGGGTTTCAAGACCCAATTGTCCAGCACCAATCCATTCTGCTAATTCATACATCGGAGCTTGGTCGATGATGTTGGGGTCGACCTCAGGACCGATATAACACGAAAGGACCCAATCACCAGGCCAGTTTATACCCATCATATCGAGATTGACGTAATTTGTTACCTTGATTTCTTCCCTATCTGCAATATCTTGTGTCCATGAAGATGAACCCCACAACCCTTCTTCTTCGCTTGACCACAAGCAGAACACCATTGTTCGTCGTGTGTTAATTTTTGATAACGACTCTGCGGTCTCGAGGATCATTGACGTTCCAGCGGTATTATCGTAAGCCCCCGTTCGAGTACCGTATCCAGGGATATCTGGTCCTGGCGTGTAGGCCACGGGAGGAGCAATATCGAAATGGGCTCCAAAAACAAGCCACTCATTTGGGTAAACCGAACCAGTCTTGTATCCACATACGTTGACTGCCCAAGCGGTACCGGCTTGGAAACGATGCACTTCGACGTCAAGGCCGTACCCTTCCATCACACCAGAAAAGAACGCCACCGCATCCTCATAAGCAGGATTCCCATTACCAATCCACCGGTCAAGATAACCTACGGCGAAATCGTTCGGGTCTGTCGCATCGAAGGTTTCGTCTGTAATCATCGCAATCCAGTCGTACACTTCACGTCCATCAACCCATCCTTCGCTGTGGGCTTGTCCCTGCTCGATGGTGAGGCTTGTATCAACGGGCCTCGTGAGTTCGACTTCTGTATATGCGACTTTTTTCACTGAACTTACATTTGCAAACCCGACATAAGGGTGCATACCACCTTCTTGGTTCGTAGTGGGTTGAACCCAGCCCATACCGGATGTTCCTTGACCCCCCGTGCGAACAAACCATGTTGACCAAGATTCATTTGCATCTCGGAGAGGGAATTTCTTATCGTCAATATTTGAAATCATGATAGGTGCCCCATTGAGTCGGGCACTTGGAAGAATTTCCAACTCAATAATCTCGTTCTTATCTAGCGATAAGATCGTTCCGTTTTGAATGAACTGCGTTGATGTATCGAGCATGAAATGAGGGATGAACACATTCATTGGCTTGAGAGCTTTGAAAGTAACACGATTCCACATTCCAGCCTGCCATTGTTCCGGAGAAATTTCAAGACTCGAGATTTTTGGAAAATCATCCTTGCTTTCCTCACCAAAACAACCCGATAGCGATGCAAGTAAGAACATAGAGCAGAGCAGATAAGGCATCAATCTCTTGCGTTCCATGACGGAGGGACCTGGCCCCCCATGTTGAATCTAACTCTTTTATGTCAACATCGATTGTCGAAAAGCGGAAGTTATTTTCGGGAAATGGTAAGAATTAAAGACATCTTGCAAGACATCTCGCACATGGCAACCGTACGGTTGGACCAAAAGCGACGGGCGATTGTTCGCAATATTCCATTATCGTTTACAAACGCACTCGCCAACTATTTCGGCACAGGACCAAAGGATGTTGACCTCGCTCGGCAACAACACGGCGCCTACATTGAGACGCTGAAAAACGCAGGCATTGATGTTCATGTTATCGATGCTGATGAAAACCATCCTGATTGCGTGTTCGTTGAAGATCAGGCGGTTGTGATCGATGGCCATATCCTCCTTCCTGTCCCAGGGCACCCCTCACGGGTGAAAGAACAACCCCCCATCTCGAAATATTTACAAAAACAACTCCGTAAATTGAAAATTCGGACGTGCAAGATGGGCGGCGAAGCACGAATGGATGGGGGCGATATTTTGCGACTCGGAAACCTCTTTTTTGTTGGGCGTTCAACGAGAACAAACGACAGAGGAATTTTTGTTCTCAATGAATTATTAGAATGGCTTGGTTACGAACTACGCATCATCGATATACCATCCAACGCCCTTCATTTAACAAGCATTTCATCAACACCCACGGACTCTATCATACTCACAGCAGAAGGCTACCTTACAGCAGAAGATTTCGGTGAATTACCGGAAGGTGTGAACGTTGTCATGATGCCTGAAGACGAGGTCTATGGCTGCAACACCATCGGTTTACCTGATAACAAAGTGCTCATAGCACAAGGCTATCCATCCGTTGCACGATTTTTAGAAAATGAAGGGCTAGAAGTCATCCAACTCGATTTTAGCGAAATACGTGCTGCCGATGGTTCACTCACATGCTGCTCCATCTTTTACTGAACTCCACTCATCGAAAGATTGAGCCAAAGATGCAAAGCTTTCTGCAATTCTTCAATGGTTGCCCCCTTCCACACATTATTTTCAAAAACACCCAACATCTGTGAGTCTGCGAGAATAAATTCTTTGGCAGAAGGGATAAATTCAATTGTTTTGGTGTGGTCTTTATACACACCGATTTCAAAACCTATCCACGCCTCTTCTCGAAGTGCAAGCGAGCGAAATTTTTCTGACGAAATAAAACTCATCATGTCATCCAAAGAATAGAATGAACAAAGCATACAAAGGGTCGTTTCCAGTTGTTCATCATCCACCGATAATGGTGGTTTTTCAGCAAGAATTTGCTTTTTCACCATTGTCAACAACGGTACATCCGTCATGATTAATTCCAGTTCTGTTATTCCCATAACATTAACCAGGCTTCTCGTTCTTAATCTCAAGGAAAACTCATTCTTATATATCCCCTTAATTTCCAAATCAACATGCACCATTACGGCGACGAAGAAAAGTGCCCGGTCATGCACGGGGCAATGACGACATCCACACCAGAAAAGCGATCGAACCAAGCGTGGTGGCCAAACCAACTTAACCTGGCCATCCTCCACCAACACGATGCAAAAACCAACCCCCTTGGGTTAGATTTTGATTATGCTGAAGCATTCAAATCAATAGACTATGCTGGGCTCAAAGCCGACCTCCATGCACTCATGACCGATAGTCAAGATTGGTGGCCAGCAGACTACGGCCACTATGGACCATTCTTCATCCGAATGACCTGGCATGCTGCCGGGACATACCGAATTGGCGATGGTCGAGGGGGCGCAGGAACTGGTGCACAACGATTCGCTCCACTCAACAGTTGGCCTGATAACGGTAACCTCGACAAAGCACGACGTTTGTTGTGGCCAATCAAGCAAAAGTACGGCAACAAAATCAGTTGGGCCGACCTCCTTGTCCTTACTGGAATCGTAGCCATCGAATCCATGGGTGGACCTGTGTTTGGATTTGGCGGTGGCCGACCAGATATTTGGCAACCTGAAGAGGACACCTACTGGGGTAGCGAAGATGAATGGCTCGGCGATAACCGATACGGCGACACCCGCCAAGACCTTGAAAATCCACTAGCAGCTGTTCAAATGGGTCTCATTTACGTCAACCCAGAAGGGCCAAACGGCAACCCAGACCCTCTTCTCAGCGCTCAAGATATCCGCGAAACATTTGCTCGAATGGCAATGAATGACGAAGAAACAGTAGCCCTCACCGCAGGTGGCCACACCTTCGGAAAAGCACACGGTGCAGGCGACGCAGCACTTGTTGGTGCAGAACCAGAAGGCGCTTCGATTGAAGAGCAAGGCTTCGGCTGGAAGAACGCACACGGTTCAGGTAAGGGCCGTGACGCCATTACAAGCGGTATCGAAGGTGCATGGACAGCAAACCCAACACAATGGGACAACGGTTACTTTGACCTTCTTTTCAAGTATGAAGATTCCTGGACGCTCGTCAAGAGCCCGGCTGGTGCAAATCAATGGACCCCAGCAAACCCAGACGACGAAGATTTGGCACCAGATGCCGAGGATGCGTCGATCAAAGTTGCAACCATGATGACCACAGCTGACATGGCAATGATTCGAGACCCTGAATACCGAAAAATCTCAAAATTCTACCATGAGAACCCAGAAGCATTTGGTGACGCCTTCGCACGAGCGTGGTTCAAACTTCTTCACCGCGACATGGGACCAAAGTCCCGATATCTCGGACCAGATGTTCCCGATGAAGACCTCATTTGGCAAGACCCAGTTCCTGCTGGTTCATCTTCATACGATGTCGCAGCACTCAAGAACGCTATCAAAGGCAGTGGACTCTCTGTCGCTGAACTCGTCGAAACAGCATGGGCAAGTGCCTCAACGTTCCGAGCCTCCGACAATCGCGGCGGTGCAAACGGTGCACGAATTCGTCTCTCACCACAAAAAGACTGGGAAGGCAACAAACCTGCACAACTGGCAAAAGTTCTATCCACCCTTGAACCACTCGCAGCAGCTCATGGAGCAAGTGTAGCAGACACCATCGTTCTCGCAGGAAATGTAGGTATCGAAATGGCATCAGGCGTAGAGGTTCCATTCACCCCTGGTCGTGGAGATGCAAGCGCAGACCAAACCGATGCAGACTCATTTGCAGTGCTTGAACCACTCGCATGTGGATTCCGAAACTTCCTCAAGAAGAACTACGCAGTAAGCCCAGAAGAAATGATGCTCGACAAAGCACAACTCCTCGGCCTCTCGGCTCCCGAAATGACGGTTTTGGTCGGAGGAATGCGAGCACTCGGTGTAAGTTCAGATGCAAGAGGACTATGGTCCGATGGATCAACACTCGACAACTCCTTCTTCACAACATTGCTCGATATGAATGTTGCATGGACAGCCACAGGCAGCAACTCTTACGTTGCACGAGACCGTTCAACAGGCGAAGATGTTCGAACCGCTTCAAGGTACGACCTCGTGTTTGGAAGCAATTCGCAACTCCGAGCCATTGCTGAAGTCTACGCACAAGATGACAACAAAGACAAATTTGTTAATGATTTCATAGCTGCATGGAACAAAGTCATGAACGCTGACCGCTTTGACGTTGCTTGAGAAAAGTCAGTTTAATCGGACTTTTCATGTGAGTATTTTGCTTGAACTTCTTCAAGAGAATATTACCACGGAAGCACTTGACCTGTGTATTCAACAAATTGACCCGAATCTTTCATTTCGAGGGCCTGAATTTGTTCTAGCATACCAGCCACACTCTCCTCGACATGTACTGGGGCATTTGGTCCACCCATGTCAGTTTTAACCCAACCAGGATGGAGTAAGATAGTTCGTATTCCATCGTTTCCAAGTTCATTTCTTGCAGCCGCAGTAAACATATTCAATGCGGTTTTTGAGGCTCTGTAAGCGTATGATTTGCCGCTTTGACAATCTCCAATTGAGCCCATGAGACTTGTCACCATTGCAACACAAGGATTTGTCGCTGTTCGTAAGTGAGGCAATGCGGCTTGTGTAACCATCATAGGTGAAAGAGCATTGACCTTCAACACCTCAAGTGCCACATCCCACTCAACATCATCGAACCTTGACCATCTACCATCGGACACTCCTGCATTGTTGATGAGCAGATCAAGAGGTTCATTGATTGATGCAAAGACCTGCTTAATATCTTGTTCATGACGAACATCTGCAGTGAAAATTTTCTTTGGTCGACATGCCTCTAATTCTTCTGAAGATTGGCGGCAAACTGCGTATACATTCCACCCCACCTTCGTCAATTGACGGACGAATTCTAATCCAATTCCACGATTTGCACCTGTGACAACTGCTGTGGGCATGATGCACCATGCCGTTCATGGTTTAACTTTCTCGCGATGTAGTTTAGATGAAAGTGGAGTCCGAAAGATAGTGTTCGGTACTGATAACCTTGCAAAATTCTCCATGAAGACTGGCGAGCGCCGTTCGATGCAAAAGGTCAGCATCGAAAATTTCGCCATTTGAAGCGGTACGTGAGAACGTTGCACAAGCATCACCGACAAGACAGACCTCAAATCCGAGATTACCAGCCATCCGGACGGTTGTTGAAACACAATGGTTGGTGGTTAGTCCAAGGACGACGAGTTTTTGATAGCCCTTAGAACGCAGGACTTGTTCAAGATCAGTACCTATGAAACAACTGTTCACATTTTTGACAATCTCCATTTCATTCCCTTCTGGTTTGGCCCAATCAAAAAAGGCGAAGCCGGGAAGTTCTGCTCGAAGTGGGCTCTCTGGCTCCAAAGAAGCATGTCGAACATGTATGATCCGGCCTCCATGTGCCCGCCAATGTGTGAGTACGGCTTGTGCATTCATTTCGAAATGAGGATTATTTCGCTGACCCCAAGACGAGTCATTGAAACCTTGTTGACAGTCGATGAGAAGAAGAACCCAATTG
>CAZTGO010000020.1:15733-26790 GCA_964613395.1 uncultured Candidatus Poseidoniales archaeon | reverse complement strand
GAATCTTCTGCGACTTCATCCGGTAGTACCTCTTCGGATTGTTCCTTAGACGCGTGTTGAGGGGGGGTGGAAGGTGGTGGGCCGCTCGGTGGGCCTCCCGGTGGACCTGCTGGCGGGGGACCTGAGGGTGGGCCTTCCGGTGGGCCTTCCGGTGGGCCTTCCGGTGGGCCTTCGGGTGGACCTGATGGCGGGGGACCTGAGGGTGGAGGGGCAGATGGTGGACCGCTCGGTGGACTAGATGGTGGGCCACCCGGTGGACCCGATGGAGGAGGGCCAGATGGTGGACCGCTCGGTGAACTTGATGGTGGGGGACCTGAGGGTGGGCCGGATGGTGGGCCGCTCGGCGGGCCGGATGGTGGGCCACTGGGTGGACCGATTGGTGTTGAATCTGCATCTTGGGATTCTGTTAATTCTTCCTCGGAGATTTGTTCAGCGTCAACTTCATGCTCCACATCATCGTTAATGGTAGGTTCACTTGTAACATCTACCGAATTCTCATCGGCTTGAACTTGGTCGATTTCTTCGGCTGTACTAAACGCATTACCCATCATTGCATTTAACTGCGCTAATTCTTCTTCTTCTCTCGATTTTTCCGAAGAATTTTTCTTGGTCATGGCTACCTACTCGTTTGACCCAGTTCGCGCGACTTAAATATCGGTTGCGCTCCCGAGGTTTGCTACTGCCCGCTTGGTGTAGAGGTTATCATGCAGGATTGTCATTCCTGCGACCCGGGTTCAATTCCCGGAGCGGGCGCCAATCACTCTTCTTCTGAAGCGGTACGTCTCATGGAAACCATTGGGAAAATGAGCCAAAAAATAGGCAATGTGTAGAGTGTTGGAATGTTTTTACCAACCTGAAACGAAAATGTTGAGCCAAACTGGATATAGGCATGGCTGTAATTTTCAGATGCAAGTTGTTCTGTTGAATTTCGAGCATCTTGAAGATCTTGTTTTGCAACCAACCCTAAATCATATCCTGAATATGATGTTTCAATTTTCACTCCACGGTGTGTCACATGCCAATCAACATCATCGTCTTGATGGAGCAGGGATTCCTCAACATCATTGCTTGCGAAATTTTGGTAGGCAAGACTTCCATCTCTTCCAGAGCCTAAATCGTACACATAGAGGGTTGGAAAAACAATGAAAAATGACAAAAGAATCCATAAAAAAGTGATGGAAAGCACGGCATTTGTCCAACGAAAAGATGTAAAATGTAATCCGTGCAATATGATGAAGACCAACAGTGAAACAAAGATGAGTGTCCGACCAAGTTCAACAAAATCCGTGTCTGATGATGCATTTTGCTCTTCATCTTCCTCTTCTTCAAGTTGAGAATCCTCTACAGTTGTTCCATTTCGAGAAAAGCTGTATAAGAAAAAGGACGTCGCCTTTTCCATTTCTACATCGATGTAGGTTTGGTCAGCATCAACGACAACAAGGGCATGTATTTCGGTTGGTGAAGGTTTACCCTCTTCATAGACGCCATCAAACTCAACAACCATCCAAGCACTCATGTAGACATGCAAGGCAAGGAGAATCGCAACCCCACAATTGAGGTACACAAACCACCTACGTGGTTGAAGACGCAGTTGCACACTGAGTCCTCGCGTGGTTCATTGATTATTCTTCGTCTTTTCCTCGGAGAGCAACAAAGAACGCAAGGCATAGCATGCTCATGACGCTGAGTGGTGAGAGGAACGGAAGAAGGCCTTCCGCATCCGCTGCGTCATCTGCAGTTGTTTCTCCTTCGTTGGTTGTGTCTCCTGGTTCGTCGTTTCCAAGATCGAGGCTTGAAGTGTCAGCACCTGCTTGTTCAAGTGCTTCTTCGAGAGCATCAAGGTCGTATGATTCGAGGTCAACAATGGTGCCCAAATCATTGGACTCTGCCATAGTTGACTGAGCATTCATTGCTTCAACGCCAGTGATGTATCGAATACTGACCTTTGCAGGTGCATCGTTTGAGAAATCCTCAGTCTCTGGTCCAACGAGCACATACCAGTCTCCGTTGGCATCCATTGCATATACACCGACACCGACGATGGTTGCATGTTGATTGCTCCACATTGGAGCCCACATGCCATCTTCGTAAGGGAATTCATCAGCCACGACATCGCTCAAACGGTCATCCAAGTTCATGCCGAAATCTTCGAGGACATCTGGAAGCCCAGATTCAGCGAGTCCTTCGAACACCGCAAGGAGTCTGTCACTTGGTTCTGGTTCTGCTTCTGCAGTTTCACAAGCGAAGAGGGTTTGGTACGCATTGCCTTCATCATCCTCGAGAGAAGCTTCGTAGCAATATTCACCTTCCGCTGGTGCGATGAACGTTTCTTCAATACCGTATGTGTATTCATCAACAGTGTGATCTATGGTTTCAACTTCGTTGCCATCTTCGTCGAATATTGTAATACTAAGAGTTTGAGTTTCACCTTCGGCAGGTGTGTTGTACATGTAGACACTGTAATACTGGGTCATATCCTCATTGTTCACTCTCAAACCGTTCATTTGAGCACCAATAAAGAGTTGAGAACATGGTGCGTTATAGTTTGAGACGTCAACATTTTCACCGATGAGGCTGACCGTTGCACATAGTTCGTGCTCCCCGTAGCCAAGGTCCATGGTTGTTAAGTCGTATTCTTCGTAAAGGTAGATTGTTTCGTAAACATCTCCATCGCATTCGTCAATATCCCATGAACCATATCCATGACACATGACCATGTTTTCGGAAATTTCAGGTGAGCCATCGATGTACAATGTGACGTCCATACCGAACGCAGTCACGCCTTCATCCATACCGTATGCACAATCCAAAACACCATCATTTACCCAAGAAAACGGAATCATTTCACCATCTTCGCACATGAATTCGTCTGTTTCATCGACTGATTCATCGCTACCATCGGTGCAATCGGCTTCGCCGTCGTTGACCCAACTGAAATCAATTGTTTCAATACCGTCAGAACACTGGAATTCAATGGTTGCAAGTTCCTCTTCCATCTCATAATCTGTGTAAAATGTGACTGTGCCATCATAAGCGTTTGCCTGAACAGATATTTCTGGTTCATCGGAACCATCCGAGCAGTCTTCGTAATCGTTATCATAGTCCCATGTGTAAATTTCTTCTCCGTTTTCACAATACCAGTAATAGTCTGGGCCATGGTCGATCCAATCATCGCCACCTTCGTCAATTTCACTCCATCCGATGATGGTCTGAACCAAGCCATCTTCGGCAAGGAGATTGTCTTCGAGGTCTTCAGAAATCGCTTCACCGAGGTCTGCTGAAACACCGGCAATTGTTGATGCCATCATGCCGAACATCAATGGTTGACCTGGAGGGCATTGGTCGCACACCGAAACATCTGTTTCTTCTCCATCACCGAGGTCAATGGTTAGCGTATCAACGGACACGAAATCAAAGCCGTCAAGGTATTCGAATTCGAACGACCCTGTGTTCGAGAGTTCATCCGATACGGACAAATCAAATTGCCCTTGGTCAAGACCGAGGTCTTCGGTAGGAATACCAGTCAGGGATAAAGCATAGTCAACGGTTGCGGAGTAATCCCCGGAGACGTCACTACAATCGTCTACCATGTGCATTTGGCCCCACCAATCTTCAACGTATCGCTCTTCGCCACAGTTCCATGAAATCATATCACCACTTGAGAAATCGACATACAAACTGCTTGGTTCGCCGAGCCGCCATTCTGATTCGGATCCTTGAATTTCATAGCCTAGTTCGATAGATGCATCGAAATCAACAGGGAGTTCTTCGCCGTCGCCTTTGAGGAGAACATCAATGCTCAAACCTGCATCGAATTCGACATTCATAGCAAAGTCGAGGTCAGCACCGATAAGATGGCCATCATCGTCCAAATACTCGGTGTACACCATATCAACGGTCAACACCTGCTCCAAATTCGATTGTATATCAATGTCAAAAGCAGTTTCTTGTCCGCCGAAGGTTTGTTCATCCCAATCGGTCATGAGAATGCCCGTGGCGATGACACCATGACGGAGTGTCACATCATTGGTTCTGCTCCAGACATCAACGTCGTTGTCGTACTTATCTTGGATTGTCTGTGGTGACATGTCCTCTGAGTAGTGCACATACACATTAGAACTACCAGTGTTAATTTGAGCGATGTCGAGGTTGAAACCTGCATCGTCAGCCGCACCCATAATTTCGTTGAAGATCTCGTTGAGGTTGATACCGGTAAAGTTCTCGATATCGCTATCGAGGCTGGTCCAGTCGTATTCAACTCCGTAATAATATTCGGTATCTGTTTCTGTTTGACCTGAAGCAACCGGTGCTGCCAGTGAGGCAATGAGAACGGTCGCTAGGAACAAAGTAATGCTTGATTGCTTTTTCTGCATGTTCGGCCTTGAAACAGGTTACAATATAAACGCTTCTTATGAGGTGTTTTTGGCCATTTTACAAATATTAACAAAATTCTCAAACATTTCTTTTCCAAATTCTGAATCGTTTACCTCGGGGTGAAATTGAAGCCCAAATCGCGTACCAAGTTCATTCTCCATGCCTTGTACTTCACATGAAGGGCTTTTTGCCGTAATAAAAAAACCGTCGGGAACAACATGCACTTCATCGTTGTGTGACTCCCATACCATTTGTTTTTCTGGTGTGCCTGCAAAAATCTTGCCGCCTTCGTTCACGAGTTCTATTTCCATTGCCCCGAATTCTGGTTCTGGAGATTCTCTAGCGTCTCCTCCATAGTACCTCGCCATAAATTGATGCCCTGCACAAATGCCGAGAATAGGAATATCCAATTCAAGGAATGCCCCGCAGTTCCCTAATTCTCCAGATAAACCGATACGTGCCGCTCCTCCTGATAGTATGAGCCCGTCAAGTTGTCGCAAGTCTTCGACCGGTGTTGTGTTATCGATGATTTGTGAATCGACTTTGAGATATTTGAGCATCCTCCACTCCCTATGCGTCCACTGCCCACCGT
This sequence comes from uncultured Candidatus Poseidoniales archaeon, assembly GCA_964613395.1. Lineage (GTDB taxonomy): Archaea > Thermoplasmatota > Poseidoniia > Poseidoniales > Poseidoniaceae > Poseidonia. The sequence continues at coordinate 21,824 of CAZTGO010000020.1, read as the reverse complement.
TATCCACAACATCTATGATTAGCGGAGTTTCTGACATTGTTGCTCAAAAATATGTGAGAGCAGACAAGTGATGAACATACCGATGGGTCAAAGAGGGAGTGGGTGTTGTGATTACCATGAGCAGAAGGGGACTCGTCGCTTGTTTAGCAATTCTCTTCTTATGCTCCTCGATGCCCACGGCAGCGGCATGTGAAACAGAAGTTGCAAACGCCCTTCAAGGAAAATTTCCCTCACCCACTGGCATTTCACCGAACAAAGATGATTCGATTCGTGAGTCGGTTCGACTTGCAGAAATTGGTCAAAACGTCGCCCGTGAAATGCTTTGGCAAGTCCTGATGGGAGCAAATCTTACCGAAGCGGATGTGAAAGCTGAAATCGATCGTGCGATGATCGAAAATGGGAGCAACCCCGACTGGCCTTCGTTTGGTACCATCGTCGCCTCTGGAGAAAATGGTGCTATCCCTCACGGCGACCCTGTCAACGACGGTGCAGGGCCACGTGTAATTGTACCCGGTGATGTTGTCGTGGTAGATTTGGGCGCTCGAGTCAACGATTGGGTGAGCGATGTGACAAGATCGTATGTCGTGGGTGGTACGACGAATGCAACCATCATAAAAGCCTACATGGCCGTTCACGATGCTCAGAACCTCACCTTCCCTCTCATCGAGGCGGGCACGCCAGCATGGGCTCTTGATGACATTGCAAGAACACACATCGAAGAAGAAGGGTTTGGGGAATATTTCATTCATTCACTCGGTCATGGATTCGGCGTATGTGTCCACGAACCTCCACTTCTCTCAAGCGGAACCGACGACCCGTTGTTCGGATTATCGTACAACCAACAACCGTTGATGGCCTATGATGCCGTCACCATTGAACCTGGTATCTACATCGATGGATGGTTTGGAATTCGTATCGAAGATGATTTTCTTGTGAACACCGATGGACATGAATTCATGACCGCTGACCTGCCTCGCGACTTGGATTGGTTCATGATTAAGAAAAATGACTACGACATTGCAAATGCTTGGACAAATCAGGATAAAGAATCAGAAAAGGACGACAAAGCCCTACCAATGCCAGTCGGATTGTTTGAAATTATTGCCCTCGTCAGTGTTGCTGTATGGCAACGACGTGAAGAAGATGTGGATATTATTGGGACATCCGATGATGAGTTGTGAGCGTGCCACACACTTTGCACCATACCTTTGTGCCGGAACGTCGTGGCATAACCCCTGTGATGTCGATGCTTGCTCCGCATTGGCATTGAACGATGTTCTCCATGAGCAAGGGCAGTTCGCTCTGCTTCATCAAGTCAACGATTCGAACGAACGCAAACTTCGATTGTATATGATGCAAAGACCTTGGCCATTGAGTACCCTTTGACATCGTTGATTTCGATATGTTCGATTTCTGCATTCGCATCTTGGCACATCGTTCGCAGAGATGATTCTAAGGAAGATAATACTGTTCGTTCAAGGATTGTCCAGCCACGAATGAGCGTTGTTTGGTCGGTTTGCAGACAACTAAACAGGAATGGAAGATGATCCAAACTATCGTGGGGAAGGTTGACGAGGAGGACATCCACTGCACCTTGTACCTCTTGACGTTGTGCTAATGAACGTGCATCTTCGCAGGTGATGAGCGCTGGATGGACATCGTTCAGTTTTTTTGTGAACTCTTCGATATTGATTTCAAGCAGTTCAACGGCTTTAGGATTCAGGTCATTTGCAATATAGCCTGCAACAAGGTTTCGTTGAAAAAGAAGTCCGAACGATGGCCCCACCCCTGCATACAAATCTGCGACCACAACCTTGCGTTGTAATTTGGTCACGAGGGCCTCGATGTGAGAGCATGTTACTTCTCGTTCGTGTGAAAGGCGGGATGAATAGTACGCCACGCCAGGATTGGTTTGAATCGAGATACCATGCTCTTTGACCAATGTTTGTGTTGATGTTGAACCATCTCTTGATGCAATAATGTCCAATTCTCGTACGCGGAAATCGCCCTGAACACCATCATCCGCGCATACAAGTCGGATGTTGCCGAAATGGTCAAGCATAGCTTTCGCAATGATCTCTTTGTATTCTTCTTGCTCGAATTTTACCATGAGGATATCGCCTTGTTTTTCAAAACTTGAGGGCCATGTTTCTGCGGGAAGGTGAGCATACTCATCCGGAATGTGATCGGTGTAGTGGAATGGTTTGGGCATCTGGTCTTCGGTTTCGATAATCACATGCCCCTCCCACACCTCAGCATCGTTTGGAGGTGCAGTATCGTTGAGTGGAATACCCCTGAGGTCGCCGTCAAGGTTGTGAATTGAGACGCCGAGAAACAACCACTGGTTCGCCCTACATCGCTCAATCCACATTTGGGTGGATTTGCTCGGCACACTCAAAAGTCGCATCGGATTCGCTTAGGCTACGAGTGTCGGAGGTTTAGCCATGGCGGATGCAAACAAATCATCGCTTGAGCCGGGCATGTACCTTATCGGTATGGGGCCCGGCAGAATGGAATCGATGACCGCCGAGGCACTCAATACTGCAAAGCAGTGTGACAAACGAATGTACGAAGCCTACACCGCCCTTTGGCCAGAGGATGAATTGCTACGACTTGAAGCATCAATCGGTTCGATTGAACGCGTCATGCGGCCGGCAATTGAGCAACCTGAGGATTTGCTGGAGATGGCAAAAGATTCTGCAATCGCCATTTTGGTGGTCGGCGATCCCTTACAAGCCACGACACATGTGGACCTTCAATTACGATGCATCGAATATGGTGTGCAATGCACTGTCCTTCACGGCCTTTCCATCACAACCTTGGCAACCGGTATCGCCGGGTTATCGAATTACAAATTTGGCAGGCAAACAACCCTCACCTATCCCCACGGTTCATGGATTGCAACATCACCTCTTGAAGTCATAGCGTTCAATCGTCTTCATGGATTTCACACCTTGGTGTTGCTCGACCTCGACCCGACTGGAGAAGGCACTGGCCAACAACTACCCATGAAACCTGATGATGCTCATACATCATTTCAACTCATGAAACAAAAACTATCGGAACGAACTGATGAATTCCAACTCAACGATATGGATGATTGGACAGTTGTTGTATGTAGTGACCTCGGATGTGAAGATGAGTGTGTGACGACCACCACTTTAGGACAGTTGTCCGAAGTCGACGGGGGACGACTCAACACATTGCTCGTCCCTGGAGCATTGAGTGACATTGAAGAGGTTGCCATCGCTCGATGGAGTAAGGAGGAGCAGCGATGAGTCCTGAAACAGTTGGTTTTCTCTCCTTTGCATTTTTCATGCTTCTTTTTGCAGGTGTTGGCCTAGCGAGCATGCGGGTCAAACAGGACACGACAGATGACTACCTTGTCGCCGGTCGAGGTATGCATCCTGCCCTCGCGGCCCTTTCTGCGGTCAGTACATGGAACAGTGGATACATGTTCATTGGTTTCATCAGCTTTGTCTACTTGATGGGGTATTCAGCCATTTGGATTGGGGTGGTCTCGACCATCGGTCAAGTCGTTGCATGGCTATGGCTCTACAAACACATTCAACGTGAGGCTGCAGAACAAAATGTTCGTTCATTATCTTCGTTGGTTTCAACCACCAGAGGAGCACCTGAGGCAAAACTTGCAGCAATCCTCTCCGTGTTGTTCCTATCCATTTATGCAGCTGCTCAACTCACCGCTGGCGGTGTAGCACTCAATGCCATTCTCGGATGGGAAAAAATCATTGGAATTCTCATCGGTTTTGTTCTCGTTGTCGCCTACTGTTATGCAGGTGGCGTCCGGGCATCAATTTGGACCGATGCTGTACAATCCGTTGTCATGATCATCGGTTCAACATTGCTATGTGTGACTGCACTGGCTGAAGTGGACGGTTTTTCTGGTCTGCACGACCGTCTCACCATCATTGACCCTGCGACGACCGAGATGTTTCCTTATGGTCTCAAATTTGGTGTAGCATTGTGGCTGTTTGCGTTCTTCCTCGGTGGACTTGGTGTTGCTGGGCAACCTCAAGTTGTTTCGCGTGTCATGACACTGGGCGAAGATAAAGACAGGGTTCAAGCGATGATTTGGTTCTTCGTATGGCAGACGCCTTTCATTGCATTGATGTTCATCATCGGCCTTGTTTCAAGAGCTATTTTCTTCGATGGAAATTTTGACCCTGAAATGGGGTTACCGATGATGGCCTTGGAAGTTCTAACGCCGTTTTGGGTTGGGCTCATTCTCGCCTCAATCTTTGCAGCAACGATGTCGACTGCTGATAGTTTAGTCCTTGCGTGCACCGCCGCTATCACCGATGATGTGAAGCCTGAATGGAGTGAAAATCACAAGAAAACCAAGATGGTTACACTCGGAATGGCCGTTTTCGCTACGCTCATATCTCTTGTTGCACTCTTCACAGAGAACGACTCTGTGTTCGATTTGGTGGTTCTTGCCGTGTACGGGCTTGGCTCAATTTTCATACCACTCCTCATTCTCCAAATTATTGGGTACAAACCTGATTCCTACCACACCATTGTGATGATGATTACCGCACTAATTTCCGTGACGGTGTGGAGTTTCAGCGGATTGGGCAGCGAAGTCTTCCCTTCAATTCCGGGTATTGGCTCAGCATTCCTTGCACATTTCCTCCTTTGTCGATTTAGAGAAGAGTCGTCCAGTCGGGCTTTTGGAACTATGTTCTACTTCCTTTCCAAAGACGAGCCTGCAGATGTGATAGAGGCCCGTTTCCTCATACGTCCTCAACAACTCATGTCGGCTGGTGTTGTTGCCCTTCTCATTGTGGTTGGTCTAGAAACAGCATACGTGCTTTCCGACCCACCTGAACCAGTAGACCCAGACGAATATTTGTTTGATTTGTATGAATTGCCCATCACCGTTGCAACGGCAACATACCAACAAACATTTGACCTCAACGATGGAGATTCGGCAGAGTTCGAAACGAATATTGGCGATTGGGGTATACCAGAGGATGCGGGCGTCATTTACGATTTGCAGTTTGAGATTTTATATTCTGATACCCAAGAAAATTTAGGTGGAAGCGCCTGTGATTCTGTGACCACAATACCCGATTTTTCGGGTGCGGCGGGTCCGTTTGAAATCGTCGACGATTCACAACAAACAAACGAACAATGCGATGCTCCAGTTGTTGTCGGATATGTTTACCAACTCACACCTGCATCGATTATCGATGTTCCAGTCGTGTTTAACGAGGATGCTGATGATTTCACTGAGATTCTCATGGATCAATCAGCCGTACAGGGAGATTGGCTTATCTCTATCTCACTTTCAACAAATGCGGGCACTCCCGTTGTTGGAAACGACGGCGGCGAACAAATCCAAGTCATCGTCACAGCATCATATGTGGAGTCCGTAGGCAAACCGGTCAAGTACACCGGCGAGCCTTCAACTGAGTGAAAATCGTTGACCTTGATGGCCGATTTCCCATCCCAGCCTTCGAACGTTGATGGTTTCTTCCGCGTCGGGATTGTAGATTGGATTGGTATGATTGAGGTGAATGAAGACAATATCGGGGTCGCCTTCTCTTTTTTCTCCAAGCATTGTAATCGTTTCTGAGACTGGGGGGTGGGGGACTTCAGTTTGCTTTCTATGTTGTAATTCATCAAGACTCCAAAACGTTCCATCGATGAGGGCAATATCCACCTCGAGTTCAGCAAGCCACGACCGAATATCGTGTTCGCCAAGGGTCTGTTGCCAAGAATCGTGGTCGGGTAAATACAGCAGTGTTGAGGCTCCACTTTTCACCAAAAAGGCGTGCGTATCGCTCAATTCTGCACGATGTGGTACGTGTAAAGGCGTAAATGATAGCGTTGATGAAATCACAATCGGCACATGATGAGAAAAGATTTGAGGTGAAAAAACGCCATGGTCGAGGAGAAGTTTCCAATGCGGTGTCGCGACCAATAGATCGTACATTGACGCTGAGAGATGCAGTGGTACATCACGTAAATTCATGGTTTCTTTACCAAATAGCCCAAGCCCATCCACATGGCCAAAATGTGCATGCGTGAGAAACACGTGACCAATCGAATTGATATTGACGAATTG
>CAZTGO010000020.1:0-15633 GCA_964613395.1 uncultured Candidatus Poseidoniales archaeon | reverse complement strand
TGCGGCTCTTCCCTTGGGAAGACCACGCTCGACATGGAATGTTCTTCTTCAGTTGGGAAGGGGGTTTTGTCTGCACAGGTCCTATACCTCAAGTCCCAGAAGGATGGTTAGAAGATGTGCTCAAGCGTTCACGTTTTTCATTTACCTGCGAAACCATCGATGGCGTCGATTGTTTTGTCACAAAGGGCCTTGAAGCCTCATCCGTCCATCAAGGCAAAGTCTCAGGAGGAGGTTATGTCCTTTTGAAATTCCATCACGGGCCACTTGTCGCAATTGGATTTGAAGAGTTTGAGGATACGAAGAAGAAAGAGTCGTCTTTTGTTCACCATCTCGCTCTATCGATGCTACCTCCTCGACTCTCTTCTATTCTCGACCTCTCTGCTGTTTGGTTGCCTGATGGATGGGATGGCGATGAAGCATTGCCGGATGACTGCGGAAAAAATACTGATTTCGTCTTGAACGGGTGGCAAGGTTTGACTCAACCCGAGGCAACTGTTCCTGAAAGTCTCAAGAACGCAGTGCTTGGTGGTATCGATCGTGGTGTCCTTATCGGTAACCACTGGTTTAAGGAATCAAATCATGAAGGGATTCGCGAAAAATTTTCGACAATGCATGGTTCAAAAGACGAGCAAGAACTCGCATGCGAACTTCTTCTTGATGCTATTTCTTCGCCTCATGAAGAATCTGAGCGACTCTTCATCGGCGTCAAAGGTACGGTCCAGCAGCAAGATGAAGGGACACTACGTATTCACAACGATGCACATTGCAACGATATTTTGTCGGCATTGTGGGAACACCACGGCCAAGCTGGACTCAAAGCACTAGGGCTTCAAGGTGAAGAAATCGACGAGATTTGGCAGAAACAACTCGATTCTCCAAAACCTTTTGGTAAATTCCTCAAAGAGTTGGAGAAGAATCGTGAATTGGCTAATAAATACAAGAAATTCCCTCGCCACGAAGGTTTTGGGTGTGCAAGCGACATCGAAGATTACATCGTCCAGGGCCTTGTTTTAGGGCCGGGAGCAACTGAAAGAGTCGCAACGCAGCGTCACAAATCAATCGATGCAGCCGCATCAGCATGGGCGTGGCTCGTTGCAGCAAATCGCTCAACTGGACAAGAATGGCATTTTGACAACGATGCCCGTGACCGCGGAGGAGTTTGGGCTCTTCCCGCTGAAAAAATGTTGAAGATAGGGACTGAACTTCTCAACAGTGTTGAAAAAAGTGACGAATTAGAACAACAGTGGAATGAGGCTTTTGATGAATTAAAGGTGAACACTGGTCAATGATCACACCGCAACAAGATACACGGCAACGCCGATAAGTGCGATACCGAATATTTGGTTGAGAATACGTCCTGATTTTTCAGAGGTGAATAATCTTCGAAGATATGACCCAAACGCAGCCCAAGAAAAAACTGCAGGCCAGCCAAATGAAAGATTGAGCATCACGAGCAGAACCTTGGCCATAACGCCTGAACCTAAGACCGTTCCAAAGGTTGTCATCAGAACAAGGAAGTGAATCCACGCCTTTCCATTGACGATTTGAAGCATGAAACCGGTTTTGAACCCGAGTTGTTCATCCACTTTCTCAGATTTTAGCGATGAACTCCTCATTACACCCACCCCGATGTAAGCAATGTAGGCTGCACCAACGATGCCGAGTGCTTCAAACACCGTTTGGTATTTCTCAATCGAATCTGTTGCTACGCCGATGATCACACCGAGAAGCGACCATCCAATACCCATGCCCAACATCATTGGAACGGATGCTTTAACGCCAAATTTTGAACCGTGGGCTGCACACAAAATATTGTTTGGACCGGGTGTAAAACACATTGGGATAATGAACGCTAATGTGGCGATGAGCAATTCGGTATCCATGCCCTTCCCTTCGTCATTCAGAGTGTGGCAAGAGCTTGTTCGATATCTGCCCAAAGATCTTCAGCATCTTCGATACCAATGCTCATTCGAACAAATCCGGGCACAATACCAGCGGCAATTCTCACATCCTCTGGAATGGACATATGACTTGAGTTAAACGGACATTCAATGAGTGATTCTACCCCTCCAAGACTTGTTGCCTCGTAGATAATCTTGAGATTCCGCATGAAAGTAAGAGCATTTGCGTCGCCGCCTTTGACCACATATGCCACCATGCCTGAGCCATTTGGAAGGACCTTGTGAGCAATTTGACTATCAGGGTGTGATGCAAGTGAAGAATGATACACCTTTTCAATCATAGGGTGGGCTTCCAAACGTTCAGCGATGGTTGCAGCATTTTCACAAATTCTTGGCATACGAACATCGAGTGTTCGAATACCACGCTCGAGCATGTAACAATTATGAGGGTCAGCACATCCGCCAAAATGTATCTTTCTTTTGAAAATTTGAGTAATTAATTCTGCACTGCCGACGACACAGCCACCAATCAAATCGGAATGGCCGCCAAGATATTTGGTTGTTGAATGAATCACCAAATCAACGCCCATGTCAAGTGGCCTGCAGCCCCAAGGGGATGCGAAGGTGTTGTCGATAATGAGCAAGAGTCCATGGCGTTTGGCGATGTCGGCAAATGCAGGAATGTCGCAAATCTTGAGCATTGGATTTGTGAGGGTTTCAATGTAGAGAATCTTCGTATTTTCTTCGATGGCCGCCTCGTACGATGCTGGGTCTCGAATATCGGCCATGGTGTGGGAAATACCAAAACGCGGCAATTCTTCAGTAAGCAAACCATAGGTTCCACCATACACATCCGGGCATGATACGATATGGTCGCCCGTATTGAGCAAAGCGAGGAGCGTCGTTGAGATCGCTGCCATACCTGAAGCAAATGTTTCTGCGTCTTCGCCGCCCTCAAGAGCCGCCATTTTTTGAGCAACAGCGTCGGAATTTACAGAAGACATTCGTGCATAGAGCAAGGTGTGTTGAGCTCCCGCAGCCCAACCAGCATAGCGTTCTTCAGTGAGTTTGTATGTCGATGAAAGGAAGATTGGGGTATTCACGGCATCACCGATGTGCTGGGTGCCGCTATGTACTGCATTTGTTCCAAATTTTTTGTTGTTCATATCGTCGGTCATGTCAGTCCCAAACGAAGATGATAGCCCGATGTCCTTCAACACTACGGTCCATTTTTTTCGTAAGATATCGAACGCTTCGTCAATTTATGCGGCTGGTGATTCATCTGGAGGTGCCCTGCTCGTTGCTTCCACAATGATGTTTCCAACGAAAATTGCTAGGCCTCCAAATGCTATCCAAAGCGACCAAGGGACAAAAGCGAGGACAAGACCGAAGAGTGTTGCCCATACAGGTTCGAATGTGTAGATGATGGAGGCTTGAACTGGGTGCAGGTGACGTTGGTAAGTGTTGAGCAAAACAAGAGCCAAAAAAGACCCAAACAGACCTAAACAGAACAGTGGTACAAAGACTCCCTCGGTCGTGAGAATTGTCCACATTGCGTTAGGCGCGCCTGATACCATCAAAGGAATGGGTAGCAAACAAGCGATGAAGACGACGACAAATGAAATCTGAGTGATGCCGAGTGGGTTGTATTTCTGTGTCAAATCCTGAATGAGCATAATATGAAAGGCAAAGATGACCGCTCCAATCAACGTTAGCAATTCGCCTCTCCCCCAAGTAAGATGCGGTGGACCATCGATGAAACCAGCTCCGAGCGTCGCAAGAACGACGCCTATGACAAGGCCGCGGGTGATCGGTAGGCCCGCAAAATATGTGCTCAACACTGCGACGAGGACGATGTCCATCGATGTCAAAAATGCTGATGTGGCTGGATTGACATCATCAAGACCAACCATTTGCAGTGCAAATCCGGCAAACATCAAACCTCCGAGCATCGCTCCTTTTCTCCACATCACAGGATCTCGCATCGACGCACGGGCGTCACTCGATATTGAAAGAAGGGCGATGATAGCAATCAAAAATCGTGCTGCGATGAGTGTGAACACCACCATCGTGATGCCGTAGGTATCGATTTCATCCGCAAGGGAATTCAAGGCCATTTTCATCCAGATGAATGTTGCACCCCAAATCACGGTGACAAAAAGCAGGAGAATCAACGCACGTCGGTGAAGTGCAGGTGATGTTTCAAAGTTGATATTCACACCTTCAACTCCTTGAATGAGTCGATGGAATGGCCATCACATGATGAGGCTTTCATCATAATTCGACCATATTCTCAAGTGTTGCCGTGGTTCACCCCCCTTCATGAGCATGGAATCCATGTATGAGGAGACCTCATGGTATGGTGAAATTCAGACTGGTCCTGTTCCAGAACCCAATGCAACATTCGATGCAATCGTCGTGGGTGGTGGACCCGGTGGCTCAAGTGCGGCAGGTTATCTCGCCCTTGAAGGAAAAAAAGTTCTTCTCATCGAGAAAGATGTTTGGCCGCGGGACAAAATATGTGGTGATGCTGTTGGTGGTAAGTCATTGAGTCACGTCAACAATCTTGGTGTCAAAACCGATATTGAGAGCACAGACCACTTCCGTGTTACAGGTATTGTGTTCTCCTCGCCCAAAGGCCATCATGTTCGAGTTGCCCTACCCGAAGAAGATGTACAAAAATTGGAAGCGGGATATGCATTACCACGCCAGCAATTTGACCACCTGTTGTTTAATCGCGTTCAGCAACTTGTGCGTGACAACGGTGGAGCGGTCATTCAGGGCGGTGAAGTCCTCAACGTTCTCTATGATGACGGACAAGGTGGTGACGACCCCGGTAGCGGAACGAAAAACCAGAGGCATGCCAGAGGCCTTGAAGTTCGTATTGGTGGCAGAAAAGGCGATGTGCTCACATTTTACTCGACCCAACTTGTTGGGGCCGGAGGGTACAGGTGTCCGGTTGCAAAATCCTTGGTCGAAGACACCTTCGGCGAAGCGATGGTCGACCGGGAGCACTATTGTGGAGGTTACCGAGAATACTGGAGTGGTGTTGAAGGGTGTGAAGACGCCGTGGGCGACATCGAAATTCATTTCGTTGATTCCGTCATTCCTGGTTATTTCTGGCTCTTCCCCGTCTCGAAGGGCATCGTGAACGTCGGCATCGGCATGGTCATCTCAGAACTCGACAAACAGAAGAAGAAACTCAAAGCCTTGCAGGCCGATGTTATCGCCAATCACCCTATTTTCAAGAAACGATTCGCAAACGCCACAATGATCGAAGGAAGCGGTCGGGGTTGGCAATTACCCTTTGGCTCACCACGAAAAAAAGCCTCACTCCAACCACGCAGGTCAGCAGGTTGCGGCATATGGCTCGTCGGTGATGCAGCTTCACTTGTTGACCCTTTCAGTGGCGAAGGCGTGGGCAATGCCCTCGTCAGTGGGAAGATGGCGTGTGAACATATCGTTGAAGGAAAAAGTCACGAATCGTACCAAGCAGAACTCTGGAATTTACTCGGCCCAGAACTCTCAAATTCATATCGAATGCAAAAATTGAGTCGTAAACAATGGCTTGTCAATTGGTTTGTCAAAAAAGCAAGTAGAAAGCCTGCTCTTCAAGAAATGATGACCGAAATGATTGCGAGTAAAGAGGCTCAAGAACAACTCCATTCTCCGTGGTTTATGTTCAAAACACTGATGTTTTAGGTGATTCTATGGCAGCATTACCTTCCGACATCAAAGCCATCTTCCTCGACCTCGATGGTACCATGTACATGGGAAACAACCTCATCGACGGTGCCCAAGACTTTCTTGAACGCTGCAAAAACAAAGGCGTAGCGACTTTTTTCTTATCCAATAATTCAAGTCGCTCGGTCGACCAGTACAAAGCAAAATTGCAAGGTTTTGGCATTCATGCCACCGATGATGAAATCCTTCTTTCCACCCACGATCTCATCGCTTGGCTTCAGGCGAACGATGTCACACAAACATGGGCAGTTGCAACCAAAGGCATGTGCGAGATGCTCGAAGCCGTTGGTATCTCAACCCGCAGTACGGCACCTCAGTATGTGGTGGTCGGGTACGATACCGAACTCACCTACGAAAAAATCTCAACTGCGAGTGTTCATCTTCATGCTGGCGTCCCACTTGTGGCAAGCCATCCCGACATGGTTTGTCCAAGTCCCGATGGTGGACTACCGGACACCGGTGCGTACCTTGTGATGTTCGAAGCCACCACGGGCGTTAAGCCAACGCATATCTGTGGGAAGCCCAATCCTGGAATGATTCTGCACAAAATCGAAGCCTTGGGTCTTGAGCCACAACAGTGCGTGATGGTCGGTGACCGTTTGTACACTGATATCGCCATGGCCAATCGAAGCGGCGTGCACAGCGTGCTCGTGTTAACCGGTGAGGCGACAATGGATGATGTTGCTTCGCTCGAGGAGGGCTCGGAATTCTTACCACAACATATCCTTTCAAGCGTTGATGAACTCCTACGGTGATGGCGTGGGTTTGCTGAGCAATCTTCGATGGCGACAAGAACGACGGGTGAAAACCGAACCCGATACGATTCAACGTGCTGGAGAAAACGCTGAATTTCGTCTTGGAACATTTCTGCGAGCTGCGGGAGAAAAACGAGGTTGGAAAATCTACGAATCACTTCGCGTCCCCCAGAAAGAAGGTCCTCATCGCGGTGAAATCGATTTTGTTCTGCTCCACGGCTCAGATGTGTTTACTGTCGAACAGAAGCACTGGGCTGGCACACTCACCATCGGTGAAGATGGTGCTTTCATCCAAGAACGACCCAATGGAACCACACAAGTTCACGGTGATGTCAAAGCAAAACATGAACGCAAAACCGTTGATTTGGAGCACTATCTCTCAGAGCGACACGAAAAAAACACCTATGGCGTTCACATGTGGTTTGCTTTTACACACCCACGATTTGAATACAAACACTCTGCACAACAACTTGAGATCGACATCATCAGCCAAAAAGAAATTGTTGAACGCCTCGAAAAGAGTGTGAAAAAACCCTTGAATCAAACGATTGCGAAAACGCTTGAACAACTCGGAACATGGGATGAAGTTGAGGTGTACGGTGGACGGCGGTACAAAGGCGACTTGCTCGACCTCGGCCTTTCAGTCATGCAATCCGACATTCGTGGAACAACCCACCCGTTGACCTCTATCGAGGTGGAACATGCCCGTTCATGGTTCTCTATTTTCAAATCTCAACCTTCAATGGCAAAGATACCCGCAGGAACCCAAATGCTCAATGAATCACTCGAAAGGGGAGCAATGTTGCGGTTCCATGTTGTTGGTGATACATCACCGGTTGAAATCCCTTGGTCGAGGGTTGTACGAATCAATCTCTCAAATTAGGATGAAAAAATCGTCGTAGGCTTCAAAGGGAGAACGGGGTTTGTCGGTTCATGGACGACACAATGATTGACGCGATTGGCATCGTTGCTGGTGTCCTCGGTGTTATCGCATGGTGGCCCCAATTGAAGCGAGTCTGGTCCGAAAAACGCCATGATGGTATTTCCGTTCCTACCTTTCTCATCGTTTGTTTGTCCATTTCGCTCTGGCTTGCATTTGGCGTGTTGACCGAATCAATGCCCATCATTGCAGCGAACGCTGTGACACTACTCGTTCTTCTCATCTTGGTGTTGGGTGTTGTCAAACTACGAAAGCAGGAAAAGCGTGAGTGGGAAGAAGCTCATCCTGATCAACAAAAATTCTGAATAAAGTATGCAATTCTCTTGCAAACGATTTCAATATTTCATGAGAAGCAATAAAAATAAGTAGATGTCGCCGATGAATCGTGAACAAATCAATACTTTTGATCGGCCTAATCATAACGATGTCCCTCGCAGGATGTACTTCACCAGATGAATCAATTGAGGAGGTCGAAGTAGAAACTGTGGAATTCGATGATGACCCTTGTACGTGGTTCAAAGGTAGATCTGCAGATTTGAATGGATCTTCTCACAGTCATGCAATGGATATGGATAATTCAACGAATGGTATGAACAACACTGCGATGGGTATGTCTCATGCACCAATTGAAGTTGGACACAACCAATCTATGCCGTGCGTAAAAATCACCCTCTACCCCGATACTTTGTCAGGGTTTAATATCCACATCGAGACAACCAACTTTACATTCGCACCAACCCATGTATCAACCGAACACATCATGGGAGAAGGGCATGCTCATGTGTATGTGAACGGAACTAAAGTTGCGAGGGCATACACCAACTGGCTACATCTGCCTATGGTAGGAAATGGTAGTATGGTCATGGTTGAATTAAATGCGAATTCTCACGCCCCATATTCGCATCACGGCATTCAAATCATGGATGAAATTATGGTTGGACACGATGCTATGCACATGAATAACTCCGGAAATCACTCGACGAATCACTCAGATCAAATGAACAATACTTCATCTCATGGGGACGTGAATGCGTCGACAACATCGCCTCCAAGTGTTTCGATTGAAAGTGTAACTGTTGACCCAAAAACAGCAAACTCAAGTTCACAAACTCACATCATTGAAATCAGTGTTGAAAACTTCACTTTCTCACCCATGATGGCAGGAATGGATCACGTCGATGGACAGGGTCACGCACACTACTATCTCAACGGTGAAAAATTAGGTCGCTTGTATGGAAATGCGTTTGATGTAAGTGGCTTGACTGAAGGAAACCATACGTTGATGATTTCATTGAATTCAAATCATCACGGGCAGTACGTCCTCAACGGAGAACCAGTTATGGTCGAAATTACCCTAACTGTTCCGGTTACTGAATAAGTAACCCTTGATGAATCTGCAATCATTATTGAAAATTTTCAACGAAATGGTCAGATGGCTAGCTTGGGTCGAATGACTCGCTACGCTGTGGACTCGTCAAAAACCGTGTACGAAAACTGAAATTCTTCAGCAAACCGATTTGGTTGTCGAAATGATGACGGCCCCAATCTTGTATGGGTCACCATTCGACGCTGGTCGGCGGTCTTCAAGACGTCCCTTCCATCCATCGGTTGGTACAGAAGCTGGCACTCGAATTGATGCACCTCGATCGGAGACACCGTAGGAGAATTGGTCGATGGATTGTGTTTCGTGAAGACCGGTTAATCGCTCTTCGTTGTGTGCACCATAGACTGACATGTGTTTGTCGATGTTCTTTCCAAAGGCTTCGCAAATGCTGTTGAATAGTTCTTCACCACCC
This sequence comes from uncultured Candidatus Poseidoniales archaeon, assembly GCA_964613395.1. Classification (GTDB taxonomy): domain Archaea; phylum Thermoplasmatota; class Poseidoniia; order Poseidoniales; family Poseidoniaceae; genus Poseidonia. The sequence goes on along the minus strand of CAZTGO010000020.1, from coordinate 6,497 downwards.
ACATCTCGCATGGCTCCGTTTGAGAAATTAGCGTGCATGCCTGAACCATTCCAGTCACCCTTGATCGGTTTTGGATGGTATTCAATGTAGTAACCGTAACTTTCTGTCAATCGGTCGAGCAAATACCTAGCAACCCATAGTTCGTCACCCGCACGTCGAGCACCTTTTGCAAAGATTTGGAATTCCCACTGACCACATGCAACCTCTTGGTTGATGCCTTCAAAATTGATACCAGCTTCAAGGCAAAGGTCAGCATGTTCTTCGACGAGTGCACGGCCGTGGGTGTTCTTTCCGCCAACGGAACAGTAGTACAGACCTTGTGGGCCAGGGTATCCACCAACTGGGAAACCGAGGGGTTGTTGAGTTTGAACATCCATGATGAAATATTCTTGCTCAAATCCGAACCAAAAGTCGTCGTCATCGTCGTCAATAGTCGCCCTTCCATTGCTTTCGTGAGGGGTTCCATCTGGGTTGAGCACTTCGCACATCACGAGGTAACCGTTGACGCGTTGTGGGTCTGGGAAAATAGCGACTGGTTTGAGAAGGCAATCTGAGGAGCTTCCGTCTGCTTGTCGTGTTGATGAACCATCAAACATCCAAATCGGACATTCTTCAAGTGTTCCACCGAAATCGGTGCGAACCATGGTCTTGCTTCGCATGTTCTGTGTCGGTTCATATCCATCGAGCCAAATATATTCTAACTTTGCTTTGTTCATTGTTATCGAATGCCTCGCAACCGAGGCGGTATATCAATCATACGATGATAAAAAGTAGGCAAATAATCGTCTAATGAATATTTATATCTAAAAATTATTTTCATTTGTTCAAAATATTTTCATAATTATCAACATGTAATTTGTGTTTGCTCAAATGAGTTATATATTCAGGTGTCAATTGAAAAAATAGTCCATTCTTGGACAACTTCGGCCCAAAATCTTCAGCCGAACATCAATTTGAGAATTCTTTGACCTTTTCAACGAGGTCCATCTTTCGGAGTCGATAAACACCCACAGGCAAGGTTGCAACAGAGATGAAAATAATAACCAAGAGAAGACGCAGTGCAACAAAAGTATCGAGTACGACAGGGAAGAAGAACTGCCAGGATGAGAATGAAGCAGCCAAACCAACCGCCCCTATGAAAGCAAAAATAACGCCAAAAATACCGCCCAGCACCCCAATCAAGAGGCTCTCGACAAAGAGGATCATCGTCAATTGCTTTGTCGACGCCCCGAGAACTCGAAGTGTCGCTAATTCAGCATCCCGTTCGCTAATATTCATGATGAGCGTGTTGAAAAGAACGGCCGTAGCAAACAAAATGCCAAGCCCCATCATCACCGCAAGGGCATTGGTTTGTTGGTCAAGAAGTGATGTTATGCCTCGAAGAAGTGATTCTCGTTCTACGATACCGCTGCTCACTGAGGAGAGTTCTTCGTCGACACCAGAAATGCCGTCAAAGGTAAGATAGACGGACGTTGCATTGACACCGCTTGATTCGGCTAAATCTGAGCGAAGGAAGTACATTGTTCGTTGCAAATCCCCCCGAGTAATGCCTACCACTTCCACATCGACGGTAGAGGTTCCAATGGTGATACTCGTCGATGAGCCAACATCGAGGTCAACAAATTCTGCTATGCCTTCATCGATGAGCACCTCGATGTTTTCTTGATTTGCCTGAGGTAATGAACCATCGATGAGATTGACCTGCCGCATTGATTGTGCATCAAAGCCTTCGAGACCGACGAGTGACAACGAACGCATGGTGTTGGTTGAATCCAGAATTTGACCATAAGGTACCTCGATGAGCAATTCATACGTTGCACCGTGTTCTTCAGCCCAATCAACCACTGCTGCTTCACCATCGGACTGAATGTAGACTTGAACATCCCAATGCTGTTTATCCTCAAGATTACCAACGATTGAATCCTGCAAACTTCCCGTCATCATTTGAATTGAGCCAAACAGCATCAGTGAGATGCCGACGGCAAACAAGGTCATCGTGAGTCGAATCGGTTTGCGTAAACTTGAGCGTATGGACAAGCCGACCGTGGTTGGCATCTTCTTCGTGAGTTTTTGCAAAAAACTTGACCCAACCCGAATGTCGCTTGAACCCGAGAGGATGTCAAGTGGTTGTAATCGTGCAATTCGGTAGGCAGGGACGACGCCTGATACCATCACTACGAGCATTGTTGCCGACATGACGGTAACAAACAAACTCAGTGGAATGTCACGCTCAACGATGGGTAGACCAATGATGTCCTCGTAAAAATCGAGCATGAAATTCATGCCGTACGGGCCGAGTAAACCGCCAAAGAGACACCCGAGCGCGCCGATAGCAAATGGGGCGACCAAATAACCAGTCATCAATGAGCCTCGAGGTATGCCGAGGGTTCTCAAAATAGCAATTTCACGTGCTTGCGATTGGATAAATCGTTGCAGTGTGAGAACGATGACAATACATGAAATCAGTGCTATCATGACCGTGAATGGTACCACAGTCCGCTTTGCACCCTCGAGGTCTTGACGCAGGAATTCGACAGGTGTCTGTTCACCACGGTCCATAATACGACCACTCAAACCTGTTTCCTCTGCGGTTTGAACGAAGGTCTGCTTCATGTCAGCAAGTTCTTTGCCCTCGAATTCATCTGTATTTGGAAAATCGAAATGTGGTGTTCCGTCGATATCGATGAGAATGGTATTGGCCGAGCCAACACTTGTGTTTGACAGACGCGCCATTCCTTCTTCAGTCATGTATCCAACAACAAATGTACCTTCTTCAGGTGGAAATATTGAGCCTTCAGGGGCGAAATACACGTGAAGTGGATGGAAGGCAAAACCTGTGATGGTAAAGGATACTTTGCCTTCACCAACACCAACCTCAATCACATCACCAATATCGACATCAATCGTGTCAATCACATGGGCATCGAGGACAATTTCATCCTCGCTCACAGCAGGTTGTCCTGGGCAACAAGATTCGTCGGGGAACCAATTACGATCTACCGTATCAGTTGATGGTAGCCCGTGCCATACTCCCGCAATACCTTCTTGTGAGCCATCGAGATACATCGCTCCGTTGAGAATCAATCTAGATTCGCATGCGTCGATGGAAGGATAGTCAGACATCCAGTTCGATTGAAGTGTTGTGCAAAAGGTTTCGACCTCGTTCTCACTCCATACGGTCGTTTTGTTATCAATCCACAAGTCAGCGAGATTGGTACCTTCTTCACTATCCTCGTACATGGCATCATAGACATGCTCAAGATTTGCTGCGTATCCTCCAAATGTGATGCCTGCAAAGACTGCGATGGAGACCATCAAGACGACTGCAGCAAGACGCAATTTGTTGCGTAAGAAATTGCGAAACAGTCGCTTGGTGAGCAGAGATGACATCGATATCACGCTTATTGAGTTGTTTCGTCTGAAATGATTTTTCCACTATCAAGCCGAATGACTCGAGTCGCATATTTTGTCAATTTCTCATCATGTGTGACAAACACTGCTGTAATGTTCTCTTTCTCACAAGATGAGATAAGTGCCTCCATAACACTCTCGCTTGTCTCACTATCAAGATTGCCTGTTAACTCATCACCGAGCAACAATCTTGGGCTCTTCGAGAGACTCCGAGCGATGGCAACACGTTGCTGTTGCCCTCCACTGATTTCACCAGGAAATCGGTCAACTTCTTCAGATAAACCAACCATTGAAAGGAGTTCTTTGGCTCGTTGTACATCTTTGCCTCCGGCGAGTTCTTGGATAAGGAGGACATTTTCAAGAACGGTGAGGTCTTGAAGGAGGTTAAAGAATTGGAACACGTAGCCGATGTGATCTCGTCGGAATTTCGTCATCGATTCGGAATTGTTTCGGGGAACTTCTTGGCCTGCAAATTTGTATGTTCCACCTGTCGGGCTATCAAGTGCTGATAAGCAATTGAGGAGTGTGGTTTTTCCTGAACCGGATGGCCCAAGCAAAATGACACGCTCTCCCTCTTTGACACTGAGGTCGATGCCGTCGAGGGCTTTGACCACACCTGATGGCATTTCATAGTGGCGTTCTACGCCATTCATCTCAAACAAAGACATACTATCAAGCCACTGGGACAAGTGAAATCGTATCAATGATTTGTTTACTTGAATGCGGAGGTTTTGCACAACAAAGGCAGCCTACTAGTTCGATGAATCCGATTCATCTTCTTGCTCGGAATCGCTTTCCATTTCACCCACTTCTTCCTCAACCTTTAGCTCGTCTTCGTCTTCACGATTTGCAAGCCATACGAAGAGAGCGAGGAGAACCACAATCAAGATGATTGGGAAACAGAAGATTGGGTTAATACCATCATTAGGTTCCTTTTCTGGTTGTTTATTTTCAAACGAAAAGACAACGCATTCTCGCTTATTGTTGATGGTTGGCACATTCGTGTTATCGTATGGGTTTGAACCACATTCAAGTTCAAAGGTGTCGTTGAAACCATCGTTGTCGTCATCGAAATCTTCGAAGATGTAGTCAGTCAATGTGGCATTATCTGCAAATCCATCACCGTCGTGGTCTGGATGGACGGTAAGGTTGAATGAAACCACAATTACGATGCCGTGGGTGAGGTTGGTCGCCGTGACATTGTAAGTAGTCCTCGGCGACTCAATGAGGGGCACACCACTAATAGCTCCATTCATGCCCAAACTTCGGGCTGGTGAACGTCCATTGAAGGTGAGGCCTTCGGGAAGAGCAGGCGAAATTTCCCACAAATCAATTTCAATATCCACTGCAATCGGTACGAAGGAGACGTTCTTTTGATAGATGACCACCTCAAACTCATTTGACGAATAACTCACACTCATGTTTTCACGAACATCGCAAATACCGTTCTGGTTCTTGTCTTCTGGCACATCGTTTTCATCGAGTGGGTCGGTTGGTTCGCAATCGAGTTCAATCGTATCGTTCCACCCATCGTTGTCATCATCGATGTCTTCGATGAGGTTGGTGTTCTTGTTAGGCAACACAGTATCAGGCATACCATCACCATCAGTGTCTCGCCATGCAGCATCATCACTTGGGAAGTCGTCAGGTCCGGAAGAACATGTTGCAGGGAATGGTGGGGGAATCGGTCCATCGCAGTACCCATCGCCGTCGGTATCGGCATTTTCTGGGTCAGTGCCGTTGTTTCGCTCTTGCTCATTTGAGTATCCGTCACCGTCGATGTCATCGTCAACCTCATCACAAATTCCGTCCATGTCAAGGTCGGGAGGCACCGATGTACCATTGAGAGGGTTGCTTAAACATTCAATTTCTTCGAGGTCTTCTGCTCCATCGTTATCGTCGTCAGTGTCTTCAGTCAAATGGTCGGTGTTGTTATCATCTGGGACCTCGTTTGGAAGTCCATCGCCATCAAAGTCTTCGAGCACCGAGAGGTTGAACTGGACGGTGAGTGTAAATCCGCTTCCATTTGCATAGATGGTGTAGAGTGTGAGGTCAATCGACGCTGTCGGTATTCCACTGATGATACCGGTGGAGGCGTCAATGCTGATACCTTCAGGTAAGGTTGGCTCTACCTCGTAGGTTGCCCCTGCAATACCGAGTGATGGTTCGACTGGTGTCATTTCGGAATTGTTGACAAGATAGAGCGGGTCGATGGTGACGTTGTACTCGAAGTCATACACGGTGATGTTGATTGAGACAACATGGAAGCCAAGTGGGTTAATGGCCGAGATGTTGTATTGTGTTCGCTCATGCGCCTCTGTTGGTATACCCCAAATACTGCCGTTGCTCGATGAGAATGACAATCCTGCTGGTAATGAGGCATCAATAGCCCAAGAGGCAACTTCGCCTGCTGTGGAATTGGCTATGAGCGGTAGAGCATCTGCTTCGTTGCCGACATAGAGCACCAGTTCAAGAACGGTGTAATTGAATTCTGGCGACTGGTCTTCAACACTGATGTAGACGGTCGTCATCGCTGAGCCACCGCTGTTGTTCGCCCAAATGGTGTACGCTGTGCGGCTCCAAAGGGTCGTCGGCATACCCGAAATCGTTCCGTTGTCTGCATTGAATTCCAAACCAGATGGTAGATCTGGACTTATTGCAAGACTGGTGATGGCTCCACCGCCAAGCACTGCTTCAAGTGCCTCCATATCCAAATCTTTGACAAGGACGACTTCGGTCATGTTGTAGGCAATGGTTGGTATTTGGTCGACGATGATGATGTTGATGGTTGTGCTCACAGAACCTCCTGAGTTGTTCGCCCAAATCGTGTATTGAACGGCGGTCAGAACGAGTTCGGTTGGTGTCCCCCAAATCGTTCCATTCTCTGAACCAAAGAAGAGTCCGGCTGGTAATGTTCCATTGATCTCCCACGAGGTGATTTCACCCGAGCCAGTCAATATTGGAATAAGTGGCAATTCTGGATTGCTACCATTCTTTGTCAAGTTCAAGCTGTTCGGAGTGTATGTGAACGTACCTGGCACTTCATCGACGACGGTCAAATTGAGGTATGCAACAACCGAACCACC
>CAZTGO010000019.1:0-28007 GCA_964613395.1 uncultured Candidatus Poseidoniales archaeon | reverse complement strand
CTTGGTTGAGGTGACTCTAGGATTTGTGACCAACTCATCGTCAGCAAGAGAAGTGTAACAATGAACATCGGTATGGATGATTTCACCATGAGATGCTGACAGTGAGCATGTTATGATAATGTTTCGACATGATGTTGGTCGATTCAATACCTTACTTTCTTTCGTGTCATGGTTCTCCAAATGCGTTGGAGAGGGTCATAATATCTGTCAACAACTCGTTCTTTGAGAGGAATAATCGCATCATCGGTGATTTGAATACCTGCAGGACAGACCTCAGTACAACATTTTGTGATATTACAATACTCGACACCAAAATCTTTCTTGATTTCCGGAATTCTATCCTCCGTATCGAGTGGATGCATCTCATACTGAGCGAGACGAACAAGATTTCGTGGACCTGCAAATGCATCGAAGAGTTCGTGGTCACGCAAGACGTGACACGTGTTGACACAAAGGAAACATTCGATACATTCTCGGAAATGCTGAACTCTGTCTGCTTCCATTTGATTGAATTCCCAGTTCATTGTTTCGGGGCCGTTGATTGGTGCAATTTTTTGCGCGATGTCATAATTCCAAGAGACATCTGTCACGAGGTCTTTGACATGAGGGAATGTTTTCATGGGTCGAATCTCGACCGCTTCGCCATCCGGTCGTTCTTGAACGATGTCACTCATTCGCGTCATGCACATCAATCGTGGTTTTCCATTGATTTCTGCGGAACATGAGCCACATTTACCAGCTTTACAATTCCAACGTACCGCCATATCAGGCTCTTGTTCATGTTGAATTCGGTGAACGCAATCGAGAACGACCATGCCTTCATCGAGGGTAATTTCGTATTCTTCCATGGTCACTTCTTCACCCTCACCTCTGGTGATTCGGAACTTTTGGTCACGGCCTTTGAGCGACATCACTTTTCACCTCCCAATTCTTCAGCACGTTCTTTGATCATTGTTTTTACCTCGGTAAGAGCATCTTGTAAATCATCTCGGATTGGTTCGACCTTTTCTTGTCGAACCTTAATTTCGCCGCCTTCCATCCAGATGATGTTGAGGTGTTGGCCCCAGAAGTCATCTTCGGGCGTTGGGAAATCATCTCTGGTATGGCCACCTCGGCTTTCTTCCCTTGTGATTGCTGCGAGAGCAGCCACCGTTGAGATGTCAGCCATGTTGAGTAAATCAAGGGCTTGATGCCATCCTGAGTTGTATTTCTTTGAGGTACCTGAGGAGGCGCCCATAGCTCGTTTCTTGAACTCTTCAAGTTCAGAAAGCGCCTCTTCAAGTTCAGATTTCGTACGAATGATGCCCACTTTTTGTTGCATCATTTCTCGCATTTCGTCATAAATTGCCCCCGGGTTTTCTCCTTCCGCTCTTTGAAGCGGGGCGAGGATATCATCGCATGCTGCGTCGATTTGCTTGTCATCAAAACCAGGTTGTGCGAGGTCTGCGGCTCGCTTTGCTGCGTGTTCACCTGCTCGCTTTCCGAACACGATAAGGTCGGACAGTGAGTTGCCGCCGAGGCGATTTGCTCCATGCAATCCGGAGGCAACTTCACCACAGGCAAAGAGACCGGGAACCGTACTCTCTTGGGTCGTGGCATCAACTCGTACACCACCCATAACATAGTGGGCTGTAGGGCCGACTTCCATCGGCTCTTTGGAGATGTCCACACCAGCGAGTTCTTTGAATTGGTGATGCATCGATGGTAATTTCTTCAAGATGGCTTCTTCGCCTCGATGTGATATATCAAGGAAGGCCCCTCCGTGTGGAGAACCTCGTCCTGCCTTCACTTCGGAATTGATGGCTTTGGCAACGACGTCACGGGTGAGGAGTTCAGGTGGGCGTCGAACAGTCGCAAGTTTTCCACTGACAACTTCCTCGACCCATTGGTCAGATTCTTCAATTGTCTCAGCGTGATCGCCCCTGAACATTTCAGGAACATAGTCAAACATGAATCGGTGTCCGTCACTATTGGTCAACCGTCCACCTTCACCTCGTACACCTTCTGTTACGAGGATTCCTCGGACCGACGGAGGCCAAACCATTCCTGTCGGGTGGAACTGAACGAATTCCATGTCTCTTAATTCTGCACCCGCCCATAGTGCTAGTGCATGGCCGTCGCCGGTGTATTCCCACGAACCAGAACACACCGACCAGCAACGTGTGATTCCACCAGTCGCAAGAACGACTGATTTTGCAGAGTAGGCGTGCAGGTCTCCACTCACTCGGTCATAAGCAACACAGCCAGTCACCCTGTCGCCTTCTTTCAAAAGATGTCGAACCGTAAACTCCATGAAGATATCAATGCCTTCGTGAATACCTCGTTCCTGCAATGTTCGAATGATTTCGAGACCTGTTGCATCGCCGACGTGAGCAAGTCTTGGGAAGGTGTGCCCACCAAAATTTCGTTGATTGATGACATTTTTTGGTGTTCGGTCAAAGACGGCCCCCCATTGTTCCAATTCTCTGACACGGTCAGGTGCTTCTTTTGCATGAATTTCAGCCATTCGCCAGTTTGCAAGCCACTTGCTGCCCTTCATCGTGTCATGAAAGTGAACTTTCCAGCCGTCTCGTGGGTCGGCGTTTTGCAGTGCAGCTGCACAGCCACCTTCGGCCATCACAGTGTGGGCTTTTCCGAGAAGAGATTTGGTGATAATGGCGGTTTTTGCTCCTTGCCGTGCTGATTCAATGGCGGCACGAAGACCAGCACCACCAGCACCGATAACGATGACATCATATTCGTGTTTTGAATAATCGTGACCCATCTTTTCATCCCCACAATATGATGGCTTTGTCCGCCAGATTACCATATTCTTTACTGACTGCGATGACCCATAGGTCACCAAGGAACACAAACGCTAGCGAGGTCCAAAACCAGAAACCATGAGAACGATTGAGAACTGATATTCGCTTGAACATCTGACCTCGAAGGCGGGAAATACCAGTCGTCCACCGGTCGAGAGCCCCACCTGCAACGTGGCGAAGTGCGTGACATGATGTGACATACATCGTGAGTAAGAATGCTTCAATTGCCATCACAAACGTTCCAATGGTCAATCCGATTCGATCGCCTGAGAACGTCATAGTGTGCGTGACATCCCACCATTTTATGATGAGAATAATCATTGCTGCGTACAAGAAGTAGCGGTGTAGGTTGTTGATGATGAACATTCTTTTTTCGCCCTTGTAACCAATCATCTTGTTGATATGAGGTTCATCGACCCAGCATCCAGTTGGGCTTGCAAAAAATGTTCGATAGTAGACTCTTCGCATGTAGTAGCAAGTTCCACGGAAACCGAACGGAATCCAAAGAACCAATATCGCAGCATTGACCCAATCAGGATGGTTCCATTCCGAGAGACCAAACAGACTCCATTCGAGGATGTTCGGTGAGAAGATTGGTGAGGTAACGGTATTACCTTGAACAGAGTATTCGATGGCATATCCGTTCGAAGGGGAAAAATAGAACAAACGTAGCCCAGTATAGACCAGTGCAGCGGTGAGGGCAATAGCCATTGCGACGGGTTGGCTCCACCAATTGTCCACCCGATTTGTTCTTCCGAGACCGTTCAATACTGGTAATTTGATACCCTCGCCCATGCGTTCACCTCGGTGATTTCATTATTCCGAGATTGCGGGGGTCTTTGAGGTTCACCCTTTCACCATGTCGAATTTTAAGGGCTCAAGCAAGTTGCGTCCAGTCGATTTCAGCCTCGACCATTTCAATGTCATCAACGTCCATTTGAGCGAGTTGAAGTTTACCTGACAGTTCATCATTGACCGCATGCCAGTACGAATACGCTTCAATCACCCATATTCCTGATTCTCGTGTACCGTTACCGGAGCCTTTGACACCGCCGAATGGCAGGTGTGCTTCCGCACCAGTTGTTGAGTTGTTGATGCTCGTCATACCCGCCTTAATTCCTGTTTTGAACTGGTAGGCTTCCATTCTATCGTTGGTGTAAATCGAAGATGAAAGGCCGTAGGGGCTCGCATTCGCTAGGTGAAGAGCGTGGTCAAAGGAGTCTGCTTTGACTATGGTCACGAGTGGTCCAAAAATTTCTTCGTGGAAACACCGCATCGATTCTTCAACGTCCACATAGACATGAGGCCACATGTACACGCCTTCTTCGGCTACTCCAAGGAAATTGTCTGGTGCATTGTCCGAACTGATTCGGCCATTTCCAAACAAATGAGTTGCACCGTCTTGATTGCACATCTCCACTCCTTTGAGGAAATCGTTTGCATATTTTTCAGATAACATCGGCCCATAGAGAACGTTGTCATGACGGAGTGAATCGCCAATTCGAGTTGACTTCACCTTTGCCATGTATCGTTCGAGGAACTCATCGTAGATGTCCTTGTGAATGATAAGGTTGCCAAGAGACGTACAGCGTTGACCTGCTGTTCCAAAGCCCGCCCAGTACGCTCCTTCGACTGCGTTGTCGAGATCAGCAGATGGCATTACAACAAGTGGGTTCTTACCACCGAGTTCAAGAGAACATGACACAAGATTTCGGCCACAGACTTCCCCAATCATCTTTCCAACATCTGTTGAACCAGTGAAGGAGATTTTGTTGACCTTGCCTTCATCAACTGCATCCACAAGATACTGTCCTGCTCCGCTTCCTTTTCCGTGGACAAGATTGATGACACCATCAGGCAGACCAGCTTGATGCATGATTCGTGCAAGGGCAAACGACAACATAGGTGCATCTTGAGGACTCTTCCATACGCATGTGTTGCCACACATTATGGCGGGAATCATCTTCCAAAACGGCACTGCTGCGGGGAAATTGCATGCGTTGATGATACCACAAACGCCAAGTGGGCGACGGTAGGTAAACAGTTCTTTATTCGGCAATTCCGAATTCACGGTTTGACCGTACAATCGTCGTCCTTCAGATTGAAAGAACAAGCATGTATCAATTGCTTCTTGAACTGAACCAGCGGCTTCTTTGAGCGTCTTTCCGATTTCTCTTGTTTCAAGGGCAACGATAGCGTCTTTGTGTTCCATCAGCAGTCGACCCATATTTCCGATGATTTGTCCCCGTGTCGGTGCTGGCGTTGCAGCCCATGAAGGAAATGCGTTTCTCGCTGCCTGTAAGGCCGCATCGACATCATCCTTCGTTGATTGTGGAAAAACGCCAACGACATCTTCCAACCATGCCGGATTTTTCGATTCAAAAGTTGACCCGTTGGAAGATGAGGCCAATTGCCCGTTGATGATATTGTAGCCCTGAACAGTTGGTTTACCGTTGGGGTTTGTTCTGTCGACAAAATCAAGTTGTGCTTCTAAAATATGAACCATGTCGCAATCCAAATCGAAAGGTATTTTCAATTTGATGTGAAGATTTGATGACAATAATATCATGAGGTTTATACTACACCGCCCATCTTGACATCATGCACCGTAGAAGAATTGAGGTGGGACAGTTCAAATAGGGTCGGATACTAAAGAAGATAGGGCGATATCATGGCAGACGAAGACAATTCCATTTCATTACGAGTTTCCAAAGCAATTCCATCTGATGTCGGGCACGGACGAGCTAGAATCGCTGCCGATGTTGGCCTCGACCTCAAGCCAGGCGACATCGTCGAGATTTCAGGAGATGAACGATCAACTGCTGCAATTTATTGGCGAAGTCGACCTGAGGATTCAAAACTTGACATCATCCGAATCGATGGAATCATTCGAAAAAATGCTGGAGTCAGCCTTTCAGACCGTGTTACTGTGAAGAAAGTCAATGCGAAAGACTGCACAAAACTCACCATCACTCCTGTTATGGCGAACAAACAGAAAGTCAAATTTGGACCCGGAATTGAAGGATTTGCCCGACGAGGTTTGGCAAAGAGGCCAGTCGTAGCCGGTGACAGAATTTTCATCCCTGGCATGACGCTCTTCGCTGAGGCATTACCATTCGCTGTCGTCTCCACCGTGCCAAAGGGTATCGTCAAAGTTACGAACCAAACTGAAATCGTCATCAAAGATGAAGCGGTTGCGGAAGAAGAACTTGGTCAATCTGAGGGCATAACCTACGAAGACGTTGGCGGAATTGGTCAACAACTACAGAAGGTCCGAGAAATGATTGAGCTGCCACTCAAGCACCCGGAGTTGTTCCGTAGGCTAGGCATTGACCCACCAAAAGGCGTCCTGCTTCATGGGCCACCCGGAACAGGAAAAACAATGATTGCAAAAGCGGTTGCTACAGAGGTCAACGCTCACTTCAAGAGCATCAATGGTCCTGAAATTATATCAAAATATTACGGTGAATCTGAAAAGCAACTTCGTGAAATTTTTGACGAAGCAAGTGAAAAATCTCCTGCCATTATTTTCATCGATGAAATCGACTCGATTTGTCCAAAGCGTGAAGACGTCACTGGCGAAGTTGAGCGAAGAGTAGTTGCCCAAATGCTGACGTTGATGGATGGTATGCAAGGAAGAGACAATGTTGTTGTCATTGGTGCAACCAACCGTCGCGATGCCTTGGATCCAGCACTACGACGTCCCGGTCGATTTGACCGAGAAATCGAAATCGGTGTACCAGACAGAGAAGGCCGAAGCGAGATTATGGATGTCCATATTCGCCAAATGCCAATTTCTGAGGACTTTGATATCAACTGGATTCTCGATAATACCTACGGTTTTGTTGGAGCCGACCTAGCATCGCTGGTTCGAGAAGGTGCAATGAAAGCACTTCGACGATACTTGCCAGAAATTGACCTTGAGGAAGATACCATTCCTCCCGAAGTCCTTGAAAAAATGGAAGTTCGAATGGAAGATTTCAAGGAAGCGATAAAGGATGTTGAGCCATCTGCACTTCGAGAAATTTACATAGAGATTCCTGAGGTAAGTTGGGATGAAGTTGGAGGACTCGAAGAGGTCAAAGACCGACTCAAAGAATCGGTTGAATGGCCACTTACGAAGCCAGAATTGTTTGAACACTTCGGCATCAAGCCTCCACGAGGCATTGTTCTCTTTGGCGCCCCGGGTACAGGGAAGACGTTGCTTGCAAAAGCAATTGCAAACGAGGCACAGGCCAACTTCATCAGCATTAAGGGTCCCGAATTGATTTCAAAATGGGTAGGTGAATCAGAACGAGCTATACGTGAAATCTTCAAGAAAGCAAAGCAATCTTCACCTTCAATCATTTTCTTGGATGAATTCGAATCGATTGCGTCTGTTCGTTCTGGAGGAACAATGACAGAGGGTAGCGATGCATCAAATAGGGTTGTTAATCAATTGCTTGCGAGTATGGATGGTGTTGAATCTATTGATGGGGTTATTGTTGTTGCTGCAACCAACAGACCTGAAATGATCGATCCCGCACTTCTCCGAAGTGGACGATTTGAACGCGTTCTCCACGTGCCGCCCCCAGACGCTCCTGCCCGCGAGGCTATTTTCAGTATACACTCCTCGGGCATGCCACTTGGAAAATTCTCGATAAAGGATATCTTGAGCGGCCTTGACGGGTTTACAGGTGCAGATATTGAAGCTGTGTGCCGAGAAGCAGCACTAATTTGCATGCGAGACGAAAAGAAGAAGGTTGGTAAATCACACTTCGAGGATGCAATTTCAAGAGTCCGACCAACTGTAACTCCGGACATGCTCGAATATTACTCCAAGATGGAAGCAAGATTGACTTCTGGCTTATCAAACATCAAGAGAACGAAGGACTTCGGCTTCGGAATCGAAGCAATGTAAATTCTGTAACCGACGAATTGATGTGCCTCAGCCACTCCAGTAGATACAGGGGCAATTCATGGCGATTTTCGGGAGGGAAATTATTGGACGACAAGTCCTTGACCAAACCGGTGAAACACTTGGCATCCTCATCGACCTCAATTTTGATTTATTCTCGGGACTGATCACGGAATTCATCGTCAAAGTCAACGATGATATCGATGCAACAAAATTGCCTTTTGAAGGAGAGTCACACGTCGTCAAAATTCCAACCGAAAAGATCAATTCCGTAGCAAAGGAAATTCGCCTCAATGTTTGATTTGCACGAAGCAAATTAGCACATGCTTGGACAACCTTCTAAAGTTAATCAGTCGCCTCATCATATTACAGAGGAGTGGGCACCATGGCAGAAGGGACTGGACGAGTCAATGTTCGACGCATTGTCCTCCAATCCTCGTTTTGGCTCGTGATGCTTGTTTTGCTGTTCTCTGTGCTATCGAGTTTTGTTAACCTAAGCTCTTCGAATCAACTTTCAGCGTACGATGATGATTGGAACGACATGTCTGCGTTTCGGTATGACTTGAACGACATGGGCATTGAAACGAGGTCACTCGTCTCCAGCCCACTCCTGCTGGCTGACATCGAAGACCCTCGAAACACAACTTATATTTTAGCCGGAGTTGAACGTGATACACTCACCTTGCCTCAATTTGATGATGAAGGCTTCATCACGATTGCATCTGATTCTGGATTCTCACCTTCTGAAGTAGACGCAGTTGTTGAATTTGTTGAGGCCGGTGGTACTGCACTTATTCTCGAAGATTATGGATACGCAAATACCATCGCTGAAGCTTTTGGTGTAAGGTTCACTGGTGAGCAAGTGTTTGACACGAATTATGTACCATCACTCGACTACAACTACATCTGGATGTGCGTTCAATCAAATCCTTGTGGCATGAATGGAACAGAACTCGATTTGGCCACAATTGGAACACATGAACGATGGGCTGAGGCTAATGGGCAAGGTCAACATCCTTGCTCGTTGCTCAGTGGAGAATCTGCTGCATCTGCAGAAGATGCGGGGCTGTGTCAACAGCACTGGGAGAACGGTGTCATCAACTACAACGGTTCCTATCAGTTGCTCTTGAACAACATCACTGCGTTGGAAATCATTCCAGGTCAACAAACTCCTCTCTCTGAAATTGCGATTCGAGCTCTGACAAGTAATGAGGCAACCGTTGATGTCAATGGTGATGGTGAGATTTGGGTGAGCAATGAGATCACCCCCGAAACACCAGACCGATGGGGTCAGTTCAATCTGAGCATCGAAGTTTGTGAGCGTGCAAGTTGCAATCCAAACGATGGAGGAAGAGTGGTCTTCATCGCAGATGGTTCTGCTCTCATCAACGCCATTTACGATTATGAAGGATTCAACGAAGGAAAGTACAACAAGAAAACCGACATCCTCGTACCAGCAAACGATAATCGGAAGTGGGCTCTCGACTTCGTAGCAGAGGCTTTAATGAGCTCAGTCCCTGGTGAAGAGGGGCAAGCGTCGGAAAATGCTATGGTCATTTTTGACGAATCAAGACATCCACAAAACGCAATGCTTGCTGATTCATACAACACGGTGTATTTCCTTTTGGTGTACTTTACGGGCGAGGGCTTAGCTATGCTCGTTTTGTTCGTCATCCTCTTCATGACCTTTGAAGCGGTCCTCATCAAGAAGCGGGACCCTGAAAGTTGGAGACACGTGTTCAGCATCATTTACTACGGCTTTGGTGATGCGAATAGGTACGAGTATTATGCCAAGGTCAACAAGATTCGACAAGTGTTCCTATCAAAGGTAAGAAATCAAAACGGCTTAAGTCAAGAGGAATTCAACTCAATGCAAGCCAATGAACTCATTCAACTCATCAACGATCCCGTTCTTTCAAAGTTCGCAATTGATACTTCGCAAAAGTATACTTTGGAACAGTCTGTAGCGTTAGTCAAACGCATCAAAGCTTGGGGGCGTCAGTGAGGGATTCGTATGTGGACACGAAAAGCTGCATTCACCTTCACCGGAGGTATCGCTTTGGTCCTCATCGGCATGATGATTTCAAACCAACAAATGATGATTCTCGGGCTAGCACTCGTGGCATTTATCACGGTAAATTCGTGGATTGGTGGCCACGGCGATGTTGAAATTCAGCGTACTCTTTCGGCCGATAACCTGTACAAAGGTGACGATTTGTATGTCGAACTGCTCATTACAAACCGAAGTCATCGCAAGACACAAATCATGGAAGTCTACGACAACATCCCTCATGAAATGAAATTAAGAAGCGGATTAAATCAAATGAGTTTGAATCTCAAACCAGGAGAAAGTGCGCGAATTCGTTATGTCTTGCGTTGCCCACTTAGAGGCCATTATTCAATCGGCCCAGTATCGCTTCGAATACAGAACACGTTCAACCTCGGTGTTGAGGAAATGTATGTTGACCATCACAGCGATATCGTCATCTTTCCTCAAATCAAAGATGTCGAGGAGGCGTTTCTACGAAGTAGAACTCCCAAGATGTACACAGGGGCAACAACTCTGCGTACTCCAGGACAAGGCTCTGAATTTTATTCACTCCGTGAGTATGTCCCTGGTGACCCTTTCAAGAACATCAATTGGAAGGCCTTTGCTCGAACTGGCGAACTTATGGTCAACGAAAAGTGCCGAGATGCTGTGACAGACCTTTACATCATTCTTGATTCGAGGGACCTCGCTCGAATTGGTACTGTGCTCAAGAACCCACTCGAAATGGGTACGTTATCTGCAGCAAGTTTGGCATCCTTTTTCCTGAAGAGAAGAGATTCTGTCGCTCTTGCCATCTATGATGACAAGTTATCCTACTTGCCACCTGATACAGGAGATAAGCAGTACTTCAAAATCCTCAGTTCTTTGGCCGGCGTCCAAGCACGAGGGGAAATGCCATTGCAAGCCGTGACAAACTCAATCAGTGGAAGATTCAGCCGTGGCAGTCCAGTTTTCATTATTTCATCGTGTGAAGGCGATGGAACAGTACCTGCTGCCGTCCGTGACCTCGTAGGCCGTGGCCACGAAGTGACTGTTTTATCACCTGCAAGCATCGATTTTGAACGATTAGTAAGCCGAATTCCTCGTATGTCCTATGAGGTGCTCAAAATCGAGCGACAAAATCGTCTGACCACACTGGCCGGATTCGGTGCACAGGTGATTGATTGGATGCCGGACATGGACTTATCACAAGCTTTGATGCAGGTTAGGGGGTACTGAAATGGCAGGTGAAGTCGAATTACAAAGCGATGTCCTGCTCGGCGATGACCGTAAACCAAGAACGCTACACATCGCCCAACTCAGAAAACAATGGCAAGTCCTGACGTTGCAAATTGTAGCAACAATTGCACTGATCACGATGTATCTCGAAGTTGTATCAACGTACGTCGTCGGTTCAATTGACCATACGATTTTATTCGATACCATTGAACTTCTCATAGGGAATCAATTGCCTCTTGGAGATTGGCTTACCGGTGAAGGACGGGATGGTCTTTCAAGATTCACAGTTCCGTTGATTCTTGGCCTCGGCATAGGCGGTCTTATGGCGTTGCTCGCTTTCCAAACTCCAAAGGTTCAGCAACGTATCAAGTTTGGATTTTACCTCGGTTTAATGATTGTCATGATCGGTCAGCTTTTGCTTTCATGGCTCGCTGGTATGTTGTTTGAGTTTAATCTTCGGCTACCAAGTGATAATGAATTACAGACACTTGAATGGCCGCTTCTCATGGTGATGTCAATTATGATTCTGTTCATTTACCTTAGCCCAATTATTCTAGGAACACGAGGCATATGGTCCCTGCATCGCCGGTCGATTGCATTCTCGATAGGAATTACCCTTGTGTTCCTTGCAATTCACGCCATTCTCACATTCCCGCTCATTAAGAGTCAACTTGGCACCTATGGTGGTACGCTAACAGCATTGGATGGACAAATATCAAATCCTACGATTGGCCTCTTCGGCATAGACCTTGTCACAACGCAACAATTCAACCTTATTCTCATCGCCGTTCTCATCATGGTCTTCCAAGAAGCAGCGTACGGTGTCATCAAGAATTTGGAATACGCATACCGTTTACCAGAATCTTGCAAGCGTGACCCTGAATATGTACGACAAATGGATAATGTCCTCAACACACATCTTCGTCACACATTCGGCTACCTTGGCTTGACAGGATTAGCTACCATGATCGCACTCGGCTTCCACAAAGTTCTTCTTCAATTTGTGGAAAACACAACAGGTAGTCAATGGGCTGGTCAAGTCTCCGAATCGATTGAATTATCGCTCACATATGGGCTTGTTATTTCTGCACTCTTATTCCTCAGTCTCATGGCAGTATTACGATTCTTGATCCCGTGGCAACGAATTTCTGCATTAATTCAGAATTGGCGGAGCCCTTCACCAACTCCCTCAACACCAAGCACAGGCGAAAAGAAAGACGTCGTTCAAATTTAACGGGACTGAATGAATCGACCAATGAGTTCAATCAAACTCACTGTGACAATTGGGTACAAGCACCACGCTGTTGCAAGACCAATTCCACCATCGACTCTTTCAATAATTTCAGAAGGAACGAAAATCAGTGACAAAAGAAAGGTAGCCATCATCAAGCGTTCAATCCAAAGTGGATACGATTTACCCCTCTCTTCTTGTCGAAGCAATAAAGAGACGCCTTGGTCAGACATGCTTTGCCCTCAAAATTCAACATCTGCCAGTTTAGATTCTAAGTCGTCCAATGCTTTCAATTCTCTTTTTTGTTTTTCATCTGTACTATTTGCAATGCTGTAATGCTTCCAATTAGAATCCAGTCGTGCTAACTCTTCTTCAAGCGCTGCACGCTCGTCATGAAAATCTAAATCCGTTTTATGCAATGTTGGAGGAACTTCGTCAAATGTCTGGCTTTCTTCGTGCTCATGCGGTGCTTCGAGACTGGCCCAACCATCTTCATCAATTTCATCATGGTCGTCTGATTCAAGGTTAATATGCTCCGAATGAACGAGACTCGATTCCATGCCTTCAAGGGATGATTCATCAACAGGGATTCGTTGCTGGACAGGAATCGCATTTCTCTCAAATGGCAAGAATCCATCCCTCTGGAATTCCCAAAGCATGCCTCGAGGTACGCCGTCTGTGAGTCCGGAGGCGTCGAGTTGTGTGATCAATTCTTCGAGGACTTGTGCTGTATCTTCGAGCATTATCGACTCACCAGCATCTCGTTGGTCTGCTTCAATGTAGATATCATCGAGGGCAACCTGAATCAATTTTCGAGTACCTTGAGCAAGCATTGGAAGTGACTCTGGCCGTTGACAATTTGCAAGAAGTGCATCGACCTCTTGTTGAGGCGCACCTAATCGTGCAAGTTGTTCGAGGACGTTTCGAATCCGTCGCAACATGGTGATTGAGCGATCGTAATCTTCCAGCAAATGTTCGAGGTCAAGAATGAGATGGGTGACCGTCTCTCCAAGTTGAACTTCAAGTCGTTGTTGGACCGACCATCGTGCCAAACCACGAACTGCCCCTGCGGTGTCTGGAACTTGCCGCTCTAGCATTGTCATGACTTCTGATGAAAGCAAATGACGTGGTGTTGCTGCAACATGGTCAACAGTACTTTGAATGACCTGAAGGGCACGCTCGACCGCTCTGTCAAGTAATACGACCGAATAGCCCAATGTTCTGGAATGTTCTAAACGTTCAAGAATTGGACCGAGACCCTTGAATGTCGTATCATCATCGAGGAGAACTTGTGCAAGTGGTTCTTCAGAAAGACGGGCACGAAGCCTCTCTGCTTCTTTGATATCTTCAAGTGCTTCTTCATGAGCCTGAGATAATTTAGTTGCTTGGTCGATCAGTGAAGCGAGTTCTGCCTCTGCATGTCCTCGTCGGGCTCCAATATCGCCTAGTTCTCGTAGAATTGTTCGACGCTCATTCATCAATTCTCTCAATTCCGCTTCAACGTTAGTTCGACGAGCCTCATCTTCAGACAGACGCCGATGCTCTTCAAGGGTTCGATCTCTCGCTTGTTTGGTCTCTGTATGTATCCCGTCCAATTCTGCTTTTTGTGCTTGGATTTTCTCTTCAAGGACCATTGTTTCTGCTTGTGCATTAACATGTCTGTCTCGAACATTCGAAACCTGTTCATTCAGAATACGAAGTCTTCGCTCCTCGTCTTCGATTTGTTGACGAATGAGATGAAGTCGCTCACTATTGCTTGAGACTTCGGATTGTAAATTCGCTTCTTTTAATGCCATAGACTCAATCTCATTTTGAAGGGCTGCTGCAGATGATGCTTCACCGAGTGCTTTTGCTAGTTCTTCTGCTCTCGTAGACACTTGATGTTCGAGTTCATTGACTCGCTTCATCAATTTATCAGCTAATTTTTCTGCCTCTTCTTGTGCTGCTTGGGCAGTTGAAAGTCGTAGTTGCATTTCGTTAAGGTCGTCATTGGCTGATTCTCTCGAACTCTGATGGTCAAGTTTTGATTCTTCTAATTGACGTGCACGAATTTCAGCTGCCTCTTTTTGTTTTCTACTCGTCGACAGATGTGCTTCCAATTGTGATTTTTCATGCATCAATTCACTGATTTTCGCCTCGGATTGCTCAAGTCTCCTTTGTAGGCCGAGGTCAACGGCAGCGATTTTTTCTTCACCAATCATGTCGCTCTTCGTCGGTGATTCGATTTTAGGACCTTCAATTTCGATTTCTTTTCTGCTTTTACGTAACTTTGCCAAAGTGTGCTCAAATCCAAACAACGTTTTGAGTTTCATAGTCAATGTTTCTTGTCGAGCCTCGGAGGTTGTTCGAATCGTTGGTAATTCGGAAAAGAGTGCATCCAATGAAAATTGATCGACATTGCCACTGTTTTCTGAAAGTAAAGTACCAGCAGGAAGTCGGTGAAGTTTCATGATCTTTTTTGCATCTGTAAAGTCCATCAGTACGTCTGAAAATACCCCACCATTTGTAGTGAACATTCCGACAGGTAGACCTTTTGATAGAAGCATCGAAATTGATTTTGAAGAAATTCCAGCGGTGATGTGGCCGGTGACCTGCTCTTCAACAGCCGATGTGAGCATGGAAATGATGGCATCTGTACCGCCCTTCCCTTCTCGAATGACGAAGCCTTCTGGTACTTCTTTTGAAAACATCATTCCAGTTACATCGCCTTCAAGGCTTGCGTTTGTTCGACTGAGGATGGATGCGTGGTCTGCAGTTGCTTCTGTCCAAACACCGAGGAGTAATTGACCATTTTCAACAACCATAAGTGCATCATATTCACCTCGAAGGGAGATGTATGCAGGGGTTATGATACCTGATTCTAGTGATTTGTTTTGTTCTGCTTGCATGTTCGCAAGCAGGATTGCTAAATTCTCCGCAGAATCAGGTAACTCTCCTGTTGCATCGATAACAACACCATTCTCTGCTACAACCGCACCTCGAACCGATGACATCGAATCCAGTGACGATAAAATTGCTGAAGCATTCTTAGAGAGAAGGTGACCGGTTCCGGAAACCTGAGGCAACAAACCTTGTCGATCGGCTTGATGTTCAAATGCTTCAGGGAAAAGTTCGGCGACTTGTCCAAGACCTCTCTGAGAATATTCATCAGCGGTGTGACGAGTTTTATTTTCGGATTCAATGGCCTCTAGTGCTTTTTTTGCTTTCGAGCCTCCAAGAATTTGCTTTGTGTCCACATCCTCAGCGATGTATCCCACCACTCTTCCCGCACGGACGAGTCGGTGTCCACTTGGTGTCTTTCTTCGACCGATCCATGTTGTGATGACGCCGAAATCGAATGGTTGAATTGCACCCTCGGTCACCTCGATATTTTCTTGTATTATCTTCCCAGGTGGTAATTCAAACATGGTTATCACGCTACTCCTTCTATGGTTTGCAATCCTTTGCGATGTGTTTGGACATGATTTCGCCAGAGTTGCAAATTTTGTTTATCGCCTTGCACGACAATGATTCGATCAAAGGTAAGAATTTCAATAAATTGCCCCTTTTCCGCTTCGTACCAAATTTCTTTCACGTCCTGGCCATCAAGTGCTTGAGCAATCTGCAACTGTAACGATATGTGATGAATGATCGCATGAACATCGGGAATGAATCCTTCTTTTCCCACTCCGGCGATGAGTTCACCTGAACTGTTGAGAATTGATGCATGCTCAACCCCTTTTACCTGTAAAAACGAGGAAAGAAGATGGTTCAACATCACTGCTCAAATCTCACCACACTGCTGTACTATTCAAGAAGTTTTGCGCTCAAGTTGAATTTTTTGCCGATTTCAGCATGAAATAGTAATTTCCAACTGAAAATTACAACATGAATGTGCGATAATAACGCTCCTGTGTTGCACTTTTTGCATCAAGTATTTTTGCGAATTTCTCAACGACCCCATGATGATAAAAATTTCAATTGCAAATTTAATTTTTCAATTAGAAAATATGAATTAAATATTCCGTAAACAAACCGCTCATTTCATAGGTTCCTCTTCTCTGGACACACTATGAATGCACCAGAGGGCATGTTTGACATCCCTTCATGTGATTCTTGTGAACACCCTGCAGTCATCCATCAAGAATACTCGGGTAGGGTGCTGTGCAACAAGCACTTAGCGAAATCTGTTCGAAAAAAAATCAGCCGTGAACTGCGACAACAATTAGAAATCGAAAAAGGCGTCATGACGACAATCTTTGTCGCCATCTCTGGAGGAAAAGATTCCGCAGTCCTTCTCGATAGTTTGGTCGACATTCTAGGGCAACGCCGTGATGTCAAGATTATCGCTGGAACTGTGGATGAAGGTATTGAAGGATACCGGCCCCCCTCATTGATTTGTGCTGAGGATTTATGCAAAAAATTGGGCGTTGAATTTGTAACCGTATCGTACAAAGAACTTCAATTCATGGACATGGATGATGTTGTGAAAAAATTGCCAATGGTGATCGAAAATGACAACGATGCACCACGAATGCCATGTGCATATTGTGGTGTTTTCCGACGTCAAGGCATCAATTACCTTGCTAGTAAAGTTGGTGCTGATGTGATCGCATTAGGCCACAACCTCGATGATATGGCTCAGACGGTCTTGATGAATTTAACTAATGGCGATATTGAGCGAACGCTTCGTCTCGCACCACACACCTCGACACCCCTCGATGGAATGGCTCCAAGAATCGTTCCACTCCGGTGGGTGCCAGAACAGGAAATCCACCTCTATGCTTTGCACAGGGACTTGCCAATTCACCATGAAGAATGCCCCCATGCACGCGGCGCCCTTCGATGGCGTCATCGGGAATTGGTTGCACGAATGGAAGAGGATGTGGCTGGAACAAGACATGGGCTCGTGCGTGCTGCAGACCACATCAAAGCTATGCGAGACCAAATCACCACCTTGGGCGGAAGCCCAACAAAGCTCGCACCCCCCGCACCATGTGTCCTATGTGGTGAACTCACATCGGGAAATCAATGCAAAGCATGCGATATGAGAACATTACTCGGCATCAAATTCAAAGAAGATTCTCAATGAGTTTCTCTAATTCTTGTGGTCGACCGCAATAATGACATCTCAATTCAATTGGCTCCCTTCGGGCTACAAATAACCGATGAGGAAGGGGCTCTCTTAGGTTAGTTGTAATACAGTTACTGAATGTACAGCGCACCACATTAGTAATTTCATCGCCGAGTTCAATCGTCAACTTTTCTGCGACAGAAAAAGCACGAATGATGGCGACATGTGCATCAGGTGCCACCAATGCGAGACGGTTGAGTTCGTCTTGTGTGAGCTCTCTATCTTCCACTTTGATGATGTCTTTTGCACCCATTTTCTTCGATGGCACATTCATCACCATGGAAACTGGCACTGAAGTTGTATCATTGACATTTAACATTTCAAGCACACGCAGAGCTTTACCTGCAGGGATGTGGTCAATGACCGTTCCATTTTGAATTGCCGTTACTCTTCTCATGTTTTGCTCGTTACTCATGTTACTCACCACTTTCTATGTTCGTAGGTACATCGACATTTAACAATCGACAAAGGAGTGCCATTCGTGCAACAACACCGTTGAAAGCCTGTTCGAAATATCGTGCATGTCGTGTATGATCAACTGATGGATGGATTTCATCGACCCTCGGCAACGGGTGCATGACGATCATATTTGGTCGACAATTTGACAACTGGTCGGCGTGTAATTTGTATGCTCCAGCAACTTTCTTGTACTCATCTTCATCGTTGAATCGCTCTTTTTGAATTCGAGTCATGTAGATGACATCCGCAGAATCGAGACTTCCAATCAAGTCTTCAGTCTCAACAATTGTTGCACCATGAGACTGCAAATCTTCAACAATCTCTCTAGGCATCCGAAGAATCGATGGACTTGCGAGAACTAGATTGCAACCAAATCGAATGAGGGCGTGGCTTAAGGAATGAACTGTTCGACCAAATCGGAGATCACCTGCAAGGACGATATTCAAATTTTCAAGCGAACCGTGGGCCTGGCGAATGGTGAACAAGTCAAGCATGGTTTGTGTGGGGTGATTGCCTGCTCCGTCGCCACCGTTGAGGACTGGACACTTAGCTGAGTCCTGAGCATATTGTGCAGCACCCTGTCGTGGATGACGTAAAGCGATGATATCGGTGTAACCATCAACCATCTGAATCGTATCAAACAATGTTTCACCCTTCACAACCGATGAGGTGCTAACGTCGCCTAAATTGACAACATCACCACCAAGTCGCTTCATTGCAGTTTCAAACGACATTCGTGTTCTTGTGCTCGGTTCAAAAAACAAATTACCCAAAATTTTCCCTTGCAGCAATGGCAAATAGGCATTCCCTCGAGCGACAGGGAGAAGTCGCTCAGCGGTGTCGAGAATTTCTAAAATCTCTTCATTTGATAGGTCGTTCATTGTGATTAAGCCAGGCATGGTTGTACCTCACTTCGCAAGTGTGACAATAAGTCCTTTGAACATTTGCCAAAGAGAATATGGTGGAAAAACCTCAAAGAGTTATGCGGTTTGCTCGATGTATCTTCAAGTAGGGGCAAGGAAAATGGATTGGGGCTCGTATGAAGATGCAATCAAACACGAATACGCTATCCGTGTTCAAAGGATTGAGAAACTCACTTTGCTCTCTTCACTTGTGTTGCTCATCAGTGCCATTTGGATTCTATGGCCGTTGTTGCAATCAACGCTCGATGGGAAAGGCGGCATCCTTTCGGGCTTCGGTTCAACGGTACTTCTCATCCTATGGGGCATGATTCTCCAAGATGCTGTTCTCGATGATGCGAAGGCAAGAACTCGGATTGCTTCTGCTACAACATTTGCATTCCCTATACTCGCCGTTGTTGGAACGATGAACATCTCTTCTCAAACGGACGACCTTGTGGCGTCTATATGCATCCTCATACCCGCAGTGTATTGTTATCGAATTTCACATCAACTTCTCAATGGTGCACTCGATGTGCTACGCTATCGTGCGATTGTGGCTTCAATAGGTTCAGGAACAGGACTTGTCATCCTCATGACAAGTACAACGATATCATTTGAATTCGGCCTCTCAATGCTCGCACCCATCGTCATTTTGTTTGCCATAGGCGATGCAGTTGTAGCTTGGTTTACAGGTGACGAGCACAAAGAATTACGAAAGACATTCAAATCGAAATTAAATCGACTTGAGACTGAAGTCCTCATTCTCAAATCTCAAGGTGCCGCAGTTTCCCAAGCATCAAGCCTCATCACAACGGCAGGAGAAGAAGGTCATCTCGACCCTGAATTAGGAATGAAACTTCTGGCTGATGCTGAGGAGGAGATGCAACGCTCGCTTTCTCTTGCTGCTGATGTGGAAATCATCCAAAATGATGCGATGCAGTACCTTGAACAGGCCGAAAAGATTTCACCGATGGCGAAGAAACCAAGAAAAGCATTTGAGGCTGGATTAAGGGAAGTATCGCTCGGGTCACTCCGTGAGGCTGAAGGTTTGTTCCGTACCTCGAAGAAAAGGTCGCTTGAACTTATTGAATGGTGGCAAAAAGCAGAGGACGTTATTTCTGAAGCGGAATCATTGTTGCAAAACACAGATGGCGGTGGTACAGAGCATCTTCGAGAATTACTTCAAGATGCAAAAACAAAATTGTTTGCTGAGCAACCCAAAAAAGCGTTTGAGTTTGCAAGTGTTATTCCCGAGCAACTTACTGCGGATGAGCATGCTATGGAGAGAGCGAGCCAATCCATTGAGATAGCAAAACAAACACTTGAACAAGCCGATGGCCTTGGCATTGAGCAAGAACTCGGAGATCGCCTCGCACAGGCACAAAAAGCCTACGATGAAGGATTAGCTAGCCAAGCCGTTGGTCTTTCAGAGGGCATTATTCGAACCATCGAAAATGAACGTGAAGCAATGGATTACACGCGAAGAGCGATGAAACAAAAGAAGAACCTCAGCAAACAAATCGAGGCGTTTGCCAACAAGAGTGAATGGGAAGATCGCATTGTCGCTATTGAAGATGCCATGAAGAAAAACATGTGGTCAACAGCAGAAACTTTGCATCGAACATTCCTCAAAGACCTCGAAGCTGGTTCGAAACAAGTCGATGACACTGGTGAGTTGGTCAACTTTGTTGAAGAAGAATGGCGCGCCCTCCGCAATCAATGCGAGGCTTCGGGGATTGGTGTCGATGATGACCAGCGTCGAGCCTGTGAAGCCGCAGTATCTGAAGCCCGAAGTTTGCTTTCCGATGGTGATGTTGAAGGTTCCCTTGGTCAATTGGCACTATGCGATGAGTACATGGAAAAACTTCGAAGAAGAATCTGATGTTACTCGAGTTTGAAAGACGCCTTGGAAAGAATGCTTTGTTGCATGAGAACGGGCGGGTACCCCAGGTCGATGGGCATGCCTGCTACCGAGACGACAATTCCCGACATGTGCAGGAATAAGCCGATTGGAAGTTGGTTTGGAACATACTGAAGGTATTTTTTCTTCGACGTCTTTGGTGTAAATTCTGGATTGGAAAATAAGATCCAAGAATTGGCTGTAATAGAATGATTCTTCAGACCAATCGAATCGAGGATTGGAGGAATCGAGGCCCGATGATGTTGCCATTGACTGCGCCAATCTGAGTCCTTGTTGATCGCCCATTCCATACCAGTGTCTTCGCTTGAGGGCATCGTACCTATGTTGATGTCAGCATACACCTTCTGCATTGCCCTCACCCACGGGTGACGAGGATACTGTTTCCAAAGGTCCATGGCGATATTCTGTGCTGAAAGTTTTCGCCCTCCGTCGAGATGGAGGAGGCTTTGTGTGATTCGCCCTTGTACCCAACCGGGTTCCAACTTCAAAACCCGTTCTAGCGCTGTCAACGCCTCTTCACTCCTCCCCTTCAGACGCATTCGTCCAATTTCGCCGAGGAACATAACTTTTCCAACATCGTTCTTAGGGAGTTTCTCATCGAGTTTTATCTGGCCACCTTCAAGGGTACGTTTGATGAGTTTGATATTTTGTTGAGTGACTGGATCGATGGCGAGGACGCCATATTTTGTCGGGTCGAGACGGTCTTTTGATGACAAAAGGCTACTGAACCAAATGAATCGCAATGACTCGATATTTTCATCCGATAGGAGTGGAAGTCTTGAGAGCGTTTCCCGCACATCGCGCTGCGCCAAACTTGCAGAGACAAGTGATAATTTGGCGATATCAGCCTCTCTGCCACCTTTCAAAGCAAGATAATTGATCGCTACTTCTTCTGCTTGGTCCCATAACCCGAGTCCTGTTAACATCGAAAGTTTTGATTGGTGCTCCCGCACCATTTCCAAGCCCTCAATACTCTTTTCCTGACGAAACATCTGGTCGCTGTACCGCTCAAGTGCCAGATCCCATTTTCCTTCGCTGATGAGTTGACCGATTGGTGTTTGCTTGAGATAGATGATATCACTCATTCTGGACAGTTTGCTTCGGCTCTCTTCCATTTCAGAATCGAAAGATATCTCTTCGAGACTGGTTCGACGACTTAGTGACATCATCCAGACGAAGAGGAAGGCGATTTGGCCACCGCTTGCAAGCATCCATGTCAATTGCTCCATGGAGTCTTTTTCGACGATATGGCAAACTGTCTGCTCCCATGAGCCGCAATTCGTTCCTTGAGGAAGGAAACTTGAATCCCAAAAAGTTACCATAGCCAATGCGAGCAAGAGCATGGATTGTCCGGCAAATCCTGTAAAGCAGAAATTGAGTACCTTGGCTTGTTGTGAGGGCTCTGCTCGAAGCAATCGACTATCTGCAAGTTTCATTCCACCTCTTCCCGAAACATCCTGTACATCTAAGAAGAGAATACGAGCGACTTCATACACAAAGAGAAATCCGACAATCGCAACGTTGAGCAACAAGAAAAGCAGGAGAAAGGTCACGATTGGTACACGGATTCCTGGTTCAGGAATGAAAGAAAAGAGTTCAATCAACCAAAAGCCAAGCAGGCCGCCTTCTTCCATGTAGGTGCTTTGTAAACGGTACTCTGGGAGTTCTAGCACACGCTCTGAATGTGTGAACATGTCTGGGGCAGCGATGAGAATGAATAAAGAGATGAGTGTGTTTACTGCGATGAAAGGCATAACAAAGAGATTGAGTCGGACAACTTGGGCAACGAGTTGTTGACGCAGGTTAGGGACATGATTGTGGAACGGAGATGTTTGTCCTTCAGCAATTTTTGCACTTGATTGATACAACGCCTGCCATGCTGAACCAAGAATTCGTCCGTAAGCAAGAACAGCAGGACTGAAAGCGACGAAGACTGAAATTGTGAACGAAATTGTTGCGGTATAACCTAATGATTTCATCACAACATAGACGGTGAACGAAAGCAAAATCCAAGCAAGGAAAAGTGCAATGTGAGAAAAAGTTCTAAGCAATGTATTGCTTTGAAGAGTAGCCCTTGTTGTACCAATTGGTCGAATCACTTGTGAACCCAGAGAGGTACCACTCGAGAGTGATGCAGGTAGCATAATGGCAACAAGAGCAAGAGCGATGTTCAACGCATTATACGACATTGAACCATTCATTCGAGCTTGTAAAAACTCAAACAAGAAGATGAGACAACCTGTTAATGCAAGAAGGTATGAAAAAATTCCAAGTCGCATTGTTTTGGAACGTAATAATTTCCGCACGTCATCCGTGGTTTTGGTCACACTGTGAACCTCATACTTTTTTGCACCTGTTGGAAAAGCAACTTGGAGACCTCGTAGTTGACGAGGAACAAAAGCAACCCAAAAGATGTAAACAGCGAGGCCGGAGAGAACAAGTGGAAGGAGAAGACCCGCATCCAATCCCATGGATAAACTCGGACTGCTCATGCTTCAACCTCATTCTTGATTTGCTGGAACGAGACTTGGTTGTGGAATTTTTTGTTGGATTTCATTAGTGATCGATTCAATAAATTCCTCAAGCGGAAGATCGGCGATTTGATCGCCACTCCTTGCTCGCAGACTCACGGTTCTTGATTCCATTTCACCATCTCCGAGGATGACCATGTAAGCCGGTTGTAATTTCCGATGAGTTCGAATTTTCTTACCAATCGTATCGTCTCCATCATCAACTGCGACTCGAATATGACGGCTCCGAAGTTTCTCAGCGACTTCGTGAGCGTATGACTTGTGTTTTTCTGAAATGGTGATGATGTGGCATTGCGTTGGTGTAAGCCACGTCGGGAATCGACCTCCAAAGTGTTCGATAAGTACACCGCAAAATCGCTCCATTGAACCAAATGGAGCACGATGAATCATGACAGGACGATGCATTTCTCCATCAGAACCTTTGTACTTCAAATCAAATCGTTCGGGTAAATTGTAATCGACCTGCACCGTACCTAACTGCCATTCACGGCCGATCACATCTTTGACCACGAAGTCAATTTTCGGACCGTAAAATGCTGCTTCTCCGGGCTCTTCTGTCCAAGATACCCCGAGTTGTTCTGCTGCATTTCGACAGGCTTGTTCCGCTTTGTCCCACTTTTCAGATTCGCCGACATACTTGTCGGAGTCGGGGTCACGTAGGCCCACTCGCACCCTGTAATTCTTCATGTCAAGGTGTTCAAAGATGATTTGAACAAGTTCAATACATCCAAGGACCTCTTCAGCGAGTTGGTCTTCAGTCACAAAGAGATGAGCATCATCTTGCGTAAATCCACGAACACGAGTCATACCTGAGATCTCGCCTGACTGCTCCCATCGGTACACCGTACCAAATTCTGCAAGTCGCAGAGGAAGGTCTCGATAGGATCTTGGTTGACTTGCATAGATTTTGATGTGATGTGGGCAGTTCATCGGTTTGAGCATGTAGCCATCAATTTCGCCCGTTTTCATCAAATTCGATAATTCGCCACATGTGCAACCATCATCAGATAGTTTTCGCATCAATTCTCGTTCAACGAGTGGAGGATACTGTGATTCTTGATAATAGGGGAAATGTCCAGATGTGCGGTACAAATCGAGTTTACCAATGTGCGGGGTGAAGACTTGGGAGTAACCTTGGCGTGTTAAGTGAAAGCGAATGAATTCTTGCAACTCTTGACGGACAATGCTGCCTCGGGGTGTCCAAAGAATCAGTCCTTGGCCAACTTCCTCGTCGATGTGGAACAATTGAAGGTCCTTTCCTAATTTTCGATGGTCTCGTTTCTTTGCTTCTTCGAGTTGATGCAACGTTGCTTGTAATGCTTCTTTACTCGGCTCAACAAGACCATAGATTCGAACCAATTGTTCATTGTCTTGGTTGCCTCGCCAGTACGCACTTGAAACTGAGGTAAGGCGTACGTGCTGTAATTTTACGGTTGATGGAACGTGAGGTCCGAGACACAGGTCGCCCCATTCACCCTGTCGGTACATGGTTGAGCCACCGCCCGCTTCGAGTTTGTCCTCAATAATTTCAATCTTGTAAGGATTGTATGCAAATTGGTCTTTGAGTTCTTGCTCTGACAATTCCACGCGTTCAACCATGAGGTTTTTGCGAGCGAGTTCAATCATTTTTTTCTCGATTTTCTTGAGGTCATTTTCTGAAATCGGTTCCATTGCAAAGTCGTAGTAGAAGCCGCGGTCAATCGCTGGACCGATGGTCGGAAGGGCGCCGGGATACAATTCCATCACTGCTTGAGCGAGCAAGTGTGCTGCTGAATGTCGAAGAATGTGCATACCTTCATCCGAAGAGGCTTCTATGCCTTCGATTGATGCATTGGTGTTGATGCTTCGAGAGAGGTCGACTTCTTGACCATCGAGTTTTGCAGCAATGCAGGAATGTTTGTTTCCGTGAATGTCCTTGATGACATCCGCACAGGAAATACCAGTCGCATATGTATTGACAGTGCCGTCAGCAAAAGTCACCTCAACCGTTGACATGGGCCTTCCTCCGTGTTCGTTCCTGTCGCCTCCTATCTATGAATTTCCCGCTGTATCGTCGGCGAAGAATGCTTCATTCTTCTTCGCCCCATGCCACATCAAAATCATCTCCGATTTGTGAGGAGGCTGAAGCGACCACGTGCGTTGTATCGTTCATAGTGGGGGGTGGTCGCTCACTTGGAGCGGGTATCGAAAACGACGCTGTCTCGACCGTAGCGTGAATTGGTGCTTGATACGAGCCGGCAGATGATGATTGAGGCTCAGGCACTTCTGTTTTCTCCTGTACTGGTTCTGCGGGCCCCTCCTTCATTTCCTTGAAACTCTTTGCAATGACGTCTTCAAGACTCGGCAGATCATCATCATGTGGCATGTGATGACATTGATGTAAGACAATTGAATGCTTCGCATCATTTTGCAAAAAAAAGCAGAATTTCAAGAGGGGGCAATATGTGGGCGAAGTGTGCGAATCGGAATTGTCGTCAATCCTGATGCCGGCCTTGGAGGTCGACTTGGGTTCAAAGGGAGCGATGGTCGAGCCAAGGAGGCTCGAGAAGCTGGTGCAAACGACCGCTCAGGTCCTCGCATGCATGAATGTCTCGAACACCTGCACCACATCCTCAACACGGGCCTTAATCGAAGCAATCTCACCATTCAATTCGTCGGTTGGGAAGGGCGTATGGGCAACGCATGGCTTCCAGAATCGATTGATCATTCCGACTTTGAAGCCGTTGGCGTCACCCCTCAAGCAACCACCGCTGAAGAGACAACAAACCTCGTGAAGCAACTGGTTGAGTCCAATGTCGATGCGATATTGTACGCCGGTGGAGATGGGACCACGAGAGATATCGTTCTCGCTCTTGACAAAATACAAACAGACGAAGAAAAAACGCCACTGGTCGGTGTACCGGGAGGTGTGAAAATGCATTCAGGTTGTTTTGCGACCACGCCAAAAGCAGCCGCTGAAGTGGTGCTCTCGTTTGGACTAGGCGACCTCCAATGTGCGATTACCGAAGTCATGGACCTCGACGAAGAAATCTACCAGCAAGGCGAATGGCGAGTTCGAATGTATGGTGAAGCGTGGACACCGTCGTCACCACGTTACATGCAAGGGGCCAAAGAACAGGTCGAGCGAGAATCAGAAGAAGACACCCTTGAGGGACTGGCAAAGCACGTCGATATGCTCATCGAAGAAGATGAAAACTTGATGGTGATTTGGGGCAGTGGTGGAACATTGCAACGCATGGGCAAACATGTTGACAAATCTCTGACGCTATTGGGCATTGACATCTCGGTTGGCCCTACATTGCACAATGACCTCAATGAACAAGGTCTTATCGAACTCATCAGCAATCATGTCGACGATGAAGGAAATGAACTCCCCCGTCAACTTCTGCTCTCCCCCATGGGTGGACAAGGTTTCCTCATCGGTCGGGGGAATCTTCAGTTATCACCAACGGTGCTTCGCCTCGTGGGCATGGATAACATCCTCGGTGTGGCGACACCTGCGAAATTACTCGGTCTTGACTCGCTAAGAATCGATACGGGTGATGGCGATTTGGATGAGCAATTTAAACAAAAGCGATTCATCAAAGTCCTCCAAGGATTTAGGACCACAAGGTTGCTTCGAATCGCAGAATAATTCGTTGAAACGACCTCTGAATAAACAAAGAGTGTTCGTGATCTAGAATCCGCACAACATGTCAAAGAATTCGAATCAAATACTCTAACTCAGTCGACCTTTGACGTATCTTCGTTTGATTCTTGAAAGGAACCATGGCCAAATGGACACCGTGATGCCCCATCCGAAGCAGGCGTTCCATGACCCATGGTTGCGTCGGACTCATGAATCTCTGGAAGATAAAACAAATTTGGTTTGAGGATGGTATTCTGCCAGTGGTCACACAGATAGAGCGGGGTTGCTGAAGCACCGATTGGCGGCACAATCCAAGCCCATTCTGCAAACACTTCCCTGCCCGCTGCATGTTCATCCGCCTCAAATTTGAGGAAATAGTCCGAGAGCGTATGGTGGTCCATCATTCGTACCCCGTCGGTTTCAAACGAGTGCAGTATGGCTCGGTTCAACTCAACTTGGACTGCATCTTTCCAAAGGTCTCGATTCGAAGTTCGTGCAATTCCCATAGCATCGGCAATGGGTTCAAGCAAGTTGTACCGACTGGTATCAGTGAAATTTCTCGCTCCAATTTCTGTTGACATGTAAAATCCATTGAATGGTGCAAGGGTGTAGACAAGTCCACCTATTTCCAATGACATCGCCGCAACTGCAGGCAAAGCATACCACTTGAGGCCAACCTCTTCGAGTCCTGGATGGTCTGGATGACGAATCGCTACTTCGAGAACAAGTTCAGGGGGCACTTCTCGCCACACCGGAGGCCTTCCAGGCCATTCGAGCACGATTGGGAGAACATCAAACGCAGATGGTTCTTCTACTGTCCAGCCGAGGGATTTGATTTGCTTGGTTAGCGTTCTTGTCGCAGGATCGCCCAGCAACGTGCCATTTTCCAATTCGTGACACGCATATCGGATGTACTGGTCGTTCCATAATCGAGGCCCGATGCCGTGTTTGTTTGCTCCTTGGAACACGGTCATACATGCCCGAATTTCACCACCATTTGTCGCCCAAGCAATGTGGTCAAACATAGCATCGAAGATGTCATCGGGATCGGTGAGGTGACGTGCATCTCTCACCTCGAGTGAATCCCAAAAGAAGCGGCCGATACATCGTGTAGAATTTCGCCAAGAGAGACGTGCCCCAAACGACAATTCATCGAAGGTTGGCGTCCACGAACCCGTCTCAGCAATCTCTTTCTTCACTTCGTCTAAACGACCTGCTTGCCCGAAACCTTCAGCGTTCATTTGAATGAAAAA
>CAZTGO010000018.1:0-30723 GCA_964613395.1 uncultured Candidatus Poseidoniales archaeon | reverse complement strand
TTATGACGTCGCCCTTACAAGGCGAAGATCGAGGGTTCAATTCCCTCCGGACCCACTCTTACCATAACTCTTCAATGATGTCGATATCATCGCCTTTGAGGAGTTTAGAAATGCTTGAATTGCTTTGAATCTCTTCCAAATTTTCCTTTGAATCGAGAATGCACAAATGTGTTGCTCTTTCCCAGATGCCTGGGGTAAATCGATGGCCTCGAAGGTCGACCGCTACAAGAACATCTTCAAGTTCGGATAACATCAATGCAGTTTGTGCATCGTCCATTTCATTCCCTTGAATAATCAACCACCTGTGCTGACTCAAATCAGATCGCATGTCGTGTTGAGATAACTGATGAAAGTGAATATACATCATCGGCTCACCTAATATCGAAGTAGAGCAGCAACGCCGCCAAAGTTTGCCAATTGTTGACCAGCGTCATGGTCTGCAGAACATTGTACAATATCAGCACCAATTTCACTGAGTTGTTCAGTCCACTCTAACCACGTGGACCCAAATGAACGAATTTCCTCCTCTCGTAGAGTATCGGCAATAATGAGCAATGTTTCAATTGCTCCCCTTTGTAGTGCATCTTCAAGTTCAACTTCACCAATTGCAACAAGATTGTTTGTGGCCATCCTTGTCCAAACTTCTTCAAGAAGAAGAATCTCTCGACTCATTTGATGCTCTGAGAGAATTGAAGACGCTAAGCCTTGGCTCAAGACTTCATTTGCCGCCGCTCGACCACCCATACTCGTCGCCACTGATTTTATCGTACGCTGATGTCCTTGGGAATTGAATAACTTCGCAACATTTTCACGAAAATGCCCAGGACCACAAAGAATCAAGGGCATTGTATCCTCAAGTTGTTGTAGAATCTTTTCAACAACATTGGTTTGAAACTGATTGAGGACTGAACCCGCTTCCTTCGAGGTGATTCTTTTTCCACCACCTCTCATCGTCCACTGGGCACTTTCCCTTAATCCACGATTGGTCACAAAGTAAAGGATCATCTCGTCTTGTTCAACGACCAAAAGAGCCACTTGTGGTGCGTTTGATGCGCGTATCGCATCGTTAAGTAACGCTTCGTCGAGCGAAGAAAACCCTTTTTCATTTGTGAGCGTAACTTCATCACCTTTCGTGACGATATGTGTGTGATGGGAGCCGATATCGATTGGGGCTTGACGAATGATACCATGAACCCTCAATGTATCTGAGAACGATTGATGTTCGACATTTTCAACAGCGAGTGTGATCATCATTTTTTTCCGCTCAGCCTGTTTTGCTCTCTCGCCTTCTCCACCAGCCGTGGTTTGATCACGGCGTTCTCCAAGCATAGAAAAGTGAATGCCGGTGGCACATAGGCGAGCAAGAACCCACAAATCATCCTCTGAATCGATGAAAAGCTTCCAATGATTCACATCCCTGCTCTTTAATTTCATACGTCCACCAATGATGCTTGCAGTCTCCTGACGAGGCCCCTCACCTTCTTTCTTTCCATCTTGTCATGTTCGATTCTACTTGTTCATATCGAGTCAAGTTGAACATGAGAGTAGAAGTTGCAAAACTTGTCCTGCAAGTTATCACTCATGCGTTGATTGAAGTCAACCAAAGACGCCGATGAGGTTTCCATCATCATCCATGTCCATGTTGTTTGCAGCTGGAACTTTTGGAAGACCGGGCATCGTCATCATATTCCCAAGAATTGCGACAACGAATCCAGCACCAGCGTTGAGTCTAAACTCCTTCACTGGAAGCGTAAATCCTGTTGGTGCCCCAAGCAATGTTGCATCATGCGAGAATGAATATTGCGTCTTAGCCATACATATTGGTAAATGTCCATACCCCCATGCTGTGATTTGGTCTGCCATTTTTTGTGCTGAAGGTTCAATCATAACATCACCAGCATGGTACATTCGCTTTGCGATGTGGTCCAATTTTTCTGTGAAGTGTGTTTCAGGAGTGAAAAGTGGTACGAAATTTCGACCATCTGCTACATGTTGTTGAATTGATTTAACAACCGCTTTTGCTAAATCTTCTCCTCCTTTACCCCCGTTTGCAAAGACTTCTGTTACACACACCTTGCTCGCCCCGCTGGCGAGAGCACAGTCGGAGATGGTTTTGATTTCAGCATCGGTGTCCGATGCAAATCGATTGATTGAAACAACAACAGGTACACCAAATGCCGCCATATTTCGAATGTGACGGTCAAGATTTGATTCAGCACCAGTTCGGACTGCAGGGACATCTTCGGCTTCGAGAACTTCTTTTGGAGGGCGAACGCCACCCTTCGGACCAAAAGCACCACCGTGGAGTTTCATTGACCGAACCGTGACATTCATGACCACACAATCTGGTCGCTTTCCGGAATAATGTGATTTGATGTGCATGAATTTTTCAGCACCCATGTCGGAGCCAAAACCTGCTTCAGTGACGACAATATCGCTACATGCTAAGGCGACTTTGTCAGCGATAATACTCGAATTTCCATGAGCGATGTTCGCAAATGGTCCACCATGAATAAACGCAGGTCCACCCTCGAGGGTTTGTGCTAAGTTTGGCAAGAATGCCTGGCGGAGAAGAAGTGCCATGGCTCCAGAAGCCCCGATATGTTTTGCTTTGACAGGATTACCATCCATGGAAGAACCAATGATAATTTCACCGAGTCTAAAACGCAAATCCTTGTAATCCGAAGCCAAGACGAGGATGGCCATGATTTCACTGGCCGCCGTGATGTCAAATCTTTCTGAGCGTGGTACGCCATTTGCAGGACCGCCGAGGCCTACAACACAATCTCTGAGAGCACGATCGTTCATGTCAATAACACGAGGCCAAGCGATTCTCGTGAGGTCAAGTTTGCACTCATTACCATGTTTGATGTGATTATCGATGAGTGCTGAGAGGAGATTGTGTGCCGAAGTTACGGCGTGAAGGTCGCCCGTCATGTGCAAGTTTATTTCTTCCATCGGCAAGACTTGGGAATTTCCACCTCCTGCAGCACCACCTTTGATGCCGAAGACAGGGCCCATCGAGGGCTCACGTATGACGCATGTTGCATTTTTACCAATGGCCATGAGTGCTTGCGTCAAACCTATCGTCGTCACTGTTTTACCTTCACCAAATGGCGTTGGATTGACTGAGGTGACGAGAACGAGGCTTCCTTGTGCTTCGTTCATTCGACGCTTAACTCCCTCCCAACTGATTTTTGCAAGTCCTTTGCCGTGTAGCATTAATTCATGAGCAGGAATCCCGATTTTCCAAGCAATTGATTCAATCGGCTCCATTGTGGCATCTCTAGCAATTTCCAAATCGGACTTCATTAGATGAGCCTTCGAGTACAATCAGGCTTTGAACCCCTCGCATAAAATTAGCCATGAAGGCTTATTTTAAACGCTCTTGATTTGAGCCATCATTCATCTTTCATGTTGCCTAGGTAGTCTGGTAGATCGACTCCAGCCATCTTTGCCACATCGTGAACTGGTGGCAGACTCTTGATGAGCGATGAGACGAAGTTTGCGGTTGAACCGTTTTCAGATTGTCCTGAGTCCCATACGGTAATCTTGTCAATCTTAAGGTTCGCAATTGCTTCAGTTTGTCGAGCAACGAGTTCTTCGATCTTTTCAACCATGAGCAATGTTGCAGCAGCTTTGGGGTCGCCGCCAGCACTCTTGACGAGTTGTGCATAACCAGTTGCTTTGGCTTCAAGTACAGCCTTCTGACCTTCTGCTTCAGCAGTATAGGCGGCAAGGATTGCATCCGCTTGCCCTCTTGCAATTCTTCGTTGTCGCTCTGCTTCTGCTTCTGCAGCGATTTCGATTTGTTGCTTTGAAATCTCTTCACGAGCGATTTCTTCAGCACGGAGACGTTGTCCCTCAAGTTCGTACTGTGCCTTCTCGATTTCAACATCAGCCATTCTTCGAGCAACTTCAGTTCGTCGCTTTGCCTCTGCTTCTTTCTCAGCAAGTTCAGCATTGTAAGACGCAATTTCAGCTTGTGATTCGTTTTCACCCTTGACCGCTTCAGCTTCTTGTTGGTTGACATAGACACGGCGGTCGGTGTCAGCCTGCTTTTGTCCTTTATCGGATGCAGCACGGTTGGTAGCAACAGCCACTTCTCTGTCTCTGTCGGCTTCTGCTTGACCAGTTTCACCACGTCGTAGTGCTTCAGCACGTGCAATGTTCGCCTCAGCAATGGCTTCAGCAGCAGCCTTTGCACCGAGAGATTTGATGAAGTCTGCTTCATCTGTAATATCTGTGATGTTGACGTTGATGAGGTAGAGACCAATCTTGTGTAATTCAGTATCGACGTTTTCAGAAACTCGACTGAGGAATGCTTCTCTGTCACTGTTGATCTCCTGAATGGAGAGCGAAGCAACGGTTAAACGAAGTTGACCAAAGATGATTTCTTCTGCCATCTTGTCAATTGCTGGAGCCTCAAGGCCAAGAAGACGTTCAGCAGCGTTCTGCATAATTGAAGGTTCAGTCGAAATACCAATCGTAAATGATGAAGGTACGTTGATACGAATGTTCTCTTGCGAAAGAGCGTGCTTGAGGTCGATTGCGATTGTCATTGGTTGAAGGTTGAGCCATCCGTAGTTTTGGATGAGTGGCCACACAATTCGACCACCGCCGTGATAACATGCTGCGGCAGATTTTCCTTTGACTCGACCATAGACAACCAAAATTTTGTCCGAAGGAGCAACTTTGTATCGATTTACAGCAATGTAAATTGTTGCAAGCAGTACAAAAATAAACAATCCAATTCCTATTAACACTAATTCCATTTTATTCACTTTCCTTTATCTCTTTTTTATCATCATTCATTGGTTGAACAATGAGTAAATCTCCAATTGTATCGACGACTTGAATCAATGATCCAGTTGAGATTTCAATATCGCTATCTGATGCACGGGCTGTCATTGTTCGTAACGCACCTTGGAATTCGACTTGGACTTGGCCGTCTTTTCCTTTTGGTATTTTGAGGTAGACGCGTCCTTTTGAGCCGATGGCATTTGAATGAATAACATTTCCATCAGATTCAAGCCCACGGAGAATATCAAACACTTTTCCGATGATATACATGGAAGTCAGTCCAGCAATCGTACCCACGACAATGGCGAGAACTGCATTATCAGATTGTCCTTCAGTGCTTACAGCAAGACCAAAGATACCAAACATCATAACGAAACTGAGGAGGCCTTGAAGGGTTAACATATGGAAAAATCCTGTTGCATCGAGTTCAAGGTCGACGCCAAAGCCTTCGATCACACCATCTGCAGCGCCCGTAATGACGACGAGAAGGAAGTAGATGAGGAACAAAACGGTACCTATGATGGCACACGCTGCAAAGAGGACATCAACGCCGGATAGCCCGTCCAAGCCGAACGGCTCCAAAAAAAAGTCAAGAATTTCCATTCGCCTCAATCCTCTCTGCCATGTGCTTCATTTTGATTGTTTTGTTTTTTCTTGTGTGGCCGCATGTAGATGAAATACACGTGGAGATACACGATTGGACCAAGGGATAGACCGACGAGGAGAGCTACACCCCAAACCGGCAACTCAAGACCTATTCCTATGGCCATGACAAGAAAGAGTGAAATGAGAATGGACCCTTTTTCAAGAATAATCCAATATGGATTTGCATCTTCATTATCAGCTTCCGCCCTCGATTTGAGCAGAATGACATCATGAAATTCTGGCATCGTTCATCGTTCATAAGAAAACATTCGACCAGGTCATTTCGCAAAGCCAAATGATGAACACGAACGTTGCAATCGTCATGAATGTCGATTTATTGTTGTCCGCAGTGTTTGTGTTAAGGGCTTGATAAACGCCGTTATCGTCTTTAATGTATGATATGTATGGGTTCTTTTGATATCCTGCATCCGCTTCGTTCTCTTTGTCAATTTTGATAATTTGATAACACAAAAAAACGAGTGTTGCAATAATAATCGCAAGAGAGGCTCCGACAAAGTCAGTCAATGCAAGTTCAAATTTTTGCCACATAGCAAACGAAAAATAAATTCCTAACAAGTTGGTCATGGTCGAAGCCAGTTTGTTTTCGGACTTTTCCGCTTGTGCCCACTCTGCCATGATTGACGTTACATCATGGTCCTTCTTCAAAATTACCCCAATTTTTCCGCCCTTTCAAATGTGTGAAAGGAAGGAGGTGGCTTCAAAAAGCATTGATTCTTGGTAAAATCATGGGCTCGATTCGGTACGCTGTCGCTGGCGACCCAATTGAGAAGAGCCTATCCCCGTTACTGTTTTGTCTTGTTACCGAACATCTTGGTTTGAAAAATGCCACTCATCCATCAATTGTACCGGCGTCGTCCATAGAAAATGCTCTTGCTTGGGGGTATGCAGGCGTGTTACCAGAGGAAATTGAGTGGTATCATACAGATGCTCCTATGAGTAAATTCCGTTCCAAAACATTGCTTGGGAAAGCAATTCAAAGCGTTACTGAGGTTCAATCCGTGCCATCGTCGCTCACCCCGAGATACCGATTAAATTCACAAGTTTTCGTCGAAGATCATCGTCAACTATACCAATTTGAAGAGGATGAAATTTGGATGAACTTGACAACACCACTCAAACATCAATTACAGACGATGGCGGTCACAAATCTTGATGGTTCCGCATCCTTTCAATCTGTGAATTCGTTACGATGGGATGGACAAGGTTGGTGGTGCATGAGTACCGACGGCGTCGGCATGGCCACAGTCATGCTCCATCGTGGAATTCCCTCTGAAAGTTGCGTCGGTGTGATTGGAGGCGGAAGTGCTGCAAGGTCCTTTGCACATGCATGGATACAACAAGGAGGCCAAATTCATTTTATTGGTGGGAAGAGAGAACTCGACGAAAATGAATTTGCACTTTCTCCGGCTCAGTATGTGGGTATTGCCGTTTTTGAACCTCATGATTACGAATTGGAACCACTTCCTACATTCCACGCAAAGTACGATGTAGATGCCGACTTGGATGTTGTTTTGGAGCCACCTCATGCACATTACGACGGCCGTTGGCTTCTCGTTGCACAACACTTGAAGGCATGGGAATTTCTTTGGGCACCGCACCAATCTGCTGACCTTCCATCAGTTGAACTCCTTCTCAAACAACTTATTGAATGCGAAAAGGTCCTTCGGTCTTTCAAACGATGAGAAGAACATAATATGAGTACGGCCCGTAGTGTGTTGAGGTGGGTATTATGCGATTGGCGGTGATGCTGATTTGTTGCACGATGCTTCTACCCTCACTTTTTGTGATGGCAGAGATCGAAGAAGATACGACTTTTCAACCATCACATGAAGGAACAGATTACCCTGTTGGTACTGAAGACTTTCAAATCAACTTCGGATTCGAAACCAAAGCATACAGGCTCCTCTATCCCGCAATGACCGAAGGTGACGGAGCTGAAATGGCTGGGAATGGACCCTTCCCTTGGGTTCTTTTTTGGGGGGATTATAATGAAATTCGGACAGGATACAATCTCTTTTCTTCAGCACTTGTTCAACGTGGATATATCGTGCTTGTCGCGCCCGAACCTGCTGACATACAGGATATCGATGACTCAATCATGGAAGCAGAAGCCCTGGCAAGCATCATGGTGGAGCAAAATGAGACTGGAGAACTCATCGTCGGTTCAATCGGAAACATCGATGCACAACACTGGGCGATTGGTGGTCATGGAAAAGGCGCCCTTGTTGGCTATGCGGTGTATCCGTATTGGAAACACACTGAAGTCAATGAGACGATTCAACCACCTCGTGCTTTGTTCGGCCTAGCTATCGACAATGAGGATTGGGTGGAATCAAAAGATTGGTTTGAACTGACAGAAAATTCACAAGCAGAAATTCCGAAACCAACTACAGCACTGTTCATCACTGGAACGGTGGATTCTATCGCTCCCTCAGCAGAACATCGAGATTGGGTGCAATCGAATGGACGAATTGCTTGGCATTGGATGCATATACTGGGTGCTGATCATTATCAATTCCAAGATTCCACATCGATCTTCGAAACCGACAACAATCCTGGCATCACACAAGAAGAACAGATTTCAATTTCAGCAAACCATGTTGTTGCCTATCTCGATGCTACCTTGCGAGCAGATGTCGAACGATTTCAAGTTGCCTTTAATCGGGAAGAAAGCAGAGACACACCCGCAGATGCATCGGCATATATCAGTGAGGACATGATGCGGAGTTCCTTTATTCGACTCGACCAATCCTCAACTCAACCCAGGAATACTACTCAATTGGAAGGTTGGGATAATTTGACGATGATGTCGAACGTTAGTTTACGGGATGGAAGGAATCTATCTGAAATTCCGAGTGAATGGGAAGTCGATGTTGAATGCGGGTGGCTGGATTCAACCGAACTTGGCTTCGGTACAGTCCACGACAATTCATCGGTCTCTTGCACACTGCCAATGATGAATATTTCACCTGGTGAACACATATCATACTTGCGAGTCTATGTGAACAAGACTCCAGGTGTTGCCTTTTTTGAGGTACAACGAACGAATACTCCGCTAGAACTCAATCAACCTCTCGTTGAGTTCAGAGTACCACAACGAGGGGAAATTTCAGTCGATACGTCCGCCATAGCAACCGACCCGGATGGTCAAACCGTCCGAGCGATCTTTGCAAATGTCGAGGGAAATGATTCATCACATTTTTCAATTGATATCGAGGACAATGGATTAACAATTACTGTAACTCACATTATCGATGAGGAATGGGTTGGCGAGGCAGATGCAAATATAACGCTGCAGGCTGACGGTGTCTATATCGACCAACGACAATTCTTGTTACGAATTCTTCTTGTTCCCGTCGATGACCCGGTAGTTCTACAATCAACCATACCTCAACAACGGCTTGTGGAAGATGGTGATATGATTTCAGTCAACTTAACGGATATTGTGACTGACCCTGAGGGCGAGGAAATACTTGGATTGATTAAGGGAACGCCTGCCGGTGCAACAGAATTCGTCGAATATTCAATTGAAGATGGCGTGCTTTATCTCACGCCATTGCCAGATAAATTTGGAGCAGAAATTATTCCATTATTACTAGGTGACGGAACCAATCCAGGAATTGCTGTTGACCTACCAATCCGAATTGACCCTGTAGACGATCCACCAATCATCAATTTCGCCGCATGGGAGGATGTTGAACTGACTGAAGATGAGCAACACGTTGTTGATTTAACGCCCTTCGCTTACGACATTGATGGTGATATGCTTGTATGGACTTTTGATATCAATTCTACGAATGTCGTTGTCACTCTTGAGAATACTTCGCTGATTTTTTCCCCATCTGAAGATGCAAATGGTGATGCCGGCATGTTGAATCTACAGGTATCGGATGGAACAACATCGTATCAAGATAATCTCACAATATCGATTGCAGATGTGCCCGATGCCCCGGTCATTTCCATTCAATCATCAACACTGCTCGATGATACATCCGCAACAATTCAATGGGTTGTCACCGATGCGGATGGCCTGCCTCGTCAAGAGGTTGACATTTTCATTAACAACGAGGAAATGATCAATCTTACCCATTCATGTTTGATTTCAAACGAGATTACAATCTCTTGCGTATCGATGCTTCCGCTTCCTTTCAGTGAAGACAAAACATACGGACTTGAGGTCAAATATTTGGATGAGGAATTGCAATCGTATGTTGTTGCAAGTTTAGTTCTTGATGGAGGTGTAGTGAACCAAACAACGGTCCCTACAAATGCTGAAGAGACCTCAAACGCACTTCCGGTAGAAATGGTTGGGTTTGTTGTCGGTGCATGTATTGTCCTTGCGGGTATTGTTCGATTATTCCTCGGGCGAGAAAGTCAATCACCTCCATCTGTTGAAGAACCAAAAGAAACACCACGTGGGCTCCTCGCTAGAGCCGAACAAAAGAAATGATTCACAGAGGGATATTGCCATGTTTTTTTGGTGGCGACCATTCTCGTTTTGACTTCAAAATAGACAACGCCCTGCATAACCGAAGCCGGCTTTCTTGTGGCTCAATGACATCGTCTAGCCAACCATTTCTTGCAGCAACGTAGGGGTCACCAAATTTTTGTTTATATGATTCAACAAGTTCTGCTCGAACCACCTCTTTCTGATCGTCCTCTGCAGCTTGAATTTCACGACGATGGATGATATTCACTGCTCCTTCGGCCCCCATAACAGCTAATTCAGCAGTTGGCCATGCAACATTGTAATCGCTTCGAAGGTGTTTACATGACATGGCAAGGTATG
This sequence comes from uncultured Candidatus Poseidoniales archaeon, assembly GCA_964613395.1. Classification (GTDB taxonomy): domain Archaea; phylum Thermoplasmatota; class Poseidoniia; order Poseidoniales; family Poseidoniaceae; genus Poseidonia. The sequence goes on along the minus strand of CAZTGO010000018.1, from coordinate 20,465 downwards.
CTCCACCGTACGCTTTTCTCGTCACAAGTGTAAGTTTTGGAACCGTTGCTTCAGCGTAAGCGAAAAGGAGTTTTGCACCGTGTCGAATGATGCCACCCCATTCTTGAACAACACCTGGTAAAAATCCTGGAACATCCTCGAATGTGACAAGAGGAATATTGAACGCATCACATGTTCGAATAAATCTCGCAGCCTTAACCGATGCATCGATGTCAAGACAGCCAGCAAGAATTTTGGGTTGGTTTCCAACAACGCCAATGGTTTGTCCTTGAAGGCGAGCAAAACCAATGATGATGTTATCTGCATATGATTCAAACAATTCCAAAAAATCTCCATCGTCAACAACTTCTTTGACCACATGAACCATGTCATAGGGCTTGTTTGGATTGTCCGGGACAAGTGTTTCAAGTTCGTCATTCGTTCGGTTCACTGGGTCTTCGGTTGCCACGATTGGAGGCTCAGCATCATTGTGGTCTGGAAGATATGACAGGAGAAGGGAGGCTAATTCACATGCATCAAGTTCATCTTGAGCAATAAGGCATGCAATACCAGAACGAGATGCGTGTAGATTTGCACCACCCAATCCTTCTGCGTCGATTTCACCCTCGATAACCTCCGGGGTCTCGAGTGGTGAAGAGAGGAATAACTGGCCGTGTTCCTCACCAAGTATCGTAAAGTCTGCTAATGTGGCGGCTAATGCTGAAACACCCACAACAGGTCCTAGTACCAGACTAATGACTGGAATTCTTCCGCTGCATTGAACCAGCCTGTCAAGAAGTTCGCCAGTTCCTCCAAGTGATGCTATGCCATCGTGTGCCCGTTGTCCACCACCATCCCACATGGCTATAATCGGTGCTTTGACACGTTCAGCCATTTCGACAATTTTTGCAATCTTTTTTGCGTGCATTTCCCCCATGCTTCCACCATGAACGCTGAAATCTTGGGCAAAACAATACACACGTCGACCATCTATGGTGCCATGCCCTGCGACAACACCATCGCCTAATGTTTTGTGAAGGAACATGTTGTGATCATCGGTTCTGTGCGTGGTGAAAGCATCGATTTCAACAAATGAACCCTCATCGAGTAACATGCCAACGCGGTCACGGGCAGTTCCTCTGCCAGTGGCTCGGATTGCTTCTTGTTTTTTGATGCCACCACCCAAACGAGCGAGTTCCCGTTTGTGTCGAAGGTCTTCAAGGGCCTTCTCAGCATGAGGTGGCATGGGTTTGTCTATGAAGAGACGGTTTTTGATTCATTGCCTAATCAAAAAGGCGTTCTGTTTGTTCTCCGCACAATGATTTAGCAATGTTTTCTTGTACGGAAAGTTGGTTGGAAAGGATCCAATGGACTTTGATGGCTATGGTGTCTGGTGCTGCTGAAATGCCATGTCCGAGGAGTCCAATTTTTTGTTGGTCACGGCCCTTTGAGTACACATTCATGTTTACAGGTCCAAAGATGCATTGATTTGCGATGATGACTGGAATTTCCCGATTGATACACCGGACGAGAGTCCGCCACAGGGTTAGATTTTCAGGTGCATCACCCATGCTATCTTCGATAGGTAGATGGCCTAATCCTGTACCATGAATGACGATAGCATCACAACCACCTTTGACAATCGCCTCAATGTGTTCGCCATGGAGATATGGGCCTGCGATAAATTGTAAAATCTTCAAATGGGGCAAAAATCCGTGTACATTGGTGGCAATTTTTCGCTCGGATTTGCTACGTGCCTCCGTGTATTGTCTCGTCGTTTCATGTGAACAGGTTTTCCCGTTGTAGGCAATGGTTGCAAGAGGTTGGGCATTGACTGCTTGAAATGCATCTCGTCGAGATGAGTGAAGTTTTCGACATGATGTACCCGGTAAGACAACACACTCGCCATCATTTGATTTGTGATGCATAACGACGACTGTTGAATCACCCGAATCCCCACATGGCAAGTCACCGTGGCCTGCCCAATACACAGCAGAGAGCAAATTTTCGGCGGCGTCTGAAGAACCTCTATCGCTAGATCGTTGTGAACCGACAAATGCAATTGGACCTGGTGGCTTTTCACCCATGCCCGCCCATGCAAAACCAACTGCGGCAGCAGTGAGATGGAGTGTGTCTGTCCCATGGGATACGACGACACCTCGACATCCATCGTCGAACGCTTGTTTTGTAGCCTTAGCAATAGCATTCCAATGTTGTGGACGAATATCATCGCTAAACATATTGCCGATTTTGAAGGTTTCAAGTTGAGCGAGATTCATCAGTTCTGGTAACTCAGCTACCAGTTCTTCAGGTTCAAATCGGGCAATGACAGCTCCAGTCTTGTAGTCGACTTTTGAGGCGATTGTTCCTCCTGTATGGATGAGTCGAACCCGAGGGAGATCATCTGAAAAAGTTGGACTGTTTTCTGTCATTAACTGCTGTTCGCTCGAATCGTTATCGAGCAATTCCCACGCTTGGATACCATCTTTGCTGTAATTTGCGTTGTATCCGTTATCTAGTTTCAGGGTGATGTGGCCATCATGTGTGTATGGGAGTACGGTGCCTAATTGTTCAACCGTCTCTTCGAGAGATTGGACTTTGATACGCACCCTTTGCCCTTCACTCGGCAGGTCATCCATGTCTTGACCAACAAGCCACAGCACATGAATTTCACGCTAGTGAATGGAAGATGGTGCCGAGAGCGGGACTCGAACCCGCGGCCTTCGGATGTCTCAGACATCGCAAGGTACGCACGTCATACGATTGCCTTGTAGGCTGCCCTATGAGTCCGACGCGCTACCAACTACGCCACCTCGGCTTACATCGGCGGTGAAGCATTGACTCTTTGAAACATACGGAAAGGATTTCACCATACTCCTCAATTCTCAGAGGAACCTTCCGCATTCTTCTTTTAATGCGTTCGTGACCCGTTATCATGGTCGACCTCAAAACGGCGATGGCTGCGGCTCAAGCCGAACAGCGAAAGAAGGTCGCCTCTTCCATGGAAGAGAAGAAGAAAAGGCGAAGTGGTCCTGATTTAGGGATCGAGCCGTTTGACCCTGTAAAATATGTCACGAAAGAACGAGCAGAAACTGCTTCGATGTGGCTCGTTATTGCCTACTCGGTACTCATTACAGTGATTATGCGATATGTTTTGATGCCAGGAACCGATCGAACCAATGCCGACATACTCTACATGTTCCCCCTTGTCATGATTATTCTCATTCCACAGGTTCACAGAATGGTGATGCCAGCAAGATTCGTTGAGGTGTATGGCAAAGGTACTTGGTTTAAGGCATCTTTTCTCCACACCTTTACATTCCTTTCAGTAGCCTTTTTGCTCGCTAATCCACCATTTGCAGATGTTGTAGCACCACAAGTGTCGAGCACATGGGTCATTGGCGTCGAAGACGATGGAGTTATCGTCTATTCCAACGATAGCGGAAAAGATGGTGTCATTGAATGGAGAGAAACAGAAATTCCATCGGGTCCTGTTTGGCTTTTCTTTGGTTTGACAGATAACGTCAACTCTGATGGTGCAACAGTGGATGTGACCCTTGTGAACAACGATGATTCAACCACGCTATCGATGAACGATACCTATTGGTCAGAACATCATGATAAAATTGTGAATGGAAAGCGCTTGGACAACTCATCAATTCCTAATTTACTTCCTCATGATGGGCTTGACCAACCAATTGCAGTGAATCTTGGAGAGAATTTAGCCCCAGGAACACATACGATTGTCGTAAATATTGTTGAGCAAGGAGACCCTTGGGAAAACACCCGAACCTACAGCTGGAAGTTGGAGATTATCCCTTCAACTGATTAACTCAATAACTCTTGATGTTGTGAAACAATTGAGTCGAGCAATGTGCTGACTTTATTGCATTGGTATGACCATTGAGTTTGTTGTACAACTCTACACTGGCGATACCGCCGAACAAGAGGTGCTAAGATTGTCCAACATAGACCGTCGAGAAAAGCATTCATGACCATGCAGAGTCGTCTGTTGCTGGTGCTATATACGGAATCAAGAGTGCTAATGAAAACTGAAAGTGATTATGACTTGAGGTGTTTGACCAGTCGAGCCGTCATCGCATCGAGTTGAATTTGTTCTCCCCCGCCCTCTACGAGCCGGTAATCAATTTCTGCCATCCACTCTGTAAGTTCTAATTTTGAAGTTTCTGATAGAAAATCGACGTTATACAATTCACGATGCAGTTGATTAACAAAATCTGTACCTGCCAATCCATAGGTATCAAGCAATTCACGCAATCTTCGTCGAGCAACATGAAAACCATCGTCTTTACATGATGCAAGATAACGATGGAGTTCTTCGGGGGGTGCTGTTGCGCTCGTTTCATATATTAAGTCTCGAGTGATTTTTGGTTGTAGAGCGGCAGCGACTTGGAGCCCCGTGATCGCCTTTCTCAAATCACCTTGTGATATTTGAGTGAGTGCTTCTACAGCATCCTCAGTGATGTCTAATTGCTCTTCTTTTGAAACCTTAACGATTTGCTCAGCAACCTCGTGACTTGAAAGAGGGCGGAAACGAAAAACTGCACAACGTGATTGAATCGGTTCAATGATTTTCGACGAATAATTGCATGAAAGAATAAACCGACATGTCTCGGCATACTGTTCCATAATTCGTCGTAGTGCTCCTTGTGCATCGGCGGTTAGAGCATCGGCTTCATCCAGAAAAATGATCTTGAATGCTGCTTTTCCATAAGGTGCGGTTCTAGCAAACTGTTTGACCTTTGAGCGGATGCTTTCAAGACCACGCTCATCACTAGCGTTCATCTCGAGCAAATTCTCTCTAAAATGTTCACCAAAAATATCCTTTGTGAGTGCCATGGCAGAAGTTGTTTTCCCAGTCCCAGGTGGACCAGAAAACAAAAGGTGAGGGAATGACTTGTTCCCTGCATATGTAGCTAATCGCTGCACGACAGCGGCTTGGCCACGAATTTCAACAACCGTTCTAGGACGGTGTTTTTCAACCCATAAGTCGCTCATTCGGCTTTTGCTTATGTCGAGTGTCTTTCAACATTGGCATGTGGAGAAATGAAAAAATCGATCAAAATCGACTTCGATTTGATAACATCGAATAGAAAAAACAGTATAAGTGCGATGCTTGTAAGGCATGAGTCCCATGCTACTGAGTAAAGATACATCTTCGAAATTGACGGTTTTTCTCTTGGTGTCATTATTCATTTGTGCAGACCTGTTGCAGCCTCAAACGCAAGACGGCTGGCAAGTTTTAGACAATAACCCAACAGTTTCACGTGCCGTAAGCAATCATTATGTCTTGTCGGACACCTACATCAACGAGTCTTCGCCAACAACAAATTACAACTCTTCAGACACGGGGTTCCTGATTCCTACCGATGGTGATGAAACGAGAATCCTTCTTGACTTCCCAATGAATTTCACTTCGAGTGACATCATTTACAATGCAAGTGTTGAGTTGACTTGTACGATTATTTCAGGTCAAATGACCAGTGACATTTCTGTTTATCCTGCCCGAATGAATCAGGGCTGGAACACAACCCATGTTTCATGGAATTACTATGGTCAAAATTTGCTCTGGACTGGTGCGGGCGTGAATGATGCCGCAGACCGTTTTGATTGGGAGCCACCAACGATTGAAACACAAACAGGGGTCTTTTCAATCAATGTGACTTCACTTGCACAACAAGCCGCAAAAAGCAATCTTGGAAGGTTGAGAATTGTTCTTGCAGCTACCGGTAGCTCATACTCATGCGACCTTTCAGAGACCGCAAACACAAACAATCAACCTGTTCTTGTTGTTGATTCGTCATCAGGAACACCCACAAGTGGAGGCGATGTTGAATTCAACCTTCCTATCGACGAAGGTGCTCCTTGGATGAAATCAGATTTCATATTGACCGCTGAAACCCTACCTACTATTGCTTACAAAAACCACACAGCCAACCATGTTGAACTCCACCTAAGCCACTCATCTGATTGGAAAGATGGCGTCGTGGTCGCAACCGAACGGCATTATTCTTCTCTTTGGAACACGTTCCAAACATCAGGCTCTAGTGGTTCGTTCACCATACCATCTAGTGATGAATTTGACAATGGTACAAATGTCTATGCTCGTATTCGTTCAATTGATACCAATATGCAGACAAGTGCTTGGCAAGAAACAAGTTTCATTTTACCTTCGCATTCTATCACAGACAACGGCGATGGTACTGCAACAATTTTGATTGAGGCAAGCGACCTCGGCCTTGAACTCGACTTTATTGAAGACTCAACAGTTTCACAAACATCGGTCACTGCCAATTTCGGCGTAGCACAAACACTTGAATCAAGCATGACGACCACGAAAGAAATGCTGGGGCATATTCGATTGCGCCTTGACCAATTGGGTATGCACGATAACCTCACTATCGTCGACTCATCAATGACATACCAAAGGTCGTCGTACAGCGGAGATCCAGTTGTATCCCTTCATGGCATGGAAGAATCTGGCCTTTGGCTTGAAGATGAAATCACATGGAATCAAATGTCCAACTCTGGAGTGAGTTGGTACGATGGCGGAAGAAGTAACGGTACAGCATCGATTGCAATATTAAATGCAAATCAATCCTCTTCGTCCTTTTCCTTCAACATCACACATGCTGTTCAAAATTATCTCGATGATTCGGACGAAGACCCGATGGATATGTTCATAGCAGTTCGAGGTAAATTTGAGGGATACACCAATGGCGATAACATTGTTTTACACTCATCGGAAACTTCGACAGGCAATGCCCCTTCGTTCGAACTCACATACAAGTGGGGTAGTGGCGCACCAGCACCAGTAACAATCACCGGGCCGGAAGATGGACTTTCTGTATGGAACATTTCCGGTGACAACCTGTCTGGGAACACACAACCAACGCTTAATTGGACAATTTCTTCAAGTTCAGATGACATCCTGTTCCAAATTGCCACAGACGAAGACTTCCGATTGCAAGACCTTGTTCTCGACACTCGAGTCGACAACGATTTCAGCCCATCTGCAGGTACATTCACAATGAACGGTACGAGGACCCTTGATAAAGGAAATATGTATTTCTGGAGGATGGCGACAGTTGATGCATCCGGTCACTACGGGTCGTGGGAAACATCAAGTTTCATCGTGAGCAATCTCGAGAGCATTCATCTCGGTGGTGACAGATACGAATTCAGAATTCGACACGGTAATGGAACAAACGACAATCAATATCCAGAGTGTATGGATACATTCATCGACAGTTCATCAGTTAATGCGAATTACAACGGTGACTCTGAAATGTCGATTGAGTACAACAATCCAGACAAAACATCAATCCTTATGGGGTGTAATTTAGTTTCAAATCTTTTACCTGCAGGGTATGCTGTCGAATCGGCGCAGCTTCGATTTACACTTACTGACTCACCATACAATTCACCTGTCATCGGCGTATGGGAGAGTCGTCAAAACAATTGGAGCGATGATGACGCATCATGGTCGAGTTATGATGGGTCGAATTCATGGGCTACATCAGGTGCAAACGGCTGGGAGCGGGGCTCTCTTCTCTCAAGTTTGACGCTTGGAGGAACCTATTCGGGTGGCGATGTTGTTCAATGGAACGTCACACAGGCAGTTCAAAATGCCATGCGTGAAAACCGCAGAGTCGATTTCATCGTCGACCAAATCGGAGTTCCCTCTGGCGGATTCAGCAGTGCCTACTTCAGTACTGCAGAGGCGAATTCTGCTTCAGAACGACCTGAGATTTCATTCGTTTATGTCCCCGGTTCAAATGCACTTCCGCAAAACCCAACGCTTGTAGCACCATTAAACGGATCCTGGTCGATTGGTAGCGGTGTTGATCTCACACCCATCGATACACCAGAATTCCAGTGGAATTTCACAGGTACAATGAGTATCGGGGGATGGGTTGTTCAAGTTGACAATGTCTCGACATTTGATTCCGGAAACGCCGTCACATACACATCTTGGAATGACGCTGGATTTGATGTTCAGAATGAGACATTTACACCTTCAACAGCATTGACCACTGGGAAATCGTACTTTTGGAGAGTACGTGCAATATCTGCAACGAATCAAATTGGAAATTGGTCATCAGTGAACTCATTCCATCTTCCTGACCTTACAACTTGGGTTGAGAATTCAACAACAGCAGCTGTGGAAATTCATCACCATGAAGCATTGCCTGAGTTACAAATTCCACACCTCTATGACACCTACATTATCGAGAACGGCAGCGGTGCATCATCAACATATGCGACTTCACAAACACTCAGGGTTGGTCGCCATTCCAATGGTTACAATGCTGCAGGTCTTCTCAAGATACCGCTCAATGCAATCCCACAACCAGCAAATGCTCGTGTGATCAACGCTGAGTTGAATGTGTTTTCAGATTTGAGCACCGATTTATCGTTGCCTATTGCAGTTCGACCAGTTCTTGTCAACTGGAACGAATCAGCAAATTCAACAACTTATGACGGTGTCAACAATTGGTCCCAAATCGGAGGCCGCTCCATTGGTAACGATGTAGGCTCTTATTCTGACCTCATCGAAACAGTCACTGATGATTGGATGAACTGGGACGTTACTGAATTGGTTCAACTTGCGATTGCAAATGGTCAGACTCACCTCTCAGTTATGTTGTACGCACCTTCGTCAACAACTGGGGAGGCACTGCTGTACTCCACATCTCATCAGACTGCTTCAAAGCGACCGTGGCTCAACCTCACATGGTCCTCCGGTTCAGCATCGACTCCAACTGTTGCGGCTATCCATGGAAGCCCAAGCAACAACGCTGTGATGTGGGACACATCTACACATGCAGTATTGGCAGACAAGCGGCCAACGATGAGTTGGACGTACACCGGCTCAAACATTACTGCATGGCGACTGTTTATCCTCCAGGATGCAAATGATGACATGCAGGGCATCTATACATATGATTCAAGAGTCAATACGTCTGCTTTTGACCTTCAAAATCTTCAGTTCACACCCCCTCATGACCTTGATTTCTCTGAAGAAATTCGGTGGATGGTTCAACCGGTGAGTGACGGGATGCGTGGGCCAAGAAGCAGTTCAACAATATTCTACATCCCCACTGTCGTTGGTGGTGAAGTGAATTCAACAGATGCCAATGTGATGCTTCAAGAAGGCTCAATGATCGATGCACTCAACTATCCTACAGCAACCTACGATACCTATCTTGACAGCGGAAATACGCAGGCGAACCTTGGAAGTTCAAGTTCATTGTTCGTAGGACGAAGTGCGAATTCTTACGGTTCCGCCTCACTCCGCACCACGTCGCTCGTGTCGATACAACTTTCTTCGATACCACTTCCATCATCATATGAAGTGGTGAATGCAACGCTCGACTTTGATGCAACCGCATTTACAGGTAACGCATTTTCAGTATCAGTATCTGAAATGCTATCTTCATGGAGTGAGTCTTCATCATGGGCTTACCCTGCAGGAAACAATACTTCATGGCAAGGTGTGGGTGCATATCACTCCGCTGATTCCGATGCAATCAATGATATTCAGACTGTGAATTCTACAGGTCTTGTTCAATTTAACATCACAGCGATATTGCAACACGCCTTGGCGACAGGTCAAACAAATCTCAATGTGATCTTACAACCGGAAGAAAATTCTGGAGGCAACGTCGTTGGTCGTGTTGAATTTGCGAGTTCAGAACACAACAATGTCAACCTTCGACCACGAATTAACATGACGTACCGTACAAATCCAAGTTGGGCCCTACCTGCACCATCAGGCCTACTTCCAGCCGACGGTGCAATCCTTTGGGATACGACTTCACCGCTACCTGCTGGCCAAGATACTTCGTATTTCTCGATGACATCTTCGCTCACAAACGAAACCCGATATGTGTACTGTTACAGCGATGAACCCCGTTTCTCAATTGGTGCAGTTTGCTATGACACAAATGACCCTGGACAAGGTCAAACATACTTTTCAGGCAACACGACACTTGAGGTTAACAACATGGACCAAGGTGATTTCTGGACATATTGGCGAGTGAGAGCTGACCAAGACCATCGAATTGGACAGTGGTCTTCGATAAATTCATTCAGAAACCCTGATGATATTGGTACAAATAATTCTGGAAATTACACTGTTAACTTGTCGAGAGGAACTATCTTTAGCACTTCTGGCTTATTACCTGAGGCTCAAGATGTTTCACTGTCAACAAATCAAACATCAACAGCGGGAGCATCTGCTACAATGAACCTCGGTTTTGCAAGCAGTGGTGAAGCCCAAATGTTCGTTGAATTTGATTTGAGTGACATTCATTTCCCACAAAATGTCATGCCCACAAATGTCATTCTGAAGATGTATCGTTCGTCATTAACAGGAAATTCGGCATCAACGATTTCTGCTCATGCTTGCAATAGTTTCGATGAATCAACAGTCGTATGGTCGAGTAAACCTACATGTTCCACAACAGAAATTACCCGAACCACCCTCACACTCTTGCCACCGAATCAATGGATTGATTGGGATATTACCAGTCTAGCTCAAGACAATATCGCCAATGGAAATTTCACTTTCAGCATCATGTTGAAATCGGTTGGAACCCCATTGACAGTCCACACATTTGCCTCTGCAGAATCCTCATCATCACAGTTCTGGCCCCAGTTGTCATTTGAGTATGTTGACAATGTGAACAACATAACGCCTCCTACTCAACCAGCACTCATTTCACCGAATGATGGCGAAGTACTCTATGATCTTGAAGATGGAATTCTTGTTTCTGATACGATGCCAACGCTTTCATGGTCAGCAGTTTCTGGTGCTTCCGGATACATGCTTACCATTTCAAACGAATCGGGCGTGTACAAATTCCGTTCTTGGGAATCAAACTCAGGCATCACTGGTACAACATTCCAGTTCAGCAACGAACTCACACCTGGGGAAATTTTCACTTGGTGGGTCTCAGCGTACAACCAAAGTATTCCAGGTGCTTCCTCGGCTCGATGGACATTTGCAGTCGGGGACCCTAACCACACGTATGACAATGAACTCTTTACATACGAATTCCAAACTGGTAACGAAGTTGAATCGTTTGGCCATACCAATATACAAGATTCAACTTTGAGTTCAGCAAACGCTGAAACAAATCTTGGTGATAGTGCGGTGCTTCAAGCAGGTTCGTTTTGCGGCTCGTTGTTTGCCAACGAATGTCGTATTGTATTCAGCCTAGACCCGTCGCAAGTACCATTTGATTCAAATCAAAGCGTCCACTCAGCTTCAATCGGTTTGTACATCGAAGATTGGCAAATCGCACAAAGTGCTTCGATGATGACCTTCAGTATACATCCGCTCATCACTTCATCCTGGTCTCAATCAGGTTCATCATGGAACGAATCCTCTACCGGCGTTTCGTGGTCTACACCTGGTATGGGGTCGGGGGTAGAATATGCAACAACGCCAGTTTCAACCTCAACGATTTCGATTGGACCAACAGGTTGGGTTTGGTTTGATATCGGAACAGCTGGGATGAATCTCACAAACAATCAGGGCTGGGTGATTCTTGCTTCAACCAATGTAGGATACGGATATGCACAGTTCTATTCGAGTGAATACCAAGGAGATACAACACTTAGACCCAAAATTTTGTTCAACACGACAAATGTGTCTACGGTCACTGTTTCCCCTGGAGGAAACACAATCGATGCAGATTCGACTCAACTCTTCACTGCAGTTGCAAGCGATTTCAACACAGTACAAAAAACGGTTCCACTCGAATGGTATGCGAGCAGTGGCAGTGTAGGTTCCAATGGATTGTTCACTCCAACTTCTACCGGTACTCAAACGATACAGGCTTGTTTTGGTCTCGTTTGTGGTTCTCAAACAATTACCGTTACGGCAGGTGCACCAGAGACATTACTTGTTTCACCTCTTACATCGACAATTACGGCCGATGACACACTGACTATTACTGCCAATATGGTTGACCAACACGGCAACCCAGTGAGCGGAATTTCCCTCACATATACCCCCTCAAACGGAAGCATGAGTTCTGTTATGCCAAACATCTTCCAACCGTATGCTGTCGGTCAACACACTATTCTCGTATCACATGCTGCATCGGGATCCTCAGTAACAATCAATGTGACTGTGACCAATGGTGCTCCAGCGTATTTCGAAGTGAGTGGTTGTCAGGGTATTCTTCCAGCTGGTCTAGATTGTGATATTACAACGAATTTATATGACCAGTTTGGTAACCTTTTGCCGATCGAGGATGCAGGTGCTCTAACGTGGACCACAACCAATGGAAATTATTCTGATGTCAATAGTAAATACTCGCCAGACCACGTTGGAGATTGGTACCTCAACCTTTCATCAGCTGTTGGTTTAACTTATTCGTTACCTATCACAGTAGGTCATGGTGAAATGCTTTATCTTGAAATCACTTCATCAGATAACGAAATTACTGCTGATGAATTTGTATACCTCAACACAACCAGGGTTGATATTCGTGGAAATCGATTACCTGTTTATCTACCTTCAAACAATTGGACGAAGACACAAGATGGTATTTTGACACCTGGTCAACCTGCAACATGGGAGCCAAAGTCAAGAGGTTCGAAAGTCCTAGAAGCGAGATACGAAGACAAAACCTCTCAAATCACAATCGTTGTTCTCGATGGTGAAATTCAGAGCCTTGTCCTGCTCATCGACGGAGAAGATGTCACCAATACGCAACGAGAAATTTCAGCAGATGACAGCCTTGAAATCAAGGTGAGAGCCACTGACAGCAAAGGAAACATTTGGGAGTTGAATGCCGAATGGTTGGTGAGCCATCCAACAATCGCCTCAGCGACATCGACGCTTGAAGAATATCAAGGCTCGGTTGTTGTTGAACGATCAGTTATCTTTAGTCCGTATCAAGCAAGCACACAAGCGTACACGATAACGGCATCCTTTACCGAAAATAACGTCACTCAATCAGCACAATTTGATGTCCTTGTCGAGCCAGGTGTTCTCGAATCAGTCATTCTTAATGCAGTTGCTAGCGATGGGGTGCCAGACGACCAATTTGAAATTTCAGCCGATGATGGCATTCAATTTGGAATAACACTTACTGACGCTGAAGATAACGAGTTGGATTCGACAAATGTCCGATGGCTTCTCTACAACCTCGATACAGGTGCAGTGGAGGATGTAACAGTTGCAATGCTGTACCATGGTTTAATGTGGAATGCAACAAAAGTTGGTCAGTACGAAATTGTAGCATATGATGTAAGTTCAACAAATTACAATATTTCAGATAGTGTTCTCGTCACTGTCTATCACGGAGAAGCAGTCGAACTAATTCTCACATCTTCGAACACAACAATCGTTGCAGGCTCACTTGTAGAATTAGGCGTGACAGGAAAAGATTCTGATGGGAATTTGTTTGCTCAAAATGTTGAATGGTATGAAGACGGTGATACCGTTGAAGGTTTAGTTTCAAATGAAGACACCGATGGTTCGTATGAATACACCGGTACAATCGCTGGAATTCATACCTTGTCGTACCAGTACGGTATAGCACAATCGACTGTAGAAATTGAAGTTCTACCACAGTCGATTACCGCACGACTTGAGGTTGAATTGAGTACTGATTCGGTTGAGCAACTCGCTTCTCTTGAAGTGTACATACGTGCTTTTGACATGTACGACAATGAAATTGAGGTTCCACCAAGTGTTCAAGTCGATGCGACAGGGCGAGGAACAGCAACAATGATCAACACATCAACATGGAAAATCACAACTCTCGATGAAGGAACGCAAAGCGTAACTATCAGTGTAGGGTCGGTCCTTGAAAAAGTTGAATATTCCGTTTTGGGAACACTTGAAGGGTTCTTCGAAGCTGGTGGAACGTTGTATTATGTTGGAGCAGTTCTAGGTGTCATTGCTGCCCTTGGTGCATTGGTTGGTCTTGTTCTCTTCATGCGTTCCAACAATACAGATTGGGACCTTGATGAAGATGAAGACGATGATGAAGACGAAGAAGTTGCATCACCACAAAAAGCGAAGCCATCCGGTCTACCAGACGGACCTTCAGGACCACCGCCTTCCGATGGGCCATCAGGTCCACCACCTTCCGATGGGCCATCAGGTCCTCCACCAGAAGAGCCTGAGGTTGCCGAAGAACCTGTGGAAGAAGAATGGGATTATACCCAAGATGAGAGCTACCGTGTCGATGAAGAAGGTACTGAATGGTATCAAGATGACGAAGGTACTTGGTGGTACAGGGGACAGAATGAAGAAGATTGGAGTGCATGGCAAGAAGGATAAGAACGATTGGAGTTGAGGTATATGCAGAAAAAAGTCCTCATATCTTCCGTTCTTCTTGCCCTTCTTGTTTCTAGTCTTTTTTCGACCATGACTGGTACTTACATACTCAAAAATGAACAACCTATGTTCAAATCGAATGTTGTCGATAGAATTGTGATTTCAAGCGATACCATTTCAATTACGGCCGATGAAATCTTACAATTTTCTGCTACCTTATACACCACCACGAACACGACAATTCAGGATGATGTGAATTGGACAGCATCCAATGGTTCAATATCTGATGATGGGATATTTTACCCGTGGAGTTCTGGCATTATCGAAATTGAAGCAGATTATGGTGGCGTCACGGGTTCGTTGAACATCACAGTTGTTCCCGGTGCGGCTACTTCGATATCAATCATCACGTCGACGGTTTCTGTTCTTGAACAGAATGTTCTCCAAGCACAGGTCATGGATGGGCGCGGAAATGTAAAGCCGGCTTCAACCCAAACGGTTTGGGACATCGATGGAACGTATATTGGGACGGGCTCACCATTGTGGATCCCCGAAGAAACCGGGCAATTCAATGCGCGTGCACGTTTGTATCAATTGGAGACCAGTGCGAACATTTCAGTCGTAGCAGGTTCACCTCATTCGTTCGTGTTCCCTGATTTTATGACGGTTATTGCAGGCGAAACCTACACACTCTCCCCTCAATTGCTTGATATCAACGATTACGCTATGCCCATTTCATCCGCTGGTCCATTGAACTGGTGGGCTGAGAGCGGTACAGTCAACGAACAAGGAAATTATTCCTCGACCGATACGGGTGTGTGGAATGTCACGGTGACAGCGGGGAATGTTACAGGAACTGGGCAAATCCATGTAATTCCTGGCTCGGCCGTGGTATCACAAGTAGTCATCGTCGATGAAAACGATGTTTATGTTGCAGGTCAAGCCTACGAGGTTGCAGTTGAGCGAAGAGACATCAACGGCTATATTGGCTTGGTCACACCCGCCCTGTCGTTTTGGAGCGTTACATCGGGTGGCCTTTCCCTAGATGGTAATCGTGTGTTGTGGACTCCGTCTCAAACTGGTATCGCTGAGATATCCACCACAGATGACGGAATTTCTTCTCGACTTGAAATTCAAGTCGTGCACGGAAACGCGATTGATCTTTTCATTCAAACAAGCCACAATTCACCACATGCAGGTGACCAGATTGTGCTTCAAACAATGGCCACAGATGTGAAGGGTAATGTTTGGGTCGTCAATGGAACGCTTGACTTCATCCTTGGTGACATCAATGAATTAACAGTGTTCGAGTCATACACGCTCCTCCAAGCATCTTCAATTGGTTCATGGGATATCGAAGGTTCATGGTTGGATGAAGTGACGAATACGGAATTCTCTTCATCGATTTCATTTGATATTATGGCCGGTCGATTAGCCTTTATCTCTCTTGATGGCGATGGTCAAATTGTACCTGCCGATCAATCCATTGACCTCAATCCTACATTCTTCGATGCATATGGAAATGAATTGTATTCCATTGAACTGAATTGGTCCATCAATGGGATGGACGAGACTTTACAAATGCGACTCAGCGATAGTGTGTGGTCATCATCTGTCCTTGGAGGCCATGAAATTCGAGTGAATGCTGACGGTATCTTTGGAACTGTTCGACTCAATGTTGTGCCCGGTTCTGCTCATTCTATGTTGACAAATGTTGATGATGGTTTTGAGGTGTCTGCAGGTGTTCCATACGACGTCTTCGTTGAAGTCATCGACATTCATGGTAATATCGGCGAATCGAATGACCTTACGACATCGCTTGACTCTACAATTGGCGAAATCGATGTGTCCGATACTGGCGTAGGGTACTGGTCATTTGTTGGGAAAACGAGCGGAGAATATATGCTGACGCTCAACGAGGGAAACGCCTCGCACTCGATTCCTCTTACAATTCTTGCAGGAGAACCCATTCGGATTCGAACGCAAATGCAAACTGCATCTATTGCCCAAGGCGATATTATTCTCATCGATGTTTGGGGAGTTGATGCCTATGACAACATCGTTCAAATTGACCATCTCAACACCACTGTGACCTGCACAGCCGGGGATGCTACTCATGTTACTGGAGGCACTTGGGAAGTCGAGGTTTCAGAATCGGGTAACGACCGTGCGTGTACTATATTGTGGGAGGGTCTTATCGCACAAAGTTTCTTTGACGTTGATGAGGTTTTGTTTGGAGGTGCAGTAGGCTCTACGAACACAGCAATTGGTATGTTGACCGTGCTTTTGCTCATGCTGCTCGTCGTTATGGTGGTATTGGTTCGTAAAGCGAGTGCTGAACCAAAAACAGATTGGATTGAAGATGAATTTGAAGACGATGAAATTGATGAAAATGAACCGCAACATCAGAGTAATGTTGTTCCAGGCGAACCAACGCAACCAACCACGAAACAATCCACTCCGCCACAGCATCAAGCAGGTCCTCGTCCAGAGCTCGATATTGCAATCCGTGATGAATTAGCCCGTCAGGCCACGAGCCAAGGTGTCATGCAAGCGGCTCCGGGAACAGAACAAGGAAAGACTGGTTGGTATGTGAACACCAAGTCAGGGCTTGAAGCCTGGGAAGTCACAACTGACGGTGCATGGAACAAACTTGAATGATTATTCATTCTCAACGACATTTTCGTAGGCCATAATGAAATCATCAATGTCGATTACTCCATCAGCGTCATCATCAGCGTGATGGAAGATATCTCGCATTTCGTCGTTTGAGAAGTTAAAATTGAGTGTGTGCATAGCGTGCCTAAATTCTGAGAAGTTGAGATGGTTTTTTCCACCCATATCTGCCGCATGGAAGACCTTCACACGTAATTCATGTTCGTTAGGAGATGGATTGGCAAACATTTGCGTGAATGTTTGGAATGGTGTGACACGATCGGTGGCATGTTTCTTTCCATATGCATAGTAGTTAATGCCTCCAGCGATGATAGCTCCACCAGCACCAATAATCCCTTTCGATCCCATGATGATGAGGAGGATGCAGCCAGCCACGATTCCGAAAATTTGCATTGTTGGATAAAGTGGTGACGAATATTCGGGGTTATAATTGCCGTGAATTTTGTTTGCTCTACGAAAAATAAAGACCGTTCCGCACATAAGGATGTAGACCATGATTTGGAATCCAGAGGCTAATTTCGCTACGTCTTCAACAGGAAGGACAAGAATGGCGAGAGCCATCAAGCCTCCAGTGATGAGGATCGGCCAATGTGGGGTTTCATACCTTGCATTGACATTCTCCAAAGCGGTTGGAAGCAGGTTATCTCTTGCCATAGCGAAAAGGAATCTCGATGATGCAAGGAGACCTGCTAAAGCTCCAGATATCATTGTTAGAACAGCCAATGTGGCGACAAGAACAGCGATTTCAATCCCAATAACACCATCGACGAAAAGATAAATCGGTGCTTCGTTTGTCGTGCCGTCACTGTTCAACCACCACTCTCCTTGTAGAGATGCCATCATGATGTAGGTGAGGCTACAGTACAGAATTGTCGCAATGACAAGAGAGACGATAATACTGGACGGTAGGTTCCGTCCGGGCTCTTTTACTTCTCCCCCAATAGCTGTAACTTTGATGACGCCAGCATAGGCAACAAAGACAAATGCAGAGGCACTAGCGATGTTTGCATATTCTGCATCCATAGCACTATTCCATGGGCTCGCTAGGTCGGTTGTATCAAGAAACAATGAGTAGATAGCAACGATGCAAATTGCTAACATGGTGACGATGAGAATTGGTGCCTGAAATGCTTTAATTTTCTTCACGCCAAAGATGTTCAATATCGTGATGAGTACCAGTGCGTAAATGGCATATGTTGTCGTGTCGATGGTGAACTCATAGTAATTGGACACGAAGTGGAGATATGCAGAAAATCCGATAAGTGCAAATGCTGATTTAAGCAGGAAAGAAGCCCAAAGTCCAAGACCAGATATTGTACCAAACAACGGGCCATATGCTCGTTCGAGATAGACATACGTGCCACCTGTTTCAGGAATCGCACTAGAGATTTCTGCTTTTGATATTGCTCCTGGAAAAACGACGATGGCTGCAAGGAGGTAAGCGAGCCAGATGCCCGGCCCCATGATTGTCGCTGCAAATCCGGGAAGAACAAATAAACCTGAACCCACCATCGAAGCAAGCGAAATGATGATGACACCAACGAGGCCAACCGTAGGTTCCAACCCTTTCTTTAGGTCTGCTGCAACACCCTTAACATCACCTTTCAAAAGTTTGCCAGTTGTATTTTTCAAATCCATTGTTTCACTTCCGGAAAAAGACAAGAGATTGTGCTTATGGCCATAGCAAAAGACAACGATAGATATTCTTTCCTCCGGTATTCTGTAGAGATACTTCCGTATTCCGGAAATTACGCTTGAGCGATGACTTTCATTTCAACAGCAATTGGTGTTGGGAGTGCATCAATCGCAATTGTGGTTCGAGTTGGACCAACATGTCCAAGAGTTTGTGCCCAAACTTCATTGTAGCCCTTGAAATCTCGGTCCATGTCGACGAGGAACGTCGTTACATCTAGGACTTTCTCAATCGATGAACCAGCCTCAAGAAGAATTCTCTCAATGTTGTCGATGACCGCTTGGGTTTGAGCCTTAATGTCGTAATCGAGTGGTTGACCATCTTCATCATGAATCGGTCCCCCTGGAATCGCATTCGTCCCGGGTTGTCGTGGACCAACGCCAGAGAGATAGAGCAGGTCACCAACTTTCCTTGCGTGTGGATAGGCACCTACTGGTTTTGGTGCAGCATCTGAATTGACCGAACCTTCTGCTTTAGTAGGCTCCCATAATTCAGGGCCACTGTTGGTCTGGATATTTTCTTCCTCTGATTCTTCAGTCTGCTCATCCCCATCAGCATCAAGGACATTTCGATCACCCGTGTAGGTTTCAACATCGTCTTCATCGTACTCCTTGTCACCCATCCCAGTAGGCGTTGGGTCAACATAGACAACTGCCCCTCCGGCACCATGCAGTGCCTCGTATGCGAGGACTCGACCGGAGAGGTCATTTCGATTTCCGTTCATTGCTGAGAGCCACCACATAGGCTTGAATGTCACGACTTTTTGAACCCGAATTTGTTGATGAATCGTTCTTGACAGTTGACCGACATCTTCCAATCGTCCTTCTTCCAGAAATTCTAGAATTTTACGATTCCATTCATCGTCTTTGAGCGAGTGAATTTTATCATCTTCTGGAGAGATGAAGTCTGTGAACATCCTGTTTGAGAGAGACATGGCGGTGATAGCAACAGCCTTTCGACCTTGTTGTCGGAGCACATCAAGGCATGCTTTTGCAAGAACGGTGGTTTCTGCTCGATTTGCGTAGACGTTGGAGGATACAATCACGGCGGGAATTTTGTTTTCGGGATTGAGGAGTGTTAAGGCCACAACGGAGCCAACGTCGATTGGGAAACCTTTGTAATTCACACACCGACTTTGCAATCCACGATTTTTATTTGCCTCGTTCCAAGCATGTGCAAACTCAGCATCGATGTTGAATGAGTATGGAATGCTTCCTAGATCGTGGAAATCGTGGTCAACCATCACCCATTCTGGATTTGGATCAGCTTGAATCTGATGACCGATGATGCTTGGCCACGTTGTTGAGTAAATAATGAGGAGATCAGCACCTGAGTCTTCAATCATTTTTGCTGCTTCATCGTAGGCATCTCGAAGTCGCCGCCATCCTTCGTTCATGTCCGGAGCCAGAACGGTATGTGGGTGGACGGGTACGACAAGGTTACCGACGATGACATCACTCATGCACTCGCCTCCTCGTGCTTGTGGACGGGCCATTCGACGATGGCATTACCCGTGCCGATAATTGTGCCGTAGCCATGGAGAATTGCTGGATATTGAGGGATGTCGAGTGTCGACAGAAGCCAAGTTAAGCCCCCTCCATCGCTTTCAGCAATAGCTTGTTCAGTAAATTCAGGCATTTCGTCGATGATGCGTTGAGATTGTCCACTTCGCATGTATTCGATCATCCGCATGTCCCAAAGGTGCATGGCGTGGCTTGTGATGTGTTCTTTGCTCATATCTTCAGGCATATCTGATTCGGTTGTAAAGTGTCGATGAGAGAGCGAATT
>CAZTGO010000017.1:8033-34926 GCA_964613395.1 uncultured Candidatus Poseidoniales archaeon | reverse complement strand
TGGGATGAGGTCCCAGTCCGTAACGGTTCGCAGGTTCGAATCCTGCCTCCTGCACCATTAGCAACACACAGTTTAGTGCATGCAGGGTGAGAACCTAGCACAATCTTCGATTGTGCGGTGGCGAGAATCCTGCCTCCTGCACCATTAGCAACACACAGTTTAGTGTATGCAGGGTGAGAACCTAGCACAATCTTCGATTGTGTGGTGGCGAGAATCCTGCCTCCTGCACCATTACCAACAAAGAGGTCCTCGAACGTTCTGAATGGATAGAGCAGCAGAACCATTCAATCTTCGGTTGGGACAAATTGACCAACTGCAGCACCGCTTAATCCGACAAGAGATGCGACGATGGCCAAATAGAGGCCTAACGAAGCACTAGTATCTCCCTCAGGGAGCAAGGCATACCATGATATCACTCCAATGAGCATAAGTGTCCCGACACTCCACGAAATGATGGTCTGAACGGCGATTGGAAGATCGTCGAGCATGCGCAATCCTAACTTCGGAAAAATGAATTGAACTGAAAGAAGCAGAGCACATGCTGTACCAGCCCACATACCCGTTGAACCCATTGAATTTGCAGCAATGACCTCCTCACATTCATCAGTCATCTCACCATTCTCTTCTGGCTCACATAGTTCTTCGATGTTCATCAGCACCGTCAACTCCTTACCATCACATGAAATTTCACCAGGCACCCCGAAGCCAACCATCATATCTTTGGTTGCTTCACATTCTGTGTTGTTTCTGTAGGTGCTAACAATCATTGAATTCTTCAAACCGCTTGAGGTTGTTTCCCCCGAATCCTCATTTGTTTCGGAGAGCCAACTGTTGTTGAAAATAGCCATCATGCCAAGAACTAAACTCAATGCCATGAGAGATGAAACAATGGTTGCCTTTGTTTTTCTGTCCACTTTACGCCCTCCAATTCTGCCAAGAACTTAATGACGGAGTAAAAATAACTTCGTGTGATTTTGAATATCGTACGAGTATTTGATTCGATATGAGTAGCGATGCAAAATTTTTCACTATTTCCCTCTCAACAGAAGAACAAATATATCTCCATCTTTACCATTTTGAATATGGTTGCATGTGGAAATTGCGGGAAGTCTCCTTGCAAAAGCACCTACCCATGTAAGAAGGGCAGAAGTTGTAAGAATTGTCATTGTGTCATAAAGAATCCAGATTGGAGTGGGAGGCATAAGCATCTTTGATCTTGTTTCAAAGCATGTTGAATGCTGTATATGTGCCCAGTAATTTCAAACTGTACTTGAACGCGATCAGAAAACCTTACCACCAAAATCGTGGCTAAGGTACTTTGGAAATAGGAATAAATACTGGTTCTATATAGAAATAAATAGAGTGATACTGTGTTTGGAATAGAAACCTCTTCATCATCATCAAGTAAAATTGAGCATAGAAAAATTCAGCTCACAGGGGGGTCCACGTACATCGTAAGCCTTCCTAAGAAATGGGTGAAACAAAATAACCTTCAGGCTTCGGATATCGTAGCCGTTGAACGTTTGACAAATGGTAATATTCAAATCTCGCCATTCCAATCCAAGCCCAAAAAGAACATGATCAACATCGTCATCAACGACCAAACCGAATCAGAACTCTATGTATGTTTAATTGGTGCTTATCTGGCTGGCGCAGACGTCATTTGTGTTGACTCCAAATCAGTAATCTCGACAAAACACCGCAGAACAATCCGTAAATTTTTACGAGAAGCGAGAGGCATGGACCTCTCAGGTGACCATGAATCAAAGATGTACATTGTTTCGATGATGAAACAAAATGAGTTACCTTTGAAGTTTTCATTAAACAGAATGTACCTCCTCGTGACCCAAATTGTTGAAGATGCCATATCTGTCATGAACGGAGAAGATTCCGACCTACTAAGCGATTTGGAAGAGCGAGAACGACAGATTGACGCCCGCAGATTACTTGTCGCCCGACAGGTAGCGATGTCCCTCCAATCAAGCAGCGTCGAAAGGGCACTTGGCGTCGACCACTTTCAAGGCATGGAACACGTCTCTATGGCGAGAGCGTTAGAACGAATGGGGGATCACGCACACTCTTTTGCGAATCTTATTTTGCATCAACGAGAACATCCAGGTCAAAATTTACTTCGAAAAGAAACGCTTCAAATCCCTATTCAGCATCTTTTGACATGGAAAAATGCCTTGAAAAAAATTATCCACAATACAAATTCCAAAGACATCACAAATATCATTGAAGCAAAACAAGAACTTCATGAAGCAATCAAAGATTTAGAAGGATTCGAAGAAACTCTCATGCTATCCAACAAATACAATGTTTCTTCATTCCGTTTTAGTGAAAAAACGAGACGTTTGTGTGCCTATAGTATTGACCTTGCTGAAACTCTCATCAATATTCTAATGGCAGGTCGCCTTTCATTATTTGATCAGGAAGAAGCGTTATTCGTTTAAGAAATACATATTCTATATAGAATATATAGGGCTAATGGTTATACTGCTTTGGTTTGGAAAAGGCATGGAACCTTCGACAATGATTCTCCTCGGCCTTGCCCTTGCAGTTTGTGCTTATCTCGCGTGGAACATCGGTGCTAACGATGTTGCAAATGCAATGGGTACGAGTGTTGGATCACGAGCACTGACACTCAAGCAAGCGGTTATTATCGCAGCAATTTTTGAGTTCGCAGGTGCTTTTTTTGCAGGGGATGCAGTAACAGAAACGATTCGAAAAGGCATTCTCACCGTTGATTTCGGACTTGAAGAATCCGACCCCGAATTTTTCAAAGAATTATCACAAGACCTCGCCTTAGGATTCGTCGCAGCGATGATGGCCGCTGCGGTTTGGCTCACTGTAGCAACAAGATTTGGCCTCCCTGTATCAACAACCCACTCCATTATTGGTGGTGTTATTGGGGTGGGACTTATCCTTGAAGTCCAACATAATACAACACTCATCGATTGGGAAGTCGTGCGAAAAGTTGTCATGTCCTGGGTTGCATCACCACTTATTGGAGGGATTCTTGCCTTTGTTACCTTTACAGTTGTGCGAAGCACCATTTTGAATGCTGAAAACCCCACTGAACGAGCAAAAATTCTCGCACCCATTCTTGCGTTACCAACATTCTTTGTGTTGGGCCTCGCTCTTTTGTTCAAAGCACTAAAAGGAATGTTCAGTCGATTGGATGAAGCAGGCATCCTTGACAAAACAAATTGGTTACCTGCAAAAGAAAACGGCTCGTTCAATCCATATGCAGACAATGCATGGTTCCCAATTAACGCACTTTTGTTTGCACTTTTCATCGGAATTTTAGCATCAGTTATCTTGTATTTTGTTCTTCGAAAAGTTGATCTCGACGAAGATCGAAAAGGATTCAAAGGCGTGGAGCGAATTTTCGTTTGGTTGCAAATCATTACCGCAGCATATGTTGCCTTTGCTCACGGGGCTAACGACAGGTCAAACGCAATTGGCCCTATGGCCGCGGTCTACCAAGTCCTTTCGAGCGAAACAGGCATGTTGGCTGAGAAAGCAGACATTCCTCTCTGGCTTGTCCTCATTGGTTCCGCAGGTATCGCCATTGGTGTCATCACTTGGGGTTGGAGAGTTATGGAGACCATTGGAAGAAAAATCACAGATATCACGCCAACTCGAGGTTTTGCAGCAGAGTTTGGTGCTGCTACAACAATTTTGGTCTTCTCAATGCCATTCCTCGCCGTACCGGTTTCGACAACACACACGCTCGTAGGTGCTGTTGTTGGTGTAGGGTTAGCAGGCGGAGCAAAAGCTGTTGATTTCAGGGTATTTGGTAAAATTGCAGCATCATGGATTGCCTCGCTTCCAGCAGCAGCTTTCGGCTCAATCGTCCTTCTCGTGCTGAGTGGTGGAGATTTCCTCACCATGGTCGTCCTTGTTACTATCGCTTTCGTGGTCGTTGCTTTCATCATGTGGCGGACAAAGGACAATGAAATACACGTCGAAGAGGCTCTAGCAGACATCGGAGGAGATGGTGCAGCAACACCTCTTGAAATCTTTAGAGAACACGCTACTGCTGTGGAAAAGACAGTCAATAACATGTTTGAAGCAGTTGAAATTGCAATTTCTGGCAAGGGTGATTTGGATGAAGCCATTAAGGCGACAAGCAAATCTGAGTTAGAGGCCGACGAACTGAAGTCTACACTTCGACATGCTCTTTCCCTTCCAAGTGTCCGAATGATTGCGAGCACAGAAGAAAAGCTTCACATGATCACCCGCCAAGATAGAATTGCAGATTATGCAGAAAATGTCGCTGAGCAACTCTCGTTCCGACCACTCATGGATGACAAAACTGCGAAGAAGAACCTCAAAGAGATGGCTGAAATTGTCAAAGCCACTGTAGAGGCTTATGATGAAACAGTGAGGGCCCTGAGGGACTTTGGTTTGTCAGGAGAGACAAGAAAAGACGCCAAAGAAGTTCGTGGCCTCATCAAGCGAGTCAATGAATTGGAGCACGAAGCCGATAAAATCGAAGCTAAAGCAGCAGCTCACGTGTTCTCAACAGGTGAAGACAATGCCCTTGCGGCTATGCACATGTACCGTGTTCTGCAACGCCTTGATGATGTTGCAAATGCATGTGAGCGGGCTGCAAACGCCTTCTTACCACTGATATCCAGACAATGAGGAATACAATTTCTCAAATGTACTGGTACGAACCCTCAGCATAGACCCGGCGATATCGGGTGGTTCAAAGGTGGAGTTGTAAGCATGTACAATGTGGGGCTGATCGGCTGTGGGCGTTGGGGCTCAAACCACCTCAACGTCCTTGCAAACGAAGTTGGTACATCGATTAACAACCTGTATGTTGTGGATACAGACCCAATTCAACACGAGGTTGTTGAGAAGTGCTTCACAATCGATGAGTTTGACCAAGTTCTCGACCTCATCGATATTGCAATTATTGCAAGCCCAAACCAGCATCACGTATCACAAGCCAAGCAATGCCTTGAGCAAAATATCCACGTACTGGTCGAAAAACCATTAGCACAATCAATGGAAGAACTTCAACCACTTCTCGAGGTGATGACAACAACATCCGCTTATCTGCAGGTGGGATACCTTCTCAATAGCCACCCTGTAATCACATTCCTTGAGCAACACCTTTCCATCGATAAGATTGAATCCATAGATTACTGGAGGACAACAACCCGGTCAAATCGCTCATCAACACATCCTGTTGATGCCTTTCTCGTTCACGCCCTCGCCCTTTTTTCTCATCTTGGCATCGAAATTCGTGAGAGTGATATCACATATCGTGTGGATGAATCCCTACATTCATATGCATTCACATCAACTAAGGATATCTCCATTACATGCAACATGGGCTGGAATGCTGTGGAAGAACGACGGCACATTGAGATCACGACTCGAGACGCTACAATGCACATCGATTTTGGTAACCCCGGGTTCTGCACTATCAACAATCATCAACACCGAATGAGAAATGAACAGGCTCTACAATCCCAATGGAAGCGATTTCTCTCCAACATCCAAAACAAACAAACGCTGCCAACTCAATCGATTGAGGCCTTCCAACACCAATATGAAATGTTCAAAAAAATTGTTTGAAATCTTCATATTTCAATAAAGTCGAAAGAGTACAGTTGAAGAAGCACTTCCACTTCGGGTGAATCATGGGAATGTCAATGAAGGCACTTTCTCGATTCTTCTGGCTATCTGTCATCCTTTCACTTGCACGCGGTTATCTCGCATCATCTGCAATGGATGGGGCCATTGTCTTTTGTGTTCTCATGTTGCTGATTGCATTTTCATGGTGTGTTCTATCCTGGGAGGAAGTCAAACAACACATGGGCATGTCTCAAGCAAACATCCTCGCAGTCACTGTGTACTGTTTAACCTCCCTTGGCTTTGGATTTCTTGCTGTTGAAATTTGGGCATTTCCGAGTCTCGGTGCTTACATTGTCGGATTTGTGTTGTTAGCTACCATCTGGTGGACCATGCATGCAATGCAACCAGCGAATGCATAAATATCGGATAAGGTGAAAAGCCGACAGATGTGACCTTGTCCTATGGCTACATTTGGCAACCACCCAGATCTACCAGATGTTGTCGAAGCGTTGCTTGCAGATGATGTCCATACACTCTTCTTCAAGGCAGATTGTGTTCCAAGAGCAAAACGTGGGGCAATCGGAGCATTACGTCTAGAAGATATTGAAGGTCAAGAAGAACAATCATGGGACACACTACGATTGGAAAGTTTGCAAGAAGAACTCACCACGATTGTTAGTGAGAATCAGCATCGAAGCGATTGTTTCCTTGAGATTGACCGCCAAGGTTGTAGGGTTATTCAGCTCGGAGATTTACGAATTGCCTGTGCATGGCCACCGTTTTCAGATGCGAGAGAAATTACAATCGTTCGGCCAGTTGCGAAACTTTCTCTTTCAGATTACGAACTCGACGATCAAATCCTTGAACGACTATCCAACCATCACCGAGGGGTCTTCATTTGCGGCAGACCTGGTTCAGGTAAAACCACATTGGCCCAAGCCATAGCTGAATACTTGGATGAAGATGTGGGGGCCTTAGTCAAAACCATGGAAGCACCGAGAGACCTACAACTACGAGATAGAATTACTCAATATGCGCCGTTGGAAGGTAATCTTGAGAAAACGGCAGAGATTCTTTTTCTTGTCCGGCCCGATTTCGTCATTTTTGATGAGGTACGACGGGCGAGGGATTTCGAAATCTTTGCAGATGTGCGATTAGCGGGTGTTGGCCTTCTTGGCGTCACTCATGCAAATTCAGCCCTCGAAGCAATCCAACGATTGATCGGCAAAGTGGAGCTTGGCCTTGTCAGCCAAGTTCTTGACACAGTTCTTCACGTCGAAGCAGGCCAAATTCAACAGGTGCTTGAATTGAAGATGACGGTCAAACCGCCAACAGGAATGCAAGAAGAACTTGCTCGACCGGTCATCGAAATTATTGAATTTCCAAGTGGAAAAATCACACATGAAATGTTTGCATTTGGTTCAGAAATTGCAGTCGTACCTGTAAGTGGCAGAGGCGCAACCTCACCACTCAAAACACTCGCAAAAAATCAGATTATCGACACGATTCGACAGTGGGTCGGTGTAGAATGTTCAGTACATTTCACGAGCGAAACCTCTGCACGCGTTTACGTCCCTCAACACATGGTCGCCACTCTAGTGGGCAAAGGAGGGCGTAATGTTCGAGAATTGCAAGAGGAATTAGGAGGGCTTAACCTTGGCATTGAGCCATTTGAAGCAATGCCTGAAGGCATGGAACGTCCGAATCCACATTGGGAAGACCCCCAAGACAGACGGGCTTTAGAAAGTCGTGCTTGGGAGCACTCTCGGTCAAAAGGCAAAGGCAAACGCAAGGGAAGACGATAAGTTTCTAACAATCCATGGCATTGAAGAAGAAGAGAGCACCCGACCTATCATGGTCGGAGGTGAACCGGGTGGCGGAAGAGGGCCTGTTTCTATCGTCCGTTCGACCACGAGTGTAACCAGTGGCCAAGAGGTTACGCAAAAACTCATTTCCGCTGCATCAGCATTTGGTCAACTCATGGAAGGTACATTTGGCCCACAAGGTCTCGATAAAATGCTGTATAAATCCAATGGCGAGACAGCAATTACCAACGATGGTGCAAAAATTATTGCAGAACTTCTCGTAAAACATCCAGCCGCGAAAGCCTTTGTTCAACTTGCTGAAGCACAAGAGCAGTCATGTGGAAACGGAGTGACGACGAGTGTTTTACTTGCCAGTTCTCTCTTGAAAGAAGCGGGCATGCTCCTCGAAAAACGACTTCACCCACTTGTTGTTGTCGAAGGCTACCAACAAGCGCTTGAGCAATGCCTTGACTGGATTGATTCAAATGCTAACCAGCCTGACACGTTTTCGAACACAATTCAGGCAATTTTAACGACATCTATGAATGGAACTATGGCGAGCACCGACCAAGAACACTTGACGAAGTTGTTAATCAAGGCATTTGACCATATCGATGTTGAACATTCTCCTCGTCACGCTTACGAAAACATACGGATGACCAAACGCCGCTCAGGTGCCATATCTGATACGCGTTGTATCCCTGGGCTTATTATCGACCAAAATCTCCACCTCGATGGTCAACCACATTCCTTGACAAAAGGCAAAATTGCTTGCCTGACCTGTCCAATTGAATACGAGACAACCTCTAGAGACGCAGAGATTCAAATCATCTCAACCGAACAATATTCTTCCTTTATCCAAGCAAAGAAAGATCTTCTTGCCAAAAAAACCGAACAAATTCGAGGAAGTGGGGCAACGATGGTCTTCAGCTCACAAAATATCGAACCATCAATTTTGCATACATTGTCAAGTGAAGGCATTGTGATGTTTGGCAACATCGACGAATCACTTCTCGAAGATATTGCTTTGGCGTCGTCAAGTGAATTGATTGACCATCTCGACGACTTATCTCAAGAATCATGTGGTCGATTTGAACACTACAACATCGAAGTCACTGAAGGAGCTGAGGGCCGAAGGGAACGAGCCATCATCACCATTGGTGAACACTCAAACATCGCAACCATTGACGTTGGAGGCGATGGAGGTGAAGCGACCGAAGAAGTCGTACGAAATCTCTACGATGCAATGCGGTCAGCAACTATCTTTTACCAACACCCAACTTTTGTTTACGGCGGTGGTGCAACATTCATTGGTGCTGCATTACATATACGCCAGTGGGCAGAACGCAACAGCACAAGGGAGCGATTGGCCATCGAAGCCTTTGCGCGTTCGCTTGAACGGATCCCATCGGCATTGTCGGGCAATGCGGGTAAAGACAAACTCGACACCGTCCTCGAACTACGCTCTCTCCATCGAGAAGGGCAACGAAAGAAGGGTGTTTGTGCTGATGGCACATTGAACGATATGGATGATGTTGTTGAGCCAACGTATACGGTTCTTCATGCTATTGAACTTGCCACAGATACCGCTTGCGGACTTCTTCGCGTCGATCAAGTCATTTCTTCGCGCGGTGATTAGCCAAAGAAACATAACGGTATGTTGAAATCCAATATCTCTTGGACTTCCCTAACGGGTTTTTGGTATGACCGCTCGTTTTTCTGGCCATCGTGCACTCTTAAGCGTCTACGACAAAGATGGTATTGTGGAATTTGGACAACAACTCCACGAACTTGGGTTTGAACTTGTTTCAACGGGCGGCACATATCGAACGCTCTCGACAGCAGGCATTCCAGTGAGTAAAGTTTCAGATGCGACCGAACACCCAGAAATTTTTGACGGGCGCGTAAAGACACTCCATCCAGCAATACATGGGCCACTTCTCGCTCGTCTTCACCAAGAAAACGATCGTGTCGAACTTGAAAATTTAGGTTATCCACGCATATCAATCGTGGCGTGTAACCTCTATCCATTTGCAGATGCATCCCGCCAACAACCACCACTTGTTGATGAGGACTTGCTCGAAATGATTGACATTGGCGGTCCAACAATGGTACGGGCCTCAGCAAAAAATCATCAACATGTCCTCATCTTGACAAATCCTGAACGGTACGCACCTCTAATAGAAATGCTAGAACGTGCAACATCACTAGAAGATATATCCATGACCACTCGACAAGAATTGGCATTAGAAGCGTATCAGCACACGGCTGATTACGAGCACACCATCGCCGAAGAACTCCATCGAAGATGGAATGGAGAATTAACCGAGGTCGACCTTGTTGAAGAGCAGGTAGAACGTTATCCCCAACTTTTGACCAGCAGCCATTCATTGAGTCATCATCTACGATATGGTGAAAATGCACACCAATCCGCTGCATTGTACACTTCGAACACACCAACAGAGTTTGATACGCTTGTATCAGCAAAGGTCGAAGGAGGTAAGGCGATGTCCTACAACAACTATGCAGACGCAGATGCGACCTTGCGGTTGTGCCGTTCTCTTTCTACAGATGACTGGCCAGAAACGCCTCATGCTTGTGTCATCGTAAAACATAACAATCCTTGTGGGGCCGCTTTAGGTGCAACACAAAAAGAGGCATTTGAACAAGCACTCGCAAGTGACCCTGAATCTGCATTCGGCTCAATCATTTGTTTCAATGAAGTTGTTCAACCAGAAACTGCAAAAGCAGTTGGAAATCTCTTTGTTGAGGTGATGATGGCCCCGGGATACACTTCCGAAGCAAAAGAAATACTCATGCAGAAAGGTAACCGGCGGATCTTAACCTTACGTTCTCCAAACAACCGACTCGAACCATTGCAACGAGCACTTGTAAGAAAACCGATTGAAGGGGGCATGCTCGTTCAAACAGAAGAGCCTCCAATTCTCAAATGGGAAAATTCGAAAACGGTGACAAAGGCAAATGTTACCGAAGCGCAGATGGGCAGCATGAAATTCGCTGTTCGAGTGTGCGAACAGGTGAAATCCAATGCCATTGTCATAGTCGACGGACTTGCTACAGTTGGTATTGGACCGGGGCAAACAAGTCGTGTTGAAGCAGTGCGTATCGCAGCAAGAAGAGCGGGCGAGCGTGCAAAAGGAGCCATCCTCGCATCTGATGCATTTTTTCCATTCAAAGATGGAATTGAGCAAGCCGCAGAGGTTGGCATCGCTGCAATCGTCCAACCAGGTGGTTCGATTCGAGATGAAGAGGTTATTGCTTGTGCTGATGAGCACAACATCTCAATGCTCTTTACTGGGCACAGACTTTTCCGCCACTGATATTTCATGTTCAGGCATGACTATGAATTGAACGGATTAGTCATGCCGTTGTAGGTACGTGCCAACCAACCCACCATACACCGATGAGGGCGACGAGTGCAATAGTCGTTTGACCGAAACCGGGGTCACCAGCCTTTGTAAGTCCGACAATTGAGAAAATGGATACAATGGTAATGAGTCCGCAGATGACAATCTTTGAATGGAGGGGGAGTGTTTTACCAGATTTGTAATAATTGAGCAAATACACACCAAAGAAACGGTTGGTCAGCAACCATCGGAACAAATTTTGCGATGACCTCCCAAAGCAAAAACCAGCAGCGACAAGCCACGACGTTGTTGGCCACCCCGGTAAGATGAGGCCAATGGCTGCAAATACGACGAAAATTAGTCCACAAGACGTCCAAACAACTCGAACAATTGGGTTACTGCTGGGCTTGTGTTCTGAGAGAACAACCTCAACGATTTCATCATCACTCAATGCAGCGTAATGGGAAAGGGGCATCTCAACACCGACATCATTTGTCATACCATTGCCCCGGCCTGTCCTCCTATCAATCTCAAAAAAACCCTCCGATGTCTCGACGAAGCCCTCTTTTACAGAATTCGACTGGCATGCCCATGGCACAGGTGCTGATTGGCGGAAGGATTGCCTCGTCCGCAGAGCCGTTACGCTGTGCAGTATTTATTTCCGGCTCAGGCTCAGGTCTCGAAGCTCTCCTTCGTTTCCAGCAACATGATTGTCATCACACAACATGTGTTGTTGTGTCAAACAAAGAAAATGCTGGAGGCCTCGATCATGCGAAAGCCTACGGCATCCCTACCATCGTTATCCCTCATATCGATGTGGATGGCAAGCGAATTTCTCGAGAAGATCACGAACAACTCATCATCGACGAATTACGACCATATGATGTCGAATTGGTTGTTTTGAGTGGATATATGTTGCTTCTTTCACCAACATTCATCCAACAGTATTCGCCGAATATCGTGAATATTCATCCTTCATTGTTGCCGAAATTCCCTGGTGCTCATGCACACAGAGATGTCCTTCAATCAAATGAAACACTCACTGGGTGCACCGTGCATCTCGTGGATGAAGGTATGGACTCCGGACAAATTCTTGGCCAATGCCGAGTGCCTATTTTTCCTGGAGACTCAGAAGTTACCCTATCCCAGCGGGTGAAGGTTGAGGAACATCGCCTCTATCCCGCAATAATCACGAAGATTGCAAATGGAGAAATTCTTGGTGAAGACGATTGATTTTCCCAAGATGAAATGAGAGGTCGTCTCTTGAATTAAAATTCAAGAATTCATCGTCATCTGCATCGACTTCAATGTGCGGTAAACCCCTCAGTAGAGAGGTAAGTGATGTGGCATCTTCGGGCCACTGCCACCCTTTAGGAATGATGCAAAACGTGGGGTGTATTTTCTCCTGTTGAACAACAACCCCCCCTGTTGAAGCATGGCTGAGCATGATTTGCAGACCCTCAAGAGTTAATGTGTACGCATCACACGGAACACAGATGATGTCATCGTGTATTGACTGTTGAAGCCATTGAAGCAGCCTGTGTAAACCCATATTTTCTTCTGGATCGGACACAACGGTACCTGAGAACAAAAGGGCTCTCGCTTCAACACCGCAAAGAACCACAGTTTTCTCAACACCGATGGATGAAAACGCGTTTTGTAGCCTAGCGACATTGTCGAACATGAGCGCCTTATCTTCACCCATTCGACGAGATTTTCCTCCGGCGAAGATGATACCATGCACAGCGAAGCCTCATTGTAATTCATCAATCGCATTGAGTGCAGATTCAAGTTCGTTGAGTAAACCTCGGACACGTTGGAGTAAGGCCATCCGCTCTCTCGATGAGCGAGCCTCCGGTAACCACTCCAAAAGTCGTCGAACATCAAGGGCATCACGTTCAATGGTCCATTTCAACACGTTCTCTAGAACAGGGTCTTCAGTAGGAAGAAAACGCTCGCCCATGAATCTTCAAAAAGCAAGCATTCCATCAATTCTTTGGAACAAGAATACTCTCTCGGATTCTTTCGAACAACTCGCCGCCCTTCGGAGCCGACACGACCAACAACCTACATTGTTCTGACAACGTATTTGATTGTGAAAGAATGAGCACTGCATATTGATGCCATAATGTACTTTGTTCTGCCATTGCAACAAACCAATCATCATTGGGGATCTCGTGTCCAGCTCGCTTGAGTTCTGCTGAAATTTCTAAGATAATTTCAACGGGCTCAGTTTTTTGTAAAAGGTGAATAAACACCATCCACACATTTTCTTGAATTGCACTCGGTGGTAAATTTGCTAGAAAAAAACCTGCAAGGAGACAATCCTCTCTTCCCTTTCTTTTCCAAAGGAGGGGAATCAACTTGGCAATCCGTCGTTCATTGCCCTGGCATTCCGTGAGCGTCCACGAAGCAATTGTTCTCAGGTCATTTGTAGGGACTCCATAGTGAAAGGAATAATGTGAATGCTCGTCAAAAACATCCATTTTTGGTTGGTTTCCAAAACTCGGAATTGAACGCTCATAGCATTGGCGAAAGAATTTCATCCATGACCTTTTTCGTTTTATATTTCCCATCCGCTGCGATGAAAGCCAATCATCTAAATGTGGATTCACACTCGTTCACCATTCTTCGAACGTTTTCGAAAATTATTGAAGAGATTGGTCACAAGCTTTGTCGAATCTTTGATTGTTGAAAGAAATGACTCGATTAAATCGTCATCATCGTACTTTTCTTTGACAAGTTCTCGTAATTCATTTTCAACTTGTTCATGCTCCTCTTCTGTGATGCTCAGAATTTCTCGAAGATGTGCAAGGACTCGAAACTCGTCTTTTGATAATGATGCATTGACAATGGCAATTTCGAAAATTTTGACATAGATTGCACGAGCGCTATTATGGTCAATAGGCTCCCCAGGGGGAGAATCCTTGTTGTTTTTGATATCTTCATAAATCTGCGGTGCATCTTCTGGTGACAATTTAAGTGCACTTGCCAATTTGATGATCAGTCTCTTTTCTTCTCGTGACAAAACACCGTCATCGAGCACGACTTCTACTGTCGTTCGGAAAATTTCTAAATTCCCGATACTGTCTTTCGCCATGCGTTTACCCCATTGTCCTCATGTTCTTGAATGAACCGTCAATAAATATCGTGAAAAAAGGTGATTTTGTCCAAAGGGTTCAAAAAGAATCCACAGCCACAATCAATCATCACACTCACTCTGTTGGACCTATCCAGCAGTCTATGCACACCCTGTGTGCAGTGATTCCATCAAGGAGATGAAGGTATGGGTAAAAATAATTATCGAAAACAAGGAAATTCAAGTAAAGCAATGAAATATATGATACGGGCTGACATAAAAGTTAACGGTACAGTCCAGCGAAAAGACATCATCGGAGCAATCATGGGTCAGACCGAAGGATTGTTGGGCGATGAACTCGAATTAAGGAAGTTACAACGTTCGGCAAGAGTAGGCCATGTGGATGTTGAGACAGAAGTCAAAAATGGAAAAGTGCATGGAAACATATTCATTCCGAGCAGCATGGACAATGTTGAAACTGCAATTATTGCTTCATCACTCGAAACAATCGACCGAATTGGTCCCTGCGACGCAGTGATCACGGTTGTAGAAATTAATGATGTACGTGCAACAAAGCGAAATTCGGTCGTCGAGCGAGCCAAGGAACTGTTGCTCAATCTTGTCAATTCAGGTGAGGCCGCTTCAAAAACAGTTGTCGAAGAAGTCCGTGCCGTCCTAACGACAGGAACTGCAACATCCTATCATGGATTGACAAGTGGTCCAAACGTTGAGAAATCGGATTCACTCATTATTGTTGAAGGGCGAAATGATGTTCGTAACCTTCTCAATCATGGCATTAAAAATGCCATTAGCGCCGACGGGGCGGGCGATATTAAACAAGAACTGATCGACCTTGCGAATTCAAAAGACACAGTTATTCTAGCAATCGATGGCGACAGAGGTGGAGAAATGCTCTTCCTCCAATTGTTTGATATGTTGAAAATTGACCATGTCGCCCAGGCTCCGCCAGGTCAAGAATGGGAACTCCTACCTCAGAAGACCATAACGATGTGCCTCCAGAAGAAAACCGAAGCTGCTCGATTCAAGTCAGACCTTGACAAGCAAATAGCACTCGACGAAGAAAAATACACGAAAGACGATTCGTGGCAAGAAGAACTCGGGGATACTTTTGAAGGCAGCGAAGCTCCACCAGAAATCCAAGAACTCTTCGATAAACTTGATGAAATCGGTAAGAACAAGGCACTGTTTTTGTTTAAAGATGGTTCGTTTTCTGATGAAGAAATATCCGCATCAAAACTATCTGACTCGATCAAGGAGGCAGAAGATGTTGAAGCGATCATCATCAATACCCCAATCACAGGTACAGTTCTTGAGAAATTGAAAGACAGCTCCATCCCAACACTTGTTGGCACCAAAGAAGGCAAAGATTTCCAAACTCAAGACGACCTCAAAATATGGCTTTCAAGCGTACATCGATAATCATGAAACCTTTTTTGTTCTAGAAAAGGACCACACCAATCATGGACGACGATCCTTGGGCGGGAATAGACGACCATAGCGATGAGGAAACCAGTCCACAGACCGACCATCAAGAATCAGAGATAACAACCGACGAACAAGCCGAAATTGAAGCACTCGACTCTTCCTTTTCAGAGGAGACGCATGATTTCTGGATTCATCCGTTCCCCATCGAAGACCACTTCATCGAAGAATCCGATGTACTCCCACTTAAACTGACAGCGTCATCTCATTTCGCAACATTTCTTGTTGCTGATGAAGAACACTTCCAACATGTGAAGATGTTCAAAGATGATGACGACCACATCTCAAGACAAACACACTGGACCATCTCTAAGCGGGACCTCGTTGGCTTTCACCATTTGAATGCAGAACATCTTCGTTCCTTTTCCTCTCTATGGTCGACCATGTTTTCACTTTTCATCATGACAGCATTTCTCACCGTTTTTTCAGTGATTGAACAACATCTGTTGCTTCTTTTCTTTTTTGTCACCGGCGTCGTACCATATATACTAATGAGGGCACAGGTTCAATGGATTGTCTTGTATGGCCACAGAAGAAAATATCGCCATCTCTTTTGGATATGGAATCACGATGGCTATACCTTCCGAACAAGTATGAAGCACTTTGGTACAATGATGCACAGATATCTAAATGAGGGTATTTTTTACTCAAAACAATGTGAAACAGAGTTATCCTATCGTCCAAAAGTCGAGAAGCCAGGAAAAGAGGTAGAACAACCTATTGCTCAGCCTGCCATGAACCAACCCGTAGCAATCAAACCAGAGCCACACATCGCTGGGATCTCCGCACAACATCCGGCGGATTTAGCGGTTCAACCAACACCTCAATCGAACCAACCTGAGTCAACGATGCCAAATCAAGGCCCACCAGTTCAAGATGCAGCAGTGCTGCAAACCCAAACCCCCCAAGGAGAGAACCCCCCCATCCCTCAGCCAGCACCAATTCCTCAACCACATCCATCGCAACAGCCAGCAGGTCCACCGATTGGTCCAGCCCAACCCTTACCTCAACCCCCACAACCTCTTACGCAACAACAACCAGTAGGCCCCCCAATCGTTACAGCCCAACCCTTGCCTCAACCGTCAGTTAACCCCCCATTACCGAATCCTGCAGCACCATCTCCACAGATGCCACTCCCTCCTCCGCCAAATGCACCCACAATTCCAACAATTCCTCCGCCCCTGCCACCACCACCTCTACCTCCAGCGCAAGCAATTTCAAATGAAGAACAACAAGCTCTTCTTGATGAATTAAGTTGAAGCGACAGCCATGCCACCTGCAGTGGCTAGGACCAAACTATGTTCTAGTTCAGAGGCAAGTTTTCCTAGTTCTTCCATTTCTTTTGGCAATTGCATCGTATCAGATTCAAGTGGCACCCGCACCCCTGGTCCAGGAATTCTTTCTAAAGCAACCCCCAATGCTCGAGCATCTTGCAAAAAGACACCGGATGAACTTGAATGGCGATGTTCTAGTCGATTTCTCATCCATCGATGATAACCATCCAAACGTCTGATGAACGAACTCAAGATCCCCTGCTTCTTGACTAAAGTTGAATCGTCATCGTCAGATTTCGGAAAACAACGAAGAGCGATACGCAACATCCTGTCAACGCGTATATCCCGAGGTTCTAGTCCAACTTGTTTTGCGAGGTTACGGCGTGCATAATCAACACCTTCAACCCCATTGAAAATGGCTTCCTGTGATTTCTTCAACCCTAATGCCCCACAAAATTGTGCAATTACGTTGATCAGTTCGTCTCGATTTTGTTGAAGATGAATTGAGGACTTTTCGCTATGCTCTACATGTTCTGCTCGCTTTTCAAGGACTGAATTTTCCTCATATGTTACACTCGTCAGTTCATCATCAGACTCGACTGTGCCTTCTTCAGACTCATGGATTACTGTCTGTTGAGGTTCTGATAATTCAGAACCATTTTCCTTGTGCGATTCAACGTCGAGGTCATTGATGACTTCAGATTCGGGAATGACAATTTCAGGGTCCATTGCTTCAAGTATTGCTTCATGTGCATCATCTAATGTCGAAGAGTCAACCGGCTTTAATTTCGGATTTTGTTTGTCCATTGGGAGCAAAGTGGGCACGGTTTCTTTAGGAGCCCATAGGCGCAAAACAAAATGTTCGTGCTCAACATCTCTTCTTGATAGATGTTGAATGAATGAAGGGATTTCATCATACAACTTTTGCAATTCCATTGGGTCTTGGATGCGCTGAGAGATTGCTATTGCAAGCCCGATGTCTCTTTCCCAAGGAAGACGAAGTAGCCGGTTTCTTAATTGAGGAAAAGTATCTATTCGATGTTGGCAATCATGCAATATCGATGCGATTTCATGAGCGTTTTCGGCACAAAGTTCGGGAAAATTTGCAAGATTCCATCCTTTATGCTCGAGGTTTTGGATAGATTTTTCGACATATGGATACAATCGATGTTGTTCCTGTGAACTCTTTTTCCTCTTGCTCGAATGGGATGTCGTCCTTGTTACTGCCCTTTCAAATTCAGCGATTGATAATTTCCCTAACCTTATCCTCGTCTCTTCATCAAATGATTGAGCCTCTTTCTCTAGAAGGAGCCTGTGCCGATTGTTTCTTTTTGTCTTCCAATCGATAAACTCCTCGATTTGCTGAAAAAGTTCGTTGTCAAGAATATCATTTCGAAGTTTTTGCAACCAATCATCACGTTGTTGTTCACCCTCAAAAGACACATCGATATCGATGAGTGCTTCGATATAGTTGGCGGCGAGATTCAGAAGCGGTTCATAGAGTTCAAAATCGTTCATGGCGACAATCGAGTTAGCAATGAATCGAGATTTCCATTCCTCCATCCGAATGCCATGAAATTCAAATTTTTCTATTCGTTTCAAACCATCGATTTCGGTTTGTTTTCTCCTAAGGTCAAGCATTTCGATATACTCTTTGAAGTCAGAATTTTTTTCAATTTGTCCGATGAAATTTTCGCTAAATTTGTGATGATCGGGAAAAATTTCTATGATTCGATTCCATTTCTCTATGAGTTGTAAATGTTCTTCAATGCCTTTATTTTGAACAGCAATCGTCTCTTCCCAATCACGCAAATCTTTGGCTTGAATTGGCCCGTGATGTTCGAATTTAATTCCTTGATTTTGCCAGTACGTTTTTTGTTCATTTGCTCGTTGTAAACTTTCTTCAAGTCGAAACAATACATCTTGAATGTCCGTGCGGAGTCTTACCAAGTCTTGTTTTTGGTCGGGGCTTGAAATAGACTCCATTTGTTTTTGAAATGAATGAAATAGTTCCAAATCAAAATCTTTCAGCGGTGAAAGTGTTGTGATTTTCATGCTCTCTTTTTCATCCAGAAACTCCTGATATCTCGCTATAGCATCAAAACTCTGAACGAAATCGAAACCTCTAATTTTTGAAACATCGAGCCCTTGATTCGTTAAATATCGCAGCATATCCTTGATCGACTGTCCTTGCATTCTTTCTTTTTCTTCGAGTTCTTCTAGGCGATGAAGAATGATGTTGACATTTTCAGTTGTCCCAAAAAGGTGAGATATATTCTCTAAAGTGGCGTAGCTTGAAACATCTACAGAAGCACACCGCTCAAGAATACTTTTCCATGCTTCATAGTCGTTCTCACCGGTCCAAAATTGCAAATATCGACTGAATTTCGGTTCGAAGGAGTAAGAAATCATCATGTATTTATCCAATTCTTTTGTTAATTCCTCTTCAATAAGCGGGTTTCGAGATTGAATCAAAATTTCGTCGATGATATCGTCTTCTTCGTGAAAGTATTCTTTGACGTACTCCAAACGCCGTTGTAATAAGTCGCTCTTTCTAATGAGTTCTTTTAGAAATTCGAACCGCTGCATCCGATTTGATGAAGTAGAGAAAACAAAATCACTGCAAGGTTGAAAATCGAACCTATCGCCAACGAGTGACAATATGTCATCCTCAAGGAAAGCAAAATCATTGCCTTCAGATTCTTCTCCCACACAAAGATATGGTGTGAGTTAGGCTTTCAATGTGAGCATTGTTTTCAACCTCTACATGCGATTTGGACCTAGTCAATTTTTCGCGAATTCAAAAAGGTAGCAAAATGAGTCGATTATGCTCAAAAGAGCCGTGAAGCATAAAGGCAATTAGAACAGGTCAAGTTTAATGAGTGCCTTACTTATCGGTTCAGTGTTCTTTTCAGGCTGCGTTGTTGGTGGTTTTGGGCTTTGGATGAAAAAGATGCAAAATTCCATCGAACATTTGGTTGAGCAAAACATTGTTCTCAAAGAATCTCAGATGTCACATTTTCAACATTTGAATACCTTAACCGATAACACAAAGACACATTTAGAAGAAGTTACTTCAATTATCGCCACATATCTTGAGATTCATCCAGAAGTTGATGCATCGATGAAAACACATGCTTTCCTTCTTCATTACGAGCACAACACAAACGTCGCTCCATCTTTCGATGAATGCTTAACAGTGTTATCTTCTACGCTTGCTCCATGTTCTACTGATGCTGATGATGGTAATTTGAACGAGTTATTGCAATCATTTGTCCTCCGCCTGCTCGAATTATTTGACCACCACGCCATTTCGGCAGAGAACCTGCAACTCGATGGCCATCTAGCACACAAACTTGGTGTTGCTGCATTGGTTGTCAAGAGATATGACTGGGCAGAACAAGCACTTGGACTTGCATACCGCCTGAGCCCAGGCCATGAAGGAATTCTAAGTCATTTGTATGATATTTCATGCCTGAAAGGAGACCAGGACCTTCAGCGTCATTGGCTCGAATCTTTGATGAAAGTTAATCCCGACCAACCCGAAATGCTTCGGGCACATGCCCATCTTTTGGTCGCTATGGGTGATAATGAGGCAGAACGAACTGTCCGCCGTCTTGAGGCACTCGGTGTTGACACCCCTGCAGACAAATCATTGCTATCAGGACTACGGGCAAGAGCAGGAGCTCGTTCAGAGGCGTTGGAAGCCATCGAAAAAGCACTTGAGGAAGACCCCACACGTGCTGACGATTGGCTCCAATATGGATCACTTCTCAAGGAAGAAGGGGAGGCTTTGGCTGCCATTGAAGCCACACAAGAATGCTTGAAACTCAACCGCCAACACGGGGAAGCATGGGCCTTGCTCGCTGAGATGTTATCGGAAGATACGAACCGTCACCAAGAAGCGCTCAAAGCCGCAACTCACGCCGTTGCACTGGATGCGGGTGGAGTGGATACGATCTTCCTAAAATCAGAGTTGCTTGAAGTTCAAGGAGATTTGGTAGCGGCTGAAGAAAATTTGATGAAGAATTTGGCAAAAACCCCTCAAAATGGAGAATTGCGTGCAAGAATTGCTGACCGCCTCCTTAAAAATCATCGAATCGAAGATGCCCAGCAATTGGTCGATGACACTCCTTCAAACATTGACCATCCACTCCTCCATACAGTTGAGGGGCGCCTTCACCTCGCAAAAGCAGACCGATTAAGGGATGGTACAGGTACGACAGACAAACGCCTTCTTCAAGACGCTCAAACTTCATTTGAAGGTGCTTTGAACATTCATCGAGAACTCGGTGTTGCATGGCTTGGTCTCGGACGAACACAACGTCTTCTCGGAGATCTTGATCTCGCATCAGAATCCCTTGACCGTGCGAGACGTTTGCTGCCGGAAAACGACCAAAACGTTGCATGCGAATCCGCTTTGCTTTCACTCGACAACGGCGACATTGCACGTGCAAGCCAGTTCATCGACGCCGCAGATGTTCAAGGTCAAACACCAATGATCTCCTATGTTCGAGGAAACATCGCAGGCCGAATGGGACAACTTGAATTGGCTCAAACCTTCTACACCCAGACTCTTGACGAAGACCCTTCACACATCCGTGCACGTCTAAATCGAGCATTAGTTTTCATTGCTCTTGGCGAGGGGCAATCAGCAGTCGATGATTGTGTACGATTACTTTCTCTCGCACCAAATTTTACCTTAGCACGATTGAGAAAAGGAGAAGCACACATGCTCCTCGCTGAATGGAAATCAGCACTTAATGACTTTAAGATGGTCCTCGAAGTTTCACCACAACATGCGGTTGCACTCACGAAACTTGCAGCAACATACATGGCATTACAACGCCCTGAACGGGCTGAATCACCGCTTAACGAAGCATTGCGAATCGATGCGAATCTCGCAGAAGCCTGGCATCAACGAGGTTTACTGTATCTTGAATGGGGCAAGACCGATAATGCTCTCACCGACTTCGAAGCAGCTGTTCGAACAAAACCAGGACATCTCGATGCCCACCTTCATATCGCTGCACTTTATCACGAACAAGGGCAATTTGATGAAGCAGCCGTTGGTTGGAAGAATGTCCTTTTGCTTGATGCAGACCATCTCGTAGCGAAAACAAGGCTTGCTGAATGCGAAGCAAAAATTGCAGTTTGATGCTCATAGTATCAAATACAAGCAATTTTGAATTCAACCGACTTG
Organism: uncultured Candidatus Poseidoniales archaeon; assembly: GCA_964613395.1. GTDB lineage: Archaea > Thermoplasmatota > Poseidoniia > Poseidoniales > Poseidoniaceae > Poseidonia. Next base: position 13,096 of record CAZTGO010000017.1, on the reverse strand, counting down.
GTTAAGCCATGTCTTTAGATATTGGCCAAACTGCCCCAGAATTTGAACTGCCTAATGCGAATGCTGACGTTGGAGCAACCGTGATGAGTTTTGAAACAGCAAAAAAACAGAATGGAGTAGTCATTGTGTTCGAATGTAACCATTGTCCTTATGTTGTTGCTAGCGTAGGTCGCATGAACGCCATGGCAGACTTCTGCAATGAACATCAAATCGGTTTTGTTGGCATCAATTCAAATGACCCAGTTGTTTACGAAAACGACTCCTTTGAGCATATGGTGGCGAGAGCAAAGAAGGGAATGCCGTACCCATATCTACACGATGAAACCCAAGAGATTGCCCATGCATACGATGCGAAGAGAACCCCTGAATTCTACCTCTTTGATGCAAATGATGAACTCGTCTATCGTGGAAGAATGGACGATAATCCAAAAAATCCGAATGAAACAACAACCTCAGAGCTGATGGATGCCGTCAATGCTCTCTTGGCAGGACAAACCCCGAGTGTGCAACTCACAGAGTCGATCGGTTGTTCAGTCAAATGGAAGGTTTGAGGAATTGAATTGTCATCTTGCCGCCGTCAATGTGACTGGGATGAACAGATGGTCTGTCGTTCATGCGGTATCGATTATTCTCCTCCCAAAAAGTTACGACCATTTCACCTCGCATTTCCAGTTGATGATTTAGAAAAAACCATCGAGTTTTATGTTGAAAATTTTGGTTGCACCCCGGGCCGTCAAAAAGCAGACTCGTGCGTGTTCAATTTTTTTGGACATCAAATCGTCGCCCATCGAGTGGAGACAATGCCCAACTATTCAACCAATGATGTCGATGGGAAACCAGTGCCTGCAATGCATTTTGGGCTCGTTCTCCGCTGGAATGATTGGCACCAACTCAAAGCAAAATTAGAGGGCAACAATGTCGAATTTTACATTCCACCATACACGCGATACGAAGGACAACCAGGTGAACAAGCAACGATGTTTGTCGTTGACCCATGTGGCAACCATTTGGAATTCAAGTCGTTTCGCGATGACGCTGGAATATTTGACTCAAAATGGTGAATCAATATTGCTCAAGAACAAGCTCGGTGGTTGTACTCACAATGTCAGTTTCAGCAGTGAGCCACATTTTATCGAGCAATGCCCGAAGCGCCATTGTGTCATCGACATGAACAAGAGCAATAAGATCAGCATCCCCTGAAACTTCGTAAACAATTTCTATGCCTTCCCAATCTGAAATTTCAGAGCCAAACGAACCTATTTCGGCCCCTGGTGCAGCTTTAATTCGAACGAGAGCAGTAAGCCCAATACCACCTTCTCGAATGGTGTATCTTCGAATCGTTCCATCTTCTTCCATGGCTCGAACATGCGTTCGAACAGTGCGCTCACTAACATCGACCTTCTTTGCTAAATCAACATAGGATATACGTCCATTTTTCCTTAATTCAGCGAGAATTGCTCGGTCCACTCCCGTAATTCTTGGCATGCGATGAGAAGATAACCAATCCTATATTAAATCCCCGATTTCATGTAATAAATCATCCATATCAGTAAGTAAATACATAGAATAGTGTCAATTATCTACAGGAATCCGTAAAAATATACTGAAATTTGTTTTCGTGGGGTTAAAAAATACCCTCTTCTTAGTTAATACCTATGTCAAGAATTCAGTTGGATGCCGAGGAACACTTGCAGAATTTCCTTGATACGATCTCATCACTTCAACTAACAAATCGTCAACATGAATGGTATCAAATCGATGTTTCAACATTGCTCAGTCAATCACAAATTCAATGGTTTGAAACCAAACCAACAGGTGAAAGCATTGTTTTTCTCAAGAATTCTTTGGTGTTGTGCTGCCCGAAACAAGCCATCATCCGCCATTTTCCCAAACAACTCGTCCATTGCTTTGTCGAAGATAGTCGAGGGATTCTAGACGAGAATTCTTCAAGTTTGTTTCGAATTGAACTATTTTCCATTTCACCTCTCGAGGAACAGCTCCATTGGACAATCCAAACTTCAAACCACACAGACATCCCCGAACTGCAATCCAAAGCAGCCGGGTGGCTTCACTGGCTGAATTCATAATTTCAATATGAACAAAATCATGATTACAACGAGGGTTTGTTTGAAATCTAATGCGCTTTAGGCGTTAACAAGGCGAGAACATGTCTGGAACAATATCAGGTCTTCATGGACGTATGGTCCTTGACAGTCGAGGCTTTCCAACAATCGAAGTCGATTGTTATGTCGATGGGACACTGTTGGGGCGTGCAATGGTGCCTTCAGGAGCTTCCACTGGGGCCTATGAGTCACTTGAATTGCGAGACGGCGTATCAAATGAATACGGAGGCAAGGGTGTGGATAATGCCGTTGCAAACATCAACGAGCAAATTGAAGAGCACCTTGTTGGTTTACCCGTCGATGAACAACGATTGATCGACGAGGTCATGATTGAACTCGATGGAACCCCAAATAAGTCCGAATTAGGCGCAAATGCGATTTTAGGAGCATCACTTGCTTGCCTTCATGCTGGTGCAGCATCACACCAACTGCCGTTATGGAAGTACGTCGGCGGCGTCTCCGGCGGGCTGATGCCAGTTCCTATGCTGAACATTCTCAATGGAGGCGCCCATGCACATTCAAATGTCGATGTGCAAGAATTCATGGTCATGCCGCATGGTTTTGACAACTTTCCAGAAGCCCTTCGAGCCGGTGTCGAAACCTATCAAGCCCTAAAAGCCGAGTTAAAAAAAGACGGTATTTTGGGTGGCATCGGTGATGAGGGTGGCTTCGCCCCAAACCTCAGTGCAAATGAAGATGGCCTGAAATATATGGTGCGAGCAATCGAAGCAGCTGGCTATTCAACAGATGAAATTGGTATTGCTCTCGATGTCGCAGCAACAGAATTTCACAACGATGGAGCATACCACTTTGATGGAGCATCAGTTTCAAGTGAACAAATGTCTGAAATTTATGGTGGTTGGTTGGATGAGTACCCTATTCTGTCGATTGAAGACGGGTTTAGTGAAGATGACTGGCAAGGATGGGCGGCATTTACTCGCACCTACGGTCACCGCGTACAGACGGTTGGGGATGATTTGTTCGTGACACAATCCGAACGCTTAGCACAAGGCATTGAGATTCAAGCTGCGAATGCTATGCTGGTCAAAGTCAACCAAGTTGGTACTGTGTCTGAAACCCTCGAAGCAATGGATTTAGCAACGTCACACGGTTTTCGGAATGTCATTTCTCATCGAAGCGGCGAAACTGAAGATGTTACCATCGCAGACCTTGCCGTAGGAACGCGGGCGGGTCAGATCAAAACCGGTGCCCCAGCACGATCCGACAGGGTCGCAAAGTACAACCAACTCCTTCGAATCGCTGAAGATGTTCATGAATACAGGTCACCATTTTTGTGAGTGTAGAGCCACATTGGAGGGAGACGATGACCTCGGACAACTTTGATGTGTATTTTGAAACGCAAACACGTCGACCCGAAATCATGTCCAAATTACGAAACATACTCCTATCGAACAATCTCATGGAGGAGAAAAAATGGAATGCTCCGTGTTACACATCAGATGGAAAAAACATCGCAATACTACACGATTTCAAAGAACATTCCGGGCTCGGATTTTTCAAAGGCGTCCTCATTAACGACCCTGAGAAATTCCTCCATGCACCAGGTGAACATTCACGCCAGAGCCGCTATCTAAAATTCAGTGAACCTGACGAAGTTGACCAACAGATTGACACAGTCAATGACTTCATTCAACAAGCGATAGAAATTGAACGTTCGGGAAAACAAATTCCAAAAAGCAATTCAGATGAATTACCTTATCCAAATGCCCTCAACCGAGTTTTCGAATCCGATTTGGTGCTCAGAGAAGCGTTTGAGAATCTCACGAAGGGGCGTCAACGAGGCTATCTCATTCATTTTAACTCAACAAAAAACGATGACACTGCACATAGAAGAATCGTCAAGAACAGGTCGCGAATACTTGATGGCAAAGGCCTTCATGACTGTGTTTGTGGCTATTCGAAACGCATGCCTCGCTGCGACGGCTCTCACAAAATGGTCGAAAACTAAATTCTCCAGTCTTCATGTATCGATGCTTCCGTGAATGCAATATTCATAGGAAATTACTGGCATTTGAGAGGAAAGAACAAGTACACCGAGGCTGACACACGACCATGTTGACTATGGAAGAAGCGCTTATCGCAACAGGCGGTGGCGTCCTTATAGGCATCTCCGCAACAATTCTCCTCGCTTTCAACGGAAGGGTTGCTGGCATTAGCGGAATTCTTGAGGGAATTCTGCCTCCAAAAGACGCCGAAACAAATTGGAGAATCGTTTTCTTGGTCGGCATGATTGTCACTGGTTTGGCCCTTGCACCAATACTTCCCGAAGCGTTTGTTGCCGTCGACCGACCAGTATGGTTGGTTATTGTAGCGGGGTTGCTTGTTGGTGTTGGAACACGAATGAGCAATGGCTGCACAAGCGGACACGGCGTTTGCGGAATGGCAATGTTATCAAAGCGATCCTTCATTGCTGTAGCAGTGTTTTTGGTGACTGGTATCCTGAGTGCAACAATTGCAGGTCAAATTTTGGGAGGTGTCTAAGTGAGTGAATCCAACACTATTCTGCCCGCACTCATTGGTGGCATCCTCTTTGGTGCTGGCCTCGTCATTTCGGGAATGACAGACCCAACGAAAGTGATTGGGTTTCTTGATCTTCTCAACGGCTGGGACCCAACGTTAGCATTTGTTTTAGCTGGTGCAACTGGAAGTCATATGGTCGCACGTCAATTACTCAAAGATAAAATTCCTGAAAAATTCGAAACCGCAAAGGAAAGCAAAGTTGAGATCGACAGACCACTCGTTGTTGGAGCCGCAATTTTTGGTGTTGGATGGGGCTTAGGAGGATATTGCCCTGGGCCTGCCTTAACCGCAACAATTCCAGCGTTAGGAACAACGTTGATCTTTACCATTTCCATGATTGCAGGAATGGCAATCTATCGCTGGTCAAAAAACAAAACCTCATCTGCAAATGAGTGACAA
>CAZTGO010000017.1:0-7933 GCA_964613395.1 uncultured Candidatus Poseidoniales archaeon | reverse complement strand
AATTCCACCACACATTCATCCACCACATGTGGAATTCCCTCGGCATTTAACCACGTCAGCACATCATCATCTGCAGCACCAGGTTGAAGCCAAATGAATGGAAACTCCTTGAATTCCTTGTTTTCCTTTAACTCGATTAATTGATTCAAGGTTTGATGAGGCGACAAAAAGAACACGAGGATTTTCGCGGTCTCGGGGTTGATGCTTTGTTCGATGGGGGCGGCAAGGATGGTTCCTTCGTCTCTTGGATGAACTGGAACAAGGTTCCATCCCTTTCCCTCGAGGTCATGAAAGAGTCTGTGAGCAGGCTTTTGTTCATTCAAACCCGCTCCAAGAATTGTCAGCGTTGACGTCGTCTCGAGCATCATACGCAATCCGAGGTGAGGCTCACGAAGCACAACCTTACGAAGTCGGGCGACCTTTTCAAGAAATGTATGGTCTCAGCGGAGATGAACACGGGTATAAAAACCAATCAAAAAATGTAACATCATGGTAGAGAATGTTTTGATTGTCGGCGGAAGTAGTGATATTGGTCTGCAAGTGGCAAAGAACCTCATTGGCTTAGGCGTGAACGTTACGCTTTTTGCTCGAGATGAATCGAGACTTGAAGAGGTCAAATCGATGGGGGCTCATGCAATCATTGGCGATGCTCGAAAGACCGAGGATTTTGATAATGTCATTGCTCATTATGAGGGCAAAGAAATTCACGGTGTGGTGCATTGTGTCGGATCAATCGCTCTCCGCCCTCCGCATGCTATGAAAGTGGAAGATTTCAGCGAAGTCATCGAAACAAATCTCACTACAGCGTTTATCACACTCTCAAAGGTAGGCAAGAAGATGCTCAGATCAGGCGGTGGACGGATGGTCTTCGTCTCGAGCGTTGCTGGAAGCTATGGCCTCACCAATCACGAAGCAATTTCAGCCGCAAAGGGCGGCTTAGAAGCCATGGTTCGCTCAGCGGCATCAACCTACGCACAGCGTGGTATTCGAGTTAATGCCGTAGCACCGGGACTCACACGGACCCGACTTTCAGAAACTGTTCGTCGTTCAGAAGCAGTTGAAGCGGCAGCGATTCAACTCATACCAACGAAAAAAATGAACGAGATCACAGATGTTTCGTCAACAATTGAATGGCTCATTACAAAGGCACCAGATACGATGACCGGTGAAATACTTCACATCGATGGTGGCATGTCAAATATTCGAGGCTAAATCATGAACGTTGCCGTTGTTGGTGCAGGACTTGCAGGGCTTGCAACAGCACTAGCATTTGAGAAAGCCGGACACGAAGTCCATGTTTATGAATCATCAAACGACATAGGAGGGCGAATGTCAACCACTTGGGTTGATGGGTATCCCATCGATGTTGGGTTTCATGTCCTTCACACCGCTTATCCAACATTACATCGATGGTGTAATGTCGATGCTTTAGAACCACGTGCGATGTCAAAATGCTCTTTTTTTTATGACAAGAAAAGTGGGAAACAAGAACGCCTCGGTGATGGACTCGCCTCCCCAAGACACCTTTTACCAACCCTAAGAGCGATTGGTATTCGAGACGGTTTACGATTGCTACGTTGGCGTCTTTCAACGAGCAGAAAGAACCTTGATCGTTTCAGCGATGCGACAAACGAAACAATTTACGGTTTAATTCGGAGCAAGAAATTCTCCACAAAAACAACCCGTTATCTTGAGTTACTTTTCACTGGTATCACCCTCGACCCAGAACTTTCAGATGATGCAAGGTTTGCACATTTCACTTGGTCCGCTATGTCCCATGGTTCGATGGTGATGCTCAAGAATGGCATCCAAAGCGTACCATCACAACTTTATGCTCGACTAGAGCGAACGCAATTTCATTTCAATCAACGTATCACTTCAATATCAAACTCAAGCGTTCATACCGATTCATCGTCACATAACGCAGACATCATCATCCTTGCAACGCCATCCCATGTTGTGAACAAACTTCTCAAGAACCAATCCGACACGCCACCTCCTCGAAAAACAAAGATGTTTTGTTTCCAAATGCGAGACGCACCATTTCACCATCCTGCGATGATTCTCTCTTCATCATGGCAACCCAATCAAAAGTCAATTTTACACATACAAATGCCCACACTTCTTCACCCAAAAAAAGATGGAAATCATATTCTCTGTGCAACGGTTGTGGGTGACGATGTTGATAATGCAAACGAAGACGATATCCACAATGAACTCATCGAGTGGTTTGGCCCTCAAGCACAAGACTGGACTTTTTTCGCTTCGACGGAATTATCCAATGCCTTACCAATGTCTTCGAAAAAAAACAAACTCAACTTCAACACTCCAAACAACGTCCACATTGTAGGAGACCACACAGTTCATGGTTCAGTACATGGGACATTAGAGAGTGTTGAGAACTTGCTAGCGCAATTGAATATACCACTACCAAGGTGAACGATATGGAATGGGTCAAAGCGACGACAACAAAAAAAATCAAGCCAGGTAAGAAGAAGATGTTGACCGTGAAATCAAATCTTATTCTGATTGGTAGACACGCTGATGGAACGCTCTTTTCTACAGAGGCACTTTGCCGTCACATGCGCTGGCCTCTTGCTTATGGTGCCAAAGTAAAAGATGGCTGTATTCGTTGCCCTCTCCACCAAACAACGCATTCCATAGACGATGGTGCCCTTGTTGAATGGTCGCCCTTTCCTCTTTTACCTCCATACGGAAAACTCGTTGGAAAATTATCGCGTCAAAAAGACCTGAAAATCTATGAGGTCAAAGAAGAAGAAGGTCTCATTTTTGTGAGGTTATAAAGACCCAACCGATATAATGATTCAGGCTTCCAGCAACCTTCTTTTGACTGGGAAGAAAATGACGGGAACCCGTCGCGATTAAGTAGGAAGAACAACAGGGTAAGTTGGAATTAGGTGCTACACATGGCGAAAAAATCAACATCAATTGGACTTGTAATGATAATGTTACTCTCGAGCCTCTCGGGGCTTTTGATTGCTACAACAAGCGTTGCAGCAAGCACAGTGGTGATCACTGATGCGATTCACGTGACGAACGGAGGGGCATCATCGGATACCCAAACCGCTGTCGCCGCAGATAGTGAAGGCAATGTCCATCTCGTCTGGGCAAGAAACAATCAGCACCTGTACTACACCATGCTTTCGCCACGTGGAGAAGTGCTCATCGATGCAACACAAATCACTAATTCCGGACTTCACAAAGTTGCACATCCTGACATGGTCATTGATGAAAACGACCGAGTTCACATCGTTTGGGCAGACAAAGTCGGTCAACACTCAATCATGTACACCGTTCTTTCACCGTGGGCCGCTCCAATGGACGGTTCCGCAAGCGACGATGGAACAATCACGTCCATCGATGATACCATCATTTCTCGTCGTGCGCAAAACCGTGACTGGCCCGCTCTCGACGTCGACAGCCAAGGCAACATTCACATTGTTTGGCAAGATGAATATGACGACCTCAACCGATTTTACAACCAACCACAAATCTACTACACAATGATCACACCAGACATCAACGCAGGATCCATTATCACTCTCTTCGATGACACACTTCTCACACCAATCATCGGTCACAAAGGCCATCCCGACATCGTCATCGATGCAAACGACTACGTTCAAATCGCATGGGATGACACCCGTGGTGGTAAAGTCGAACTCGTGTTCGTTGTCGATACTTCAGGTTCCATGTATTCAGAATGGGCCGATGTTTGTACCGTTATCTACGGTGGAAACTTTGCATCAGGCGGTTACTTCCAAGGCCTCAAGCCTATGCTTGCTGATGCGAACATGACCGTATTCGAAACCATTTACGGTCTCGGTAATACACTCCCTGGTGCAGCGAGCTCAGGAAACTGTCAAGCATATTACAAGAACGGGCAAGGTCCACGAACCACACCTCTCGAAGACGGCGACGACTCGGGTGGACTTCGAAAACTACCGCAAACAATCTACAACGGTAACACATACTCTGGATACTCCGGAGAAGATTGGGGCCCAGGTTCAAATTGGGCTTGTCTCTCTTGGAAAGACGCAGCAGGCAATGTCCCTGGCAACCCACCAAGCACAGATGACCACAAGTGGAATCCAAATGCAACCAAGATTGTAATTCCAGTTTCCGATGAAGGCCCTAAGGACGGCGACCCATCACAACAGGCTGATGACATCTCTTCCATCCAAGAGGCTCACGACAACTGTATCTTGGCCGGAGTTATTCCTGTTGGCCTCTATGGACAATCATACGGTGGGGCAGGTAATGTGCAATCCCATTTCCTTGACCTCGTTAAGTGTCCGAACGGCGTCGTTTCAACCGGTGGCCGTAACTGCCCTGGAACAACCCTCGCAAGCACAGATGCCGGAGGTACAGCGTACGAATTCCCGTCCGGTACAGGTGGAGCAAACTCCATGTCGCTTCTCGTCGAAGCAATGGTGTACATTTCAACAAACAACTCACGTGAAATTTACATGTCGGTTCTCGATCCTTATGGAAAGATGAACAATGACCCTTCATGGACACCAGGTGCACCAGGTCACAGTTCCTCTGGTGGATCCTACTCAGAAGACACAGGTGCGGGTGCAGACGGTCACCTCGTTGTTGTGAACGACACACGTATCACTATTGATGACGCATATTCATTCCACCCATCAATCGGTGTTGATATGCAAGGCAACACACACATTGCTTGGATGGATGGCCGCAACTATGGATTTGAAAAAGATGTGAACTACGAAACATACTACACCAAACTCCGACTTCAAGGAGCAGGTGCATGGGACGGTGCTGACCAAGGTCTTTCCACATATGCCATCAAGAAGATTGACGACACACCAATTTCGACGGTTGAAGGTCCAAACGGCCTTGCACCTGGTCGTTCATACGGTGGAAACTCAGTTTTCCCATCACTCCTTACAGACGACCAAAACAATGTTCACATTGCGTGGGTTGACTCAGGTAATGCATCCGCTGACGAAGAAATTCTCTATGTGCGACTAAACTCAACAGAGTTGACAGGTCCAGGACTCACCGCTCTCGACCCATGGGAAGCAATCCCTGTGACAAGTTGGCAATCCAACAAGCTTGGACCAAATTCCGGCCGTCAACCGAGCATCGGTATGCCACCTGCATTTGCAAACGATTTGGGCAGTGGAGCACATATTGCATGGTCCGACACCAACAAGTGCAGTGACGAAAACAACAATAATCGATTCACGATTTGTTATTCACACGTTCTCACTGGACAAGTTGATGTTGACTTTGACCTCGGCGAGACGTTCTATCACGTGATTGAACCTGGCGAACAAACCATCTACAACATGACGATGAACAATTCAACACCTGGTCCAAAAGACCTCGTAGCAGATACTTACATGCTGAATGTTTCAGGCGTACCGCAAAATTGGACCGCTACGCTGTACTTCTCAAACAACCATACAGCCATCTTTGATGATACGCCAATTTTCCTCGAAGGCGGTGAAGACATTCGCTTCTACATGCGAGTACGAGCACCATCGATATACCAAGCCAACGGAGACGAGTTAGCGAATATTGTGGTATCGGCCAAATCGACGAAAGATCCTGCGATTCAAAACGAGTTGAATACGCTGACGTTGATGGACGTTGTCCACGGCATTAATCTTGACACATCACACAGCATGGTTGATGTTGAACAAGGCGATCAAGCGATATTTTCTATCACGATAACAAACACTGGAAACGTTCACGATGCCTTCGTGTTCTGGGACCCAGCTACACTCGAAGGCCAACAAGAGTGGCTCCTACCTTTCGGATGGCAAGTCGAATTCCCTATTCGCGTGGAACTTGACCCAGGCCAATCTGTCGTCAAAAACTTGGTTATCAGTGTTCCAACCTCTGAAGACCCAGGTGCTTTCGTTCTCTATGTGAAAGGTTGGTCCGAAGGTGAACCGATCAAGTCCGTTGAGAAAGGGACATACGATGTTCTTGAACTGGGTGTTTTCGTTTCGATTCGTTCAACAGGAAACATTGTCTTCAATATCGATGACCAAACTGAACAGGTCTTACCTGCAACGATTTCAGAATTGGTTCGACCAGCAAGCCAACAGAATTCATGTGCAATCTATGAAATTGATGTGACAAAGAACTTCGATTCTGGAAACCTTGTTTTCACAACTCCAGGTGCCCCTGAAGAGCGTCCAGAAGGCATCGCTCTCGAAGCATGGCGACAAGAGCAATGGACTGTTGACGTTGAATTCGACGTCGATCATCCAAACCCAGAACTCGGTACGCCACTACCATGGACAATACCGGGTGGAGAAGAATTCGTGACCAATGAAGTCAGAGTTCATGTCTGCGCCCCTATTAATGCAACCGCTGGATTAGGCCCTGCGATTACACTCAAGGCCCATCTTGAAGGATATCCACGAATTTCTGCCTCCAAGATTCTTTCGACATCTGTTGTCCACGTCTTTGATTTGGATGCTGGCGTCGACCCTGAAGTAGGGACAAGTCTCGAAGTCAATCCAGGTGAACAAATCACCCTTCCAATCTCTGTGAAGAATGACGGAAATGGACCAGACCGATTTGATTTCCGATTAGCACGTGTTACTGATGCTTTCGGCGTTGATGTCATTTGGGATATCGACATTCCACGAGCATCGCTCATGGAATTATCCGCTGGTACATACCAAGAGTTTGACGTCCTCATGAACGTTCCAAATCAAGTCAAGGCTGGTGAATACACCGTTGTCCTCCAAGCATTTTCAGAAGAGCCATACCCGGATGCAAGCGGAAGAGACACCCGTCTTCGAGACACAGTTGAACTTTCCGTGACTGTCAATGAATTCCATGACATGCAAATTTCCATGGATTCAAGTGTTGACAATCCAATCAAGACATCAGCTCCGGGAAAGATTGTTTCATTTACGCTGAATGTAACAAACAATGGTAACGTTCCAGATGTCCCCACACTCAACAACCACACTGCAACACAGACTGGAGACGACCTTGTGTGGAACACCATGCCAGGTATGTTTACACTCACAAATTGGTATGTTGTTTGGAAGGTTGTCAAGCAAACCGGTATTGACGCAAGTGAAGTACAAGACTGTGAAGTGTTTGATGCACCACCTTCAGCATTCCCAGAAGACCGATGTGTCTATCTTTCCTACAACGATGAATATCGATTGCCAGAAATGGCTCCATACGAAACCATCACCGTGGTCGCAGAAGTTCATATTGCACCAACAGCGGCTCTGAGCACCAAGAACATCGGTTTGAAGGTTGCATCGATGTATGGAGATATGGAGAATGACGGAGATCATGACGACTCTCCAAGTTGGGACGGCGAGAACCTTGATTCAAACGAATTCATCGTCACACTTCGACTGCGTGCTCCAAACCTCATCGTGAGAGAAGTTCGTGTGTCTGACACATCGGGTGAAGTCGATTCAACATTGCCAATCGGCATCACACTGGTCAACAATGGAAACGTTCACGCGACCGACATCGAAATCGTTCTCTGCGAATACGATGACGAAAACGATGCTGACATCATTCGTGAAATCAAGAAAAACGGTTGTGAAGAAGAGCGCGTCGTCATGCGACAAGTTGTGGGGGCACTCCTTGCACCGGACGCTTCCGAAGATGAAAAAGAAGTAGAACTCTATCTCCTGTATCCAATTACAGCTGGAAGTAAGGGCGTTTATGTCGTCGTCGACCCACAAAACCTCATTGTTGAATCAGACGAAGGTGATAACGTCGTTGCCATCAATCAAGCACTTGAATCATCAAGTCCGTTCCTTGATGTTGCTTCGGAAGTTGTGTCCAAGACGGCACTACCATTCGTGGTGATCGTCCTGACACTTGCTCTCCTCGGCGTTGTCTATCTTGTTGGCCGAAGTCGACGAGATGAAGTCAACAAGCGTATTGC
>CAZTGO010000016.1:36068-37288 GCA_964613395.1 uncultured Candidatus Poseidoniales archaeon | reverse complement strand
CAGGACGATCAAGGTCCATAATGAGCAGAACACCAGTGATAGCGAGGAAACCGAGACCAATACCGGTGATAGGGAGCCATAAGTCTGTCATATCCAATTGCCCAGTCAGCCAGAGCATCATGGCAATCATGTAAGTGCCTGCAGCAATGCCTTTTGTCCATATGTAAGCACTTACTTCCCAACCCCACAGAATGCCCTTTGAGGGTGCATCATAGGCCCGTTTTGCATCTGCCGATGTATCAGCTAATTTTGCTGCGACATCTCGAATAATGGCCTGGTCTCGAGGATTTGCCTTTTTCGCCTTCATATCGAGAGCCAGTTGGACAATCATCGAATGCTCATCTGCAGCACCAAGTCGTTCATGGGCGTATTTGGCAAAATGGCCAACGCCTGCCGCCTGAGAACTCCACATATCCGCTGGAGTCTTTTCAGTTGCGAGTGGGTTGAGCATTTCATCTGAAGTGTCGAGATAAAACACATTAGGAATTGTACCTGCTTCAGGCTTTCTGACTTTGGTATCATTTTCAGCGATAAGTTGGGATAGATTTGAATTCGGGTCATCCAAATCCCCGCTAACAATCGCTTCGACGGGACAAACGATGACACAAGCCGGTTCGTATGAATTTTCAATTCGATGGGCACAGTAGTTGCATTTTGCTGCAGTGCCTGTGTTCGGATTGATGTAAAGTGCGTCATATGGGCACGCCTGCATACACGATTTGCATCCAATGCATCGGTCATCATCGAAATCAACGATACCATCTGAACGTGTGAACAGTGCTGTTGTGGGGCAAATCGTTGTACAAGGTGAATCTTCACAGTGGTTGCAACGGTGGACACTAAATTCTCGGTTGGAGTTTGGATATTGACCTGTTTCAATATATTTCACATGTGTCCGATTGACGCCAACAGGTACATCGTGTTCAGACTTACATGCAACAGTGCATGCGTGACAACCAATACACTTTCTATTGTCAATCGCAAATCCATAATTTACCATGATATCACATCCATATTGGAATTTAAAACAATTAAATCAATCAGTTTAGCATTAAATGGCCAAAGAAAAATCATGCTTGATCCTCCATGAGCATGTTTTGAGTTTCTTCAAGACAATCAAGCATTTTCGTTACAAGTGGACTTCCGATACTGTAAATGACATTTTGACCATCTCTTGTTGAACGTAGAATGCCAAGGTGGTACATTTGCCTCAAATGTTG
>CAZTGO010000016.1:1089-35968 GCA_964613395.1 uncultured Candidatus Poseidoniales archaeon | reverse complement strand
AGAATGTATTTTATGAGGACTATACCCACGAGGAGCAAAAAGACTCTGAGTATATTTTCAGAAGAGATGTATTTCATACCGAACAAGGCTCCTAATTTTGCACCAACATATGTGAGAATTGGAAGCATGGCAAGGAAGATTATGTTGTCCTCGAGCGTCTTCCAATCGCTCGACTCGATGAAAAACAAATGCGTGATGATAGCAACAGGGACAACGACCATCATCAAGTGTAAACTTGAGCCAATTGATTTCCGAGTTGGCAATCGAGCATATTGTTGCAAAACTGGAACGTAAATCACGCCCGCTCCTATTGCGAGAATAGATGAGAGCATTCCACCGATCCCTGAACCGATTCGAAGTGGTAAGTGAATAATTTCGAGAGGCTCATTCTTCGCATCGTTATCTGAATTCTCTTTTTTGTTCGAAGAACTCAATTTCTTCATCGTCTTTCGAAATGACCATATCAGCATCAAAGCACTTAAAATTTTGAAAATGAGGTCAAAATTACTTCCAAGCAAAAGCACAATCCCAACGCCGAGCAATGCACCAGGCACAGCGCCGAATAAACCAGATTTTACTGCCTCATCACTCACATGACCTTCTTTTCTGTGAGCAAGTCCACTGCCGTAACTCACAACACACGTGAGTGTGAGTGAAACAGCGATGAGAGCGCCATCGATTTCCCATCCTCCAATATAGTGAAGCAATGGGACGAAAAGCAACCCTCCACCCATGCCCACTGGAGCAAATGTGAATGCGATGAGAAAGACGCCGGTGGCGAGGATGGCTTGGTCAATCATTTTTGTTCCTCATCAGTAAGTTTTCACGCTTATAGTACTGAGGGCTTAGAACTCAAAGGTGAAAGTATTTTCTTCTTCCCGTAACAAATAAAAACAGTTCATGTCGTTAATCTTTGAGGCCATCGAGGAAATCATCGGTTAAATCATCAATAATTTTCTTCCCGCGAGGCCACGCCCACCCAATTGCAGCAACCATACCAAGCAGAGGTGCGTATCTGTATTGCAATGCTTCACATGCATCGGTCGTACCTGCAAACATGTCCACTTGACTTAGCAAAGCACCTGCATCGTCCTCACAGGAAACGTCGATGAGTGCAACACCAGCCGAAGGGACAATTGCCGCAATAGTGTACACCATGATTGCAGTGGAAAGAAGCGTACACCATGTTATTCGTTCTTTACCAGGGTCGAGCAACTTCTTTTTATTCTTCAAAACGAGAAGCATCGGAACAGAGAGAGCAACACAGAACAAGAAGAACGGCCAGCCAAACACTTCGGAAAATTCTGCAATCTCATCCGGATTTGCCAAGAGTATCGCAGAGCCTCCCATGGCAATAAACAACCCTGAAGCGACATTTCCAGTTCGAGCGAGGAAGTAACATGAGAGCGGAGCAATGAACAACTGTCCGGTCACGAATATGGCCAGGATCCACTCAAGTTCAGTAGGTAGCCCCCAGTTCTCCATAGCAGAGGTATAGGATGTTTGTTCAGTCAAAGTATAGGCCATTCCAGGACCAATAATGGCAAGAGAGAGGAGCCATTTCACTGGATTGTTTCGAATGTCACTCATCAACGAGTCTTCTTCTGAAAATGTTTCGACAACATCATCCAATATGTATTCGCTGCTCATTCAGATGCCTCCTTTTCATTCTCCTCATTCGTCTCTTCTTCAAGGAAGTTTTCTACTTCCTCAGTCACTTCTTCATCAAATTCAACATACTCATCGAATCGAGCATCCGCAGATTTTGTCATTTCACGCTGGCGTATCAATCCCCGCTTGAAGTAATGATCTGCATTTTCATCTTTCTTCTTCGTTTTCGGTAGGAATTTAATGAGTTCAATACCATCATCGATGCCAAGATACTTACCTCCTTGAGACAATTTTCTTGCACCAAATGCAATCAATCCACCACCCAAAAGACCGGTACCCCCTACGGCAGCTGCCGTTTGAACTTCTTCTTTGTCAAGGTCGATGTCAATGATGGACGTTGAATTGTCCTTTACTGGAACTTCAACTTCAACGGGAACCTCAACCTCAACCTCTACTTCTACGATGACATCATCGTTGCATCCATCCCTGTCTTCATCATTTTCTTCAGCAGCAAAAGTATAGGGGCACTTGTCTGTATTTGATTGATTTCTAGTGTCGACCGGAATCGTGTTATTCACACCGTCTCCATCAATGTCGAAATCACATGCATCTCCGAATGTGTCATTTGAGTCAGCATCAATATTTGTTTGCAAAGGGTTGGAAATGAATACACAATTATCAAGTCCATTGATGATGCCGTCGTTGTCTGTGTCGTTCGGATGGAGTTCACATCCATCAATAAGTCCATCCTCGTCATCATCAATTGTATCATCAAATCCGGGGCACCTGTCGAGACTGTTGATGACTCCATCATCATCCAAGTCATCGTCTGCAATGATTTCATCTAAACATCCATCGTTGTTGAGATCTAAGGAAGATGCATTTTCGTAAGGACATTGATCCTCACCAGTTCCATTGAATGGATTTGAATTGTTAACGAAATCGCCATCGATATCCGAATCGCAAGCATCACCTTCACCATCGCCGTTGAAATCGAGTTGGTTTGTGTTTGGTATGTACATGCAATTGTCAAACACATCTTCTATAGAATCGCCATCTGTATCATTATCTGTGTGCATGAAGGGGTATGCGTCAAGGAGATCAGGAATTCCATCACCATCGCTATCATCGAGACATCCATCCATGTCGTTATCTGAAAGCGATGCATTCTCAAATGGACATTGGTCATTACCCTGTCCATCATATGGAACATTGTTTGTAATATTATCACCATCAATGTCCGAATCGCAAGCATCACCTTCACCATCGTCATTAAAATCGAGTTGGTTCTCATTCCAATCGTTTGGACAATTGTCGTTTGGATTTTCAATTCCATCCCCATCTGTGTCAGCTGATGCTGGTAAGAACGCAAATGCGTCATTCCAATCAGGAATGCCGTCTTCATCAGTATCGTGTTGGAATGTGAACATCGTGTACTGAGAATTTGAAACTCCGACGCCAATCATGCTGGTGTGAAATTGATTGTTTGAAATGATGAGAGGTTTCTCTTCAGAAATGTCTGGAAGCACACCCAGAATGTCTAAAGTTGAAGTATCTACGATACTTATTCGTGGGTCAAGCTCAAGAACGCCAACACGGGCACCAGTTTCATCGTACACGTCAATAGTTTCGTTGTATGTACTGTCCCAGTTGAGCACCAGTTGGCGAGATAGGTATTTTCCTTCGATGAAACCATCCGCCTCAAGTGCCCATGCTGAACCAGTTTGCCGTGGAACAAATTGAAGCATTTCTCCAAGTTGGTGGTCTAGGATTGTCACGCCAGGATCTCCTGTCCCACCTTGGCTGTTAAACGTAAATGTCAATTCATCTTCATCATTTGCATGCACATCAAAAATATTGTGAACTCGGGTGGGGTCTAATGTGAAATTTTCTGGTTCAGTTGAAACATAACTGTAATTATCTTGCCTGAAGAACCAACCTGTTGGATGCTCGGTGTAGCCTGATTTGACGATGCCGACACTCGAATTGAAGAGTTTGGTTTGGCTATTTCCGTTTGATGCGTGAATGCCAAAAAACACCTCCTCGCCAAATGGATATACGATAACGCCTTCTTCGAAGCCATAATTATTGCATGGGGAATTTGTTGAAATGTCATTTTGCGGACAACTGTCTTCGTGATGTAGAACTTCACCCGTTTTTGATAGCACCATGAAGTAAGCGTCCCCATCATAATCACCACGAACAATCTTTGAATTTTCAGTAACTGCAAGTTCTGAGATATGCCCTGCTAAGAAAATCTTACGTTCTGTTCCGACATCACTAAACGCTACACTGTTGAACTTGATGTGGCCATACGAGGGGTCAACATCCGATGTCATGACTTCTTTGACCCAAATTCTTGTTCCATTGCTTGCATGCATCATGACAACAAGACCTGCATCGGCATTTTGGTATGGATTGTGAAGTCGATATCCTGCACCAAAATCAAAACAACCAGTGAATGAACCAGCAATAACAATTTTGCTTTCATCGCTGGAAAGAGAAATATCATTCATTCGAATTCTTGATGCGTTAATGTTGTTGTAGTCGACTGCCGAACAATAACTTCCGGTTTTAGGTGTTGGGGCAAAAATCCAATCCCAATTTCCTTCAGAGTCCATCTTAGCAAGCACAAGTGATGGATATCCGCTCATACGGTCGAGTCCGTTGTGGTGGTCAATCCATTCTGAACCAATGATGAGTTTGTTATTCGTCAAAACACCGACCATGTATGTGGAACCTTGGCTGTCGATCACAGAAGATGTGACCTTAAAATCGGAGTTAAATGAACCAGGCGTACCACTTGCAGTGACAAGTTGCATGACCTCATTTGCAGTAGTGTCCAATTGACCATACGGCTCTGCATGTGAATATGCAGGGTTGTGTTCTCCATCATCAAACTGAATGTTCACAGACCAAGGCATCGACATGAATGAACATAGTATCAATAAAACAAGAACTCTTACATTTTTCATATATTTTCCTCCCAAGTATGTGTTGAGTACCCTTGAGCAAACGGATTATTCAGCCTTCTTGTTGCATCTTTTGTGGTATGTATTTGAAATGTCATTTTTCACTCACCTTTATCGATTTGATTTAATTTCAACCAGCCTTCATACGCAAGCATTTTCCCATTCGGCAATCCTGCCAAATCATCACTGGCCTTAACATCACTCTGCAAAACGCTTGATGGAGATTCTCTGTGAAGCCATTTCCATTGCATCTGTGGTTTGCCATCATCAATTGGCATTCGTATCGATGTTGGGTCCACAAGGACAGGACCAACTTTGAATGTGGGCGCGATCTTTGCCATGGCTTCTTCCCAATGTTCTCTAAGGAGTAATATCTCTTTTTGAGGTAGAAATCCACTTGTTAAATGAAGTGCTGATTGCGGATGAAGTAAGAGTGTCAAGAAAATATCTGTTTCGGGGAGTACGTCCAATGTATTATCGAAGGATAGGAATTCATGATCTATCGACTGGTCCGATTGTGGAATCGGAGCTCCTGATTCGTCGATTGGGAAAACGGTGTTGAACCTTGTGTAGTCATCGTCAATGAAATATCCTAACAGCCCATCGATTTCTCTTTCAATACTTCCCAATTTTACCTGGAATGCATGCTTTCGTTGTGCCTCGCTTAATTGGGTCCATCCACCTTCAACTTGAAGTCGAAGAAGTGCTCTCACAACAGCAACAGGTCGACCCATGTAAAATGAAGGGTGATTGATTCCTCCTTTCCCGTACGGATCGGAATGCCAATACGTCGTATCAATGGCACGAAGTAGGGCCGACAAAACCCCTTCTCCTGCGTTTTCCAAATGTCGTTCTTGTTCATCGATTCGTCCAACTTCCATGAGTGAGTTTACGATGCGATCAAGGTGCTTGTTTCCACAATCAGGGGCTGTTCCTGCAGCAGAGAAGTTACCTGGATTGTTATCCCATGCAAGTTGTCCTTTTTGGATACCGCCTAGTGTCCAGTCACGATCAGCAACACGAAGTTGCCCCCTCGCATTCCCTTCGTTATCAAAGACCTCCATCGCCCATTCGATATGATCGGGCAGGAGATAGCCGCAAATTGGTGATGCAACTAAATTACTATTGAGCAGGGCTGCAGTACCTCCCGTGGCAGGTCGTGTGTCGTCGTTATGGGCAAGCAATCTGAAATCCAATCTGGATGGTTTGGGAATCCGCGGCCGGATGACAATTTTACCGGAATCATCTCTATGATTTTGCAAACTCAAACCTATACTGACTTTTGGAGGTTGACCGCTGTCGAAATTGAGAAGACCTTCCGGTCGAATTTCTCGAAGATTTCCAAATGCATCTACAATGTTTAGTTCAAGAATCTCGACGAGCCCTGCTCGAATAGGGTGGGTTTCAGATAACTCGTTTAATTTGTTATCAAGTCCGCTTAGTGTTATGGATAAGAGGTCACGTTGCTTGAAATCAAAGACAAGTTGGTCAAGCATGTCTTCTTCATCATCATCTAGAACTCCATCATTTATTTCATCGAGTTCATCTTCATCTTTGAGAAATTTGTTGATTTGTGAGACAACTACATTCGGGGCGCTACGAGTGATTGGCAACCGTTCAGTAATGATAATTGCCTCATTTTCATTTGCTTGAATAGATTCATGTCCACTCGTTCGCTGATAATCGACTCCCTTCAATTCCCAGTGTTCTTTATCTGGATAAAATTTGAATTTGATATCTGCAAAAAGTGGTAGCCATGCCTGTTTCCATTGTTGATAAGCAATTGGTGAGGGCAAACTGTTTCGTAGTTTCTTAACGGTATATCCACCCAAAGTGTATAATTTCATAGTTGTGGAATAATCTCCTTCAAACCCTTCCATATACCGTAATTCATCATACAATGCATCAATTTCGATTGGCATCCAAAGGCGGTTTTTTGCAAATGTATGGGTTCGATTTGCTTCGCCTACGAGTCGATGAATATCGGCAATCGTTCGAACTTTTGTGAGACCCTCGGGATGGTAATATCCTTCATCCAATGCTTTTGTTGAGCGCAATTGGTCTGAAAGCAGGAGAACTGGGTCACGTGGTTCAAAATATCTCGGTGCAGGATATGCTGTAACTTTTGGTGTTGGTTTTTCCTCAGGCGTAAAATCGAATTGCAGGTCGTTGACCAATGCCGCTGGGTCTTTGGAGATTCCTTGATAACCAAATTTCTCCATTTGTTGCCCGATACCAGTTTGTTGTTGTGCGACATGGTTTTTTACAAATGGTCCTGAACCCCGACGATTTTTTGTTGGTTCAAATCGCTTCTCTTCTTCTTTCACGTAATCGAAGAGTATTCCTCCATCAATGGCGTGAAATGATTCCTTGTGGATTTCATGTTCAAATCGATATTCGCCGTCAGCTGTATCAAGCTCGCCGAGTAAATCATGGGTGAAACCAACAAAAAATTTCTCAAATTCTTGTCGCTCTTGTTCCGAAATTTGTGCATTATTTTCAGCCAATTCAGATGAAATGAGGGCGGCTAGTGCTTCCTCTTGATTCACGCCAATAGCCGCATCCAATTCATACGCATCATTGTTTTCAAGTGGTTGACCCCATTGGACATTACATACTGCACCATGGTATAATGTGTGTCTGGGCCAATGTTCGCCAATGGTGTCAATTGCAGCTCGCATGATGAGGCTGGGGTCTGTAGCTATTGCTCCGACTCCTTTCTTGATGGCATCGCTCGAGTACTTTTCTGACTTTGACGAGGTGTTTTTTCCAATCATGTCTTTCTGCAGACCCTCTTTTCGAGATGGAATTGCATTCTTTCCTGGTATGATATTCTTGTCAGGAGATTTTGTTTTGTCCTTCTTCACTTCTCCTCACCACCTTCTTCTTTGCTTATTGCATATGCATACACTGCAGCCCAATTGCTTGGATCGTCGTCAATATCCATGCGATTGACATCCCATCGCAAATCATCTCTCATTTTTGAAAACCACACTTCTTCGGATGCATGTGCCTCCATGTACGCAGGGTCAGAGGATTCTTCGGTAAACCAGCCGCATACCATGTAATCAAAGGTTGCAGTCGTATCATCAGGTAGTTGGTCATGAAATCCAAACCTGCCTCTGGCATTATCATAAGTCGCAGTCCAGTGCATATCACCGGTTTCCGGTCCAATCGCAGTCATTTCTGGTACCAATGGGTTTCGTTTTGAGGGTGTAAAATTATTGAGTGATGAAACTTCTAACGTGACTGAATCAATCACCCATGCTTTAACGAGTGGTTCATTCTTTAACGCTCTGTTTGGTTTTCCGGGAGCGGTGAGTCCGCTGAATTTTTTCTTTCGAATAATAACCCACAAGTCAGGTAGGTGTGGAAACTTCAATGTCTCATTCAATGGTTTAACATCGGTTGGTTCGGTTGTGAATTCCACTCTGTTTCGAATTGCATCTTCAAATGAAATTGGATGTTGAAACTTCTCTTCTGTGGATACATATTCCGGAGGTACATTGCCATCGGTTTGTTTGTACTCAAATTCATTCATCACATCCTCGTTTTCAATTAATTGGCCTTCGAGTAATGATCGTGGAGGCTTCCAAAACAGATGAATCCCTGGCTCCAATCCCCCTGTCGACGGAGTGTTTGGTGTGTATGTGAAAGCATCATGCAACCTCCAATCAGATTCATCGTTGTCCTCATCACCTTCCCGATGAATAAAATGAGTCTTCAGTGGTGCCCTTTTATCATATTGCATGAGCGTTTTCATTTGTTCTTTATTTGGTTCAATTTTTACGGGCGTGGTGTGTGGAACAACGAGGGCTTGAACATCGATTGGAACAAGTAAATGTCGTCGCCTTTCAAGATGAGTTTGAAATGCTTCATCGATAAGTTCATTGTCAAATTTAGTGTCATATTTCATTCCGATTTCAGGTTGTTCGATGATTTTTCCAGCTTTAACTTCCTTAGCAATCGGTGTTGTATCTTTACTGGACAAGAGTTTTTCCTCAGATTGAACCGCGTCTGTTTTCCAAACACCATCGGCATTGGTCTTCTTTGTCGTCGTTCCTTCGATTGTCGATGGTGCGGTGTTCGACTTACCTTTTGATTCGGTGGATTTGTTTGATGTAGCCATTGATTTTGAAGGAAGATCGTTTTTGTTGATTGTGGTTGTCTGGGTAGTGATGTTCTTGAGATTGTCTGTGGTTTTGCTCGCAACAGGGTTTTTCTTTCGCTTAGCCATGTTGCTCACCACCACTGCTTGGTCGATTGACGACTGAAGAATTTTCTACCCTTATTGATTCAACATTGACAATTGATTCATCCTGACTATCTATGATAGGTTGTTGTCGAATTGAATCATATACGAAGTCTTGCTGATAAGGGAATTGCATAAGTTGTGTTGCTACGAAGCCCCCTTTCACGAGGCTAGGGTTAGACTCTAAATTCAAATTCTGTTCAATTCGTTCATCATCCCAATCATTTCCAAACATGAAATCTCGCATTCGAAGAACTGAGACATCCCCCGTTCCTACCCTAACACCGACTTGAATTATTTTATCATCTTGAATGACGCCGTCTCTGTTTTTGTATTTCACATAGAGTTTAGGGGCAATTTTTCCCCCTCCTTTGTCCTGTTTTTCAAGTCCTAACCGGAGGCCTTCAGATGGCTCTTTCATCCGCAGATGCGTTGGTACACCATTGAAAATGCATAACAAAATGGTCTCTGAGAGTCGCGCTACACGGATAAGTTGTACTGCTCTGCCTTCATCAAAACCGTCTTCACGTTTTTCCCCAACACATTCGGGGGCGTCGAAGGCTTGAATTTCAAGTCCAGGGTAATCTCGTACGATTGTTGAGCGCATCAAAAATCCAGTGAGTAATCCACCTCGAATCATTGTCATTTGAGATAAAATTCCACCAATTTGAGCTGCTAACTCTCCTTGTATGTCGCGGGAAATATCAATTTTTTTCTTGATAAATTCTTGATCATGCTCTGAAAACAATGGTGCTCTTTGAGTGGATGATGCTTTGTTCTCTGAGGCGTTTCCCGCAAGGTAAGTTGTTGATTTCGATATTTGTTGGCTAGCATTTTCTCCTTTTGGTGAGGTTTTTGTTGTCATCGAAGCATCGCTTTTGGCTACTCCCATCACAGCATCGCTCATCGAACGTTGCTGTTCCGGAATTTTAGCAATTTCTTGTTCAATTCGTTGCGCATAATTTTGGTTTGCTTGTGAAACAGCATTTTCAAAAACACTCTTATTCAACGCCCTTGCCTTATCATGAGCAGCCAATGCTGTTCTAAATGGATTCAAAATCAATTCTTGTTCGTTAAGCTCTTCCATGAGTTCGTGGTATAGTTCACGGCGCTTCTCAGGGTCAACATCAGCTAATGATCCTCGAGAATCCAAAACACCAGTGCTTAGTGCACCATCGATCATGGCATCGATCCAGTTCCGGTCAATGTGGAAAAATCGGATGGAATCATTAGGAAGCATTTCTTCATGGGGCACAATGTACGGAAAGGGGACGCCTTCGAGCGTACGAAGTCTACCTAGCCATGCGATGATAGAATTCCAGGCCGCCTCCTCTGCATCATCTGTTATGATTTTAGACATCATGGTCATTAATTTTCCAATACCTAGGCGGGTATCCGAGGCAATATAAGTCAAATTCCCTTTGTTCAAAATTGTCGACCTCCTATGTATTGTTCTTGTGCAACAAGATTGTCTCTTACCATCACGTTTTCATCGAGTGTCAACTGTTCAACAGCAAGTTTCTCCACGAACTCTTCAGTTGTTCCTGCAGGTGGAAGTATGACATCATTCCTAAATTTCTCATCGGGTGGGAATTTCTCGAGAGGTAAAGCCGCCTCTTTGACAATTGCTTTTTGTAGTAAAGACTGAATAGGTAATTTTTCAACAGCGTTCATCTCAAATTTCTTCGAAAGATATGACTTATCCATGAAATTTTTCTTGTATAGTTGGAGCGATTTTTTCTTCAAACGAAGTCGTCGCCATCGACTGAGTGTTTCAATGAATTTAGGGTCACTTAATGCAAGCAATCGACCAAGTTCAAATGCTGAAGAATGATGTATCACATCTAATCCTGTAGACGGTTCAAGCCCCCTTGCATCGTCCGAATTTGCATATGGACTCTCCTTTATGTCGTGATATGTTGGTACTGCAATACATGGTCCTCTGTACAAGCAAGGACGTGTAATGCCGTCATGCTCAACGATATCGGTGTACAGGAAAGAGTTCACAGTAACATCTGGGTCCATGTCAGAACCCAAGAGCGCAGGTTCATATGTGCGATGTTGGCCTTCTTCTAAACTAAAGCCTGCTAACGAATCGAGGTCGCCAACCTTATCTTTGTCAGAGAGTGATTGACGGAATTTTATCGATTTAATTTTAGATTCAAAATCACCACCGTCTCCAGTTTTAAAGGTCCAATAATCGAGAAGGATGAGTTTAACATCAGAGGTTGATTTCATGCCATGAATCGACTGAAGTGTTTCAGGTATGTTTAGTGGTAATTGAACAGGATGAGATGTGACACGAGGGACGCCATTTTGAATTTCGACATTAAGATTGGCTGCTTGATTTTGCTTTTGAATCACCTGTGGCGTTTCCACAATGTCTTGGGTTAAAACTCGTACGTTATCTTCTATCGGTAGTTTTGATGTGTGCCCTTCTATAGAGACCAAACAAGCGTGATATTTTGTGTTGATTTTACTCGGTAAACGATTGGAGATGATAACAGAAAAGATACCATCTTCATCATTGCCGCACAATTCTTTGTCTTTCGGATTGACTTGGAGAGAATGAGCCAGGTATGGAAGGTCATGAGCAGTTGGTCCGATATTCTTCAATAAACCCTCTTTGATGGAAAGAACTCGTATTTCGAAAGGAATAGTAGAGTTGCCTTTACCTGGAATCGTGTACTGTTTTTGACCTTCAAGAATTTCACAGCATTCCTCAAATTCATCATCCCGAATTAAGAGCAAACTCATCCATGGACAGTCATCATAATGCTCGTCATCATCAGCTTTTCGCTCCCAAGGAAGCGTTTTACTTTGAAAGACAATCTTTGGTATTGAAAGATCAACCTTCACCCCTTGCTCATTTTTTGGTGGGGTTCGAGAATGTATCGTAAGAGGGTCAATTTGATATGGTGAACCTTCGATTTGAATATACTCATTTTTTGTTACCTCTTGGGGTAAGTTTGTGTTTACACCTTTGACCTGATCAGGAAATGTTTGTTTGGTTTGCACCTTAAATTTCCCTTGTGTCAAAGGCGGTTTAATTGAATCAAAGTATCGAATTGTACCCGTATCGGGACTGGGTGGTATTGGTTGTGTTGTCATATTATCGCCTCTTTCTTTTTGCTTTCGTTCGTTGGCGGTTCTCGTTTGAAGGTTCTTTTGATGTTGAAGGTTCACCTACGGATGAGTTGATGTCTTTACCTAATTTTTCTGAGGTTGAAGGCAAATGAATATTCACATTTGAGTTTTCCAAGTCAGATACACTAGATTTCTTGATTGCTTGAGTTGATTGACCCCCAACCTTGACATTTGGTTTCCAATATGGTGCACGATTCAATATTTTCTCTTTGACTTCAATTTCAATCACCGCATCTGATGAAAGCCCACCAGTGTCTGTGACCCTAAGGAGGCATTGGTGGATCCCAACATCTTGAACTGATGGTGTCCCTGCAATTAATCCAGCTTCAGTCATCAAAAGCCAGTCTGGTGCTGAAACAAAGGTAAAGATGTGGGAATCACCTTCATCATCATCCCCTACAAAGATAGATAGATCAAATTGAAATGCCTCTCCAGTCGTTGCGACAGTCGGTGGTAATCGAGGTAATTCAGCAGGAATTTCAACCTCAGGCTCATGAGTCTTAACTTCAATAACCGGTTCAGGCTTTGGAAGAATCGGTTCTGGTTGTATTGGTACAACAACCGGTTGAACAAATTCCTTTGCTTGTTTCGTCGTCGAACTTAGTCCAGACGTTTTGCTCATGGTTAGATTCAATTTCATTTCTTGTACCTTCATCTCTTGATGGAATTCATTTGGTGTATGTTTCCACATGAGTTTTGAACGACCTTCAAAAGAAAGAGGGCCTTCGTGAATGAGGTTAATCCATTTTTGTTCTTGGAGAAGTTCCAAAACATGTTGCGGGTGTGTTGCAAAAGCCATGAGTGAATTGACATCAGTTGTTTCATCGGTAAGAATGTCGACGATTGCAGGACCTTCGAATCCTTCGATAGCCTCCACTTGCCAAATATATGCAACGGCATCCTTTCGCTTAATTGCAAGAGGATCTTTCAACTGCTTCACGCCTTCCATTGCAATTTTGATGTTTGGCACTTCTTCGGGTAATGTACGAACAATTGCTACGAGCGTTTGGAATGATGAACCACAGTAAAATCGAATATTGTCAATTTTTGCGAGCACTTCTCCCGCACAGAATGATGAAGTTTCTTCCATTGTTCGTTTCGAAGCAGATTCTTGTGCCTGAATATAACATCCACGGCCTAAGTACCGGTAGAGTCCTACTTGATGAATTGTGCTCAATCGTTGAAAACCAACTGATGGGAATGTTTGCGAAGAAAATTTCGAACTAATTGAACTGCTACCTATGTTGATGTTCTCATAATCGAGGTGTTTCCCTCCAAGTCCTTCAGCGGTGAAGGATTTTGTACCAAGTGGCACTTCTATTTCCACTACGTTTTCCTGCGGAGGAATTTCTAGGTCTTGCAGTATGCCCCCTGCACCGCGGTGGAATGTAATTCGAAGTGCTTGGTCGGTTTGGACAGAGAGAACAGGGGGATGTTGGAATTTCTCGTTTGAATATTCTTCTTGAAGGGTCCAAATTTGTCGAAGTCCAGGAATAAGTTCAGCCCCTTCAGATTGAATTGCTTTTGTTTGGTGCTTTCGGTAATTTTGATTCTCTATAGAATGGCCAATCATCGACGGATTAGGTTTTGTTTCAATCGACTTTTTCCGTTCTTTAACCGGAATCTCACCAACAAAAACGAGTGAATCCTGATGGTGGGATGAGACTTGAACCCTTGGAAGTTGTTCAGCATCAGGTATGTGTTGAACAGATGTCTTCTTTTGTTCCACAGCCTCGCTATTCTTTGTTTCACCAGTGCTCAGAGCGTTCACAAGTTGAGGTATGAGTGAGGTGAGCCCGGGTGGATTCGGCTTAGGTTGAGCTTGTTTTACCACACTTTGCTTTTCCATAGCGTGTTCTACACCGATGCCTGCGTACATTGACATTATTCTTGGCGGTGATCTTCTTTGGAGCAATCTGCGTTGATTATTTGATGGTCTCATCGCAACACCCCCGCTCCGTGAGAATTTTGACGTAAAGCGTTCAAATCGGTATTTTTCGTTTGCACATTCATGTTTACGGGTACAGTTGTGGTGAATTTTGAATTCGTTCCAGTTGAGACTTGAGTTGTTGCTATTGTTGTCCTTGGGTATGTTCGACTTGTCCTGGATGGTGTTGTGCGACGTGCACTTTGCTTAATTTGAATTGAGTTGAATTGCTGGACTGCTTCCAACTCTGTCATTCGCAGATAGTCCTCAGGCGTCATGATTTTCGAGTGCTTTCTTTCAATTTCATCAATCCTCACATCTTTCTTCAATTCAAGTTCTCGTTTATTTTCTTTCTGAGGTTTGGAACCATTGGTTTTTTCAATATATCTTCGGAATGGAAGATTATGGACGAATTGTGATTTTTCGATTTGGTTTATCGACATTGTGTTCGTCCATTTTTGTGGTTGTGCAACCGCTCTGAAAAGAGATGAACTGCCAGAGAGGAATCGAGGTTGTTGAGGACTTGGGGATTTCTTTGCTTTTGGTCGACCATTTGCATCGAGGTCACATCGCCAAAGCGTTTCAGGGAAGAAAGATGAATGACTAATGAATGAAATACCGTCTGTATGCTGAACAGATGCCCCTTCCATACCGGTGATAATAATTGAAAATTCTGGTTCTACTTCATCTTCGATACCGCATGGCGCAAGTTGGATCGTGTCAAGTGGCCCTGGATTATTTTGCCTCCAAGCTGAATCGACATCAGATAATGCATGTGGGTTGTCTCCTGCCCGCATCACATGAGTTTTCGCAGGGAAAAGGTGTTGGTGCGTAAGTTCAAACTCGGGTTCAACAACAAATGGCTTGCTGCTCGAACCATCCGCTTCCTGTCCGTCATCTGGTCGAACAATTCCACTTGGAATTTGTGATGTAAACTGACGTTCGGCGAATTTTTGTGAAAGTGTTGTGCTGTGTTCTGATTCTGGTAATTGTAATACGTGCTTATTGATGAACTCAGGCATTCCAATGGCCTTGAAGGCTCTTGAGCTATTTGCTCCAAAACTGACTGTGAATGAAATAATGTACCATTCAATACGGGCTTTGCCACGCATCTTTGGCCCCTCAATTTCCAAATCAGCACCCAAAGAGGCTTTGACCGTTCCCAGCCATGTCTTGTATCGAACTGAAAGTCCAATGTACACTCGGAAATTGTAGTAAAATGGATCGAACACAACGAGAACGTCGACTCCGGCTTTGAAGGACGCCGATAATGAGCCCGCTTTGAACGTAGCCTCAAACCCACCGCCAAGCATGACAGCTGAGGTACAAACTGTGAAGTATGCACCGCCTTTAATCGTCAATTTCGACATTGGTTTCCAACTAAAACCAAGTCGTGGTACAACTGGATAGTAATTGGGTGCCTTGAATTTTGGATGATATCCTCCAAGAGACAAGAGGAATTCACCTCGCTTAAACCAACTCACAAGGGCAAAACCACCTGTAAGTCGACAACTCTTGTGGAATAGATACGATGCATCGGTGAGT
The DNA here is from genome assembly GCA_964613395.1 of uncultured Candidatus Poseidoniales archaeon. Taxonomy (GTDB): domain Archaea; phylum Thermoplasmatota; class Poseidoniia; order Poseidoniales; family Poseidoniaceae; genus Poseidonia. The sequence goes on along the minus strand of CAZTGO010000016.1, from coordinate 20,514 downwards.
TGAGCTTCAACCCAAAGCACCTGTTCTTGTGAATCAAAGTATGCAAGGAAGGCGAGTTCGACATAACCAATGCCAAGTTCTTTTGTTGGAAGTGACATTGATGACAAGCCAAGGATACCAATTGTGAATCCATCTGATAACTTGACAAAAAGAACACCTTTTGTTTCAAGGACCTGATATGTGGTGAATTTCACTCCAACTGCAAACCATAGGCTATCACGCTTTGCAGGTAGATCTGTGCGTATTTGTTCAAGTGCTCCCATTGGGTCATCTGCAAATCCGGATAATGTTCGCATGAAGATACTGTTTGGTACATCTGCGACTTTAGGAACGACAAGGTCGCGATTGAGCCCGAGACCTCCAGCAAGGCCAGTGACGAAAAATTCGGGAATGCCACCGAGAGGATAGTCGATTGCAGCGATAACGAAACAAGTTACATATGAACCATCGTTGCTGGGGATTCGGCCAAATGCACCAATTGCAGAAATGGAAATAGTTGAGGTACTAATCGTACAGAGTCCTTGATATTCGATATACTTCTCATTGTTTGTGCTTTCTGGAACATCAAGTTCTTCCTTTCGAAGAGCCCCTGCAATCTTGAATGCAGGTCCGCTGTAAGCAAGAGCGCAACCCGCCATGTCATACTCCCATTCACTGAAGTTGAGGGGCCGTAGAATTGGAATCGTTACGGACAAATCATCGACTTGTGCTAAAAAGCCTGCAATTTCTGCCTCTCCATCGACAAGAATTTTCAGCGATGAATTGTCTCCATCTGCAGTAATTTTGACACCAATTTGTGCAATCTTGATTGGCCCAAACTGCTTATTGATGACAAACCATGTTTCTATTGATCCAGAGACATCAAAGTCGACTGGATAGCCTTCATATTTCATCACTGCAAAGTCGAACAATGGTTTGACATTTCCACTGCCATCACCATTTCCTGCGAGTACACCTGCAGCGAGTCCATTCCCTCCATCTTCTTTCCCATCCCCTCCGAGTGAAATTCCAAAGTCGTCGAGGTCAAGTCGGCCACCTACAACGAATCGTTGTGTGGGAACAGGTTCGGTAAAGGTCATGTCGATGACGGTCGTGATTCGAACCGCATTGAGGAGTAGGAATGCATCTAAGAGTGGCTTCCGGTCTATTTTTGTAAGCAACATCGAGAGATAACCAATTTCAATGCTGAGGAACGGAGCAATATCTAGATTAGATCCGTTGATCTTATATTTCAGGAATTGGATATTGAGGCCAGGAACATATGTTTTCCCAGCATCACTAGGCACAATTGGTGTCGTGACATCGTCAGATGTTCCGATAGTTAACAACAGCCCTCCGATTTGAAGTTCAGTGTCTTGAAGCACATCGATACAAATGCCCACCAACGTATAACCACTTAGTACTTCAGTAGTGATTGAGACTTCAAAGAGGTCCTCTTCGTCGTTAGAAGAATCAGATTGAGATGATTTTCGTTTGTAGGTGAAGAGCTTGATTTTGTTTGTTTGTGCAGATGCCCTTTGAATGCAGAAATCGACCATCTCGATTGTGCCTTGAAGCAACACATCAGTTGCTTTTAGCGGACTCGCTGGACTGTAATCTGAAACGATGTCTTGAATCGAACGAATCGTGTACTCTATGGTTCCATTTGGAGCAGGTGGACTACCATTGGTTGTTGGGTCAGAGCCCCAAACATATGCCTTTAGATGAACGAGCCAATTGCCTAACGTCGTTAATTCGCGTAAAATATCGATGTTACCATCGTACAATGGAGTGTTGAGCACGTCTTGCACCGCGTCTAAATTCGAAAGGAAATCAAGGGCAGAGTTTGCTGCACCAAGGGCTAAGGCACTCAGGTCTGGAATGCCCCAACGAACATCTTGAATAAACGGGGTTGAGTTTGGAAGAATCTTTGCCCAAAATGCATTGCATCCTTGCCCTGTCATAGGGGCGTTTCCATCGAGACTCGTACTTATGTCCAAAACGACATCCCCTCCACTCATCGCGAACTTTAATGATGGTTGAATTTGTAACGGAGATTGTACGATGGGATTGTTGGTGTGTGCTGAAAGAGATACAAATGGATCAAAATCGTGACCTGCAAAGGGTAAACATGCACCAACCTCAGTCTCTAGAACAAGTGAAAGCCCAGCATCAGAATCAAGAATAATGTCTTTTTCGTAGACCATCCATATGGCTAAACAACCCGAATTTGTGTGGCCAAGGCATAGGACGGCTGGGTCATACCATTGACCTGTTGGATTGGCAAGTCGAACCTCATATCGTTGGTGTCCAGCATCGTACGTGATGGTGAAGAAATTGTTCACTGTTTCGGGAACAGCATGTCGCAAGTGGCCCCCGATAGCAAGGACGAGGTCGCGGAGACGCTGCTGAGTAAAGTACGATTGAACATCCCCTGCACAAAGTTTGATGTTGTCCATTTGAATTTGATTTGCATCCCAAAAGTCAATGCTTGTGAAGAGGTCAATTAAAATTGATGACACCGTGTGCTGAGTTCCATTTTCTGTGTAGACTATGTCGTTGAGTGACAAAATGACTTGTGTGATAAAGATAGGTAATACATTATCGACAAAGTCGGCAAGTATCTGTTGAAGGAATGCATTTACACCCGATAGGGATGGTAGGAGTTGAATCACAGACGGGGGTGTTGCGTCAGCAGGATTGAAATCGACTTCAAACGAAAGATGAACCTGATTGTTCATCATGCCAAACCGAATGGTAAGCGTTGTTGTTGAAAACATTCCAATGAAGTCTGCAAGTGCTTGATTTGCAACATTTGTCGGCAAGACTGTACCTATGTCGTAAGTGAGTATACACTGACTTCCATTCAAATCAAATGTTGCTGCAGGGTGCATTGTCAACATGAGTTCAAGTGAAGTGTTGAGTGAAGGTACACCAAAGAGAGAATCAGGCGTTCGAATGATGAGGGAGATTGAACCTGGAGCACTTGGCGATTCACAAATTTCAACTTCAAACGCAAGGGCATCTCCAATGCCAAGGGCCATGGTGACGGATGTAATCATCGACGTCTCATCACCCGGCACTTCATACTCGACTTCCAATTCTACTGGGAATAGAGTCAAAATTGCGTGTGATAGATTCATCATTGATTCTATGTGGAACACAGCCCCATCATACAATGCTTCTCTGAAATGAGCCCTAGCGTCAACAAAGATTCCGAAGACTGACCGTGCAACTAGGGCACCGTCTGAAGTTCGTTGTGCAAGGTTGAGTTCAACGCATATGGTTGCGAGGGGAGAATCTGGTGAAAACTTTCGTAAAAACAGTCGCTCGACCAAGATCTGCATGATGTTGTCCAGCAAAAGTCCTGGTATCATTGGGAAAAGGTTACTTTGAATATCCGAGGCATCAAGGAGATTTATCGATGTTGGAGGATTTGTATTCCATTGAAGTCCACTTGAATCAATCCACGGTAATGTGGGCAGTGAGGGTAACTCAAGGTCAAGTGTGAATGTGGGTTGAATGCCCATGGTAAGAGATGTGCCTTGAAACATTCCTACACTAGCAACGTCAGCGGTTAGCGTCAGTTCAACATTGAAATGTTCAGCCCATACCTCAGGCTCGAACAAAGGAATTTGGATAAATGCACTCAAATCAAGTGGCCCGAGTGGAATTCCAACCATTCCAATCGATAAGTCGCCGTACCGGCCAAGATTGACATTGATTTGATACCCTTTGAACAATCCTGGCAACTTGAAATTGAGGTGACCATCGAAGGGGTCATCCGGGTCGTCAACCCATGTCATCCATGGTGAAGATTCTGCTAAATGGTCAAACATGGCACGATTGGTTCGAGGCAATAATTTCCCAAAGTCAACATCGCCATTTGCATTGGTTATCAAGTCCAAAATGTACGCCTGAGGGTCTTGTACAAAGGTCAAAAGAGCAGGGCCATCAACCCACCAACGAAGCGTTTCATCTTGTGATTGAGGGATGATTTCGCTCATGGTTGTCTTATACATGAGGCCCAAAATGTGCATCCCTTCAAAGAAGGCTTCGACAGCTGGGTTGTCTATTTCAAGCGAATACTTTGCTAGAAATGCGTCGAGACACTCAACTGCACCCTCGAGTATTGTTTCTTGATTCAGTACGATTCGCCCGGGTATCGGTGCATCCCAATCCATGTGTCCCAAATACGAGGCATCATTCAAGATCACAGATGCATTCCATTCCTCTTGATTCCATGATGCATCAACCTCTATAGAGCGTAGCCGATTATCTTCTTCAGGGTGGCCAAAAAGATATGATTGGAAGTTGTTCTCATCTTGTTTCCATAATTCAGCTTGAACATGAACTGCTGGTGTTGGATGAACGATTTCAATATCAGGGTCGCTTGTGAGATTGACTGTGAGTAAGTCAAGACGACATGAGAGATCCATAACATGTCCTTCTTCATCATCATTTCCTCCAATTGAATTCATCTCAAATCTCACACCAAAGCCTGCGTGAGTTGGTATCGATTCCGGAGCAATATCTGGATGCAAGGAGGTTTCTATTGACTCAGCCAACTCCCCAATGATTTGTACTAATGCTGGACCCGCAGTTACGGATGTGATTTCTGATGATATTGCCATTGTTGGTATCATAAATTTGACCCTCCATTATTTGAAAATTTTTTACTCGATGAGTCGTAACTGGTTAGGTGACGTGGAATCACACGACCAAATGACGTGCTATTTGTAGAATTCATCGCATCACCAACCATCGACGAATATCTTGTATGAACCTTGTTCGTACATCTTCCAATTGTGCTTGACGATCCGCTGGATTATTCATGTCGTATCCTTCTTGCGATGCTTTGTATGTTGTGGGTTTGATTGTTGGTCCGGAATGATCGGTGTGCATGCCTTGGTAATCCTTTGACTCAACGTCGATTCCAAAATAGAGCCCGAAATTTGTGAATTGATACGTGCCTGATTTTGAAAAATTAGAAGAATCTATTTTGTAAATTTGATATTCAAGGTCTTCAAACCTATGGTCTTCCGACAAATCACGTAGCACTTCAATCACGGATTTGCTTTCGGATGTACTCATTGCTACTATCGCACGGACAGATGACCAAACTGTAGATTTAAATTTAATTTCAACTTCAAGTGAGATCTTCTCGCGCTTGAACTCTAGTGGAATAATCAATTTGGTATACTGAGCATTTGTATTGCTATTTATCTGTGGTTTGTTGCCCAAGAGTTCTCTTACTTTGTCGAGGCTCTCTTTGTTTTCATTATCCGAAATTTCATCCATAAATTTATTGTTTTCAGATGCAAGTTGGCTGTATTCCATCGGGTCTTCGTACAACATGATTTCAGCGAAAATTGTTTTAGATGCTGACGAAGAGAATAGGTCCTGATGGACATCTGTTGCTCCAGCTTCCGCTGCACCTCGAGTTTTCCATTTATTTTCAGTTGTGTGTCCGCCTAAAAGCCCTAGAGATACGAATACATTTACTGCAAGATTCACTTCAAAAATCAGACCTGTTTTATTTTTATTTTCATGATAATCAAATGTAATAAATCCACCAATTTTTCCAGAAAAACTATAGTTGTAGCCAATATTGAACAAATTTAATTCGAGGAAATTAGGTAAATCAAAATTGAATCCACCTAAAGCTTGTGCTGAACCATTTAATGAAATGAGCAGAGTTTCGCTTGCGTATGAACGATTAATGATATTCTGCACTTCACTTGATTCAAAATATGATAGTGGTAAAAGTGGAGCTGCCGCAGACATCAAACCATAAGGGAGAACCTTCAGTAGATCGTCTTTCGAATCTCGGCCCCCGTGTCTCTCGTCTCCGTAAAATTTGTAGGTTCTTGTCCACGTGTATGTTGCAGATATACTCAAGTTGATCGCAAAATACGCACCTGCAGCAGTTTCTGTTTTCCTCTTGCTAATATGTTTCACATCTTTATTCCATGCGCATGTTCTCATTCCAAACTCAAGTCCTGCACCCAATGTTGTTCTCGAATCGAGTGAGTAATCCAACTCATTAAGTCGTTGCACTTTGTAACCTGCTGCGGATAGCACTCGGAAACCCGCTTGTCCTTCTACTTTGACTTCTGCCTCCAGGCTATCATTGTTCGAGTTTAATCGATTTACGCCTTCAGTTATCCCCATCTTGTCCATGAGGAGTTCTTTCCAGTTTTTATCGTGAACAACACCTCCCCAATCGACCTGTTTCGCAATGGAATAATCCTGCCATTCAGTTGAATGGGGAGAAAAAATTTCAAAAATTTCGATTGTAATATTTCCATTCGGCGTTGGAGCCATGTGTTCCGTTACTATTTCTTGGTTGAGAGTGAGGTGTAAATTTCCGGGTGCATAATCACTTTCTGCCGGTGGTAAATTCGTCGGATAAACAACTCTTGCATAATCTCGAGTTGATGGTGAGCATGCACATGGTGAGGCGTTACATTTTCTACAATTTGAAAATCTTCTACCGTTATTACAAAGGAAGAATTCATCTCCACCGTTTAATTCGATTTCTACATACGATGTGCCATTTTTATTGCACCAACTTCCGATGTTTGGCAAATATTTTCCATTTGGAATGTTCGTAAGGAAATAATCCTCAGGCCCCCATATCTTTAATCGAACTCTCCAGCCATTGCAAGGAATCATCTTGAATACAAAAGGTTCATTTTGAAATTGAAGTTTTTGTGCCTGGTAACTGTGCGGTCCACCAATCATGAAGACCTCAAATGGGTCGTTGTATGACCGTATGTGGTCTTCTTCAGATAGTGATTCGGAAGTGGTTAATGCTAACATGGAGTGATTTTCAAGTAATTGTTGAATGTTAGTCATTTCATTTACTTCTAGGTTCAAATCAATTGTTTTGATGTGCATGAAAAGAGTATCATCAAACTGACCAAGTTCCTCATAATCATCTTCTGAAATCCCTGCATATTGTATGAATAGCTTTTGAAGAATTCGTACTCCGCGTCGAGTCTTTTCGCATTCTTCACCTGTAAGTTGTCCGGAAAACAGGCCTTGAGACTTGAGGTAAGCTTGTACCGCAGTAACAGTTTTATGATTCCCCATATCAATACTTGAAATATTCGTCAGAGGTAGATTTTGAATTTCTCCCGCACAAATTTCGGATATTGAGCAATAAAATTTCCTTCTCGTGTCAGTTGATAAATTTCGCAATTTGACACAGGCAGATGCGTCATTTCCTCGGGTCTGATTGGAGCCGCCATATGAACCAACGACCCACTCGCTTCCGTTTTCGACTCCAGCAAAAATATCGACATGGACAACCTTTCCTGATGAATTTTCGAAAAAGACTAAATCACCGGGTGATGGTGAATTTGACCGCTTAAGAATTCTCGATAACCCCGCTGATGTACGGTCTTCCCAATTCAAAGATGGGAACTGTTTGTTCATGACATAAATAACAAATCCTGAGCAGTCGGTTCCATTCCCTCCTTCGAGTTCAGGGGTGTTGCCTCCCCAATAGAACGGATCGTTAAGATATGATTTGGCTAAATTCACAACTTGATGCCTCAATTCCAATTCTTGATTTCGAAAAATTGCCGCTTCAGCATTTTCAACGACTGCTGCACTTAATGCACCTACAGAGCTTTCTTCAGTTGTACGGTAGACATTATGAATTGAAATGATAAGGGTTTCATCAAGTGCTTCTGTTCTGGACTGAGCGATGATATTGCCGTTCAAACTAATTGAAAAAAGTTTGAATGAAGATCCCTCACCTTGAAAGTTTGAATCGATATCAAATTCAAATTCATCGCCTCCGACAAAGTCGAATTGTCGACAACTGTACATCCCGAAGACATTTTGTTTATGAGTTACCTTTGGAATCCCTCTGTAGATTTTAGTGATACATTCCTGATTAAAAGTTCCAAATGATGACCCCTCAGGAGTAAAATTTCGACTAAAATAACTCATTGATGTCGGGCTTCTAGATATGATTTTGAAACACATGCGTACTTTATATCCACCACGGATTCTTCCCTTAATGTAACCACTTTTGTACGAGCCAAAGTCCCAAACGTCATACAATGCGAGTTGAGAATAGGATTGACAATTGTATCCGCTGCCTTCAAATTTTTCTGTTTCGCTAATAACATGATGTTGGCCATCAATGTGCAATATTTCGAATGGTCGATCATCGGTGTTTCCCTCAAGAGGAGATTTGTAATATTCCCATGATTCGACAGGAATTTCGGTAAAGTCACTCATTCAAGTTGACCTCCCAAATTTTTGTTCATAAGTTTCCACTGCAGAATAATATTGGATACTTTCTCGATGAAATCATCACCTATGTTGGAAATTTCTCCTACAGCGATATCGTGGTACGGAGTGGTCAAAGATTCAGCTATTGTTTTTTCATCGTCAATTTGGATTGCTCCAATGAGTCTTAATACGTGAAGGAAAATCAACGCTGGATTTCCATTTGAATCGTACGATATGAGGTTCTTTGCGTGAGGTGTACCTAGTGTGACTGCCCCTAACACTTCATTTTCTGGTGGTATCAGTTGGTTAGGATCTGTTGATGGATTGAGTGCAATATTTGCCCAACCCTCTGTGTAATATCGTACAGCGAGGCCTCCTAGACCCACTCCGATGAGGAAGACTTTCCCATTGTTTGTACTACAAATATGGTCAACCGCAGTTTTTACCTGGAGTGCCAAGTTTTCTTTCATTTCCCCGAGAAGATTTTGGTTTATTGACGGGTTGAGCGTATTAAATGCTGCGGGGGACCCAAATTCACTTTCACAATTGAGTATATTTGTGACCGAACAGTTTTGCAGTTCACCAAAATCAAAAATATGTTGTACTGAATGTTGAATATTTAACGAATTTGAAATCAATGAACTCGTAAATTCAACTCCAGATTCACCTAGCCAAGATGGAAGGACAAAGAGAACGGAGAAATTAGATGGTTGAGCATCGAGTATCGACGCGATAAATTCAGAAATTTCAGTGGCTACAGAGTTCGTGTTCAGTGTGTTCAACCTGCTTGCACGATGCGTGTATTTTTGAGGGACATTTTTCCAATCCTCTGTTGCATTTGATTGACTCGTTGATGGAAGAATTCCATCTGAATTGTTGAGGAAATCATCGAATATCGAAATTAATGATGTGAGTTGTTCAATACTCATATGTCCAATTGAATGCCTTGCTCGTGGATTCAGATTTTTTAATTGAAACAACATTGTTGCGAGAGAACTTTGCCAATCGATTGGTAAACTTTCAACCGATTCGACGTCAAATGAGTGATTGAATACAGACTCAAGGAGTTGAGATATATCTTCGCTCACTTGTTCAAAGACTTCAAGAATAGTTTCTCTTGGAAGACCATCAGGGTCGAGCCAGAAGATGAACTCGAATTTAGGCCATCCTTTAGGTTGCAGTCCGATAGCCCATGGGTCTTCATATGTACCAGAACCATCGATGACCCAAGGGATTTTTGGAAGTTTAATATTAAATGGTGAGTTTGGATCATTTCGAATATTGTGGTCGAAGTCGAGGTCAAAATCGAAATCGAAATTGAAGTCGAAATCAAACCAAGATCCATCTCGATTTGACTGTTGACGATGGCCGCCCCAACCCAAATCAGGTAATCGAAGGTCTGGCAAACTACCTGAAAATAATCCATGGAGCCATCGAAGAGCAGGGAATGCGAAAGGTTCTCCACTCTTTGATGAAGTTGAAAATAAATTTCTGAAAAATAACCGGAGCCCTTCAAATGGATTGTCAATAAAGATTTCAAAATCAAGTTCTGGCCAGTCAAACGGTAATGAAAATGGTCCTAAACCAAAGTTATTCTCAGACATTCCATGATACAGTTTCCATAGGTCAGGCCAAGGCGGGAGGTCGAAACTTGGCAAAGAGAATCCTCCCCTCGAAACGAAATGTTCCAAGTTGAGATATGGGAAATTTGGGTCAATTTTGAAGAACCCTCCGAGGAAGAAACCAATCCGACCACCTCTGCTTGTGAGGAATTGTCCGAATAAATTCTTGATTTGAGGAAGTTTTAGGAAATTACCAATATTCCATGAAGCAAACTGCCCTCCCATGCTCGGGAATAATTGTTGAAAGATGCCAGAGAAATCAAACCACGAGCCATCGAAATCGATTGAACGAATGGTAAGGTTTGGAATGTTGAAGAGCGTCGTGGATGAACCCGATTTCAAATTAATCGATGGGAGTTGTGGCAGATTTAGATAGCCTCCAAGGTCAAATGGCCATTGAATAGAGTCAAACGACAATTTTGGAAGCCATCCTCCATTACCATCAGGTCGTCGATGCCATCCCATGTCGATACCTGAAAATGTGATGAATGACATATCGGGAAGATGTAACGAGAATCCGTCCCATGAAAGTCCATTCAGTTGTGAAAAGTCGAAATTGGGCCCTACCATACTTGGTAATTGCAAAAAGAATTGGCTCAAATCGGGCAATTGGCCAGTGCATTTCAAATCTTCAAGGGTGATATAATATCCATATTCTGTCGACGGCGTTCGCTCCCACTCAAACCCTAAGGAAAGTTCTTGCAAAGTTAGGGAAATTGCTGAGTATGAAATGATATTCATAGGCGGGCGTGATTCATCGACCATACTTCGACGCATGGATGCATCAAGGTTGGCTCGAAGTGCCCAAGCGGAATTCGCTTCACTCACTGGAGGAAGGTAGCAAGAAAACAAGACGAAATAGATGCCAATATCCATTTCTAGACGTTGTCCAATCAGAAGGTCATCAAAGCCGATGAACGGCAAAATCGTTAATTTGTCGTCATCACTATTGTATTCAAATTCTAAGTTGAGTGGTACTCGTGAACCAATTGGAGTGATTTGTAGCGTATGATGGTGAACTGCGGCATCAACTTCGTGCGATATGCCATCTGCGAGTTCTTCCCATTCACGTATGGGGATGATCGAATCGCCTTGTGATAATTGGAAGCATGAATGAATGATGTCTTGGATTGCTTCAGCGATAAAACTCCAAGCATGAATTCCTTCAACATCTGTTCCTTCAGTCCCAGGTATCGAAGAGATTCTAAACAGTTCTCGATGATACCTTCCAATACTCTCCAAAGGCTGTGTTACATATTGCAGAAGAGTTGGCATGCTCACGAGGTTTCCGCCTTGATTGGTGCCTCCAACACGTAAATCGAGTGCACCATCTTCCCAAACATTCGATTGGAACGTTCCTCCACGAGGTGAACATAATCCAAGGATAGCACCTAATCGTTGGAGAATCGGGTCACTACTGAACGTTTGAGAAATAATCATTCGAAGTTGAATGAGTGCTTCCTCGAGTGCAGCATCTGCCAACGAATCATTAAGGAGATCAAATTCTGGAAATGATTGGTTTCCAAGGTTAAGATCGATAAGCAAACAATACGGCTGAAGTCCCGTGCCTTTGATGAAGTCGAGCCCCATCAAAAAAGCACCTACCGAGCATTGACCGTTTAAACCATCAATGGCTGGCTGAAACAAGTTGGATGCATCGACATTGAACAAAAACTCCGAGCCGATTGGATTGATTGAGAACTCGAGCGAAATCTCGGGAGCGAAGTCAAATAAATTCGAGCCTTCTGATTTGAATCGAATAAGGTGGAATCGCAGTCCCAAATCTAATTCAATGGAGTTGATGGGTTTGGTAAGTTCACAGAAGATTCCAAAATTAAAACACGGAATTCCATCGGTAGAAGTATCGTTCCACATGTCGAGATATAGAGTGAAGTTTGTCGTCGACATCCATTCAATTCGCCAAGGGTTGTCTCTTGTCATGTCAAGTTGATATCTGTCAAATCCGGGGAAATCTAATTCCGTTGCAGTACCAATAAAAAATTGTCGAATGTGGCCGAGCCATCGGTACAAGTTTTCTGAATCTGTAACAATCTCAAAAATCCAATCTCGAATTGCATTTAGAGCAAATTGAGGGCTGTCCAAATTCATGATGATATCAAATACCGGCAATGTTGGAAGTTCTAAATGTTCGAAACTCGCTTCAAGTAATCCGAGGGCAGGAAATAGATGTTGTCGTAGCAAGTCATTTCCGATGGATGCTGAGAATGTTTGAAACAGTTGATTCCAATCGGGCATGAAGCCCCCAGATGGTGTAACGAGATCGATATCGAGATTAACAGGTTCGGCACTCATCGAGCCGCTAAATTCAACGAGTGTGAGGTCAACATCGGAACCAACTGGAGAAATTGCACATGCGATATCAATAGACTTACATTGTGCATTTCCTACTTCTGCATTCACCGAAAGAAAATCTCCTTCATGATGGGAAAATGATGCTTGAATTGAGACAGAGCAAAGTTGCTGTGCATCGGCAGCGTCAAGTCCGCTCGTGTCATCTTTTTTGAGCAAAACCATGGTGGTTACATCTCCATTGCTTTCTGAAATTGCAGCGAAAAGTGGGATACTTATTGCTAGATTGAGGTTGACGATTGTTTGACCTATTCTAAAGTTAAGAACTCTCAAACCAACACCGATGACAAGCGATTGACAATGGTGATTATCCGATAGCGTGTCGTCAAGTTCTGTTCTGTGCAGAGTGATACATGTTTCGACAACAGAACCATTTGCTTCAATTGGCGTTTCCATAATTTTATACCATGTTTCTTCAATCGAATTTGGAGAAAATTCTGCTGTTACATGGCCATCTGTATTTCGATACATTGGAAACGATTGTATGGTTGAATCTAACATATCGAGAATTGATAGGATAGCAGTCGTACGCTCGTAGCTCTTTGCAAAATCCATTGCTTTTGAGAAATTCCAACCGTTCAAATCGAGGTGCTGGCCTGTCTCGTCGAGAAGACCCAGCGCTTCTAGGATTGGCAATATTGGTTCAGCAATGTCCTCTGCAAAATCGGTTAAACCAATTTGAACCGATGGATTAGACAACAGCATTCACCTCCTTTTTTACCGCTGATGTTGGTTTCGTCACAAGAAGTCCTTTTTGGTCAACGGAGAACTCACCCGCAAATGTTCTACGTGGTGTTGAGGCATCAATCCATTCCAAAACATGCTCCCATGTTTTTTCGATCACAAGTTTCCCCCAAACTTCCTGGATGATTTCATGCGTCTCTAGATTTCGTTGAACTGTCGCACTCCTACTCGAATTCGATTCAGTGCCCAAGTCAAATTCTATGGACACAAGTTGTTTTCCGCTTTGATCTGTTTCAACAGGGAACTCTATGAAAATGACTTCACCATCTTGTTCGAGGGTCAACTCGTTGGTATGAAGGATCATTTCTGAGCCGAGATGTGTCCAAACAACTGTGCACTCTTGGCCATTTGTATATCTGCGTATGAGATGGGGTCCGAGTGAATTGAATGTGCCATCATGCTCTATTTCTTCTTCTATATGTCCGCTTAATTCCCTAAAATCAGATGGGCTAAGAAAACCAACGAATACATTTTCTTCATTAAGAACAAGAACGCCATCAGGTTCCCGTTCCCGAATTGTGTCCAATGCAATATCTAGAGGTGTGTTATCTCGAAGTCTGAGAAGATTTGTTTTCATGTGTTTCTTGATTTTTTCTTTTCGACCAAGCTTCCCACCAGCTATGATTCTAAGGACATGTTGCACTGAAAGCACACCTTCGATACCTTTCTTTGCCCCTTGTGCGAGAACAAATTGAACCGATGGACGTCGTAAGAGCAACGAGGCTGAATCGAGAGTATCGTTCACGCTCACAATTCGAAACTCATCTCTTAGGTCTACTGCATCTCCAATGGTTTCAGGTACAACGTTGTCTTTTTGTGTTGAAATCAGCATTTTTGATTTCATTTCTCTGAAATCTGCGGCACTAATGTATCCTTCGAACGTGTCTTGATCATTGATGACGATAACGGCGTGAGGTTGCCTCTCCTGAATGATTTCAACCGCCTTATCCATGGGTGTATTGCTTCGCAATCGGAGAACTTCGGTTTGCATGATTGATGTCACAGGGGTTGAAACTGGGTCTGCACCTTCTGCGAGGTGATGGAGCAAGATTTGCATTTTCAAGATGCCAACGATTCCCTTTCCCTTTTTCCCCCGAACGAGTACTGCCGAATGTTGCACAGGTGAGAGGGCTTTCGCTGCGTCAGCTAGAACAGCATTATATTCGAGAATGGCGTACTCGTCACGAAGGTTTAATTCGCCTAGAGTCGAAACCATAGAATCAACAGTTCTACCATACCTCGTATGACTCAAATACTTTTTTCAAACAAATTATCAAAATCAATTGATGGCGTTGCATGAAAAACACTTTATCTAACCTCTCAACATTCTCACCATGGCAAAGAATGAGCCGATGCTGAAGGATTTGCGTCATGCGGACTCTTATGCAATTGTCGAGCCTGATGTTCCCATGCCTGAAATTGCGAAATTGTTCGCAAAAGACCCCAACCAAGCCGTCCTTGTATTGAATCCAAAAAAGAACAAGTTCGTTGGCGTCATGTACCTCTACGATTTGTTGACACTGTATGGTGCTCCACCAAGGCATGTTGAATCAATACACAAGGCGACCATCGGGCAGTGTGCGAACACACGAGTTATATCGATTCAATGGGATGAAAATATCTCTCAGGCCTGGGCAAAAATCAACAAATACAAGCCAAAAGCTGTCCTTCTTCACGATGAAAGCAAAGAATTTGTAGGATATATTTCAAATGAAGATCTCTGGGAAGCTCTTGAAGAGATTGGCATTGGCGAATAAATGAGGCTGTTAAGGCCAATGCGTTTGAAGTGAAGTGCTTTGATTTGGATCAATCATTTCATTGTTCATTTGTGATTGCTTTTCTCGATTCCAATCGCAGAAGACCATGCGTCATACATCCAATGATGAGAAGCGTGATGTAAAAAATTGATGCTGTACTCAACATGACAAAGTATTCGGTGAACATTGAACTCGTCCAATATGCAGAAGCATGGCTTAGCAGAAGAATGGAAATAAAGAGCAACACAGCATCGAGGCGAACAAACGAGGAGATTCTATAGAAAATGACACTCAGCGATAAAAGTGGAGGTCCAAGAATCATGAGCCCCATCCATGGAATTGAGGGGTCGGTGCGAGACCCAAAGAATCCACCTGTAACGATGACCTTGCTCGGATTGAATTCGAGAATGCCGAGTGGTGTAAGCAATGAGAAATTGAACCACACCGAATACAGTAAGGAAACAGCAATCAAACACTTTGTGGTTTGGATGAAGAGTGGGTGTGTTGTTCGTCCTTGATGCTTGCCTTCATACCACGAAAGTGAAAACGTGAAAAGTTTCGGTGCAACTCTTGAGAGAAAAATTGTTGTAAATGCGGGAAAAAATCCCCACGTAGGGCCAACCCATGCGAGGAGAATGATCTCAACTGGGGTGAAACCACAGAAGTTCTGGAATGATTCTGAAGAATTTGAAATGAATGCATACAAAGCACAACTGATGATAACGCAGATGAGGATCCAATCCGCTGGCATAAATTCTGCAATTGATAGAACAAAAATTCCAAGCACGACTGAGGATTGTATTGCCACCGAAGTTGTTGATTTCTCCTCTTTGTCAATCAAAATGAAACATCCCAAGAGAACGATTATTGCTGCAGTTAAAGGTTCAGAAGGTAGTGAACTCATGACGATTCTTTGCATTGGTTTGTAGAGCAGGTCAACATTGAGAAGAGCTTGCAAAGAAACGCCTGTGAAAAACCTTGGAAGATAATCAAGAATCTGGTACGATAGCAGTGCAAAAAGAATACTCAGCCCAAAACGTTCTTTCATCGTGAACGAGTTTCCTTCGTTTCGATACATCATGTACAAACCGAATGGTGCTAATGCAATTGGTATCATAGAGTATCTTAATTCTGGGTAAAAGAGCAGTATGGTGCCACATGTAAGCAAAAACAAACTTATCGAATTTTGGAATTTCAATCGTTTGCTCAGCATGAAATAGAGCGTTAGGGCAACGATAGGCAGCATCCCAAGCAATTTTCTTAACCATCTTCCAGAAATGATTTGTTCGGAATCACGACCTATAAACACAATCGACAAGAAGGCGATTGTAAAAAGGCCAATGGCTACACCTTGGGAGCGTGAGGAATTGATGTTGATACCATCGATTTGTACGTGTTCACGGAAGAAGAAAAACAAGAATCCACATCCCAAAACTGTAACAATCATTGCAAGTATCGGAAGGCTGGTTTGGTCGATATCCACCAACGACCAATTTGGTTCTTCAGGTAAGTTTTGTATCCCATCACCATCGGTGTTCTGTCTGAGTTCTTGGTGCAGCCTTACATTATCCCAGTTCCACTGCTCATACATTTCTCGTTCTTCGATTGTTAGGTCAAGTGCATCCAGAGGTATTCTAGCATCGCTTGGAACAGGTAGTGGTAGTTTCAGAAGAGCTGATAAAAGCATTGAGATGTCACGTTGTTGAATCGGTGAAGCGACCGTTGTGGCGGGTGCAATTCCCTTGCCATGGGCAAACAAGTAGACTTCTTCAGCAGCAGCACCTGTGCCTAGGGCGTGACCACCGTAATTGGTCACACCGTGGTCTGAAGTGAGGATGACCGTCCAGTCTTCCGGTGCATGAGTAAACACATCTTCGAGTTGTTTGTCAAGTGATTGCATTCTCTCCTTGTACACAGGAGAATCAAGACCGTGAATGTGTGCAGCGTGGTCTGTACCTCCGAGATGGCTTACCATCAGTGTGTGTTCATTCGATGCTAACCAGCCATTTACAACATTGAGTGCCTCATCGTCTGCCTCTGAGATGTCCTCAAACCCATAATCTGCGGAGGTGTTGTGTATGAACATAGGGTCCGGGTACAAGTTTTTCCAGACATAAAATCCAGAGAATGCGACGGAGTCACCTCGCAATGCTGTATGGTAGAATGGATCATTCTTGACTTCGTTCGTCACTTCCCAATTTCGAATGGCGTCCATTGGCGTTGCTTCTCGGCCAGTTGCTAATTCTTTGACACATGCCCCAGTCAGAGTGAGTTCAGAGGTTTCTACTGGTAATTTGACTCCATATGAATCGAATGCAGCAACGAATGGCATCATGTCTTCGTCATCAAAAACAGATTGCGGTACTCCATCAAGAACGATGAGAAGGACATGATTTGACAATTGTTCCATTTCATCTGGAGGCGGCGATGTGTCATTAGAAATTGGACCACTCGAAAGAATTGCCGGAAGTGAGGCCCCAATCATACAAAGCGATGTGAGAAAAATGACGAGAGTCATCCGAAGAATCGATGACCCCATAACAAATTCCAATCAAATCAATAATTTAATCTTCGTTATGATGAAGTGGTTGACATGCACAAAAATTCATCATGCTCTTGAGCAAGTCCTTTTGAATAACCTCCCCGAGTATATTGTATGGCAGGCAGCGTGATCAGTAATCAAGCCATGGGGTTCATTCGTACAACGCTCGACCCTTTCCTGTTTTGCGTTCATCATCTTGACCTGTACCCACAAGGAAACGAAAACATGGGGCCTGATGAGCCATTAATCGGCCGACATATCGGTTCAGATTTTGATGAGAACAACGATTGGAAAATGTATCACGGCCGAACCGTTCCTGGTTTCCCCGCCCATCCACATCGAGGGTTTGAAACCATCACAGTCGTCTTGGACGGTCTTGTGGACCATTTTGATTCGGGTGGTGCGACAGGACGTTATGGCTTCGGCGACGTGCAATGGATGACCGCAGGCTCAGGTTTGATGCATTCCGAGATGTTCCCCTTGGTCCAACATGACAAACCTAATCGATTGGACCTGTTTCAAATTTGGATTAATCTTCCTGCGAAAGACAAAATGACAACACCAGGATATGAAATGATTTGGGCAGACCAAGTTCCACATCTCAAGTTGGATGGCGGAGAAGTCAGGGTGATCAGTGGAACTTGGGGCGAGACATCTGCACCTGCTGCACCATCAGCCTCATGGGCCAACAACCCAGAACATGAAGTTGCATTGTACATCCTCACCGTTCATCAAGGCTCTTCAGTGACTTTGCCGACGGCATCCGAAGGCGTAAATCGCATGATGTATCACATCGATGGTGGAGTAGGTGAGGTCGAAGGTCACAAACTTCGACCACGTTATGGCATGGAACTTGACCCAACCAAACCAACCACATTGTTAGCAGGTGAAGAGCCTCTGCGAGTACTTGTCCTTCAGGGCAAACCAATCGGTGAACCTGTTGTACAACACGGCCCATTTGTCATGAACAGCCGTGAAGAAATATACCAAGCCTTCTCAGATTTCCAGAGAACTGAATTTGGTGGTTGGCCTTGGGGTCCATCCGATGTTGTTCACCCACGTCAACAAGGTCGATTTGCTCAAATGGCAGACGGTACATTACAAGAACCGATAATAAAGGAATCTTAGAGTTTGTATTGTTGAAATACCTGAATTGTACCGATATTAATTACTACAGATTTATGACGAGTGGATTGTAGATCAACCCATGATTCTAAACACACCATTTGGAGAAATAGATGTCACTTCGCAACCTCAACAATCTAAACTCGACTCAGTTGAACGGGCACTACAGTGGTGCCACAGTATGCTTTCAGAGTCATTATGGGTGCCTGTGATAAATGAAAAAAGTGTTTCTTTACACAGAACAATTAACACGCATACCATTGAAATCTTCCCTATCGAAGCGGCACATATGGATCTTGGCATGGAATCGAGATTCCAATCACATCATCTTCCTATTCATTTGAACGATAACAAAGTATGCATACAATCGATGAAATCGAAAACCCGTCCACTTCACACAGATTTAGTTGCAAGCGTTATTTTGCTCTTTAAAACTGATGAATTTAATCCAAATTTGGTACCGAGTACACTTCATTCGTTGCTCACAAGAGAACAAAAATTGTTACTTCCAAAACCTCGTAGGCAAAGACATTATCAGCCAGGCCGACCTTCAACTTCTGGAAGGCTATTTTTACAAGAAGCTCAAATTCTTGAGATTTTTCAACAATATCCAACTTCAATCTTTCATGTCCAATTTGAAAAGCGTGATGGAACTCTTCGAGATATGAATGCACGAATTGATCTTTTCAACGAACAACACGATGGTGAGGGGAATCATGAATCAGGTCATTGTTTACCGTATGACCCTGCGACATACCACTTGCAATCTGTAATCGATGTCGATATTGAAGAATATCGCCTTGTAGCAACTGATCGTGTCACTTCAATTACAATAGAAAGCCAAACCTTCAGCACGACATCTGCGGAATAGGAAAGACACCTTAACCTGATTATGTTGCTTCTAGAAGATAAAATCGAGAAGAAGCGCAATCCCAACGAACCAAGCAATATACATCAAGTATGACCAAGGCGCATGTTTGAACAAATATGCATGCATGGAATGGCGAGCACCCCACTTGGAAAGGAATCATCC
>CAZTGO010000016.1:0-1079 GCA_964613395.1 uncultured Candidatus Poseidoniales archaeon | reverse complement strand
CCTCGTTTTGTGGAGGCATCTTTGTTGTTCTGCTTTTCATCCATTGTAGTCACTCACCAATTTTGTCAAAATTTAACTATCGTTTGAAATCATAATTTTATTCCAACAGAGGCATTCCAAGTAAATGACGAAAATCATTCACTAACCCTCGTTCCCAAGGATGGAGTGGTTTATGTGCATGTTCTGGACATTCACATCTTCCGTCTATTGTGAGGGCCAATTCAATGTGCTCGCCATCATCCGTAAATTCGTAGATGTGTGCCGTTCTATCATCGGTTTCATCTGGGTAAGGGCATACAAAATCACTCATACAAATATTAGTTTGTGATTACCTATTAAAGGATGCTTATCTCAAGACTATTCTTCGTCAATGGAATACAAAACTTCTGAACTGTTTTGTTCCAATACGCAAAAGCAAAACAATGATGAAACTTCAATCGGTAAATCTGATTGGGGAATATACACCTTTTCAGGCAGGTTCCTATGGCTAATACAGATGTAACCGGGACTCATCGTTTGTGAGCCTCTTGGCCGAGGCGAAAAAGCAATGATTTTTGAGATATATTGGCTTCTCTGCGAATATGGGAACTTTATTTTTTTGAGAAATGTACAATTCGAATTGTTATGACATGTAAATTGAGGATTGCGATCAAAATTTCCATGCCGTAAATATTTCTTTTCAACGACCAATCGTTGCTCTTCCTCAATCATTGATTGGAGGAACTCCCTGTAATCGTTTGACTCAGATGTAATACCATTTCTTCTTAATCTACTATATATCGCATTAAGCGTTATTGTGTTTCTTCCTACGAGATATTCGAGTATTGCCATGTATTCTTCATTTGCCTCAGCTCCCCAAATAAGAGGTGTATTGAATACAGGTGGATTAAATGCTCTAATCATGAAACGACTACTTTGATTGGATTATATAATATAGGCGTGTGTTTTTGAATACTGTTCTATGTAAGAATTGAGTGTATTGGATGAAATGTGGCGTGAAATTGGCATAAATATCCAAAGGTTTAGTGCTCGTACCGGAAACTATCTGCATTTACCATGGTATTTCAGTTCAATATCCA
>CAZTGO010000015.1:0-40126 GCA_964613395.1 uncultured Candidatus Poseidoniales archaeon | reverse complement strand
CTTCGTCTAAACGACCTGCTTGCCCGAAACCTTCAGCGTTCATTTGAATGAAAAAAGCTTCAGCCTCCTCCAACATTGCTGTCGATGGTGCGGTCTCAAAAGAGTCTGCAATGACCATAGGTACGTCCATCGTTCCAACTCGACGACGGGTGAGTGAGGTTGAGGGTTGGAAGATTTGTTCGACGACGGATGTACATCCGCCGCATACCGTGGTCGCCCCGGTTTGTTGTTTCAATGTGAGGAGATTATCCACTCCGGAGGATAACAGTGCCTCCATAGTCGCTGTATCGAGGTCAATGCATCTGCAGAGCATACCCGAAACATCGCTTTTATCCCCGTCATCAAACGAACCCGTCAAGCGAAAGGCTTCGATGGCAGTTGTGGTCAACGGTACTTTCTCAACCATGTTTTTGATGACCGTGCCTTGATCTTTCCACACCCCTTGGCTCTTCGCTCGGACAATGTGCTGGAGGCTGTCGAGTTCGATGGTGTACCTTCGCTTACCCTTTGACCAAGATACCGTCGTTTCTGCGTTCAAATCATCAACTGTTGCCGAGAAAACTTTGCCATCGTGGGTGCGACGTAAACGAATATTGTTGTGGTCTGGACGATAGAGCGTGCTGTATAAACCGGGATGACCTTGAATTCGAACACTACGGGAACGCATCAATCCAACGCTTGGTATCAGGCGAACACCGAGCAAAATAGATGCATGTTGTTCCACCCAATCCGCAATTGAATAGGATGGTTTGATACCGGAGGTGATGTTCCGTGCATATGATTCAATGACCTCGCCACAAGATTCGTTATCAACGCCCAAGGCCGCTAATGTGTCAAAAGCCTCGGATTCATCGACGACATGAGATTTGACTGTGGGTATCGATTTCTCGACGAAAGCAACCATGGCATCTGATAATAAAGCATCAAACTCGGCGACATCGATTCGTCCATCCTCGTCTCCATCGAGTTGGCTGAGAAATTGATTGACGTCCATATTTGTAAATCGATGCGACATCGAAAGCAATTCATTTGGTTCAATATAGCCACTGCCATCATGATCGAGGTCGGCAAACAACATTTGTGCCAAGGCGGAACGATGTCCAAGTCGATTTAGGCCCTCTTGTACCGCTTGAACAACATCATCTGAGGAGATGGGGTCGAATTGCAAACAAACCTCTCCTGGTTTGTATCCTCCTTGCTCAAAAAAGGTCGATAGGATACCATCGATTGTGCTTAGTCCATTTTGAAACATGTCAGAAACAAAAGTTAGGATACCTGAGCGTTGAAATGTTTCAATATCAGAAAACAATGGTTCCATGAGCAAGGGTGCTCGAATAACCATCCAATCGTCAGGCACATTTGGTATTGTCAATGCATCGGTGATCAGAACAACCCGTTGATTCGAACTATGCAATACACCCAAAATATCATTCCAAGAATCCATATTCCAAACTGAAAGAACACCAAAGATACACTCATCAATGAAATCTTGATGTTTTGGTGGAGGTTTGATGATACCAAACTCAGCAATGGTATCGTGAAGAACCCCGCTTCCAAGATGCATCGTTATGAGCGATGAAGCCGAGGTCATGATTCCCTACAATTCGCATTCACTCATCAATGCACCGATGTGTGTAGTTGTTCATTCAGAGCAAAAATGAGGCGGAATACACTCAATTTTTGTTTGTCGATGCTTGTAAGAGTCCCAAGAACGGCGGGCTAGGTCGACCTGGTCTCGATTTGAATTCAGGATGGTATTGAACGCCGACATAGTAAGGGTGGTCATCCAGTTCAAAGATTTCACAACGTTGGCCGGTTTCATCCTTTCCGACAAAGCGTAACCCAGCTGCTTCAATCTGCTCAATGAGGTCAGGATTCACTTCGTAACGATGGCGATGACGTTCATCGACTGCATCACCTGCACCATACAATGTGCGGATTTTACAGGTGTCGACCTGCCAAATTGTCGGCCTAGAACCGAGCCGCATTGTTCCACCAAGATGTGTTTTGGAAATTTCCGGCATGAAGATGACAGCCGCTACCTTTGGATTCTCTTCAAACTCTGTTGAATTCGCCCCTTCGAGTCCGAGTACATTCCTGCAAAATTCGATGGTTGCGACTTGAAGACCTAAGCAAATGCCGAGATAAGGCACGTCGTTTGTACGGGCATAGTGTGCCGCAATGATTTTGCCCTCTACACCTCGGTCGCCAAAGCCACCTGGGACCAAAACGCCATCGGCATCCTTGAGCAATGTCCAGGCTTCTTCGTGTTCCTCAAGTGAAGTCTGTTTCCATTCTTCTTCGAGATGGCTTGCTTCAATCCAGTGAATCTTGAGGCGTCGATTGACTGCCATTGACGCATGCTGCAAACTCTTGATCACAGAAAGATATGAATCCGACAAGTTGGTGTATTTTCCAACCATTGCGATCTTGACCACATCGGTCAAACCGTCGACATGGTGGGCCATTTTACTCCAATCATCGAGCAATGAAGTTGCTGAACAAGAGATGCCAAGGATGTGTTCTATACCTTGTTCATGCAGCATAAGTGGAACATGGTAGATGTTTGGCACATCGTGGGTCGAAAGGACGGCTTCGGTTCGGACGTGGCAAAACGCAGCCAGTTTTTCCTTCGAATCATCAGTTAACGGTTCTTTTGAGCGACAAATGAGGATATCGGGATTGATACCAAGCCCTCGTAATTCTTTGACTGTGTGTTGGGTTGGTTTGGTTTTCTGCTCACCAACTGGGCCCATCACCGGAACGAGTGAAACATGAACAAAGAGAATGTTTTCTCGGCCGACTCGGAATTGGAATTGACGCAAGGCTTCGATGTACGGAGCTGATTCAATATCGCCGACGGTTCCACCCAGTTCGATGATACACACGTCAGCACCCTTTCCATCGTTTGTACGATTTGCTACATCGACGATCCAATTCTGAATCTCATTGGTTACATGGGGAACGACTTGCACCGTTTTTCCAAGATAATCTCCTCTGCGTTCCGCTTCGATGACTTTCGAATACACCTTTCCGGTTGTCATGTTGTTTTCTCTTGAAAGATTGATATCGAGAAACCGTTCGTAATTTCCGAGGTCTAAATCCACTTCGCCACCGTCGTCGAGGACGAAAACTTCCCCGTGTTCGAAGGGCGACATCGTTCCTGCATCGCTGTTGAGATAGGGGTCGATTTTGATAGAAGTGACGCTCAGTCCTGCACTTTTGTATAATACACCAAGGCTACTCGCAGTTACTCCTTTACCAAGCCCTGAAAGAACGCCCCCGCTGACCACGACATACTTCATGTACTACCAACGGGATTTGTAGCGGGTGCGCGCATTACATGAAAGTTCCCGTCGAAAATCAAGGATTTTGGAGAATCGATATCGTTGCATCTATGGCGAAGTATCAAAAATCGTCGCGTACAAAGTATACATGGGCGGTACGATGGTTCACATTCCAACAGTAATGACCGCGTGGACAAAATCTTCTGCTGGTCTTGATGGATTTGAACTCAAAAACCACCAAGTTCCATCACCTAGAGCAAATGAGGTTCTTGTCAAAACATTTGCAACTTCAATTTGCGGCACCGACCTTCACATTTGGAAATGGGATGAGTGGAGTGCTGCCAATGTTCCACTCGGAACAATCACCGGTCACGAAACGAGTGGCCATGTCGTCGCTGTAGGTTCCGATGTCACCACCCACAAGGTTGGTGATGCGGTAGCCATTGAGTGTCATCTCGCATGCTGGAACTGTCCACGATGCGATGAAGGCAACGCCCACGTGTGCGAAAATGGGTCAATCTTTGGCGTTCATTCCAACGGCGCATTTGCACCGTTTTTTACCATTCCAGCTACAAATGCTCGCCATATTCCCAGTGGACTTCCTTTAGAATACGCTTCGATTCAAGACCCACTCGGGAATGCCATCCACACCCTTACCGGAGGTCCTGTTGAAGGGGCTACCATCGCCATCCACGGACTCGGCCCCATCGGGTTGTTTGCTGTTAATGCTGCCAAAGCAATGGGTGCAACAAAGGTGATTGCAATTGACTGGAATAACCAGTACAGGATGGAGATTGCGAAAGACATCGGTGCTGACCTTGTCCTGGGGCAAGGCGATGATGTACAACAGGCGATTCTCGATTCGACTGGGGGAACAGGTGTCGACAATTCATGCGAGTTCTCCGGCTCACCTACTGCACTGTCGAATGCGATCAAGACGACACGAATGGGTGGGTATCTCAATGTCCTTTCGGTCTACGGTAAAGAACAGATTGCGGTTGATATGAATGAAATTGTATTTCGATACATCCATTTGAAGGGCATCAACGGACGGAAAATGTGGTCAACATGGGACACCATGCATGACTTGCTCAGTCGCAACCTCATCGATATCGACCGAATTTTGACGCACCGTATGCCATACACAGCATTCAAAGAAGCACACAATCTCGCTCTTGAAGGAAATTGCGGGAAAATTGTGCTTGAATTCGAAGCCTAATCTTCGTCCATGAGTCCATCAGGTATTGTGGCTTCTTGTTTTGCCCAGAGGATATCATCGATTCGGAGTACGGAAATCGCAGCTTGGGTCGAACCAGCCATGGCCTGTCGGCTGATGCGTAAAGGCTCAACGATACCTTGTTCGACCATGTTTGAAAGGGCCTTGTTCTCGATATCAAAAGCAAAACAATGGCCTTTTTCATGTTCGGTTTGATGAGCAACAACCTGTATCAAAATATCAAGAGGGTCGAGTCCTGCATTTTCTGCAAGAATACGTGGAATCACTTCGAGAGCGTCTGCGTATGCATTGACGGAAAGTTGTTCCCTGCCTGGAATTGTTTCAGCATATCGACGAAGTGAACGGGCGAGTGCCACATGCGTAGCACCGCCACCAGCAACGAGTGCTGGTTCTTCAACAAGTTGGCATGCGACACCGAGAGCATCAGCGAAACATCGCTCGACTTCAGCAACAACGTCGTCGGTTGAGCCTCGTGCGACAAATGTTGCAGCACCTCCATCGGTTTTGAGAATCCAATGTTCAACCCCACCTTCATGCACTGAAGTCGATTCGCTAAATGACCCCAAATCACCCTCGGTCAAATCTTCGATTTGATGGACGAGAACGGCTTTCGTGGCTTTTGCAAGAACATCCAAATCTGAACGGGCAACTCGGCGATAGGCGTGGATTCCAGCATCGATAAATCGCGAATGAATGCTATCGTCGATACCTTCGCGGCAAGCGACGACTTGAACACCAAGAGAAATGAGTGTGTCGACTTTTTCATGCAGTTGTTTGAGATCTTGTTGGCGGAATTGTTCGAGGACGCCTACACGTTCAACCTGAATTTTCATATCGAGTCCGTGGGATTCGTTCTCGATACCTCCGTCAATAATTGCTATTTTTCCGTCGATCAACGTCTTTGGAAGTTTCGGAGACAGCGGCTTTTTTGCGAGAACAAGTCCATTGATAATCTCTGAATCTGTCATCTTCCCTCCAGTTTGTGTGATGACTTTCACACGGGTTGGATCACATTTCACCACATGGCCATCATCCTCTTGAATCGCTTTGGAGCCGAGCACAGCCAGTTTTGCAATGTGCTCTTGGACCGCCTTGTGAGTTTTACCTGCAAGCGAAGTGTGAGTTGCTTGTAGCATCAATTCATCATCGACAGAAAATGAAAGTGAGACGAGTTCGGACTGGCAGTGCTTCAATGCAGACGCATAGCCCCGAATGACAACCGAAGGATGAATGTCCTGCTCGATAAGACGCCATGCATTTTGAAGCAATTCTGAGGTTATGATGACCGCACTTGTCGTACCATCGCGAGCGATGTAATCTTGTGTCGAGGAAGTTTGAATCAACATCTTTGCTATCGGGTGTTCAACTCGAGCTGATTCGAGAATGGTCACGCCGTCGTTGGTGACCATAGTTCGGCCTTCGTCATCGAGCAGCAACTTGTCCTGGCCACTTGGACCGAGGGTTGAACGGACAGCAGATGATAACGCGATTGCTGCGTTGATGTTCTTTCGTAATGCATCGCGACCTGCGGTTCTCGACGTCTCTTTGAGAAACGGCACTTCGCTCATGAATGATGCCACCTGACTTGATGCCATAAGGCAGTCGCTTCACCGACTTGTTGGTTCAATCTTCGTCTTCGACGACTTCGAAATCAGCGTCGACAACACCATCATCAGTTGATGATTCGTCTGCGTTGCCGTCTTGCTCAGCCATTTCTTGGGCTGCTGCTTCGTAAAGTTTTGAAGATACAGCGTGCATAGACTCTTCGATTTCCTTGACTTTTGCCTGAATTGCAGCATCGTCCATATCGTCGATATCAATTGGCTTTCCGTCTTCGGTTTGAACGAGTTTTTCGAGGTCATCAAGCAACGCCTTAACAGGCTCAGTATCGCTTTCATCGAGTTTATCGGTTGCTTCATCGAGAGTTCGTCGAGTTTGATACACGACTTGGTCAGCCATGTTTCGTAGGTCAACCTTGGCCTTTCGCTTCTTATCGTCCTCTGCGAATTTTTCCGCTTCAGCAATCTTTGCTTGAATCTCGTCTTCTGAGAGGGAGGTGTTTGATTCAATCTTGATGGATTGCTCTTTACCAGTGCCCATATCTTTTGCACTCACATTTACAATTCCGTTTGCATCGATATCGAAGGTGACTTCAATTTGTGGAATGCCACGGGGTGCCGGAGGAATACCAACGAGTTGGAACTGACCGAGGGTGATGTTGTCTTTTGCGAATTCTCGCTCGCCTTGAAGAACATGGATTTCAACAGCAGGTTGATTATCTGCAGCGGTTGAGTAAATTTCCGACCTACGGGAAGGAATGGTAGTGTTTCGTTCGATCATCGTCGTCATCACGCCACCCAATGTCTCAATTCCGAGAGTGAGAGGTGTAACATCGAGAAGAAGAATGTCGCTTACGCTTTCATCACCAGCGATAATTCCTGCTTGGAGAGCAGCACCCATAGCGACTGCTTCGTCGGGATTGATACCTTTGTATGGTGCTTTACCGACCTCTTTCTCTATTGCTTCCTGGACAGCAGGTACACGGGTTGAACCTCCAACGAGAATAACCTTGTCGACATCGCCCTTCTTGAGGTCAGCGTCTTTCATGGCTTGACGTGTTGGTTTCATTGTGGCTTCGATTAATTTTGAGATGAGGTCTTCGAATTTCGCTCGACTCAAAGAAAGGTCGAGGTGAACTGGTTGTCCATCAGCCATTGAGATGAATGGAAGATTAATTTGGGTTTGGTTGGTACCAGAGAGTTCAATTTTAGCCTTCTCGGCTGCTTCTTTAAGCCTCGACATTGCTTGTTTATCGTTGCTGAGGTCGATTCCTGTTTCTTTCTTGAATTCTGTGACCATCCACTCGATGATTTGGTCATCGAAGTCATCGCCACCAAGTTTGTTGTTTCCGGCTGTCGCTTTTACTTCGATTTGAGGTTGGCCATCAACTTCGTAGATTTCAAGGACGGAAACGTCGAAGGTACCGCCACCAAGGTCGTACACCAGAATTGTTTGGTCCGACGATTTATCCACGCCGTAAGCAAGTGCAGCGGCAGTAGGTTCGTTGATGATTCTAAGGACATCAAGGCCTGCAATTCGACCTGCGTCTTTGGTCGCCTTTCGTTGTGCATCGGTAAAGTAAGCAGGGCAGGTAATGACTGCTTGCTTGACTTCGTGGCCCAAGTAGGCTTCAGCATCTGCTTTGAGTTTCTGAAGGATAAATGCAGAGACCTCCTGAGGTGTATAATCTGTTTCATCCACAGACACAGTCCAGTCTGTTCCCATGTGTCGCTTGACTGAAATGATGGTTCGGTCAGGGTTGGTGACCGCCTGTCGCTTTGCAGTGACACCGATCATTCGCTCGCCGTCAGATTTTGCGAATGCCACGACAGACGGCGTCGTTCGAGCGCCCTCAGCATTCGGTATAACGATGGCTTCACCATTTTCGATGGTCGATACACAGCTGTTTGTTGTTCCTAAATCAATTCCTATCACTTTACTCATTTTTTTTCACGTCCTAAAATATTGGAATACCACCGTCATCATCATCGTCGTCATCTGAAAGATCAACCGCAATGTCTGAAGCGGGTGGAATATCATCATCTTGTTCTTCATCATCCAAGGCAGAACCTTGAGGTGTTAATTTGAGTGTAATGTCAAGGATGCCATTATTCAATGTCCAATCAATGACATCGTCGCAAGGATGAGGCAATTCAATTCTTGCGATTGGTTTGGATTGTGTGGACTTAAGCACTTCGATTTGGGAACCATTCTGAATCAGTTCAAGTTCAAGTTGCTCCGGTTCTAAATCACCTTTCAGTGCAAAATCGATTGTTACCGACATATTCCATCCTTCAAGATAGACATCATCTGATGGTAATTTGACGACGTCATCGTCTACAATTGCAGTTTCATCGAGTTCAATAGGTGCTGCGTCAACTTGTACACCAACACCGAGGTTCTTCAGTATGGAGTCTATTGATTCACCACTTTGGAAAAGTTTTGTAATATCAGAGAGGTCGAAATTAAAGTTGACATCGCCGTTTGCGATTTTTTCTGGGTCAATACCCATTTTGTCGAACTGGTCTTGGAATTGTCGAATGAACCCACGGAGTTGGTCTTTGTTGATTGGGATGCCCATTTGCTGAAACATTTGTTCGAGTTGTTCGAGAATTTTGTCTTCCCACTCATCATTTCTATCCATCGATTTCACCACTACTTAACCATCGGTTGTATAGTTCCAATATGCTAGCCCATATAAACCTAAGCACAAAGACAAATTATAGCATACGAGGAATTGAGAAATCTTTCAAAACCTCTCGCTCACTATTGCTCGATCTATCCTCATCTCAAAAATCTCAGCACCTTTGATGAGGAAATACCCCTTACATTGCGGGTATTGATGTGGAGTGCATCTTTTCAAAATCTTATGCAAAATTCATGTGACATCTCTTGCATTTTTGTTTTATTCAATTTGAATATTTTGATTTTTTAGCAGGTCCATCCAAATTGTATCTTGACGGAAAACAAATTTACTTTTTACAGATTTTTGCCGAACTATGCAAAATGAATAATTCAATTTATTGGCCTGTAATTAGTCGGACCATAGTACGCACATGGATCCCAGTGGCCCCGTAGCCCACCATTTTGTTGGTCTTTGCACCCCAGTATGTTCCGGCGATATCCATGTGAGCCCAAGGAATTTGGTCCTCTTCATCTTCATCTCGGTAAGGTACAAATTGCTTGAGGAAAGCTGCAGCGGTATTTGCCCCGCCCCAACGGCCAGCTCCAAGGTTACGGGTATCTGCGATCTTTGAATCGGTCATTTCTTTTTCAAAGGCAGGGAGAAGCGGCATTGGCCACGCTAGTTCACCAACATCGTTTCCGGCATCGTGAATTCGTTGACGCAAGTCGTCATCATTTGACCACAATCCTGTTGCTTCATGGCCGAGTGCAACGACGCATGCTCCTGTGAGTGTTGCAAAATCAATGATGTATTCTGCTTCAAAATCAGTTCCTGCTTTCCAGAGACCATCCGATAGGACGAGTCTGCCTTCGGCATCGGTGTTGAGGACTTCAATCGTTTTGCCCGATAGTGTTGTGATGACGTCCCCTGGTCGTTGTGCCCATGCTGATGGCATGTTTTCAGCCATGCAGGTAATGCCCACGACTTTACCGTCGTATCCCATTGCAGCAAGGGCTTGCATCGTTCCAAAGACTGTTGCAGAGCCACCCATATCGTATTTCATTTCGTCCATGGAAGGACTTGGTTTGATGGATATACCGCCAGTGTCGAATGTAATTCCCTTTCCTACGAGGACTGGGTGTTTTCCTTTCTTGTCTCCGTTGAGCTTGAAAATGACCATGCACGGCTTTCGGTCTGAACCCATACCAACTGCTACAAGTCCACCCATTCCTAGTCGGACGGCCTCGTCATAGGCGATCACATTGACCTCAACGTTGCTGTACTGCTTTGCCCATTGTTCTGCCCTTGTTGCAAATTCCATTGGGTACATGTCATTTGGTGGACAATTCCCAAGGTCTCTTGAAAGATGTACGCCACTGGTGATTGCTTCAAGACGTGATAGGCCTGCTGAGACTGTTTTAAGAGCGTCTTCGTCACAATTCATTCGTACTCGAAGGGTCTGCTTGTCATCATCTTTCTTGGACTTGTAAAGGTCGTAGGAGTAATCACGAAGCATTGCACCCTCAGCAAAGTTGAGTGCATCCTCTGCTGCGAAACCATGCATATTTACAGTGTAATCCGAGCCGTTTCGCTTGTTGTGTGAAGAAACAAGAAGTGCACCTGCCTCTCGCATGCCCTGTTCGTTCTTCGCACTCTTTTTCCCAAGCCCAATGAGGACAGCTTTTCCGCCTTCGCTTCCGAGCAAGGCAAGGCATGTGCCTGCTTTTGATTCAAAATCATTGTTTGATAAAACATGATTGATTTGTGCTTTGAGTGATTGGGGGATGCCCTGCACTCCATCGTGTATTTGTGTATCTCCATCATACGCTAGATAGACGAAGGTCCCGTTAATGTTGTCTCCTGAACTTGCACTGATTTCCATAGTATCGCCAACACTCCCACTCTTGTGTGGCTCTTCAATACTCGCATTCTATTTCTTGAGACGGTTGGATGAAATCTTCCTGTTTTGGTCCGAGATACAGGGCTACTGCAAGGAATGAAAGCACAGTTGTTAACATGTTGAATACGCCAAAGCCAACGAGGAAATTACCTTGTTCTTCGCTATTTATTGTGCGAATATCAATAATTAAAGGCTCAGTAACCCAACGAGATGATTCAATAATTCGAACCTGATAGTAAAGTTGCCAAGACCCATCACTTGTTGTTGTTAAATTCGAAGCATCGAGAATTGCTCGTGTTGAATTTGTTGCATTCACTGCGAATGTTGGTGAAGTCCATGTCACCTCACCATCTGCATTGAGGTATTGCAAGGTGGCATTCGAGGTGGTTGCATGACCCAGATTCTTCACATCGACTTGAAGCATATCATCCTCAAGAGTGACCGATTGAACATCGAGACGTGCCCGCCAACTCCATACATTTTTGATCAAATATCGCATAATTTCCAATTCTTCTCCAAGTCGGTCAGATAGAGCCTCAGCGGTGCCGAGGAGCCATTGTTCGTCATCGGTTTCGAAAGTAAACGTGGGATACCCCATGATACCGTAGCCGTAATCCCTTGAAGTTCCTGAGTTAGGGTAAAGGCCTAAATTTGCGTTTCGAACAGGTATGTCAGAGATATTTGAATTGATTTCATCTCGAATAAAATGGAACAATTCCCAGTCAATAGGCTGGTCTGGAATGTAGCCCCAAGGATACAGCATAATCCAAACACCCGTGTGCATAGTGATGTAGAGATCGGCATCCGGAACTTCGTTTTTCATGTATTGTGCGTTAGCAGCCGTCTCTGCTTCGCTAAATGGACCTGAACCGGGTTGTGTTTCGTCGTGTTCGTTCCAGCGATGGTCATAATTCCGATTCAGATCAACCTGATTGATGTTCCACCTCGTATTGATATCGTTGCCATCTGCATTGAGCATGATGAGAATATGGAGTTCAGTAGTAGCGAAAACTTCGAGCACCTCTTCGTCACCTGCTGCCCAGCCTTCGATATAATGCTCGGCTGTGAGGAATGCGAGTTCAGTACCGAGATGTTCGTTGCCATGGTGACCACCATCAATGTATACAACTTCTTTGGGCGTTCCGTCTGGTTTTGTATCAGTTGACCAATCCGATAGTCGAACAACCCAAAGGTTCCTGCCAAGTTCTGTTTGTCCGGCAACTGTGAGGTCGACAATTTCAGGATAATCGTCAGCCCATGCATTCACATCAACAGTCAGTGTTGCATATGAATGGTACCAGTGTTCTTGGACAATATCTGGTTGTTGGGCAACTGTAGTTGGCACCGATGCAAGAAGGAGGCAAGCCAAGACGCCAAAGACTGCTCGCATATCCAGTGCTGCGTGTGGTCGAAGAAAAACACTTGGTTCTCTCATTCCTACCAATCACTTGTAAATGCGTTGGGGTTGACCACTTTTTCAGACTCTCTTGTCCAAATTGAGGTTGCTCCCGAACTATACACATCTGCATATGGATCAATTTCTTCGGTCTTTTTGCTTCGCTGCATATATGATTCAACTCGCTCCTTGAGGTCGGGTTTAAATTTCCAGTAGTGAATCCTCCATTCGCGACCATCCCATAGTGTGGTTTCCTCTGATTCAGTGGTAAGAAGGTCGTAATCTTGGAACATGTAGAACAAGTTTCGGTCGGTTGGCTCGAGTGCATTGTCGATGATTCGATTGTAAAATCCAAAGAAACCAAGAGCGTGCTCCGCCATACCACGTGCAACCTCCTCTTCCATCTCCAAGTCGATATGTTGTTGAATTGCCCTTGTTAATTCGTCGAGTGTCATCCCCATAAGTATCCCTCTTTTTTATCCCCGCTACAGTATTGTATATTGTCTCCCATACATTATTAAGTATTCGTTTCCGATATTCAGATTTTTGACCCCATAGGTAATCTCAAGAAGCAATCATGTGAGCGGGATAACATGTCCGAGGGGGATGATGTACTTCAATTTCTTGACCTTGAAATAAGGGAAGGGCCGACTGATATTGCCATTCTTCAACTCCCATACGAACTTACGACCTCGTACGGCACCGGTACTGCAAATGGACCGCAAGCCTGTGTACAAGCGAGCGCCCAAGTCGAATTGTTTGAACCACTCTTAGGTGACGACCTTCCAGGCGACCTCGTCCTACATACGCCAAAAGCATGGGAGGGAACTGCAGGAACCCTGCGAGGACAATTGGATGAAATCGTCGATTTTGCATCAAAATACACCGATGGCACGCTCTTTGCGCTGTTTTTAGGTGGGGAACACAGCATATTACCCCCCATTGTCCAAGCACTGAAATCGCATCCGAGTATCTCAGGTGATCTATCAAAACTCACCATCGTTCAAATCGATGCCCATGCAGATTTGAGAGCGGAACTCGATGGAGAGATTTTTTCTCATGCTTGTGCCGCATCTCGCAGTATTGATATGGGCATTGGAAGACTTCTCCAAGTTGGTATTCGGGCATTTTCAAAGGAGGAGTTTGAAATGATTCATTCAAATGATTCAATCACGACATTCTTCGCCCGCGACACTCAGCATCCCTGCACCGGTGCTCAACATTGGACTGCATGGCTCAATGAGCTCAAAGGAATACAGGGGCCTGTTCACCTCACCATCGATATTGACGGGTTGGATGGATCCCTTGTTCCTTCAACCGGAACACCGGTTCCGGGTGGTTTACAATTCTGGCAAGCGATTGAAACCATCGAGGTTTTATTTTCTAACCCAAATGCACAAGTCATCAGTGCGGATGTGAATGAAATCGTCCCTCAGGCAAACACTCCCTTGACTCAATTCACCGCTGCAATGCTTGCAACCAAGGTCATTGGCGGCCATTGCTTTGCTAGAAAAATGGGATTCTGGACAAGGGATGCTCAAAATGTTAATTTTCATAAAAATAGAACGCAGTCATCGTATTTTAGCAATTGGAACATGAAGTGATTCATCGGTATATTAAAATCCGTAACGCGCTCGCAAGCCGCAAGGCTGTGTGGTGGTTTGAGTGGAAAATCAAGGGTCGCATGTATTCATCGATTACACTGAATTTTTTGTAGAAGAGCAAAAAACGGGTGAGTTCATACTCAATGTCCTCAAAAATGCGGTTGCAAAAAGTCCTGCACGTGAGGTTCATTCTCATGTTGAAGAATTCGACGGTACAGTTTCACCGCCTGGATTTGCAGCAGTCGTGCTCCTTGATGAGAGCCACGTCTCAGCTCACTGTTATTCCGACCGAGGATTGCTCGCCATCGATTGCTTCACTTGCGGAAAGACGGACCCAAACATCATCGCAGATTTCATACACGCTTCTTTATCTGAGCTTATTCCATCTATCAAATTGATGAATAGGGAATTCCACAAGCGTTTCCTCAACGGCGAGTGATATCATGGGTGTTCGTCGCTTTGTAGACGAACATTATTTTCACTTCAATGCAGGAACCGTGAAACGAACTGCAAAATCCCTCCAAGAATTTCTTCACAACGATGGAAAAATATTCCTCACCCTTGCTGGTGCAATGAGCACCGCTCAAATCGGTCGAAGTTTAGCTCAAATGATTCGCGAAGGCCATATTGCTGGCATTTCTTGCACGGGGGCAAACTTAGAGGAAGACCTGTTTTATTTGGTTGCCAAAAATAGTTACAAATCAATTCCCGAATATGCAAACCTCTCGCCTGAACAAGAACTTGAATTGCTTCACTCAAAATACAACAGAGTCACAGATGTATGTATTCCTGAAGAAGAAGCTTTTCGTAAGTTGGAACAACACCTCGTACAAAGTTGGGCCAACAACTCAGACCTTGGAATATCTCAACTTCCGCACAAATATTTCTACGATCTTCTCCTTTCCGGTGAATTGAAAGAGAGTTTTGAAGCGAACCCACAGCACTCATGGTTGCTTGCTGCCGCCGAATGCAACCTCCCGCTTTTTGTTCCAGGCTGGGAAGACTCAACAATGGGGAACATATTCGCAGCTCGATGTTTGGAAGGGAAAGTAGAACAATCGTGTGTCCAAAGTGGAATTGGATACATGATTTCGCTTGTAGAATTCTATGAAAACCACACCAATCCCCTCGGTTTTCTTCAATCAGGAGGAGGGATCGCCGGCGATTTTCCAATTTGCGTGGTTCCTTTACTTCATCAAGACCTTGAACGCAATGTCCCGCTTTGGTCGTGGTTTGCCCAGATCACAGATGCCTCTGCCTCTTATGGAGGTTATTCCGGTGCACCACCCAATGAGAAGATAACATGGGGTAAATTGGGTATTGAAACACCAAGATTTAGCATTCAAAGTGATGCTACAATTGTTCTTCCATTGATATTCGGATACATCCTCGACTTTTGACACAGGGATACAAAACTTTTGAAGAGGACCAACCCAACTTGCTGCTATGGGGAGCAGAAAATTCGTGGTTTTGGGGCTTCTGATGCTCGTTTTC
Organism: uncultured Candidatus Poseidoniales archaeon; assembly: GCA_964613395.1. Taxonomy (GTDB): domain Archaea; phylum Thermoplasmatota; class Poseidoniia; order Poseidoniales; family Poseidoniaceae; genus Poseidonia. Next base: position 25,022 of record CAZTGO010000015.1, on the reverse strand, counting down.
TCAAGTTTCCCGGTCGTTTCGGAAAATCATGATATCCAAGCACCCAACATACTCGTGGCATGGGGTTACGAAGGTGAGCAAGGGTATGTGTTTGTCTTTAATGACAACTCTAATTATGAATTAGACATTAATTTCTCAATCAATTCCGATTCGAGTTTGATCTATCCAGAATACAACATCGAATGGCAAAGCATCGACAACCAAATGCATGCATTCATGAGCACTACTTCGACATTAAATTGGTCCGACATCGTTCAAATTGATGTTGAAGTCATATCGAAGAATGATGTCGCTGTCGAGCCTCCTGTACAAGTTTCAAGAATGTTCAGCGTAGGACTCTGGAATCAGCCTATCGATGACCATGAAATCACTTTAGCAACAACGTGGTCAATGCAACAAAACTACTCAGATGAATTTGGACCTCAAGTCTTTGAACTCATGTTTGAAGGGCAAGGTTGGCAACAAAGGGTCGGACAAACTCTTCAATCTTGGGAACTTGGCTCTGGTGAACTATGGAGTGTTGAAAACACAGCGTCTGATTCAACCACACTCGACCTCAATTTTTCATCGATTTGGAAAAATGAAACCACGGTCGATGGTACACTAACATCGCAAGTTTTCGAAGCAAATGGAGATGGGGCGATTTGGTTTGTCAACAATGAATCTGGCTTGGAAACCGAAGTCTTTGCAAATGTCACTTCAGCGTACCTCAAACGAGAACTGAATCAGGATCAAATCGATGAATATCTTCGATTAGAAGCGGTGGGTTCACTCGGCGTTCATCAGGTAGACAACGAAAGTGAACTCAATATCGACGGAGAAATTTCTGTCTTTGTTCTTGAATACCTCGATGAGGGGGGCCAAAGGACAATGCAACACAATCAAATTGAGGCAATGGCAGATTTTGTTCTTATCGACGATGGAACGAGACTCGATGTTGAACTGAACAAATTCATAGCAATCGAACGTTGGGTCAACGGAGTACGAGTCTTGCATTTGGAAGAACTTCAGGGCGATGGGACATTCGGGCTTGAAGATCAAGATGAAAACGCAACCCTTGTTGTAAATGGTACAATTTTTGACCTACATCAGAAGAATATCAACGGTACAACGACCATCGATGACCTTCATGTCGATGGAACATTATCTGGTGATGTTGAAGGGACATTTGGTATCGTTCGAGGCATTGAAGCAGTGCGAAATCAATCGAATGCAACTGGAGAATTTTTCATTGTGAATGTGATTCATCAGGAATCGTGGTTCAACCTTTCTGGGATTGGAAGTGGATCTTGGTTTGGCTCTTCAGATATCGGCCAAATCTACAACAACACGTATGAGTTTCAAGTCACTCAATCTGATTGGGACAACAGAACCGTTCGGCTAAAGTGGGATGAGACAGGACCTAACCCCTCGAGCGGAGATGAATACCCAGAACGAAGTCCTATTCAGAAAGACCCTGTCGAACCAGAACCTTCAGAAGGTCTCGGAAATCTTACTGTTCAACGAGAAACTGGCCTTGTGCCAATACCTCTAGCACCTGGAGATTCATTTGTTCTCGATGGCCAATCTGAAGCGGTTCTTCATGTCAACGTGAATGCAATCAGGGGCGAAACATGGGATACGCACAATGTATCTGTCATCGATTGGAATGGCACGTACGGCACCGGGGCATCAGCTGACGGCATTGCCCATGGCTCGATTATCGTCGAAGGGCCACTCAACGGCTTGCTTGTAAACACCACAAGACAAATGTATTTGTCTGACAACAACAGTGATAACAATGTATTTACCGAAACCCAAGCACTTGACAAAATCATTTCTCCATCAATTGTTGGAAGTGACCGTAACACTCCCCCCATCATCAGTTCCATTCAACTTCGAGAAGGACTGGTTCTTGGAGAGGGTGGTTCGATAGCACATCTCGAAGTCGAAGTTAACGATTTAACCTGGAACTTGAAGCAGGTCACCGCTGATTTAAGCAATCTTGGCCTTGGCACAATTCAACTCAATGACCGTGGTCTTGATGGCGATGAAAAAATCGGCGATAATGTCTTCACATCAAACATTGTTGTGAAAGGGCTTGAAACAGGTGAGATCCTTGTTGACATTCTTGCCACAGATTCATTTGGTGCGACAGACAATGAACTACAAACCATCCTCATTCAAAACCAAGGACCTAGGATAATTGATGTGGAAATCTTGCCATCATCCTTGGAACGAGGTCAATCAACGGTCATGAACGTCGTCGCTTATGATGGGCATGGTGTAGAAAATGTAACGCTTGACCTCAGAGCATTTGGCGGCGACCTCATTCCATTCGCTTCAAGTGGAACGATGTGGACTGCTATGGTCGAAATGCCATATTCGATGAGCCCTGGTGAACAGACGTTAACCTTCATTCTCAGTGATGAATTTGGAGCACAAAGCATTGTTTCTGTATGGTATCCATTGGGTGTTTCAGACTCCGAAAACAAAGGCCCTCACGCAGTCAACAAATCAATTGAGGAGCCCATTTTCATCACCATCAACAACGAACCTCCTAACATCAATGGTACGACAGTGAACATAGAAAAACAAACTGATGACCCAATAATACTTGAAATCGGAATATTCGACCCCGATGGCATTTCAACAGTTATGATTGAACTTGGCGTATTCACACCTCTTGGGTCAAATGAATTGACTCCAATGTATGATGATGGACTGCGTGGTGGAGACAGGATTGCAGGAGATGGTATTTACACGGTCGAACTTTCAGTTCGAGATGCAACACCTCTTGGAACATTTGAGATGTTGATCTACTCAACAGATGTGTATGGCTCTCAAATTTCCAACTCTGCATTTGTTGTTTTAGAGGAAGCACAGGATGACACCAATCAATCCGAATCCAATCCTATAACAATCATCTTTGGCCTTGTCATATTCTTAACGGTGCTTGTGCTTATGTTCCTCTTTGTGAAAGGGAGAAATGGCGAAGCAAGCTTCTCAGAACGATTCGGCGAACATTAACACGATGGCAATGTGATGTTCTGTTTGTTCTCGGAACATCTCACTTAGCCATGCTTGGTGGCGTTGACTATGGCATACGGTTTGGCCGACAATGGTTTAAACCACCTCTAAATCCGAGGTCTGCTAGCGAGCGTAGTGTAGTGGTTATCACTGGGCGTTGCCAACGCCTAAACCCGGGTTCGAGTCCCGGCGCTCGCACTCTGTGATGCAATTTTCCAAAATTCGATAGAGGATAATGATACATGAAGACTTAAACTTATATCCTATCAAATGTCCATTGATTTGCGGGGGACTTTTGATGGAGCGACGCATCATTTATGTTGGCAAAAAACCACTTCACACCTACATTCGTGCGGTCTTGATGGCCATGCAATCAGGGGAGTTGGAGATTGATTTAGTTGCTAGAGGTAGCAATACAAGCCGAGCGATTGATGTTGCCGAACTCTGCAAGAGAAAACACGGAATTATTGCACAACAACTCCCTGAAACCGTCGAGGTTACAGACATACAATCAAACTCTGAAACCGTAACAAGTGAACAAGGGCATGAGCGAATGATAAGTGTCATCACAATCTCAATTCAAGGCTCCGGAGAATTCCCTCAATCTGAGGACTCATGATCAATTCGATTTAGATTCGAGATAATGGTTTTTGCAACCTCTCTATACACATCAAGAGGATGACCAACAGGGTCATCAAGTCCCCAATCTTCATCGATTGGTAGATTTGGACAGGATACGCCACAGCCCATTGAAATGATACGATCGAAACCTGTGGTATCAATTGAATCAACAGATTTTGGTTTCATGTTTGACGTTTCGATACCCATTTCTCCGAGAATCGTGAGTGCATGTACTGCAACAGCACTGCCCGGATGCGTACCTGCAGAAACTGCCTCGTGGCCCATTGAACGGGCAATCCCTTCAGCTAATTGTGAGCGGCATGTGTTGCCTACGCAGACAAATAAGAAACGCATACCACATATGAATTGCCACACCTTATCAAGTTTAACACATTAGAGTATAGCGTTGGTTTGGCCATGCACCCCATCCTCGTGTTTAGTTTGATTTACGCTACCGGTTTTGTGCTCCACATCGTCTTTGCAATGTACGACTTGTGGATTTTGTTCAACATCGACGCATTTCTCTTGGTCGTCATGACCTATTTTTGTGGTCCATTGATGACAAGGAAAGGTGGAACGATGGAAAATTTTCGGCCCGGATATATCTTGAGTTTACCACTTGCCGCAGGCATAGCATACGCATACACCGACATGGTCTTTGTTCCACAAGCGACGCTCCTCTCGTTAGCTATCACAACAATAACACACGGTTGTTGGTATCGGTTTGTTTTGCTTAGAAACGAGATTGTTGCGCAAAAAGGGAAAACGAACGCATTGAAGTAGGCAGAGTTGGTGGAAAGGCCATGTCCGATTCACCGGTTTCCATACATACGCCAGGGCAATCGAGCGAAAGCGAAGAAGCAACTGCTCAGCAACAGAAACAAATGGAACAGGCATATGCTCAAATGAAACGTAAAATGGCCATGGAGGATATCAGCAGGAATATCAAACACAAAATCATGGTCCTATCTGGAAAAGGAGGCGTAGGCAAATCTACTGTATCCACCGGACTGGCACTCTCTCTTGCCCAACAAGGATTCAAAGTTGGAATCCTTGACATCGACATCACTGGGCCAAATGTGCCGAAGATGATGGGCTTAGATGGGAAACAATTGCAAGTTGAGAATAAACGGATATTGCCGGCTGAAGGACATCTTGGTGTCAAGGTCATCAGTATGGCTTTCCTTCTCGAAAGCGAGGATACACCGGTCGTTTGGCGTGGTCCAATCAAACTTGGGGCGATTCAACAATTCATTGGTGATGTGGATTGGGGTGTCCTTGATTATCTCATCATTGACTTCCCCCCCGGCACATCAGACGAACCTTTGACCGTGGCTCAATCGTTGCCGAACATCGATGGCATGGTCATCGTGACGACCCCGCAACAAGTCGCACTTTTGGACAGCAGGAAATCGATTTCATTTTCTCAATCGCTCAAGGTTCCTGTTATTGGAATCGTAGAAAATATGAGCGGCTACACCATTCAAGGCAAAACACAACCTGGTTCAGATGTCGAAATTTTTGGGCCTGCGGGTAAAATGTTCAAAGCGACATCAAACGATGAAGGCATGTTCTCTGTTACCCTCGATATTTTCAAGGAGGGAGGGGGCAAATCCACTGCCGAGGAATTTGGTGTACCATTCCTTGGGGCACTACCATTTGACCCTGGCTTTGTTCGAGGAGGAGACGATGGCGTACATCGAATTGTTTCCGACCCAGACGGTGCATCAAGCAAGGCGTTTGCAAAAGTTGTCCAAGCCATCCAAGAGCACCTACAATCAGGAGACCAACAAGGATTAGAGATCATTTGAGGGATTGCATGGAAGACCTGCCAACCATGATTCGTCTTGAGCGGAAGAAAACAAAGATGATAGTTACATATGACTCAAATGAATCATTCAAAATATCCTACGATGACCTTCGACATGCATGTCCTTGTGCGAAGTGTTCACCCATGAGAAATGAAGATGAAACCAGTATGGAATTGCGACGTGAAATTGAGAAACTCCGGCCAGAAAAACCTTCGGTAAAAACCGTTGGTAATTACGCCATCTCGTTTGAATGGACGAAAGGGTGCTCAAGTGGAATTTACCGTTTTGAACGAATTTGGGACCTCGCACATGGTCGCGACCCAGACAGAGGAAAACCGTATGTTCACGGTGCCTGGTGAAACGATTCAAATCACCTAAATATCGTCGTCGCATTGATGAAGACAAACGCGTTCGATAAAGTTGGGAGGAGGCGAGATGCAAAACATCTACCTAACTTGGCTCATTTCTGCGTTGGCCATGGGTGTTCTGCTCTTGCCTGTGTACCGGCCGAAGTGGATGCGTCTGACGCTGCATTCTTTCGTTGATTTCTTTCGAAGATACTGGATCCATATTCTCATGACTTTCATCATTTACAATGCAAAAGATGCTTTGGACCAAATTGACCGTATCCTCATGGCAAGCGCTGGTTTTGACATGACGCCATACATTTGGGCAATCGAAGGCGATCTTGTTTTGTGGGTTCAGCAAACATTTGAAGCGGACTGGCTAAGTCATGTTCTTACCCACTTCTACGTTGTAGGATTCATGTTCATCTGCTATGTCTCAATCTTTTACTTTGCTTATTTTGATGATCGTTGGATGGCTGACCGTGTCGCATTATCCATCACATACGTCTATCTTTTTGCTGTTCCATTTTATCTCTTCTTTAATGTCCAGGTCACAGGAAAAACCATTCCGGGAATGGAAACTATCGCCTATTCTCTTACGCCCGAAATTGCTGATTGGTTTCGAAGAATTGACCCGTTCAGCAACGGCATGCCATCCCTCCACATCGGCATCCCATTCTGCGTATGGCTATGCTTAGTTCGATTTGATTACGACAACAGATGGAAACGATACAGACTGACTGTTTTTGCATACATCGTTCTCACTGCATTCACCATCATATACCTCGGAATTCATTGGTTCCTCGACATCATTGGAGGAATGTTGGTCGCTTCAGTTGCGGTTCATTACGCTGATAAAACCGCAAATGGATGGTGGAAGTTCTTCGATGAGAGGACAATTAATTCAAGAATTGTTACTGTTTTGACTCAACCAAAGAAAGCGATGGGTTTCATCAAAAACAAAATCAAGACCACTGCGGTTCGATTTAAACATCCGACTTCAAATGAAACCGGTCAAATCGCTGTTGTCATTTTGATTTTGATCGCTGCTGTTGTCACATATGATCTGACACACCAAGCATTACCAGCAGAGGGAGTACAGGCACCAGAATCTGTTGTTGCAGCCGATGGATGGCTTGCAACGCTCGACAACCGTAGTGGAGTTGCAACACTCGTCGTTCACAATCTTTCAAACTTAGATGACGAGCCAATGTTGTTCGAAGATACAGGACTGGGAGTAGCAACATCATTCAGTATTAAAGATAATTTTTTAGGGATTGCAAATAGTGAAAATATCTCAATTTTTGATCTTGGAAATAATGGCTCGGTTGTCAATATCTTAGATGTAGAGAATGCAAATGACATTCATATCATTAAACTGGAGGCAACGTATGCATTAACGTATATCCAGAATGGTCGAGTGAATGGTTCAACTTTTGATGGAGGTAAAATCACTGGAGATTTTTCTGAAATTGACGATATCTTCGTCTACGTACCGAACGGAAATGAAATTGCATATGTGTCTTCAAATCAGCCCACGACCGTCTCGATTTCACAGATTGGAGTTGAAGGTCACCTTGAATTTTCGATGAACGCAAGTGCCTCTGTCATGGAAGATGAGGTGCTTGAGTTGTGGGGCACACCCGTCGATATACAAAACGCATCCATTGTAGATATTGCTTTCGACAAGTATCATCTTGCCGTTACGATCAATGTTTCTGCAACCGACCGTCTTGTTTTGCTTGAACGAAACACATCTGAACAATGGCTAGTTAGTAATCCAAAATACCAAGCGGCAGAGCCATCAATCGGATTTGGCCGTTTAGCATGGGTTGGAAAAGACCACTTGAATCCAACAACACCACAAGAGCAATATTTGGATTTTGAATTATACTATCTTGATTTTGAATTAAATCGGTCAAATGTGTTGACTGTCGACACGTTAAACCAACGCTCTCCTCAGGTACTTGAGCAACACATTGTGTATGTTGAGTCCGATGAAGACGGCGTCTCTACAGTTCGTGTTCATACATGGGAGCCAACATTGCAAACATACTCGAGTCTGGTCTTACAAATTGGAATTGTCTTGGCCGTGTTTGTCGTTTTTATCCATGTATTGCAGCGGCAAAAGGAATATCGTCATCGATAATTATCCGTGATATCGTACTCTTGCACGAATTTCATTCAACCTGTTGATGACTTCCTTTGCTGTGGGCACCCTGCCACCCTCAAGTTCTACATCTTCACCATATTCGTTATCATACGCCAAATATCCTTCGACAACCTGCTCCATTGCTTCGAAAAGATGAGGGTGAGAGGCTCCAAGAATCTCGTCAAGAACATGCAGATCAATCCCAAATCGTTCAACCTCATACTCAATCGCAGCAAGGCCAAAGTCAATGAAAACGATAGAACTATCCTGAACAATCATGTTGTTTGTCGACAAATCTCCATGCGTGATTGCAAAGCGATGCAAGGAACGAATCATTCGTCCTGTTTCATGGAGGATACTTTTCGTTGATTCATCTATTTCTTCGACAGAATTTAGCACATCAATAAGTGTCGTTCCATCTATCGATTCCATGACCATACGTTGCCCTTCAACATCGACATCGTAGAGACGGGGAACCGGGAAATGATGCTGATTAAGTTTGAGAAGAATTCTACATTCACTAATGAGTCTTCGCACACCCAATTGATAATCGAGGTCGGGATGGCGCCAACTCCTATTTCGCCGTTGTTTTCGTATTGCATCCTTGCCATACCATGAACCACGCCAAACCTCCGCCTCTGCACCGAGATGAAGGCGTTCATGCTCTTGAAAGGGCATGGTCTACGCTTTCTTGGCTTCTTTTTCAATTGTATGCCTAAAAATCGTCGTTATCCGTTATGATTGTGCAGAGAACCATGGAGGTGTTTGCTTCAAAAAGGGGGACTGTTTCGGAGAGTTGAGGAAGATGACCGTTTCATTACCAATGTGTGCTGTTGATTTTTCATCGACGCAGATGTCTGATGAGGAAAGGGTTATTTCAGAGCGAATTCAAGAAATCAAAACCCAATTGGGTGACAAATTGCTTATTTTGGGGCACCATTATCAACGAGACAGCATCGTCATGCACGCTGATTTTTTGGGTGATTCATTTATGCTCAGTCAAAAAGCTGCAGATTCAAGTGCACAGTACATTGTCTTTTGTGGAGTTCACTTTATGGCAGAATCAGCCGATATTCTCACCTCTGATGAACAACATGTAATTCTACCAAATTTGCGGGCTGGATGTTCAATGGCCGATATGGCGACGTTGGAAGATGTTCAAGTTGCTTGGGATGCTATTCTTTCGGACACTGGCCTCCTTGACCCGATTGCTAAAGCGGACCCGGCTAGTACTGCAAAAGAAGGTGAGGCCTTTCTCGTTCCAGTCACGTACATGAATTCAAGTGCTGATTTGAAAGATTTTGTTGGGAGGCATGGTGGAATTGTATGCACATCATCGAACGCCGAAGGCGTCCTACAATGGGCATTTGAGCGTGCAGGAAAAAATGGTTCAGTGCTGTTCTTTCCCGACCAACACCTTGGACGAAACACTGGTCGAGCAATGGGTGTATCTGAAGATTCCATGCCAACGTGGACGCCTGGTATCGGCTGGGGGCATGAATGTGATCATCCAAGAATTATTCTTTGGCACGGCTTTTGTTCAGTTCACAAACGATTCACACCTGCACAAATTCACGATTTCCGCTCACGACATCCAGACGGCATTGTCATCGTCCATCCAGAATGCCCAAAGGAAACGGTTGAACTCGCCGATGCATATGGTTCGACACAATACATTCGCTCATTTGTTCAGCGATTAGAATCAGGTGTTGAGGTTGCGATTGGAACTGAAATCAATATGGTTGCACGATTGGCCGACGAACATCCAGACAAACATATCGAATGTCTTGATAGCGAAATATGCCCTTGCTCCACAATGTACATGATTCATCCTGCTTATTTGATGGATGTCCTCGAACGAATCCTTGAAGGTGAGGTCCCAAACCAAATCGTTGTTCCAAAGGAAATTCAACATGGATCGATGCTCGCTCTCGAACGAATGTTGGCTGTTCCAAAATAATCATGATGACGTAATAAGCCTCAAGTCTTCAATCGAGCGTAATTCAGCGAGATAGATTTGTTCGATCGCGTCGTACAATTCTCCATCATCATAATCTTCAAGCATTTTGAGTAAGGTTCCATACAATTGAGCTGCTTTTGTTTCGGTTTCTAGTGCACTTTGAAGCATATCTTCGTAGGAAGTACTGTTCGAAATAGGTGTGCTGTTTCGTTCTGTGACTGGCATACCGTCCAATTTAACGATGGCACGTCGAACAACATCGGCGTGAGCGAGGGATTCAGTCGCTTCACCTTGGAACATAGGAGCAAATTGAATTCGATGGAGGCCACGAACAATGGCAGCAAAGTGGGCATACATGTTGATGGCTCTCAGTTCCCATCCTAGAGCTTCGTTGAGGGTGGAGATAAGATTCTGTGTCATCTCAATCGATGACTCTAAACATCGGACCTAGAAAGATGTGACGCTAACTTGAGAGAAAATTGCCGCCCAATTTCAACCCGACCAATGCCATAAGCGGACAACACAACATTGTGATGAGAACGTATGGGATGGCACTTGACCACATGTTTTGTTCGATCAGTTGAATCGTTTCCAACGAAAAAGCTGACATTGTTGTGAACGCACCAAGAATGCCCGTGACGAAAAACAACGAGGCCTCGAACCCAAGTGTCGACTGAGCAGTTGCAGCGAAACATACGCCAATGAAGAAAGAACCTACCAAATTGACCACCAATGTTGCCTGTGGGAATGGTTCATTTTCCAATAGTTCGGAGATACCAAACCGCATCATAGCTCCAATTGCACCACCAAACGCAACCAAAATGTACGAATTCATATCCTTACGCAGCCAAAGGGGGAATTTCAAACATATGGAAGAATTGAGGTTACCAATTCAAAAACATCATACTTCCAGCGGGCTTTATGACCGAAACAATTTGGTTTGTTACTGGCAATCACGGTAAATTCGTGGAAGCATCACTTGAATTTGCTAAACTTGGTATTGAACTCAAACAATTTCATCCTTCAACATTTGAATGTATTGAACCTCAACATGATGATTTACTTGAAATTTCTTCTGCAAAACTGAATCAAGCTGTTTCTCATCTTCGTAATATCGAAGAAGAGCCAAATGTCCTCGTCGAAGATGCTGGATTGTTTATTGATGCTCTTAACGGATTTCCCGGAGCATATTCATCGTTTGTTTTTGATTCGATCGGTCTCGATGGGATTCTCAGGTTATTGTCGCACCTCACATCGGAGAATCCTGTTCAATTGAGGTCGCTAAGAAGTGCTTCATTTAACGCCGTAGCCATGCTCCATTTCAAAGAAGAACAATATATTGGAAGGGGAGAGTGTAAAGGATACATTTCAATGATGATCAAAGGAGAGCAAGGGTTTGGGTACGACCCAATTTTTATCCCGAATGATGTGGATTTGAAAGGTGAATCTTTACCCCCTGGTGAGTCTGGAATTCAAAGTACGCATGGGGCAACATTCGGAGAAATTTCCTCAGATGAAAAAAATAATTTTAGTCACAGAAAGAAGGCTATTTTGGAAATTCTCAAAAATATCGACTTGGGGTGAACAATAAATAAAGACACACGCTCGGAGGAATACGTAAGGAGGGACATCTTGTGGGAGCAGTTCGAAATGTCATCGCTGTGTCCTTCATTGGTGTGTTCCTTTACTATTTGAGTGCGGGACATCTCACCGATAATGACAAATGGGTGCTCATATCAATTTTAGGTGGACTTGCATTTTTTTGGGTCATGCTGGGTAATCAACCAAAGCAAGCACCAAGGCAGCAGCCACAAATTCAACCACAGCCGTTGGTAGAAACCGTTCTTGAAGAGGAAGACGATGAAGAAGTGCCTGAACCGATCACATCATCTGAAGAATCTCAACAAACCCTCCGAGAAAGAAAAATGGCGAAAATTGCTGCAATTGAAGCAAGAATCGAGGAAAATGAACCAGACAACGACGTGGTCGTCGAGGTGGAAGAAGTGCACGTGGCGGAAGAATTTGTCGTTGAGGTGAGCCCGGAAACATTTGAAGAGGCTGACATCCAAGTGACTGTTACAGAAAGAAAAGTTCGTCATGACAAAATCCGAGAGCGAATCGAAGTGCGAAGAAGAAATCAACTCGCAGATATTCGTACCGCTGCTTCTCAAAAATACCAAGAAGCAGACCCACGAGAGGACATTATTGCGTTGCTTAAACAACCGAACCACGGTTTGACTGTCCACCTCGAGCCAGAAATCCTTGAGCCTGGCCGCACGTATGGTAGCACTTTTGTCCGCTTGGACGAGCAAAACATTCTCCGAATCCGAGTTCCTCTTGATGCTGGTTTTGAGTCGGTCGCCAGCCTTTCAAAGAAAGAAGAAACTGAGCCTGCACCGATTATTGGTCCAGATGGAAAAATTCTGCCTCCACTTGTCGGCCCGGACGGAAAACCACTTCCATTGCCGCCATTACCCTCAGCATCTGGACAACTTGCCGCACTAAAAGACGACATGATGAATGACTAACTCTCTGAAACTCAAAAAATTGTTAACCTTCACTTGTGTTTCCAATTGGGTTCCGTACGACTCAAGAACGCTTGAACACCAATGTTTTTGTCATCTGTATCAAATAGGAGAGCAAACTCATCCTCCTCGATTTTGATCCCTTCAGATATGCTCTCATCGAGGGCAGCACGAATCACTTTCTTTGCAATTGAGAGGGTATGCGACGATTTGCTGGCGATGGTTGAAGCGATAGAGAAGGTAAATTCTTCCAATTCTTCTGGTTCAAGGACATGATTGACGAGTCCGATTGCTTTTGCCTCATCGGCACCGATCATTTCGCCTGTGTATACCATTTCCATCGTCTTTCCATAACCGATGAGGGAGGCCAGTCGTTGCGTACCCCCACCACCTGGAATGAGACCCAAATTGATTTCTGGTGTACCGAATTTTGAACGGGTTGAAGCAATTCGTAAGTCACACGAACATGCAATCTCACAGCCACCTCCAAGGGCAAAACCATCAACCATAGCGATGGTTGGTTTTGATAGATTCCACAACGCTTCCCAACCATTCATAGGGAATATTGGTCGGTCTTGACTTGTTTTATCGACGAATTCAGTGATATCTGCACCAGCAACAAATGCGTTTGGTTTTGCCCTCTTACCTTCCTCTGCGGGAAGAGGTTTTGCACCGGTCACGACTACACATCGAATATCGTCTTGATGCTCGATAAATTGACAGTATTCGACGAGTGCGGTCATGACCTCTTGGTTTAATGCGTTCAATTTCTCTGGTCGATTGATGGTCATCACAACAAAATTGGATGATTCGTTCACCTTATGCGCCTCAAATGTAACTGATTCGTGATGGGGAGTCTCCATAAAGGAAGCGAGGAAGATATAGTTCATCATGCCACCGATTTATTGAGATGGAGAAATGCGAGAAATCAAAACCTCGTGTTCCCTCGTCTCTCCATGCCTGAACCTTCGCTTCCTTTGGTTAAAGCTAAGGATATGGCCAAGAAATATGGGGACTTTATTGCACTTCATCCATTGAATGTCGAGGTTCACCCGGGTGAATTTTTTGGTGTCTTCGGGCCCAACGGGGCTGGTAAATCGACATTCATCAAATTGCTCACAGGTCAGCTACGACCGAGCAAAGGTCAAATCGAAATCCTTGGTATCGATGCTGTTAACGACCCTCAAAAAGTCAAAGCCAATATTGGAATTGTTCCCGAATCAGAATCGCCTCCTTCGTTCCTCACACCTGTTGAATTTTTAGAATTCGTTGCAAGACTTCGTGGAGTTAGCGATTTACAAGAAACTGTAGCCGGTTGGATTTCTTGGTTTGGTCTTGAAGATAAGCAAGACACGATGTGCAAAGATCTTTCCAAAGGTCAACGACAAAAAGTCATGCTCGCAAGTGCGTTCATCCACAAGCCAAAACTCCTTTTTTTAGATGAGCCGTTTGCAAATTTAGACCCAATCTACCAACGAAAATGCAGAGAGTGGCTCCTTGACCATGTCAAACAAGGTGGAACAATATTTCTTTGCTCACATGTTCTCGAAATGGCAGAACGTCTTTGTAATCGCATGGCGATTATTAACGATGGAAAGGTGCTTGCTGCAGGAACGGTCAAAGGTATGAAACTCACACCCGAAGAAACCTTAGAAGATGTCTTTATTCGCCTTGTAGGTAAATCGATTGAAGATGTGGAGCGAAGTCAAGATACCGATGATTCGGAGGAATAATCTTGACGATGACGTACATCGAATCACGCGACTGGTCTGAAGTTCCTGAAGATATTGGAACATTGGTTTCGATTGAAACAAGCAACGGTGGGCAAATTATTCGCGAACCTTTGCGAGGTTTGAGTGCATTTCGTGCAACGTTCAAAGTCATGTTTCATGAGGAACGGCGTAAAAGTCTTGAGTTTGCAAAAAAGCGTCACATGATTTTATTTCCACTCATGCTCATGTTTGTCACGACCATAGCGACGATAGGGTTGCAATTCCTTGTTGGAGATTCGGCTGCCCAAACAAGTGATATCGATTCGAAAACATTTACGTGGAATGAACTGCGTTTTGGTTTGCATGCTCCACTGCTCATGTTTAGTTTGGGTATGGGAACCTTCGCATTTATGGGAAGAGACGCGATTATTCAGCGAACTGCATCGAAAAATTATCTCTTAGCCTCACCCGCTCTTCTTCCATTGCCTAATTCAATAGCACATTTTGCATATTTTATCAAAGACCTCGTGTTTTACGTTATGCTTATCCTTAGCCCAATCATACTTGGTATGGCCATCGGTATCCTCCTCGATGGGATTGGAGGTGTGAATACTCCGCTTTTGTGGAAGTCGCTACCTTGGACATGGGTGGCAATGGTTGCAACGCTCGCTCAAGGTCTTGCTCTTTCGTTTCTGATTTCTGCACTTTGGATGCTTGGTCGTCCTTTCACCTTTTTCACACCGCTTGCAGTTGTTGCATTTGCCTTGAGTGTAGGTACTGGTATTTTCAATCTGAATCATGCATTGTGGGGAATGTACATTCAAGAAAATCAATTCATTGGCCCATTGTTCTTGGCCCTTGGCGCATCTGTTTTCATTGGTGCATTTGCTTCGATTTTGATCCGCGACGACTTTGATGTGCATGTTGTTCAAAAAGGCGATCTACTCACCCCTGCCTACAATCGACTAGGATTCCTTGGGAAAGGCACGATTCGACTTCTCGTTGCAAAGGAATTTGTCGACTTATTTCGCAGTGGCTCAATCAAAAAAATGACTGTTTCGTACTCTATACCGCTTCTTGTTCTTCTCGGTATGGCATGGCTCATTGACTTTGCAGAAGCCCCCATACCCATCAATCTCCTCTCCTATGCACCTTTTTTGGGCTTTTTTGGGTTCAATTTCTATTCATGGCTAACCATTCTCGATTCTCCAGATTTTATGAATGGACTACCGATGAAAGTTCCAGACCTCATACGAGCAAAAGTTGTGGTGTATTTCCTCGCTACATCATGGATTTCTCTCATTTTCATCGTCCTTATGGCTTGGCGACTTGACGAGTGGGTTTCGCTTCCAACAAGTATTATTGTGATGCTTGCGAATTCGATTTACATCGTAGCCCTTACCGCATTTTTAATGGGATTACGTCCAAATCGAGCCATATTTGATGCTTCGATTATGATATGGTTTTGGATAGGAACGGTTCTTCCACTCCTAGGTTTATTTTTGCTTTCGTTTACACAAGGCGATGTTTCCCTTTACGGTAATTGGTGGGAGAGAACATCTGAAGGTGGCCTTGCTGCAACTGCTCAAATGTATGATGAAACAATGGTCCAACAAGGGTATTTTGGTATGATAGGCATCTCTATTTTCTTGCTGTTCGCTTCTGCATTTTTGTGGAAATTGATGGATCGCCGTTGGGGTAAAGCTGAATTCTCAAATTGATGAGAAGGCTCATCCAAACTCACCTTCCAAGGGGTATTTTCAAAGGCTATCGACATCAGGGATTTCCATGGGCAAGGTGGTTGCAGTATGCGGTATGCCCGGCTCAGGCAAGGGAGAGTTTGCTGCAATATTGGCTGAACACCACATCCCAATCCTTTCGATGGGTGATATGGTTCGAAGAGAAGTTCAGATACGAGGCCTTGAAGAATCTCCATCCATTTTCGGAGAAGTCGCTCACGATATGCGAATGAAATTCGGGAAAAATATCCTTGCAGTGAGGCTGGTTGAGGCGGTCAACGAATTGCTCCAAAGTCACCTCGTCGTTCTCATCGAAGGCATGAGAGGGACAGATGAATTTGATGTGTTTCAAAATGAATGGGGTGAAGATTTTATCTCTGTAGCAATCGACACAAATGAGGACATTCGATTCGCACGAATCCAAAAAAGAGGCAGGTCTGAAGACGGAAGTAGAGAAGAGTTTGAACAACGAAATCAACGTGAAATCGGTTGGGGACTTGACATCTTACTCAAGAATGCTGATGAAACCATTGGAAACGACGGGTCTCTCGAAGAATTTTCAAACCACGTATTCGATTGGTTGAATTCAATTGGAGTGAAGGTTGAAAACTGAAAGAATGACCTATTTCAGCCCCTCTTTCTTAAGTTCAACACCTAAGTGTTATAGTCGGGTATTGAGTGAACCAACATGGTTAGGGGAGGGCGTCAGCATGGCAAGGAAAAAAGGTGAAGGTCAACAACGACGCAAAAAGCCACAAGCACAGTATGATGAACTCGACAAATATCCCGTTATGCCCCCCCATGCATTTGCTCGAATCGTACGTGACAAGCAAACGCTGAACATCATTTACCAAATTATTGAACCACCAATGACCAAAAAAGAACAGGAACAACGTGATGAGATCTTGGACATTTTCATTCGTTCACTCACGGCGAACATTGAAGATATCGATGCAAATCCAGAAGCCTATATTCGAACTGCAATGGATAAAGTCATCAAATCCTATGGTATGAAAATCAACAAGAAATCAAAATCAAAGATTTTCTATTACATTCGACGTGATTTGATTGGTTACGGCCTCATGGATGTTCTCATGAACGATGTGAACGTTGAGGACATCTCACTCGACGGAACGAATGTCCCGATTTTCGCCTATCATAGAAAATTTGAGTCCGTGGAAACAACAGTTGTTTGGGAAACCGACGAAGAACTTGAATCATACGTCATTAAACTCGCCCAGCGTTGTGGAAAACACATTTCTGTTGCTGAACCACTGCTTGACGCAACGCTGATGGACGGGTCTCGAATTGTCATGAAACTTGGTCACGAAATTTCGACTCGAGGTTCAGCTTTTTGTATTCGACGATTCAAAGACGACCCGTTTTCACCAGCAGATATTGTGGCTTTTCGAACAATGTCTTCTCTCATGGTTGCATACCTTTGGATTGCATTCCAGAATGAAGTGCCAATGCTTTTCGTCGGAGGTACAGCATCAGGAAAAACAACGACACTCAACGCTATGTGTGTTTTCATTCCATGGCAGATGAAGATTGTATCCATTGAATCAACCCGAGAAGTAAACATCCCTCAACCCAACTGGGTTCCTGGTTTGACGAGGCAAGGTTTTGGTGGTGAATCGTCGGATGGTGTCATCGGAGAGTTCGAACTTCTCAAGGCAGCACTTCGTGAACGACCTGAGTACATTATCGTGGGTGAAATTCGTGGTGCTGAAGCATATGTTTTGTTCCAGGCGATGGCCACAGGTCACTGTGCATATTCAACTGTGCACGCAGACTCTGTTCCCTCGCTCGTGCACAGATTAGAGAACAAGCCAATCGATATCCCTCGTGTTCTCCTACCTGCACTTGAAGCATGTTCGATTCAGATTCAAACTCGTATCAATGGAAAGCGTGTGCGAAGAACAAAACAACTCGTCGAAATTGTCGGTATTGATCCAAACTCAATGGAAGTAATCACTAACGAAGTGTTCCGATGGGACGTCTCGACTGATGATTTCGTCTTCAGTGGAAAATCATATGTTCTTGAGAAAATTATGGTAAAAATCAATTACAGCCAAGAAGAAATGCGACGTGAATTGAGAACAAGAAAAAGAATCCTCGAGTGGATGGTTCTTAACGACATCAGAAAAGCCGACCAAGTTTCACAAATCGTCACGGAGTACTACGTTCGACCGCATGAAATTATGGCACGTGTTGATGGATTGCGATAATTGAGGTGATTCAAAGATGGAATTGACATTATGGCAACGGTTCTGCACAAGAGTCGTTGGCCCATTTGTCAAAAAGAAGGCAAGGAATAACAAAGAATTGTCGGATAACCTCGTCAAAGGCTCTATGCCAATTATGCCCGAAGTATACATGTCAACTGTTATTATGACCTGTATTGCCATTACTTTTGTTTCCCTCGGCTTTGTTTCCATCTTTTTTATCCCTGAGATCGGCGTGATTGCATTTTACGAAAGTATGCAAGACCCCGCTACAGTCGCAACATGCTACGACTGGGCATACTGGAATGCCGATTTGGTCGACGAGACCTTGCCTGGCAATGGTTGCCCAGATTACGCCTTACGCGTCTTCCCAGAGTTTCTAAAATACATCATTGTGATTATTGGAGCTGTCGTCGTTCCATATGCAGCGTTCAAATACAATTCAGGTGGAGCAGAAAGAGAAGTGACAAGAAGAGCGGATATGATTGAGAAGTACTTGCCATACGCTGCTTCCTACACCGCAGCTATGTCCGCAGCGAATGCAACACCTGCAAAAATTTTCAAATCTTTGGCAATGAATAAAGACATCTACGGCGATGTAGCAGATGATGCTGCTATGATTTACAGAGATGTTACATTGCTTGGCTATGACCTCATCACCGCTATGCGACTAAGCGTAGACAGGGCAGCCTCGATTTGGCTCACCGAGTTTTTCCAAGGCATGGTCGGTACCCTCACTGCCGGTGGTCAACTCAAATTGTACTTCCTCAACCGAGCAGAACATTACATGAGAGAAAATCGTACTCGATTGCAAATGTTCCTCGAATCCATCGCTCTCCTGGCAGAATCATACATTGTGGTCGCTGTTGCTATGCCACTGTTTCTCATCGTCATGCTCGTCATTATGTTCTGGGTTTCTGGTTCAGGTGCTCAGATGTCAGAAAGTATGCTCTACTTCATTGTCTTAGGCTTCGTTCCAATGATTCACGTCGCTTACGCCATCCTTGTGTACACAAGCAGTAAGGAACAGGAAATGTGAGGTGACACGATGGCAAAAAAGAAAGAAAAAATCATCGTTGAACTTGACCTTCCGAAAGATGATAAAACCCTTACAAGATTGTATACGATTCTCTTCTTTTCAATTCTCCTCGGAGTCACAAGTGGTCTATTCTGGATCACAAATTCAGGATTTATTCCGACGGCAAATGGTGAACCGATGTTTACCAATATTTACTGCGGTGCTACAGCACAAGACCCACTTACAGGACAACCGATGGGCGACTACTTCAAATCGAATCAAAAACCCACATACGCAGCAAATCAATCTTGTAACATTCTTCAAGACAAAGCCGATGTGATTACCTGGGAACCAGAACCTTGGACTGATGTATCAAAACGGGCTCAAAATTTCAATGTTCCAGGTGTACCCGCCGAAGCCACTGGCGGTGCCGTTGTTGAACAGCCGATGTGGCTTAATTGTTCAATCGATGCGAAGCAAGGCACGACATATACGATTGCAATTCGAAATCCTGACGGAGACCTCGTCGCCTATGAAAACGGAACGGCAGGTCAATCAACGGATTGTGAAATAACATTACAAAATATTGAGGCCGGTGATCTCTACGAATTCATTGCCTTGAGCAACGTAGAGGGTGAAACGTTGTACGAAGTCAAATTCGATATGACGATTCACTACTTTGACGGCATTCCAACATACATGAACAACAAATCGCTGTGGATTGGACCTAGTGTTGATATTTTCATCACTCAAGTCCACCCAACAATTTTCCTCAACTTTTTCGGACTGACGTTCTTCTTACTCATCTTCCCCGCCTCATACTACTGGGAAAAGGTTGAGGAAGCAAAGAACGAAATGGAAGAAAAATTCCCTGATTTTCTTCGTGATCTTGCAGAATACTGGAAAGGTGGCCTTTCTATGACGGTGGCGGTTCAAACCCTTGCGACATCCGAATATGGTGCATTAAATCATGAAGTCAAGAAAATGTCGAATCAATTAAGTTGGGGTATCAAATTTGGAGATGTCATCCATCAATTCGCAGAACGAGTAGGAACTCCACTAATCAAAAGAGCAATCACACTCATTCAAGAAGCGGACAAGGCGGGTGGTAAAATTTCAGATATTCTCGTAACCGCTGCAAACGACTCCCGTGAAATTAAATTCCTTGAAGCAGAACGAAATCGTGCCATTGGTTCATACATTGCAGTTATTTGGACTTCTTACTTCGTTTTCCTCGGTGTTATCGTCGTTCTAGCAAAGGTGTTTATTCCTGCTATTGCAAACTCCAATTCAGGTGGTGAAGATGGTGGTGACAGTGGTGGACAGACGATTGGAAACATGTCGATTCGAAATGTCGACCCTCTGTTTTTCTTGACCGTCTTCTATTATGGTGTGACCATGCAAGCAATGGGCAACGGTTCAATGGCTGGATTAATGGCCAAAGGTCGCTTCAGTGCAGGATTTAAGCAAGCTGGATTAATGATTGTGGTCGCACTGGTCGTGTTCAATATCATTGCATTCTCAAACGACCTCATTGGCGTCACAGAAATTCCAAGTTTAGCCCCCAATACAGGTAGTTTCGTTCCCCAACCAATCAGCTGGGGGTGAAGTTGATTGAACACTGATGAAAGAGGCCAAGTCCATATTCTTGAGATGTTGACGCTCTTCTGGCTTTTCTTTATGTCTGCTACCTTCCTCATTCGAGTCCAAGTCCCCGATGCTGAATCGGTTGCATTCGATGCTTCGCTAGAACTTGCAGCTGAAGATAGCCTGAATTATGGCTTGGGACTTGAACCTGTGACTGATGGGGAAAGTCGACTCCACGAACTCCTCGGAGAAGAAGAATTGAATCAGGCTTGCGAGCTGCTGCAGAGTGCTATTGCATCTGGGAAAGAAGCAAATTGTTGGCTGGCAAAAGACAGTTCAATGTCTGTTCCATATGGAACGGTTGGAAATCCCTATGGCAACACGGTCACTGTGCATAGATTACTCAATGTAAACGGAGATATCTGGACTGTCTCGCTCGATGTATGGAGCAGAGGAGGCGGAACGGCATGAAGACATCCTCACATTCCATTGAAAGCGATGATTTCGGCCAAATGCTCCTTGCAACAGGCATCGTTTTGCTCATGTCCCTGCTGTCGATGGCCGTTTTTGGTGTCAAAGTTGCTGGACTTTCATTACCACATGAACCTAGTTCAGACGCTGTATTAGATACGACTTCAGAAGTCGTCGACATTCTCCCTCTTCTTGTTGAACACAGAACGAATGTTTGGGTCGATGCGGGAGTTGATACGGATGAAGCGATTCTTCTCGCTCTTGATTCCACCCAAAATGACCTCCTCCATCATGGCGAAATTCGCGGTGTTGAAATCAAATTGTTGGACTTCGTAGCCACTTCTTTAGGAAACAATGAATTTCTTGTATCTGGGGAACTTGGTGTCTCGGACCAACATGTCATGATGCAAATCGATGTTGATTTTACCATCACGATTTCCTAAATTATGATGTGGATTCTTCATCTGCTTGTTTCCTTCGAAACAAAGTGATGATTCTTTCAACATCATCATCCACTCTATGAGGGTCAACAAGAGGCCAATTTGCTATTTTTGCACGTTCGATAAGGCCATCTTGAATGGAACGAATTCTCTGCAAATTTGCAATGTAACGCTCTGCTTTTCGATAGGTGTTCTTTTCTCGTTCAACAAACATCCCTTGATGTAAATTTTCATCATGGACGACCATAACAACTCCCATTGCAAAACCGCCTGATTCCGTCCACGACCTTAGTATACGTTCACTTGGAACAATATGAACGCCTTCGATAATAAGATCAAAACCTTCTCTTCGTGATTTTGCAATTGTCGCGAGAATGGCCTCCTCCAAGACTTGACAAGTATCAAGCCAATCTTGAACGGGCTCTTTTGTTTCACCGAGTGAATACGAGGAGCGATGTAATGCAAGATTGGATTCGTCTACATCGACACTTCGAAGGACTTCGCGAATATTATCTGTGGAGACAATTCGCTGAAATCCTTCCCGTTGAGCAATTTTGATTGAAGCCGTTGATTTGCCTGTGCCTGTTGCACCTGCGATTAACAATAGTCGAGGCCGGTAGCCACCAGACCCGAGCGATGTGTCTTGTCTCGTGCCCTCTACTGCCATGGTCCCGATGTGATGGATGAGCACATGAGGATTATGCAATATGAACCTCAAAACTCAAGATTGAAACTTTAATGCCTCTTGCCCAACCCATGAGCCATACCATTGATTCAAACGAATTACCATACGCTCCTGAGAAATTACCACGAAAAGAAGCCATCGGATTTGACCAGTTTTTATCGGTGGATATGCGAACAGGAACCATCATTCATGTTGAAGACTATCCTCAAATGCGAAAGCCGTCGTACAAAATTACAGTTGATTTTGGCCATGTTGTTGGACATTTACAAAGTTCTGCACAAATTACAAATTATTCAATACACGAACTCCTGGACCGGAAAGTCGTCGGTGCAATCAATCTTGGTGAAAAGGTGCTCCCGGGTGGGTTTGTTAGTCAATTCTTGATCTTGGGAGCTCTCGAAGCCGATGGGACCGTTCATTTGCTTGAGTGTGATGCATCGATGCCCAATGGCTCAACAATTCTCTGAATACGGCAATAACTTCAACCGATGACAATTTGAAGTCCTTCTCATTCGTATGCTCATGAACGATGAATTGATGTACATTTCTGGTGGATGGCAGTCATCCTCAAACGGTGAAAAAAGTGAGGTCACCAACCCTGCGACATCCGAAGTTATCGCTACCATTCCAATGGCAAGTCCAGAAGATGTTGAACAATGCATTGCGGCTTCAAGGGCTGCTTTTCAATCGAAAGAGTGGGCTCTGATGGATCCTGCTGAACGAGGAAGAATGCTCAACCGAATGGCAAAAGCAACATACGGACAAGCAAAACAATTGGCTGCCATCGAGTCGACAAATAATGGAAAAACGTTCAGGGAAGCTCTTTCCGAGATTCGTTATGGAGCATGGACACTCGAATATTTTGCTGGATTAACCGATAAAATCGAAGGCTCAACCATCCCTGTCCCAGGTTCACGCCTTAACTACACGCTTCGGCAACCGCTCGGAGTAACTGCACACATTGTCCCTTGGAATTTTCCTTTGCAACTTGCTCTGCGCTCTATCGCTCCTGCATTAGCAGCAGGTTGTACTGTGATTGCAAAACCAGCCTCTTGGACGCCATTATCGTTGCTTGCATGGTTGAAAGCCATGCAGGAAGCAGAAGTTGGTTTACCGGAAAATGTTGTTCAGGTCATCACGGGCTCCGGGTCAAAAATTGGTCAACAGTTATCAAGTCACAAAGGCATTGACGGCATTGTGCTCACAGGTGGCGTCCCAACCGGAAGACAAGTCATGGCTGCAGCAAGTGAACACCTCACTCCGATTACTCTAGAATTAGGTGGTAAGGGCGCAAACATTGTATTTGAAGATGCCAATTTGAAATATGCTGCTAAAGCAATTTGCTTTGGAATCTTCATGAATGCCGGTCAAATGTGCTGGGCTGGATCTCGTCTTCTCGTTCATGAATCCGTACACGACGACTTGGTTCAAGCCGTATGCGATGAAATCTCCACATGGAAGGTTGGACCGGGTATGGAAGAAGGGGTTCGTATGGGCAGTCTCGTTCACACATCTCATAGGGACGAAGTTTTGGAAAAACTCGCAAAGGGGCTTGCAGAAGGGGGCGAGGTAGTCCTTGGTGGCTCAGCAATTGAAGGGGTTGGTTGCTTCATGGAACCAACGGTTGTGACCGGTGTCAAACCCGAACATTTCTTGTTCCAAGATGAATTATTTGGACCAGTTCTCGCAGTGACGACATTCAGTGAAGACAAGGAAGCACTTGCTATGGCCAATAACACCGAATTTGGCCTCTTGAACGGCGTATGGACGAATCAACTCAGTCGTGCACATAAATTTGCACGTGACCTACAATGTGGCATGGTATCAATCAATGAATACCCTATCACCTTCCCACAAACCGCTTTCACCGGGTGGAAACAATCAGGAATTGGTGTCGAGCAAAGTCAAGAAGCACTCAGATTTTACACTCGAGTGAAGAATGTCAACGTCAAACTTTGAGGGTTGACCATGACCGTGCATACTGAGGATCTCGACGATGGCATTCGACTTCTAACATTGACTGGTTCGATGGCGAGTCAGTCATTTTCTCGAGCATCTCTTCCTGTCATCGCTGATGCCATCAACAACGCCCTTGGAGATTCAAACATCAAAGGGCTCGTCATTACAGGCGAAGGACGGTTTTTCTCTGCGGGAGCGGATATCAATGCCTTCCAAGCTTCCATTGAGGCAGATGAAGCACCCCAACTTATTCGAGATTTGACCAACATTCTTCATCCACTCATCGTAAAAATGCGACAATCACCGACGATTACCGTTGCAGCAGTCAACGGTGCAGCAGCAGGCGGTGGGCTTGGTTTAGCATTGGCTTGTGATGCACGCATCGCTTCACCTAAAGCAAAATTTGCAGCAGCATACGCTAGTATGGGCCTCTCACCTGACGGAGGAACAACCTGGCTTCTTCCACGTCTTGTCGGTGAGCAGGTTGCAAGGAAATTCTTTCTTCAAAACGAAATTTGGACAGCCCGTGAAGCTCGTGACCTCGGAGCCATTGATGTGCTCGTCAGTGATGATGGAGCATTACTTGAAACCGCTATCGGCCTTGCAAAGCATTGGAGTCAGTGGGGCAATCACACCAAAGAAGCGACAAAGCACCTTCTACATGTTCACGCTGACCATGATTTCGAGACCCATTTGAAACATGAGCAAACACTCATCGAAGCTGCTGGAATCACACAGGAATTCAAAGACGGAGTTCA
>CAZTGO010000014.1:2540-41100 GCA_964613395.1 uncultured Candidatus Poseidoniales archaeon | reverse complement strand
AAGTAGGTTTCATCCATTTCGATACCGATACCTTTCCTGCCCATGTTCCTAGCAACAATAGCTGTGGTTCCCGAACCTGAAAACGGGTCAAGGACAATTTCACCTTGGTTCGTGAAATAGGAAATAGAGAGTTGAGGTATATCCTCTGGAAACGGAGCGGTGTGACCAAATCGATTGACGCCCTTACTGTCAATTTTGATGACAGGTGAGAACGATTTGATGTTCGAATCAAGGAGGTTTTCTTCTTGATTCTCGTTTCGCCGTAATTCACCTGGTTTTTTGAACATGAACATGTGCTCATAACAATTTGCAGGGCGTTGATAATACGGCGTAAATTTTCCATCGTTTTTGTGTCGATTGCTCTGAGTTTCCCCTTTGTCCCAGATGATATTGTCGAGAATTTCGAATCCGCAATGCAAGAAAAGCAAAATGGTGTATGCTCCGAGAGGAATTCTCTTCTCACCCATCTTTGAGCCCACTACAATTTCTTCATTTCCATACGTGTCCCCAATATTGTAGAAGAACACGCCACCGTCTTTCAGAATCCTGAAACATTGTTCATTGATGATGAGCATATCTCGAAGATACATGTACAAATTTGGCCACTGTGAGTATTCTCTCGCATTGAAATATGGCGGTGAAGTAGTTTCATGATCGACTGATTGATCTGGCATACCTTCCATGACTTCCGCGCAATGTCCATGAATGAACATATCCGAAGTCTCGGGGTTTAGGGGCGGTGATACTGTTTTCCGTCGCTTTTTTGGTTGACTGCAAAATCCATCGGGAAATATTCGTGACATAAAGTTCGATGTGCAAAATTCACTCCAAGAGGTTGACATATGCTTATCTTTGTTGTTCGATATTTCGAATTGCTTCAACGCCTCATTCGGCATCATATGTGAGAAATTTCGTTTCAGGTCTTCACATGTTCTCTCAAACATATCAGAGGGATTCGATTGCACAACGAGAATTTTATCATTTTCATATGTGTAATATTGCACGAGCATTCTATTGATATCAAATTCATCAGTGATTTTCACAACATCTCTTCTGAACTTTTGTGTTAACTCTCTTGGAATGACATTATTTGGGTTTGAATCCGAGAGCGAATCTTGCATCATATTGGTCTTTCTCGAATATCGTTTTCCGCGATTCGTTTTACTACGTGAGCCACATAAGTTATTCTTGCACTCCCAACTTCGTATGCCGATTTCAGGAAATGAATTCCCAGAAATTTCTAGACTTCCACACTCTGGACAAGGTATTTTTCTATCTTCAAAATCGTTTTTGAAGAAGGTCACGAGTAGGTCGTATTCATTGACCACATCTGTGATTCCTATTTGTTCGCTTGGTTCTTTTTTCAGAATAAAACAGTCTTGAAATGAAAATCCGAAATCAATGTTTTCATACGTCTGGATTTCTTTTTTCATGTTTCTCTTCAGAATTGATGATGACGCGACAACATCTTTGAATTTCATTTTTCCTTTGAGGAAAAGATTGATGTTTTTCTCATCTTCATCGGTCAACTCGATGTTATGGTTGTACTCTAACATTTGACGAGCAATGATTCCACCATTGTAGTAGTTCCTTTCCTCTCTAAAATGACGAAATTTCTCGCAGAAAACGACAATTTTTGCATAGAGCTCCCATTTTATGTTTTGATTGTTCACCACCACATCCGATATTTTGATGGTCAATGCTTTGTGGTTTTCAATTGAGGCGTACATCGAAGCAATCATATTCGTTATTGCATCAATTACCTCATCCTTCTGTTGATGTGGTTCAAAATACGATTGATTGATTTCCAAATGAATGAGATCATATGTTTCAGTTTTATTTGGAAAAAGAACGGAATCATAATGTTGGGTAAATGATAAAATTGCATTTTCTCGGGGTACCATCACCTTGTCATCACACAATTTTTTCAATTGCTTTTGCTCAGCCTTCGATAAATCATGTTTGAGGAACTTTGTATTGCTCTCATAAATTTGATAGCACGACCTCGTTGAGTGCTCATTCAAGGCAACCAATCTGGAAAATAAAAAGTTGACATAATCAAACACCCTTTTTGTTTTGCCATCTTCAATGGCCTGTTCCAACTTTTGTTTGAAATCCTCGACCGCATCTTGGCTTGTGTTGTGTTTCCCAATAAATATCTTCAACGAGATGTCACTTGTCAATTTACTCGTGCCCACGGCATGAATTCTATCTTGTAAATGTGCTTCAATACGACGAATGTCATCTTCCAAATTGTAATCAAGAACTCGTTTAAGGAGGTCTTTCTCATACCTGCCGAGGCGTATATCTCCGGCTTGTTCAATGCTGTTGACGACTTTTTCCAAACGTTTTCTGTTGCCTACAAAGGCATCAGTAATGATGCACTCAACAATGTTTTCTTGCAATTTCACGGGCTCTCCTTCAAGGTCTGGAAGTTCAATGGTTGATATGTCTAATTTGACATTTATTTTTTCAAGAAATTGTTGAATCCAGAGCACAGATTCTTGTGCAATGGATTGCATGTCAACGAACCGCCACCGACTGTGAATAAACCTTTCATCGACTATACATTGGCTTCCGTATCCCTTTCTTCAAGAGAAAAATCTGCGACAACTGGGGCATGGTCAGAGACATCTAATCCACCCTGCCTAACAATGTTGCACGATGTTATGGTGCGAATATTGTTTGGATTTAATAGGATGTAATCAATTCTCCACCCCCTGTTTTTTGCTCGTGCTTGGCCTCTGTTGGACCACCAGGAGTATTCTTGGTGTCCTTCTCCATGCACATGACGAAATACATCACACCATCCATCGTTCAGTAATTGCGTCATCCATTGTCGTTCATGTGGAAGAAATCCAGACGTCTTTGCGTTTGCTTTGGGATTCCAAATGTCGTCTTCTGTATGGGCAATATTCAGATCACCAACGACGAAAACAGGTTTTTCATGTTGGAGGAAGGGTTGTAGAAATGAACGCCAATCTTCCATCCATTGTTCTTTGTACACCTGGCGCTCTTGTTTATTTGAACCACTTGGCAGATAGGTGTTGATGCAGATGCAAGAAGCATGCTCGGTGACGAGCACTCTACCTTCACGATCTGATGGGTCGAGAGGAGAATTCATGCCGGTTTGCAGAATGCTAAATGGTTGCTTTGATAATGTTGCAACACCCGAATACCCTTTTTTTTCAGCAGGGTGCAAATGAACATGATAACCACTTGGCCATGACCAGTTTGGCGGTAATTGTTCATCCAAGGTTCTTGTCTCCTGTAAGAGAATGATGTCTGCATCGAGCGATGAAAAGTATTGGTCGATGCCCTTTCGAATCGCCGCCCTTAAACCATTAACATTCCAAGTCACAATCCGCATACTTCGTGGATTTCAAGAGAAGGGATAAATGTTCAAGAGCGAAGTTTTGAAGCAACAATTTTACCAGATTCAACTGCAGCATCAGCAAGAAGATATTCAGAAGCGAGCCAGTCTCCAGCAAGATACAAACCGTGTTCTGCAAACATGTCCTCTGAATTTTCGCTCCTCATCCAGACAGGGATTGATGCTTGTTCACGGATATTGACAATATGTTGTCGCCAACCAGCCAACCTTTCATCAAGAAATGTAGAGAGAGTGTCCAGCCCATTTTCATTTGGTGAGGAAATTAACTTTGCAGCTGACAAAATCGAGCCAGGGTGGACCATTCGTGGTTGTATTCTAGACAAATGGTAAACAAATTGTTGTTGTTCTGCATCGATGATGCAATGATAGTTCCCCATTGGATTTGATGATAGAGCTACATCAATCGTTGAAGCATACTGATATTGTATGGGTTGTAATTCTCCAATATCGAGTGGTTTGAGTAATTTTTTTGTTGATTTTGGGCCACATGCCAATACGACAGCATCAGCATCCACTTTTCGTTTATCGACAAGTCGAACGCTGTGATCACCGATTGAAGCGACCTTGCAATTTGTTTCGACATACACACCAATTTCATCCAATGCACTAGCAAACCGACCGACGATACCAGCCCAACCCTCTGCAGTGACCATCGCATTGTGTTTTGCAAATTCTTTGATTCTCTTTGATGATGAGCGAAGGTCCATTCCATATGTGGCGAGTAAATTGAGGCATTGCACGGCATCACTCGTTTCGTCAATTCTACGTATTGCACGCCGAAATTCCGCAATTCCAGCATACGATTGTGGGCGTAAGAAGCCATTTGTGGTGACGATGTGCTCAACTCGCAGGGGTTGCATATGCAACCTCACACGACTCAACTTCTTTGTCAAACGATGCACAGGTCCATTTTTCAACAGGAGGTGAGGTCCAAATCCAAAGGAAATTCTGTCGATTTGTTCTGAAGTACCACGGCCACCAATACGTTCTTTTGATTCTAAAAGAACCACATGGTGATTCTCTGCAGATAGGTGAAGAGCGGCGGATAACCCACTCAAGCCCGAACCGATGACGACGATTTTGGCCATAAAACATGCTTGATGAACCATTTGAAAACATTGTTGTATTAGGAAAATGTACTCTGTACACAGGAGGCTCTTGTGGTGACAGATGATGGACCTCGGATGCCGCACGATAGGGGTCATCTTTTGTGGACAAGTTCCGGAGGCCCAGAACGCCCCCTGCTCGCCAGTTTCGACCGTTGGACAACCGCAATTCTTGGTGACGATGATATTTCTGAATTCATTATGGCTGAAGGTCCAGTGATGGAGGGTTCCATAATTTCAAAGGAAAATGGCATTGTTGCTGGTTGCTCCGCTGTTGATTACATGCTTCAAATTTGGTGCCCTGACATTCAAATCACATGGAAAGCAAACGAAGGAAAATCAATTCAAACAGGCGATATAATTGCATTCGTCAAAGGGAGCTCGAATTCTTTGCTACGTATGGAGCGTTCCATACTCAATATTCTGGGACAATTGTCTGGAATAGCCACAGAAACAAATCGTTGGGCAACCATCGCCCCGAAACAAATTGCGTGTACAAGAAA
Organism: uncultured Candidatus Poseidoniales archaeon; assembly: GCA_964613395.1. GTDB lineage: Archaea > Thermoplasmatota > Poseidoniia > Poseidoniales > Poseidoniaceae > Poseidonia. Next base: position 36,097 of record CAZTGO010000014.1, on the reverse strand, counting down.
AACAGTCTGGGGACTTTTGGATAAATGGGCTGTTCACTTAGGAGGGGGCCTGACCCACCGATTGAGTAAGAATGATGCAATGATGATCAAAGAAAACGATCTTGCGAGCTACGATGATAAGGATAGTACAGATAGCCAACGAATTACAAGTGCCCTCACCAATATTCAAAAAGAAGAATATGGGGCTTTTTTAGAGATTGAAGTAAGAACTGCAAAGGAGGCTATGCTGGCCGCTGGAGTATGGAAATCTCTCGGCCATGAAGAGAAACTTGTGATCATGTTGGACAACTTAAGCCCGGCAGATTGTAAAAATATCGCTGAGGAGATGGAGCAGTACGAATTACGAGAATTCGTCATCCTCGAAGCGAGTGGCGGAATAACATTTGATACACTGCCAAATTGGAAAGAATGCAAGATGGATGTACTCAGCACAAGTGCACTCAACCGAGGAACGGCCCCACTTGACATGTCAATGATGCTCGAAGAGTAAGGGGTGATCGTTTGACCGACCATGCAGCCGACCCATCGCATCCGAGATATTCATCCCTTCTCCAACGACAAAAATTGGAGCGGGCGAAGGAATTGGGAATGTTAGCAGATAGTGCACTCATTGCCCATGGTCGAGGAGAGGCTTTCGATTATCTCCTAGGGGAAAAAACCCATTCATTTGCTCATGATGCTATTGTTCAAGCATTAGCGGTGCTCAAGCAAGCACAACATCCTGTCTTAAGCGTCAATGGAAACACCGTTGCTCTTGCAGGACTTGAAATCTTACAGTTAGCATCACACCTTTCATGTCCTGTAGAAATCAATATTTTTTATCGAACACCAGAGCGGATGGATGCTTTACTTACCGAATTGGAACGTATTAACGAAGAGCATGACCTTCGTGTCACTATCTTGGGGGCAAACCCAGATGCAACAATACCTGGGCTCAAAGGGCCGAGAGCAAAATGTGAATCATCGGGAATATTTTCAGCCGATGTCATCTTTGTGCCATTAGAAGATGGTGACCGCTGTCTCGCACTGAAAGAGATGGGCAAGACCGTCATCGTTGTCGACCTCAATCCAATGTCAAGAAGTGCGATTCATGCATCGATTACTATAGTAAACGAGCTCCATCGAACAATGGAGTACATGAACCAAACCCTTCAACAAAACCATGATGTTTCAAAAATAGAATCATTTAGTCATCATTCGATTTTAGAGAAGGCATTGATGACGATTCGTCAAGGCGAGATGAAGGATTAAAATTCTTCATCCAACAAATCTGCTAATCGGGTTGCTATTGATGTTCCAACTTGGCTACAAGAAGCATAGCCACCGATATCATATGTGAGTTCTTTACCATCTTTGAGATGGCCTGCTACACTTTGGTCGATGCAGGTCGCAACACGGAGCAAATCATCATCACCGTGCTTCCTACCGAGATAATCCATCATCATTTGAATGGAGTTTATCGATGCAATCGGGTTTACTTTGTTTTTACCGGCATGTTTAGGAGATGAACCGTGGACTGGTTCAAAGAAAGCATGGTCATCACCAACATTCCCTGAAGCAGCCATGCCCATACCACCCTGTAATACTGCACCAAGGTCGGTTGCTATGTCACCGAACATATTTGAGGTGACAACAACATCGTAATGTTCCGGATTTCTAGTTAACCATTGTGTGAATGCATCGATGTACCCATAATCAGGTTCAGTTTCTGGATACTCTTCAGCAATTTCTGTGAATACTCTTCGAAACAGTTGACAACCACGTGTAACGTTTGATTTATCGACACAGGTGACTCGATGTGTACCATCAGCGGGCGCCCCATTTCTTGTCTTTGCAATTTCAAAACCCATTCGAATCAACCGTGAAGAGCCCTTTTCCGAAATAGGTCGAGCATCGTATGCCACTTCTCCATCGATCCCGGGAAAGTCCATTGCAGGAGGTTCATATTCGGCCCGACCTAAAGCCCTGTCAGCACTTCTTCGAAGTAATGCGTGGTAAAGTCCCTCAGTGTTTTCACGAAGAATGGTCATGTCGACCATGCCTGGTTTCCAAACTTGAGTGAACTCACCGTGGATTTTGTGACGGACACCTTCATAGAGTTTGATAGGTCGAATGTTCGCATACAAATCGAGACCACTTCGCAATCCAAGAATGACTGAACCTCCAGCCAAATCACCGTTATCCAACCGTACGCCTGGAGCACCAATCGCTCCGAGAAAAATAGCATCAGCCTCATCTTTGCAGAATTCGAACGAACCTTCTTCCCACTCCTTGCCGGTCTCCTTATAGTATTCACCGCCGCAAGGGATCACAGTTTGTTCGAAACCCGTGTTGGTATGTTGCTCAATGGTTTGAAGTATTTTTTGAGCCTCCACAGCCACTTCTCTTCCAGTTCCGTCACCTGGGAGAATTGCAACACGATAGTCGCTCATGAATTTGGCCAAAAGAATCCCATACATGAACAAAACCCCTGTTGATTGTGATGGTCTTGCAGGGCAAACCCCCCTATTTCCACTGGAAACTCAAAATCGATATGTAGATGAACAGTCTTGCTATCTCCAATTGAAATTCTTAGGTGCAAATACATGGGAGGCTTGATAGGCTGTCAATACGCAGAACTAAGTATGTCCGAACACAAGAGTCATGAAAACAAATCTAGTGTGAAGATTGATGATTTACCACTTGAAATTCAACAGTTAAACGATATCATGCTCGGCATTCAGCCCGATTGGAATGTTTTTGATTGGATTGCTGAAAAGGCACTCATGGAAATGGAATTAATCGAATGTGATTTGGAAAAAGAACGATTGCATGCGGAACAACGCCTTCACCGAATTCGAGATTTAGCTCGTCGATTTCCGGAGAATGAAACTGAAGATCCGTATCAAAGAAACCTCTTTGACTGCTTTGACGTCGAAAACCAAAGCACATTCACACGACTCTCTGACCGAGCACAATTAGCGGAAGAACATGATACAGATTCTGCTTTCGTGAATATGGTTGTTGACGTAAACCCGGACACAAATTTCGATGACCCTCTCTTAGCTATATCATGCCAAATTATTCTCATGGGCGTGGAAAAAAGCATTGCGAAAGGACAACCTTTTGCAACGATTGAAACAATGATACACCAAGCAAAAACTCATGATTTGAGTGCTGACGAAACTGAAGAGGCCCTTGACTTCCTCATATCCACAGGTCAATTGATTGAAATCGATGATGATTGTTTTATTCTGAATGATTTTGATGATGGTAAAAATGATTGATTCCCCGGAATCTACATGACTTGAGGTTGGTTGAGTTGGGGAAGAAAGAGCATGCACAACGCATATTAGATGCACTTGACACATCGAAACGACTACGTAAACGCCTCATCATCGTCGTTATCTCCCTTGTTGTTCTCGGCGTCGTGGCCTTTTCCCAAGGGATCAACCTCACACTCATTGTTGGGGTTGAATTACTTCTTTTCGTCTTCCTTTCATTCAGCGTTGACAGAGAACGTCAATCAGTTGAATATAATCTTGATTTAGGATTCAAAAAATTAGGTTGGACTCGTCCAGAAGAAATTGATGAAACGACAACAGGAAATTTATTGAAAATTATTGGCGATGAGAGAAAATGAGCAAAGAAATCTCAAAACTTCTCTATCCAATTCATCCGCCTTTCAAATCAATGTTCTTTTGGACTTTTCATGTTGCGATGACTAGCTCAGTGTTCATGTGTTTTGTTTTCGATCTTTTTTCAATTGATGGATTCTTTTTCGCAGTAATTCTTTTTCTGCAACTGGTGACCATCTCCATTCAAATTTTCATTTGGAATGCATCTGAAAAAAAGAGAGTCATACTGCTTGAAAAAACCCTGCTTGATTTTGATTCAAGTTGGGAGGTTGTTCGAGAATCTGTTCAAACAGACGAAGAAGCGGACCTTCTGTACCAAGCGTTTACCAAAGTGCATTTTCAAACACCGGAATCGATTTCACCACGAATGCAGCGAGGGTCGGATGAAAAAGGACCTTCTTGGGGAAAAGAAGATTCAACTTTATCTTCAAATGTAGGGCGTCGTGATGCAATTCAATCATCTTCTACCTACGATGGCTTGGATGGACCTTTACAAGTTGGAGAAAAAATCCTTGAGGAAGCAAATCAAAAATATGCCGAAGAAGCTCAACTTCGCTGGGAGGAGGCAGAAAAAAACGACGCTGATTTAATTGAAGCGGGGGTTGAACGCCTCGGTGATTTGCTCCGAACCGATTGGTTTGACAAGAATTCCCAAGACGGTGCTGTTGCTCAACTGATGTCAAAAAATAACCAAAAGAATGACGAGTAGAGAAGACATGATAATCCTTGAAACCCTGCACGCACCATGCAAGTTCGTTCTAGAGTCGGGTTGAGGAACACAGATGTGTATCGGACATCGCGAATGACAGATGATGATGCGGCTAATTTTGCTGAATAATACGTTTCGATGAACGATATGCTTCCACTCTTCAACCAATTTTTCTCAAAAGGTTCGCTTCAGCGTTTTGGTTTAGCAGGCGGATTTAACACCCTACTATTTCTAATTTTAATCGAGATATTCTATACCATATTCGATGAATCGTCCGCTCCTTTTGTCTGGGCTGTATCTTGGATTTTGACAAGTTACATGGCCCATTTCATTCATCGATGGTTCACATTTGATACTACAGAACCCATTCGGAAAACCATACCTTTAGTTGCGATTCTCTACATTTTTGGGATGTTAGGCTCCACGTGGACATATGTTGAATTCTTGCAGATTCTGTCCATTGACATTCGACTGATTGCGTTACTTAATGTCCTCTTGTGGGGGGCGATCACATGGTTGAGTATGCGAGTACTCATCTTCAAGCATGTCAAAGAAATTAAGTTGCATATGATTCCAACAATGCAAGAGGAATAATCTCTAAAGCGCGTTCATTCGTTGATTCCAAATCCACAGGGCATGCGGCCCCCTGCTGAACTGCAGATAGCCATGTAGCCGCACATACACACCACGAATCACCGGGCTTCAAACCAGGGAAATTGAATTGAGGAGCTGGTGTAATCAGGTCGTTTCCCTGTCCGCGAGCAAATTCGAGAAAAGCCTCGGTGACGATACAACATACGGTGTGGGATCCTCTGTCAGATGAATCAGTATTGCAGAAACCATCCCGGTACCACCCTGTTAATGGTTTGCAAGAACATTCTGCGATAGGTTGTCCGAGCACATTTTTCTGCTGCATGATGAGTTCACAACCAGCAGACATTTGAATTTGTGTACGAAATCAAAATAAATCATTTATTTTCTTTTTTTGAAAAATGAAAATTTCCGATGTGTTGGCTGAGATTGAATGATTTGTTTCAACTTTCCCTTTTTTTCAAGGTTTAAGAGGTCATCGAAACCACCAATTCGATTGCCGTTGATGATGATCTGAGGAACTGTTTTCGCATTGTTTGTTTGTTGTTGGAAGTACATTTGCACACCGGGGTCATTTGAAAGTTTATGTTCATTGAATTTTATTTTTCTCGAATAAAAAAATTGTTTTGCTTGTGTGCATGCTGAACAACCTCTCCTCGTCCAAATATCAACCTGAATTTCGTCCTGAGGCACATGTTTGGCAAAGTGAATCATGGTTTGAATATAATGTTGATTTGCTAAAATCTTCCGTTGAGTTCTTGAAGAATAAAGTCGCGCGTGATTCTATGCTACCCGATACAGTGCACAAACTACCCCGTGAGGAACGATTCGCCTATGCTAAATTACTTGCTTTCATCGCTCGTATTGATAACGAATTGACCGTAGATGAAATGGCCATGTTTGAACAACGACTAGGGACCGCACTCCTCTCTCCAAATCAAAGGGACATGATACGTGCTGCTCTCAAGAATCCGCCAACACTTGAGGAATGCCTTGAGGATTTGCACGGAGAGGCGGGTAGACTAGCTCTACGTGACGCTGTTCTTATGGCAGCTGCAGATGGTAATGTAGACGAAGATGAACGGGATGTTCTCGAAGAGATCTCGGAGCATTTAGGTCTCAAAGAAGAAGCGGTTGATCTGCTTCTCGAATGGACGGTCAAGGGCTACAAATGGATGAAACAAGGGTACGAACTTCTCAACTCTCTTGAGGAGTGAGAATGTTCCCCGATCCAGTCGGTTTATTCCCATTGAATGAACGACTTTCTTACGCCCATATTCTTGTTCATATCGCAGCAGTCGACGGCTCTCTTGTGAGAGAAGAGGTCCAAGCAATAGAAGGATACATGGGAAAATGTCTGATTCCTCCAGGGCAGAGGGATGAGATTCGACAGGGGTTTGAGAATCCAAAACCCTTTGGCGAACTTTTGAACAACATCTCCGACGAAATTTTGCAATATGCTCTTCGCGATGCAATCATTGTTGCTTCAATTGACGGTGAGTATGATGAATCTGAGATTGCGTGTATTCGTGAGATAGCATCGAAGATTGACATGTCCGATGAAGAGTTATCCAAGGTATTTGACTGGGTAAAATCGGGGTGGAAATGGAATAGTGGATATAAAAAATTTATCTCTAAAAATAGCCAAAAATGAACCTTTTCCGAAGGGCTACATTCAAACCGTGAAAGCCTTCCGCTCAGTTTGGTGGGGGACTTTTGCAGAACGGAGTAAGTGGATGGTACGCTAGACTGGACCGATGTTTAGAAGATAGAAACATGCAGATTGAAATCTGGCTTGAAACTTGGGAGAAATCACTCAGAACGTTTCAACCAATCGCAGCATTGTTGCCAGAAGACTGGCCAACGCTCCCTGCTAATCTCCTCACTGACCCAGGTCATGTCCTCGACCATTTACTTGCTCGCCACGATGCTGAGTCTGATGGAAGGTCCCCAAGAGGTGCTCATCCAACCCCGCCTCGCCTTGCAGATGCGATCATCGCATCTGAGTTACGGGAACCTCTCGTTCATCCAAAAAAACCGGTTCAACAAAATAATTTCTTGATGGCGAACTTACCACCAGGCTTCCGTCAACATGTCAAAAATCTGAATCTTCCACCTTCTGCACAAGAAGAATCTGTTGACAACGAAGATGAACAAGCAAATGTCGATAATAATCGACGCACAATCAGCGGCATACCCCTGCCTATTGCCGATACTGCAGCAGGAGGAGGATTGTTCCATGCTCGGCTTATGCGGCGCCATGCGGAAATTCATGAAGACAGCACGCCAGAAACAAGGAAACAAGACACACGCAAATTTTTCGAACACATACAACTGCTCGATATCGATCCATTGGCTGTACAAAGTACAAAGCGACGACTATTGCTTGAAGCAATTCGATTGGAACTTGTGAGTTTTGGTGCTGAGCAACCAAATAAAATTTCACGAAAAGAAATGGAAACTTTGCTTGACAAAGGGGTAAAAGAAGGCGACGCCTTACAAGATGACTGGCCATGGGAAACCGAACCACAACTCGTTCTTACAAATCCACCGTGGTTGAGAATTAAAGACCGATTCCGCGGCCAAGATGATGGAAGTAAACTTAGAAAAGAACTTGGAGATCAATTGCGATCCATCGTTGACGATGATAAACCACGATTTTCCACAATGCGAGGTAATGTGAATCTTTACAGATTATTCATTGAGCGAAGTTTACAGATATTGGAAAAAGGGGGCCGGCTCCGTCTCATTGCTCCCGATAGCCTTCTTAGAGAACAGTCATCTCACCCACTTCGAGAACTCCTTGTGAATGAACATGCATGGCATCATGTTTGGTGCATTGAAGAAGCAAATCTTCTGTTCCCTGGCATGACTCAAGGCGTTGTTGTTCTCGGCATTGATGCTAAAGAAACCCCTGTTCCGCTCACTTTACGAGGGCCAATTACTCGTTCAGACTTGCGAAAGGAAGGCGATGGCCTCTCATCGCGAGTTCCTTCCTTCCAAATGGAAGAGGTACGTTGGAAGAAATGGGCTCGAGATACTTGGGCTGTTCCACGCCTTCCTCGTGATAGAATTGAGAGGAAGTACACACTCGAAGTTCTTGACAAACTTGCAACACGTCCACGACTTAACGACGACCATCACGTCCTCACAACAAATGGCCAACATGTGCGAGTTCGAGTGGGAGAAATTGACCAAACTTCGAATTCAAAGAGCATTGAGACTTGGGTAAAGGGGAGAGAGAGCCATCCATTCATTCGTGGTGTACATTTCCATGAAGATGATTCAGGACAAGTGTTCATTCGCCATCCTGCGTTTAGAACAGATATTCCATCCCGAGCAAGCGAACGTCAACTCGCAATGTGGATAGGGGAGCAGCCAACACACCAAGGACCACGGCTCGCATGTCAAGCTATTGTCAACGCACATCAAGAGCGACGATTGAGGTGGGCGGTTATTCCAGCAAATTGTGTGTTGGGAAACAGCGTCAATCATATTGAACTTCACTCAGATATCGAAAAGAGACTTACAGACGAACACGGCAATTTGCACAATGCTTTGGATTGGTTGTGCAATCATTTGAACGATAACGACCTTGATGAATGGGCGCGAGCATGGGCAGCAAACAATAACGTCAACAATTACGAATTGGAAACCCTTCCTCTCGACTTAAATGGTGAAATGGTGAAACCTGATTCGCAATGAGGAAACGATTTCTCAAATCCTTTCCGTTTAGGAGTATCAATATGCCGTAATATGTACATATTTTTAAATGGTTAAAGTTAGTGGCAGAAGCGTCGTTCTAAAAATCGGTGATACAAGATGGGAATTCATCCAAAAATTGGCATTACAGGATTACCCCGAAGCGGTAAATCTGCTGTCATGGAAAGAGTTCTTGAGATGCTTGTGGAAGAGCGTACAAGAGAGATTGAGATGCGATCAGGCATCATTGAAAAACCGATAATAGGCGGAGTTCAAACCGAACCTCTGATTGAAAATGGTGAACGTCTTGGATACAAAATTATTGACATCGTTACCAAAGAAGAAGGTATCATCGCCCACCGAGAAATCGATTCAAGACTTCGAGTTTTAGGCTTCGGCCTTGACCTTGAAGCATTAGCTAAAGTTGCGGTCCCAGCTATAACGTACGCACATGAAAAATGTGAAGTCCTCGTTATCGATGAAATAGGCAAATTTTCGGTCGAATCAGAAGAATTTGTCAATGCAGTTCGTGAGGCACTTGAAGTTGATATGCCGACATTGCTCACCCTTCACAAAAAGAGTCGCCATCCTTTACTTCAAGATATTCGACGAAGAGATGACGGAAGAATACTCGAAGTAACACCGGTCAATCGAGCACTTCTTCCTTACAAAATTCACAAATTGATGAGAGAAACATATTGAGGCCAATTTACCAATGGCTTGATGTTCTTATGCTCTATCGCCGTTTATGCACGCACCTCACAAGGCAGCCTCTTATCTCTTGGGCGGCTTGGGTATGGGGCTTCTTGTTGCAACAGGATTCGCACTCCAACAGGATAGGATGTCAATCACTGAATTTAACATCGGCCATCTCCTTCTCATCTCGGCAATAGTTTGTCTGTTTTTTGCATATGTGACGAGAAAAGGCATTGGCCCATTATCTTCACTTTTTCCGAATGAATCTTTAGAAGAGTTATCGGAAAGAATCCAATCAGAATTTCATGAAGAAGAAAAATATGAGCGAGTAAGCAATGCTTGGGCTGAACTTGAAGCCACGGTTCTATCTTCAGAACTTGTGGAAGGTGAAGAATGAAAATAGTCAAAAACTAATCAACTCTCATCACTTCATGGCCTCGGGAATACTTCTCCCACCCGAGCAAACCACAAAAGGATACAAGAAAGCGTTGAAAATTTTAGCAATTGTATGGTTTTTCACATTATTAGGAATTGATAACCCGGCACTTTCGACGCTCAATGGCCTTTCTTGTTGCGGCATGCTGCTTATGATGTTATTGATTTCGAGTGGTAATTCGAAATACAAAAAACAGATGGCTAGATACAAAGTTCAACTTGCACGAGTACAACAACAGCAGGTGTTGAATTCTCAACCAGTTCAACAACAAGTCATTCATCATCACCATCATGCCCCTCAAGCCCAACAGCAACAACAGGTTCAACGCCCATCACAATTAACTCCTGAATTCAAACTTAATTACGCAATGAATCTAGAAAAAGCTCGAAATTTTGAGAAAGCAGCAGAAGCATATTTTGAACTAGGAATGTTCGAAGAATCCGCAAGAATTCGTCAAACGTATCTCGAAAAAGACACTGGGACGACAGTGAACATTGGAAAAGTAGGCGATACGCACATCAATGATTCTGTTGTGATGAATGAACCGACTTCCTCAATGCAACCAACGAGATGCAGGTCATGCCAACAACCGGTTGAGCCCGAATGGACAATGTGCCCTCACTGCACCCAACCCCTCTAATTTTCACATCGGTGAATTCTTGAATCAGGAGTCTGTCCATCGACTCGGTGAGCAAATGAGCGATGTGCCCGAAGGATTGTATTACACAAAAGAACACGAATGGATTCGAATGAATGGCAATGTTGCTACGCTAGGAATAACAGACCATGCACAAGAAATGCTCACGGACATTGTTTACATTGAATTGCCGATGTCTGGAGATTCCGTTGAGGATATGGGCGAATTTGCAATAGTCGAATCTGTAAAATCTGCATCACCAATATTTGCACCTCTTGCTGGAGTCATCACTGAGGTGAATGATGCACTTGACGATACTCCTGAATTGATGAACACAGATCCATACGGTGAAGGCTGGATTGTTAAAATTGAACTTCAAAACCCCGACCAAGTATCAACACTCATGGATGCTGCTGCCTACAAATCAGAAATTGGCGAGTGAAGATGTCAAGCTCCAACCATTGGAGCCTTTACGTCGACGGTTCATGTTTAGAAAACCAAAATGTCACTGCCCAAACGCCTGCCGCATGGGGCGTGGTTATCGTTCTCGGTGATTCTGGATTAGGAAAAGGAACGGGCGAACTTTTCCATGAATTTTCAGGGATGGTCATCACATCTTCTGATGAACATGAGTTTATTGGAGCCGAGGTGGGTTCAAACAACACTGCCGAATTAACAGCGTTTGCAGAGGCACTACGCTGGCTTCTCATCGAAGGGGGTACTGATTCAGCCATCATACGAACCGATTCACAATATGCTGGTAATTTAGCATGTGGCAAATGGAAACCATCGGCGAATGTTCAACTTGTCCGCCATGTCCAATCACTTTGGAATGAGGTAAGTGAAATGAGACCTCTTGAATGGCAACATGTCCGAGCACATCGTGGACATCGGTGGAACGAAAGGGCAGATCATATCGCTAGTCGTAAGGCGGCTGGCGAATTACCTGAGCCACTGAGTTTTTGGAAACCAGGCCAACGTTAACCGATTCTTTCTCTCAACCATTCCAAAAGATCATCCTTGTAATCGGCCCTTCTCAAACCATGGTCTATCTGTGATTTTAACCATGCAAGAGGCAATCCGGAGTCGTACCAAGCCATCTGGTCAAATAGGTGGCCATGCAAACGCCCTTCTTCCATCCAACGTTTCTGCATTTCAATCGTTTGTAATTCTCCAAATTCCTCATACGAAAACTTCTGCAACAATTCCATCGCATCTTGTGTAAAGATGTAACGACCACACAATGCGAGATTTGAAGGAGCTTCATGTTGACTTGGTTTTTCAACGATTTCAATCAGTTTGCCCTCCTCTACTTTGGCAATGCCATAGTGCCCAACTTCTTCGGGTTTAACTCGAAATAGTGCAACTGTAGGCTCATTTGTTTTGACAAATGTATTGACCAATTGCATGCTCGCCGTCGATGGTTGGAAATCTTCAGTCGATGAATGCCGATCGAGAAGAATGTTGTCTCCAAGCAGAACTAAACAAGCACCTTCGACAAACGGTAGGGCTTGCATGAGAGCATCACCGAAGCCCTTTGGGTGATGTTGAACATGAAATTGAATGTCAATACCATTGCAGGCATCAAAGAGTTGCTCATCCATTTTCCCCCTATATTGTTTCATTGCGGTGGCATCAACAATCGCCTCTAGATTTTTATTCGGTGATGTCACGATGTGCAAGACTTCAACACCGGCTAACTTTGCCTCAAAAATGAGATGAAGAATTGCTGGAATATCAACGAGGGGCAACATTTCCTTGGGGACGTAGGCACTTGCAGGAAACATCCGAGACCCGATGCCTCCCGCCACAATAATGCCGTGAGAAACACCCGTCATGGTTCCTTCAAGAATGAATAGGCTTTCAAATATAGGCTCTTTCAGAATCTCAATGAGGGGAAATAAAGCAATTCCATCCCTCGCCATTTTTGGCTTTGTGGGAGTTCTGTTTTCCATCAGTAACGCTCAAATTTCAGGTCCATGGAATTCGCCTTCATTCACTCGGGGCGTCATAGGATTAGGAGGATTAGCTTGCTTGTATTTTGCTTGGTTTTGGATGGTGTTTGGTCGGTTTGGAATTGTGCCAAGTCAAACCATGTGGAAAAATCCTCAAACAACAAAATGGAGTGTTTTCTTGTTTGGATGTTGTATGCTTTCGATCACAAAAATCCTCCAAATATCTTCCATCGGTAATCAGTTTCCGGCTCCGACAGGCCTTGTTTTGACATTTATTGGTTGTCTTGCTCTCCTCAATGCGACATATGTTCATCTTTCACAAGGCGTTCTTTCTGAAGAAGAATAGATCAGTCATCGAGAAAGCCTAGGTCTTGGTCGAGAACTTCGAGAGCCGAATCCAGTTTAGGCAGTTTTTCGGGAACTTCCATCGATGAAACATGCGACGTATTCTCCTGATGTTGTGGTATGTCGCCACCGTCATTGAGCCATTGTAACCACATATCTTTTCCTCCAGGTTTCCTTATTTCTAGCGGTTCCCAGAGTGGATTCAAATCAGCATTAAGTTTCGTGAGTTGATGGATTTTTTGAGCAAAATGATGTGGTGCAATTTCCTCCATCCGTAGAAGGAGTTCTCGTAATCGAGTTCGTACGACTTCGTCCCCATCTACCCATAAAACAGGAACGATATTCCTTCGGTCCTCTGGGTCAAATTCGATATAATCTCTCAAATTTGAAACGAGATTTCGTCGTACGATTGGAGTTGGATGTGAGGCCAGAGATTGAATGGTATCAGCCCAAGTATCCTTGTCAAGATATTTCAAATCACCAACTGTTGAACTCGCTGCTGCTAGGACACCTTCATCTTTTGACTCCAACATATCTTGGAGATATGGGTGTGCTTTCCACCCCAGCCTTCTGAACATTCTTGTCAAGACATCAGCCATGCCGCGTTGAATGAGGACTTCATCTCTCTGATGGAGGCGTTGAGCGAGTTCAAGGCCCAACTCAGAATCAAATTCTATTGTTTTTGCCAAACATAAAATCACTTTCAATACAACATCAACATTTGAATCAGCACATCTCCTCAACAAAATATTTGGCAAGTCGAGAGGCTCGACAAGTGGTGGTCTTTCCATCAACAACCTCACCCATTCCATGAGAAGTAGTCGACGTTCAGCATTGTCGGATTCCAACCGTTCGAGAATCCAGATAGCAGCTTTTACGCCTTCTTCATGGGCAACCACATCGGTCATTCGTGGAACGACAGCATTAGGATTCCATTCCATATGTTGTGGCCCAACATCAGGCTGTGTATGCCATGTACCTGGTCGTTCAGCCAAGGCAATTGACTCAAGCAAATGGTATCCTTCGTGGACTGCAGAGCCATGAGGCTTCGTACACAAACCATCGATAAGCGCCACACTGAGCCACCATTTGTCAGAATTAGGTGCATATTTATCAAATGCTTCGGCTAACCAATCAGTAGCAATATGAAACATTAAACGATCAGCAACCTCATCTTGACGTTTCTTTAGCCAAGTATTGTGAACTTCAAATGGGTCATCGGTTAGATTCATTCTGTAGGGAACCAGTCGTTCGACGACATTGATGAGATGGCGTTCGAACATTCCTTGATCGAGATTTAGAATCCCAAGACCAAGAGAAAAAAGGTCGTGTGGGGAGGCTGGATGAAGTGCCGGAAAATCAGGGTCTTGGACTGGAGGGCCCGGAAGAGGCCATTTTGTTGTACCATATTCAAGTGCTTCAATGAGTTTTTTTGCAGCCAATTCAAAAATTGATTCAACCAATTCTTTTCGGGCCTTGGACATCTAACCCACCAAAGTTTTCGAATGGGACCTTACAGGAGATTTAGATGTCGAGTTCGATATTGAGGTTTTGAATCAATTCCTTGTATCGGTTACGAATCGTAACTTCGGTCACACCAGCAACTTCGGCAACTTCTCTTTGTGTTCTTCTTTTCCCGCAAAGAACTGAGGCGATATAAATAATCGAAGCAGCGATGCCCGTAGGCCCTCGGCCGCTCGTCAACTCTTTTTCCTGTGCAGCCTTGATGAGTTCGTGCGCTTTTGATTCAACTTCAGCATCGAGACCAAGCCCTGAACAGAATCTAGAGATATAATCCTCTGGACCTGTTGGCATAATTTTCATTTTCAGTTCCCGAACCATAAATCGGTAGGTTCGACCAATTTCTTTTCGACCAGTTCGTGATGCCTGTCCAATTTCATCGAGTGTTCGAGGAACGCCACATTGTCTGCATGCGGCATAAAGAGATGCAGCAGCAACACCTTCAATCGAGCGACCACGAATCAATCTCTTGTCAACAGCTTTCTTGTAATTCACAGCGGCTGCCTCGCGAACAGTCTTTGGAAGTTCGAGCCTGCTTGCCATTCTATCGAGTTCAGCAAGTGCCATTGCAAGATTTCTTTCGGTTGCGTTTGAAACTCTGCTTCGCTTTTGCCATTTCCTCATTCTGTAAAACTGAGATCTGTATTTGGAGTTGATGGTTTTTCCAGAATAATCCTTGTTTTGCCAATCGATGTCTGTGGATAGACCTTTGTCGTGAAGCATGACCGTCATCGGAGCACCAGTTCTTGCTCTTTGATCGCCTTGTTCAGGTGAGAAAACACGCCATTCTGCACCTTGATCAATGACATTATCTTCAAGAACGAGTCCGCAGTCGTTACAAACGACTTCGCCCCGTGTTTCGTCTCTGGATAGAGACCGACTTCCGCAATCACTGCATTTTACGATATCTTCGACTTGTTGGTTATCCATAATTTCACGTACCTATGTTCCAAAGGAACATATTTTCCCCCTAAGAAAGTATATTTAAACTTTTCATGTTGAGTTAATAATCATATTCATTTTACAGTGAGCGATTTTCACAAATTCATCTTTCATCAAAGCCGAACGGGTTAAACATGGGAAAGGCCTCCAGTGACATGGGGATGGAATGGAACAACGCATGACGCCGCAAACAATCCGCCTCACCCCTGGAAAACGAGTCCTCTTTCTTACCAAAGACTTAGATTTGATTCGAAAACAATTGTATGATGGATTGAATCTTCGAATGGAAGACCTGCGGATGGAAGACCTCCTTGATGATATCAACACCGATGTGATGACTCCAGCTTGGGTTTGTTTTGACCACCGGCCCGAAGATATCGCAAAAAATGCATATGCTGGCTTAATGCAAAATGGTTTGCGAGTATTTTCTGAAAAAGCACTCATGAACGGAAATTTCGAAGTCATTGTTTCTGGTCAACGCAAAGGAACTGGTTCAAGCAGAGAAACCGCCGCTCAATGCGAACGTTGGGCGGGTATTCGAATCGTAATTGCAGCATCGTTCGCTCCAATCCATGAACGAAATAACATCAATTTAGGTCAACTCATGGGCGATTATGAGATTCTAAAGCGGCTTCAAAATGATGAAGAAATACCCCTAGAAGAATTCACCAATCGATACGACCCAGTTACAAAACTCATATTGGAGCACGGGGGATTGTTTCAATTTGCTCAGGCATTAAAAAATAATACAATTCAACTTCCCGAAATATCGACACCACCTCGGCCAATGACAATGGCAGAAAAAATCATTGCAAACAACCTTGTTGGACAATCGAAAGGTCAATGCGTTCAACCGGGCGACCCAGTCATCGCTGAGGTTCAAGGAGGATACTCACATGAATTTACAACCGCACAGGTGCATGAGTTTCTAACTGAGGAGTATGGCTCGGAGTATACATTGCCGAATCCAGCAAAATTTGCGGTTTTTGAAGACCATCTTTTGTATGCCCATCATAATCCAAAATTTGTTCCGTTTATGGATAAGGTCGAAACGCTTCGCCGTTTACAAAAGGAATTCCAAGCCCACACCGAAGTACGGGATTATTCAGCAGTTGATGGTATATCGCCGGGCATTTGTCACCAAGTCGCACGAGAAGAATTCATCGAAGTTGGAGATTTTATTCAAGCAACAGACTCTCACACATGCATGGGAGGGGCTTCGAATGCTCTCACTTGGGGTGTTGGAGCCACAGAATATGCAAATTTGATCAGCGCCGGATTCACCTTCGTAAAGGTTCCAGAATCGATTCGCTTTGAACTCATTGGAACGCTTCATCCTGGATGTACTGCAAAGGACGTCATCCTCTACATCTTAGCAGACCATGCACGCAAGGAGTTGACTCTTAATCGAAGTATGGAATTCGGAGGCCCTGGCCTTGCATCATTATCAATCGACGAACGTGCAACCCTGTGCAACATGGCGACTGAATGTTCAGGAAGAACAGGCATCTGTGAAGCAGATGACGCTCTCCTCGACTGGATTATCGCATCACAACCACATCTTTCCCGTGAAGATCAATCTCGAAAAATCATCACAGCCGACGAAGGAGCACAATACGATGGTGGTGTTCACACCATTGATTTGTCGAACATCGTGCCCATGGTCGCTCATCCTGGAGACCCGGACAAAGGGATCCCAAGCGACCCGACGAACGGAGCAAATATTTCCGATATAGGGGAAGTTTCAATCAATATAGCCTATGGGGGCTCTTGCACGGCTGGAAAAATCGATGACATTGCATATTATGCTCAAGTATGCCTTGCTGCAAAAGAGGCAGGGCTCATTGTCAACGATGACGTCGAATTTTACATTCAGTATGGTTCCAAGCATGTCAAAGATGTTGCAGTTTCAAATGGCTGGCATCAACTTTTCCTCGATGTTGGAGTGAAAATCATTGACCCTGGATGTGGTGCTTGTATTGGTGCAGGTCCGGGCGTATCGACTGACGAACATCAAGTGACCGTTTCAGCAATCAATAGAAATTTCCAGGGCCGTTCCGGACCGGGTAAGCTTTACCTTGCTAGTCCTCTCACGGTTGCAGCAAGTGCGTTCACAGGTAAAATTACGTCATGGGTTGACGATTTATTTGCATAATTTGACGCGCACTTCACACTCACATCGAAAAAAAGTGGCTCTGCAACTTCATTTTACGATGATATTTTAAGATGGGTTGTCCCGCTGTCCGTTGTACCACTGGCCCAACGTTGTGATGACAAAGGAGTACCAGGAGGAAGAATTATGGGAATAGCAGAACGCCTCGCCTCACAACAAAAACAAGTTGCTATATCGGAATTTTTTGAAAAGAACAAGCATTTTCTTGGCTTCGACTCATCTATACGTTCTCTCATTACTGCGGTGAAGGAAGCAGTCGATAATGCGCTTGACGCTTGCGAAGAAGCACGAATTTTACCAGAAATTTTTATCCAGATTTCAAAAGTCGATGACAAGAAAAATATCATTGAACTCTTGATTGAAGACAACGGACCTGGCATTCCAAAAAAGAGCATTGAAAAGGTGTTTGGACAACTTCTTTTCGGTTCAAGATTTCACGCTATTCGACAATCTCGCGGTCAACAAGGTATTGGCATCACAGGTGTTGTTATGTACAGTCAATTAACAACGGGACGAAAGACCCATGTTCGATCAAAAATAAAGTCTGAGGCCACGGCATCAATCGTCAAAATCGGTCTCGATACGCGTGCGAATAAAGCCATCAAAGAAGGCGAGGATAGAGAAATATGGATGGGCCGAGATGGTGAACCAAAAGAACACGGGTTAGAGGTTCGAACGCGTATGAAAGGGAAGTACCAAAAAGGTAGGCAAAGCGTTTGGCAGTACTTGAGAATGACGAGCATCGTCAATCCTCACGCTGATATCACTTATGTTGACCCCGACGGTGAGACATTCCACTGGCCGAGGGTTACCGAACGATTACCAACAAAGGTTGAGGCCATTAAACCCCACCCTCACGGTATCGAACTTGGTGCGTTGCAACGTATGCTTCGAGAATCAAAAGATTCCAAGATGAATATTTTTTTGAGAAACAATTTCAGTGGAATATCGGTTCGTGCTGCCAAGGAATTGCTGGCTGCCGCAGAAATCGAGGAAAAAACAAAACCTCCTTCAATGGCTCCAGAGCAAATACGTTCTCTCCTCGAAGCGTTTCAGGGGGACAGATTGTATCAAGGAAAACAGATTAAACTTCTCAACCCACCAACCAACTGTCTTTCGCCTATCGAAGAACTTCTCATCAAAAAGGGGTTATCAAAAACCATTGATTCAAAGTTCGTAACGACGATGACTAGAGCACCTGCAGTATCTTCTGGTAACCCGTATCAAGTGGAGGTCGGCCTCATTTTTGGTGAAGGAATGGCCGCGGACAAACCTGTGGAAATCTTACGATTTGCGAATCGTGTTCCGCTCATGTATCAACAAGGTGGATGCTTGCTCACCAAAGCCATTGAAAGCGTTGATTGGCGCCAGTACGGGCTCGAACAAGCTGGTGGAAAAGGAATACCCAAAGGCCCTGCGGCCCTCTTAGTCCACTTGGCAAGCACCAATGTTCAATTCACATCTGAGGCCAAAGAAGCGGTGGCAGATAACGAGGAAGTGTTCGAAGAATTGCGGAAAGCGATGCTCGAAATGGGCAGGGGTTTACGTAAGCATTTAGAAAAACAAAAGAAAAAAGCAAAAACACAAGAGAAGTTTGAGTTGGTCAACGATATCATTCCCGCAATAGCTGAAAAATCTGCAAAGATTCTTGAGCGTCCAGTACCAGATTTGTCAGGATCAATCACCAGAATTATGGGCGCAGTCATCGCAGAATCAGAAACGAAATGGAATAAAGAAACGAAGATGGTCGATGTAAATATTACAATTTTTAATTACACCACAAGAGCGAGATCGTACACAATACTCGCAAACTATCCTGAACGTGATGGTGCTCAAATAACGGAAAATCAAACTGGAGGTCGCAAGGAGACCGTTGGGCTTTGGGCTTGGAAATTAGACACATTACAACCTGGTGAGGTCACGTCTATTACATACTCACTAGCTAATCTCGAGCGAGGTGATTGGAATGACACGGATGTCTTCTATCGGGGGACTCAAGAAATTATTGGGGCTTCAAAGATGGATGAGAAAATCCTTCAGGATTTGAAGACAAGAGAAGAGCAGGGTGCCAATGAATCTGATGATGACGTCCATCAAGAGGTTGAAGATGAGGTTGATGATGAGCAACCAGCAAGTAAAATCGAGGATGAGGATATTCCAGATGAGGATATACCCTCACCAAAATCACCACCGCCCACTGGCCAACGAACACTTTTCGGAGGAGATGAATAATGGCTGCTCGAAGAACTGTAGAAGAAACAAAAGAAGCGTTACATGATGTTGTTGCTGAAATGTATGATAAAATTGTCAAAGGCGAACCTCCAACAATGACGCTTCCAGTACGAACGAAAAACAACATTGGATTCGATAATAAACTTGGAGTGTACAAATATGGCAAGAAAAAATCGATTCGAGATGCAACGAGTTTAGGATCTGCAAAGCAATTGCTACGCGCCCTCCACGTCATTGAGTTCATTGAAGAGATGATCGACGCAGAAAAATCATCGACGCTTCGTGAAATGTACTACATTTCTGAAGGTTGGGGGTTAGGGAAATTTGGTTCGCAAAATGAATCGAATAACCTTGCAGAAGATCTCGAAGTCGTTACGCAATGTTTGCGTGAAGATTTCAAACTCAGGCCAGAAGAAGATGGTGCACGTATGATTGGTAACTTGACTTTGCGAGAACGAAATCGCCGAGGACAATGGATGGAGATTAATGCCCGAGATGACGTAGGGGATTCAGGATATGGTGTTCCATACAATGTTGAAGAAGAAAAGATAGAGTTGATGCATCATGATATTGATTTCATCATGGCCATTGAGACAGGTGGTATGTTCGATAGGCTGGTTGAAAATGGATTTGATGAACAATATCGTTGTGGTTTGTTGCACCTCAAAGGACAACCTGCACGGTCAACTCGGCGAATTATGAAGCGCATGAGCGAGGAATGGGATCTACCTGTCGTTGTATTTCTCGATGGTGACCCGTGGTCATTCCGTATCTTCGCTTCAATAGCCTACGGCGCAATCAAGACAGCCCACATTTCTGAATATCTTGCAACACCTTCTGCGACGTATCTCGGTATCACGGCAGATGATATTATTGCTTACGATTTGCCGAGCGATGATTTATCGACCAAGGATAAAGAGGCACTAACGGCTGAATTAAGCGATCCTCGTTTTGCTGATGGATGGTGGCAGGAACAAATCAACATGATGCTTGATATTGGCAAAAAAGCTGAGCAACAATCACTTGCAAAATATGGTTTGGATTTCGTGACCGAGACCTATCTGCCCGAAAAGCTGGCAGCATTGGGTTTAGGTTGACGTGAATGTATTCTGCATTCCTCGAAGGGTTCGCCCTAAGTTTCGGGCTTATCCTTGCGATAGGAGCTCAAAATGCATTTGTTATTCGTCAAGGATTACTTCGGTCACATCTTTTCCTCGTGTGCTTAATTTGTGCGGTTTCGGATGCAACTCTAATTTTTCTTGGCGTGTATGGCTTTGGCTCTTGGCTTTCAACAGTTGAAAATGCCAAACTGGTTATGACATGCATTGCTGCCCTTTTCATCTTCATTTACGGATGTTTACGAGTCAAATCAGCATTGAATCCTGAAGCATTAAACATCGATACGACGACGACATCTACCGGTTCAATTGCACTAACAACACTAGCTTTTACATGGCTCAATCCACATGTGTACCTTGACACAATTCTTCTGATTGGGGGGGCGTCAACAAGGTATCTAGGCAACGAACGAGATTTCTTTGCGGTTGGCGCTGCATTTGCATCGTTCACGTTCTTCTTTTCACTCGGATATGGTGCTCGCTCACTCTCAACGCACCTTTCTCAACCGAGGACGTGGAAATTCATTGATGGTACCATCGCAGTTCTCATGTTTGTCCTTTGTGGAATTTTAATCGGTTCAATTTTATGACATTAACATGAGATTAAAGAGGTTGTAGGATTTGGGAGTCTCATGGAGAACACGAATCAAGACAGAAGTTCTCCTTGGCCGAGGCGTCTTGTTTTAGGGGGAATCATCTTTGCTGTTTTGGGCTTCTTCTTGTTGGTGGGTCAAGGTTCATCAATCGATTCTATTTTCAATCCTCAAACGAGCAACGTCGTCGAATTATCGGGTGAAGATAGCGAGACACTTGACCTTGAAAGAGGATGTTATCGTCTTGTTCAAATCACCGGTTCATCGACACTGAATGTAACATTGACGGCAGTTGATGGATCGAATCTAACAGGTGAAGCAATAACAGAGAAAAGTTGCAAACTTGACTGGCAACCTCAATCGCCCTCTGCAACATATTCGACAACAGCTTCATGGGATCTTCAAGAGGGGTCATATTTCTTGGAGGTAACCTGCCCGGATGATTGCACATCAACCTCATCATGGCTCATCTCAATCGATGATATGCAAAAGGGATTCTTTAGCAACAACCTGCTCGTCATCGGCCTTTCGATGTGTTGTCTAAGCATCCTCGTTCTCCCGATGGGTCTTGTTTTGTCGTACTCAAATTCCAAAAATAAAAATCCAAATGTTGTGTTGATGAATCAACATGGTCATCCCGTCCATCTTGAAAATTTGCCCCCCCACATCGCTCAACAGATACAAGAAGAACTCACGAATTTTCCGCCTCAACAGCAGCAAATTGCACCGCCTTTTGCGAATCAACCACAAACTCCTCAACAACAGTCAGATGTACGAGATGGAAGTTTGGAGGTTCAACAAGGCAAACTTATGACGACTGAACAAGTCTATGCATTGATGAGGGGCGACATTGAATCTGCACAAAATTTCAATCCGGGTGGTCAAATTGATAATGAAAAGGTCATGGATGATGCTGCAAATGCCGTTGCTATTGCAAGTTGGGACGAGGGTGCACCCACTCAACCCGTCGACACAAAATCACCAACTCCTCAACAACCTAAATTGCGAAAAACTCCTGAAAAATCTGAAAGCAGTTCGTCATGGAAAGATTGGGATGAAATGAATTGATTCGATGAGTTCAAAAACATCCTGTTCTCTAGGTAACCTAGAGTTGAGTAGTATGACCGACTTAGACACCGCTCTCAAATTGTTGCAAAACACCCTCCGCCGTGAAATATTGGAACGCCTCGTAAAAGAACCTCATTACCCAATGCAGTTAGCAGACTTGATCGGCATTAGTCAGCAAGCCACCATGAAACATCTCAAGGAAATGGAGCGAGGCGGACTTGTGGAATCCACTCGAGTTCCTTCAGAGAAAGGAGGCCCGCCAAGAACGATTTATTCTGTTGAAAAATCATTTTCAATTCGAATCGACCTTGCTCCAGATATGTTCAAATGCGAGCAAAGAAAACTCCCACAAGGTAGCCCAATTCGACTATCGAGCCAATTGCCATCCGATGGACGCCCCCTTGCAGAATTCATTGCAGGTCGTCGAAAAATGAGTGTTGTCGAAGGGCTTGATGTCCTCCATGAGTTGTCAGATTCACTTGAACGTCTTGACCAGCAAAGAGATGCATTGATATCCTTGCATCAACATATCCGCAGCAAAGTCTCTCAAGGTGTTTCAGATGAATTTGACACGTATGAAGAACGAGCAGTGGTGCAAAAGATTCTCGATACACCAAGAGAACCAGTCGATTTTACGACCCTTATTCCTCCAGAATTATTGATGCATGGGTCAATGGATGAATTATTGGATACGATCCGAGATAAATTAGAACGAGACATTTCCAAACGAGAAGGCCAGTTTATCGGAACTCAACTCAACTCAGATCTTCGTTGGTACCTCATGCCAAGTAAGCGACGTATGGGCTCAAATGAAGATTAATTTCTAGAACCAAACAAAGAAATTCTACTTTTTGAAACAAGTATGTAGAGAAGATCTCGAATGGGAAGCGGTATCATCCAAACGATGGGAAACCACATCTTGTAGTGCCAGCGAAGATAGAGCAAGACTCGAATTGCAGCAGCAGAACGAATGAATGTCACACCATCCCGAACCAAATAGACGCTGTCGACGCGTTGATGAATGTCTGAAAAAGTAGAGATAATAGCTTGACCGTCTTCACTTTCAATAGCAAGAATTTCCAAATTCGAATCTAATGCGAGCCGTTTACGAACAAATTTTGAGAGCCAGTGACAAAGATTGCACCACCCATCCACAAGCAGTACATCACCCATACAGAGCCCTCATTGTTCAAGAATTTCCGCAAGCAAAATGAAGATATTATCTCCAATATCTCGTAATGATTGTAAATCTTCATGTTGTATGAGAATTGAAATTTCACATTCATCCCCGTGTTTTGAAATTGTGTAAGAGCATGGTTGTCCATCAAGATTGTTTGCAAGAGAGGACACGATTTCTTTTGCCCCAACCCATCGGATTTCAGCACTGTGAACCTCTGCCATGAAAGTGGTCGGGGGGTGGGCTGATATGAGACTAACCATTCGTACCTTCATGGATGGCCCAAATGCGAATGGCAATGTCATCGCAGGAAGCGGGGGCGTCCTTCTAGGTGAAGGTAGAACCAATCACGAAGGTAGGAAAGCCCTCCTTTTAGTCCGAGGAGATGAAGATACCAGTGAGTACGAAAATCTCGTATCGACGATGGGCATTCATATTGTTGAGAAAATGATTCAGCCCGGCAAAGTCAATCCAGGGAGTTATTTTGGAGGAGGGCGCCTCAAACTCATTCAAGAGACCCTGAGCATCAAATCTGGCGCTTACAAACAGGTCAGTCTCATTTTATTACACACAAATGCGACTCCACGCCAACTTGTAGCCATCGACCAAATCCTAGGTATCGAGGTATGGGATAGAGTCCGTCTTTTGCTTGCACTCTTCACCTCACATGCTTCATCCGTTGAGGCGAGAACTCAGGTCCGAATAGCAAAATTATTGGCCGATCGTACCATACTTCGTGAGGCTGTATCCGTCCAAACCACCGGTGAACGTGCAGGTTATGGTGGAGAGGGTGCAACGGCACTACAGGCGATCATTAGTTCTCTAAATCGCGAGCTTACGACATTAAGGAAGCGATTAGGAAAACACTCTCACTCAGCAGCGCTACGACGAGAACAAAGGCGAAAGCAGGGACTCAATACAGTTGGATTGGTAGGTTACACAAATGCTGGAAAATCATCATTGTTTCGTGCACTATCCGGAAAAAAAGTGCTTGTTGAAGACAAGCTATTCTCAACCCTTGAACCAACATTAGGTCAAATGGAAAAGAGTCCAAGAATTTTAATTGCAGATACAATCGGTTTTATTGATAATATACCAAATGCCGCTTTAGCGTCATTTAAATCAACATTTGCTGAAGCGTTAGAAAGTGAAATCGTTCTCCATTTGATCGATGCGTCAGACTCCCTTGATGAAATCCAAAGAAAATTCATGACAACGAAAAATGAACTTAATGAACGGCTTACTGAAGCAAGTTTTGATCAGACGTTCAAAACCATGGTTGTCTTTACCAAAATAGATAGAATTTCAGCCCAACATATTGCGATGGTTCGTCAATGGATAGATGATGAACAACTTCACGATGTCCATTTTATCTCTTCTATTTCTCATCAAGGCATCGATGAATTAAGGCATTCAATATTTCAAAACCTATTTGGCTCACTGCAGTCAATTATTGTTCATCTTTCATCCGAGGGCCAGGGGCAAAAAGCGGTTCACGCACTCTATTCAAACGGTTACATCGTACACAGGAGAGAACATGGTGAACAAATGTTCCTTGACATATGGATCTCCGAATCAGAATTGGCGAAACTGTTCCACCAGTTCCCTCATACGATTGAACACAAATAGAAGGATGTCGTGAGCATGATTGTGGGAGAAGAGGTCGTCGAACAATCTCAACCAGTTGATGACTATCTCGATGATATCATTGAAGACCACCCACTCGTGTTCTCTACAAGTGATGCAGCACTGCATATTCCTCAAAAGAAAATGCACCCGATTGGTCGTTCCATCGCTATTTTTGTCATTTGTATATCCGTATTAGGCGCGGCGAATGGAGCAGATTTTATCGACCCAAATTCAGGGTTGGTTCGTGCAGATGAATTCGTGTATCGGTTGGCGTTGACGGCACCACCAGAAAGTGCACAATTTGATGGTGTCATTTACGATGATACTGGGCAGCCATACGAAGGTATGCTCATTCATGTGTCGTGGGAAGAAAAAGGTGGAGGATTAAATTCAACAGAAATGGTGACCAATCAATCAGGAGAATTTCATTTTGAAAATCTCACACCAGGCCTCCTTATTGTCGATATGTATGTCGAACGAGATGGATACAAGGATTGGTACACAAATCGCATACTGTTATCTCCACCCGCAATTATTGAACCTATTGGGTTCACAAAAATCGATTTCACGATGCCCAGTCAAGATGAGTTCCAAAAGTCCCCTTGTAAAAACGGAGAGTCAAATTGCACCGTTCGAATCATTGACATGACACCAACTCAAATGGAGCATCCAATCATGGATCCAAGTGCGGCGAGTGCTTATGTCCTCATCGGATTCGGATTTATCGGACTTGCTCTCATCGCAGCAGGGTTTGCAATTTGGGCATTGTTTAGTCACTCGGTTGGTGTACTTCGCATGTCAACTATGTTTGCATTTTTCACTATGGGGCACTATTACTCTGCGTGCATCCTTGGTCTTGTAGCATTCCTCTTGACCTTCGCCATACCGAAAGAGAGTGACTCCGTTTACCTTGAACATGGAAGCAGAATGTCAATGGACTTATCATAGGAGAAGAAGGTGAAGAACATATGGATATCCTAGGCCATACATGGATGCAGCGTCAGTTGGGCCAAGCGGTGTCATGTGTTTTTTTGACAAAAAACAACGGCGTTATCGCAGGAGGTTGGGATGGAGCGCTACGTCACTGGGACGCAGAAGGTAGTCAATTTTGGGACATTATGACCAGCAGTCGAGTAAGTACCATCCTAGAGCACGACGATATGTTTGTTGTTACAAGCGGCCTAGAAGTTGTTGCAGTATCAAAGAATGATGGTCATATCATGTGGGTTACGGCACTCGAGGGGAGTGCAGATGGCTTGCTACAATTTGACGATTGCATTATTGCAACATCTTCAACATATGATATCGAGCATAACGATTTCATTGAATCAGCAATTTGGAAAATCAGTTTTGAGGGCGATGTTGAATGGGTTCATCGTATGGATGAGCGACCTTGGTATGGATATATTGAGGGCCGATATGCACATTTTGGCCTTGGTCGTCCGCGTTGTGGCCTCTTATCAATTTCTTTGGATAGTCAAGCAACATCACATACTCCTTTCACAATCGATAGTCCAGTGATGTGTGGAAATACTCATGGCAAAGAACACATGTTTGGATTGGCCAGCGGTCATGTCGTGACTGAAAAGACCATCATTCATCAAGCCCAGACGGGAGTTGAGTTTTTGTCAACATCACACGCTGGCTTTCTTCTTGGATTGGAAAATGGCGATTGCCGTTCGTTCAATCAAGTGGGCGATGAGCAATGGCAACTGAGTGGCCAATCGATAAGTGGTCTGCTTTCGGCTTGGGCATCATCGTCATCAGGATATGTTTGGATTGCTCGTAAACGCCTTGATGATGGAGAATTGGTCGTTGTTGATGAGAAGAACGGCGACATTATCGCTACATCAAACACATCTCGCGTACATTCTTTGGTGTCAAATGATGAACGATTGTGTATTGGATTTGAAGATGGGCAAGTCATTGTTTGGGAACGAGAGATGTTCAATCGTCGTCAAAACCAAGAGATTCAAAGCAAAGAGATCGACCCAGAGAAAGAAGCATTGCGTGCTCGCTTGAGGGCATTACGCAGATGAACCCGTCATATCTTCAGGACGAACCCACGCTTCAAATTCTTCTTCAGTAACAAGATTCAACTCAAGCGCAGATTGTTTCAATGTCAGTCCATGTTCGTGAGCATGCTTCGCAATTTTTGCAGCCTTATCGTACCCAATGTGATTGTTGAGGGCGGTGACAAGCATCAGTGAATTGTTGAGATGAGCGTCAATGTTTGCTTGATTTGGTTCCATGCCGACCACACAATGTTCTCTGAATGAGCGGCAGGCATCGGTAAGAAGTTGTACGGAATGAAGGAAATTATGAATCATCATCGGTTTGAAGACATTGAGCTCAAAGTTACCTTGGCTACCACCGATGGTGATTGCTGTGTGGTTGCCCATGACTTGACAACACACCATCGTCATTGCCTCAGATTGAGTGGGATTGACCTTCCCAGGCATAATTGATGACCCAGGTTCATTTGCAGGCAAGGAGAGTTCGCCAATCCCACATCGCGGACCAGATCCTAGCCATCGAACGTCGTTTGCAATTTTCATCAAACATGCCGCGAGCGTATTGAGCGCCCCAGATGCGGAAACCAAAGCATCGTGTGCAGCAAGTTGAGCAAATTTATTCTCGGCAGAACAAAATGACAGTCCAGTGATGTTGCATATTTCATCAGCAGCCATTTGAGCAAACAGCGGATGTGTATTGAGACCAGTACCTACCGCAGTTCCTCCTAAAGCGAGTTCAAAGACATCGTCGAGGACAAAATCCAATCGTCGTAGGCAAGCATCGAGTTGAGCAACCCAACCAGAGACTTCTTGCCCCAATGTCAATGGAACAGCGTCCATTAAATGTGTTCGACCGATTTTGACAATTCCCGCCCATGCCTCAGATTTTTCTTGAAGTGCAACTCGTAATGCCCGAACACTTGGTAAGAGGTCGTGGACCATTGCCTCAGCAGCTGCAATATGCATAGCGGTCGGAAATGTGTCATTGGATGATTGGGCTCGATTGACATGGTCATTTGGGTGAACCGGGTCCTTTGAACCGAGCACTCCTCCAGCGAGTTCTATCGCACGGTTAGCAATGACCTCATTCGCATTCATGTTTGATTGTGTTCCGCTTCCAGTCTGCCAAACCCGTAATGGAAAGTGGTCGTTGAGTTTTCCATCTAAGACCTCTTGAGAGGCAGCAATAATCAGGTCACCCACCTCAGAAGGAAGTTGTTTGAGTGCTACATTTGTTTTTGCGGCCGCCTGTTTAAGAATTCCAAATGCTCGAATCACACCGGGTGGCATTGTATCGTTTCCGATGTCGAAATTAATGAGTGAACGTGCTGTTTGGCAGCCGTAGTAACGGTCGTTTGGAACTTCAATTTCTCCCATGGTATCGGATTCGATACGCGTGTCTGCCATACATGGTTCCTATCAACGACATCCTATGAATTTGCACATTCGAAGGTCCTGATTTTTCCTTATTCTCCAACTTTTTTCAATGAACCAAATTCACTCGCAAGGATTGCTCCAATACAGCAAGAAATGACATAGATTATAATCAGCGAACTATGATTCGACAAGAGGTTCGGCCCAATTGTTCTGGCTGGATTCATACTCGCTCCGGTGAAGGAACCGAAGAAAAAAGCGAGAAGTGCTACCGTGCTCCCAACCCATATCGCAATGGCGACGATCGACGATGTTTTTCGTATGATGAAGAGAATACTGAGCATGAGGAGAAAAGTAATGAACATTTCAATCCCTACAAGCTCTGCAAAGCCTATGTGTTCAGCAGGGTTGGTTGGCCCAGCACCCCTTGAAAGCAAAGCTCCAATGAACCCACCACTAATTTGAGCAACGATGTATGGCAAAACAAGACTTTTGTCAAGATGGCCACTTCGCCAGAACCCTAATGTTACTGCCGGATTGATATGGGCACCAGAAATAGGTCCGAGACAAATGATTACGATGCAAACAGCGAGGCCAAATGTGAACGACACCGCAAACGAAGACCAACCAAGTGCGATGGATCCGCACCCAATGCCGACCATAAATGCGGTGCCACAAAATTCAGCGCCCACTTTATTCCACACAATAAAACGACGTTTAGAACGCCTTATTTGTTTATCTTCCGTAGTATAATGAGGCCATCTGCTAGAATGATGATGTTCATAAGAAGGAGTGCGGTATATGCAATGCCCTCATTCAATATCATACTCTTCCGGACCGATGGCAACTTTTCCCTGACCAGCAGAATACCAACCCCGATACATCAATCTCGTTTGGTATGGTAAGACAAAATCACCACTTTTCGTTACTGCAATTAAACCACCACGGCCACCAAAAGGCTCAACTGCGTGCATGATTTTTGTCGCCGCATCTTCCAATGACATGTCGAGAAGGTGTAGATTGGTTGAAAGCGTATGTGCTGCACATGTACGTATGAATGCCTCGCCAACGCCAGTGCATGAAACTGCAACTTGTCCGTCCGCCCAGGTTCCAGCACCGATAATCGGAGTATCCCCCACTCTGCCATTTGGTTTACCAGTCATACCTCCCGTCGATGTTGCTGCTGCAAGATTGCCATGAACATCGAGTGCCACTGCTCCAACGGTCCCATACCCTTCGTTTTCTACATCATGGTCGAGAGCAGCCATGTCATCTTCATCCGTGGTTCCTGGTTTGAGTGAGGCTCGTTTCCATTTCTCCCATTGGGCTGAACGAAGTTCGGTGATAAGCCAATCCGAATCGACCATTTCACATCCGTTTCTTTCGGCAAAATCATCTGCAGCACTACCGTGGAACATAAGGGGCCATTCCTGCTCAAGCAGTGCGTGAGCAACATCGACGGGGTTGCGAGTGCGTCGTAGGCCAATGACAGCCCCCGCCCTCCCGTCTTTCCCGTCCATGATGCTAGCATCCATTGTAACACGTTTGTTTTCGTCAAGGACAGAACCCTTTCCAGCATTAAAAAGAGGTTCATCCTCGAGCCACTCAACGGCTAATTTTACTGACTCAAGAGCGGTGATGTCACCATCCTCAAGTCTTGGCCCAATGGCCATGAGTAACTTTTGCATACATTGAATTCGCTCAGGGTCTAAATCACTCAAACCCTTCCACGGACCATCTCCACCTGCTCCACCGTGAATGACGAGCACGGTCATTGAGTTCACTCTATAACGCTGCAACGAATGATTTGCTGTGGCTCAAGAGGACGGTCACGACCATCGGTATCACAGCCTTCAATGGCGCGAACCGCACTCATGCCGTCGACAACTTCACCGAACACGGCATGGTTTCCATTAAGCCAAGGAGTCGCAACGGTTGTTAGAAAGAATTGCGACCCTCCAGTGTTTCGCCCGGCGTTCGCCATCGATAGAATACCAGGTTTGTCGTGTTTCAATGCAAGAGCGGAGGGTTCACAGGGGATTTGCCATCCCGGTCCGCCTGTTCCTGCTCTGTTCGACTTTGGGTCTTTTGAATGCGGACAACCGCCTTGGATCATGAAATCTGGAATGACTCTGTGAAAGTGTAGGCCGTCGTAATGCCCGGCGTTTACGAGTTTGACGAAATTTGCCACCGTATCGGGGGCACTTCCGTGAAAGAGGTCAATGGTAATATTTCCAGCACTTGTTTCCATGAGGACTTGCATAGTTGATGCACAGAGCGGTTGTTCAAGAGCATTGTGTTCAATTGTTGAAAGCAAGAATTCAAAAAAAGAGCGGTTCTAATACAACCATGAGCAATGTTCTCGATATTGAATTCATCACAATGGAAGGCGAAACAACGACGCTTCGGCAACTCGGAGGGTCAAAATGGCTTGTGGTGAATGTCGCTTCTGCCTGCGGAGCAACACCACAGTATGCTGGCCTTCAAACAATCTATGAGTCGAATGAGGAGTTAACAGTGGTCGGTTTTCCCTGCAACCAATTTGGTCGACAAGAGCCAGGAACCCATGAGGAAATATGTGAATTCACTTCAACAAAATATCAGGTTACATTTCCACTCATGGCGAAGATTGATGTGAACGGTGAGCAACAAATCCCACTCTATTCAGAACTTTGCAAGGTTGAAGACTCAACGGGGCACTCGGGAGAAATCCGGTGGAATTTTGAAAAATTTCTCATCGACAATAATGGCAAAATTCAACGTTACTCAACCCGCGTTCTTCCAAGCGACATTGCCTTGGAATAATCCAATCAGTAAAGAGCGACATCCTGCGATAGGGGTTTGAACACCAAAATTGTTCAATCTAAAATGATATTTTCGTTGTTTAAGGCATGATGCCACATACCGTTCAATCGAACAATGTTGTACGCCGAGCGGTCGACACGGTTGACAATGTTGACAACTTCTAATCGAGCAGCTTTTCCTCCCATCGAATCGGATTTCAAACTCGAAAGGGCCGCGACTGCTTTTGCATGGAAATTTTTGACTTCAACCCAGTGGGCACGCACCTCATCAGCAGGAACCTCTTTCCCTTCGGTTAAACAGATGATTGTGATGTCAATCAAGTGATTGAGATGTTGATGCATTTCCAAAACCGGTTTCACAATTTCTTGAGGTAACTCATCAGCATCTTCGTCGATGGAACGGTCAGAGCGAGCAATGTCACGGGCGTGTCGGATAATTCGCTCCACAGTGTCGACTGCACGAAGGTATGTAGCGATAATTCTGAGGTCCTGCATCAATGGTTGGTTCAGGGCTAAAATGAGCAGTAAATCATTGGTTAAATCCCAATTGATTTCACGAGCTTTTGCCCGTGCACGTTTAGCCTCAGAATACACTTGCGAATCAAGTTTCGTAAACGCCTCAATTGCGTCGTCGTAGATGTGTTTTGCTTCTTCAAAATATTCTTTCAGTTCTAATTGTACAGATTTTATTCTTTGATCGAGTCCAGTTCTAATTGGCATTTTATTCACCTCATCCAAATCGTCCAGTGATGTAGCGTTTTGTTAACTCTTGGTCAGGGTCAGAAAAAATCTTCTCCGTTTTGTTGAATTCAACCATGCGTCCAAGATACATAAATCCGGTATAATCACTCACTCGAGCGGCTTGTGACATCGAATGTGTTACAATAACAACAGTGAAATCCTTCTTCAATTCAAGAATCAATTCTTCAATCGCAGCGGTTGCAATCGGGTCTAGTGCACTACAAGGTTCATCCATGAGAATAACATCTGGCTCGATTGCAATCGAACGTGCAATGCAAAGCCGCTGTTGTTGTCCACCGGAAAGTGATGTGCCAAGGTCATGTAATCGGTCGGAGACTTCAGACCATATTGCCGCTCGTTTGAGACTTTTTTCAACAATTGAATCCAATTGCTCTCTACTAGGTTTATGGTGAAGTTTCACACCATATGCGACATTATCGTAAATTGACTTTGGGAATGGGTTGGGCCTCTGGAAAACCATACCGATGTTCTTGCGGATGCTCACCAAATCTGCATCCTTCGCAGTGATCTCGGTTTCACCTTGAACGATTTTACCCTCGTATCGACAAATCGGGATTAAATCATTCATTCGATTGATTGTACGCAGCAACGTACTTTTTCCGCAACCAGAAGGGCCAATGAGCGAAGTTACACAATTTTTTGCAATCGGCAAGGATACATCATACAACGCTTGTTTTGTTCCATACCACAAATCAAGTCCATCGATGTGTATTTCAGCATCACCATCAATATCCAATTTTCTCGTTGATGGTGGTATGTCATTCTCGATATTTTCTTCTGTCATGAGTTCAGTCTCCTTCGATAATATTCTCTAAGTATGATTGCGATGCTGTTCATCGATATCATAACGGCAATAAGAGCAATACTCGCTGCAGCAGCCATTGCATGCCATTCATGACCAGGTTCTGCAGTCCATGCATAAATTTGGATTGGTATCACTGTGAAGTTAATGTTCCCATCCGTGAGTGCTGCAAAGGGTTCGGGGTCGAAAAGCACAGCACCAAATGCACCGACAACAAGCAGGGGGGCAGCTTCACCAACGATACGACTCATGGCGAGAATAGTCCCCGTCATCATACCAGGCATGGCGGACGGTAACACGTGGTCTTTCGTGACTTGCCATCGGGTGCAACCTATTCCGTAGGCGGATTCACGAATAGACCGGGGCACGCTTCTAAGCGCTTCTTGTGCTGCGAGAACAATGATTGGCATCGCCATGACGCCCATTGTCAAACCAGCAGCAAAGATAGAAGGTCCAAATCCAAGCCCGAAGCCTCCTTCTCTAACGAATATTGCTAGTCCAAAGAGTCCGAAAACAATCGAGGGAACACCAGCTAGATTTGTGATTAAAGCTTGAATCAACTTGGTAAGCCGTGTTGGCTTAGCATATTCTTCCAGATAAATCGCTGCACCTATCGATACTGGAATTGCCATAACCATAGCGATCCCCATAACCCAAAA
>CAZTGO010000014.1:0-2440 GCA_964613395.1 uncultured Candidatus Poseidoniales archaeon | reverse complement strand
GTTTCATTGGCAGCAGGTGTTGGTCCAGAGATTTGATGGACGGAAACTGGAGTACTCAGCGTTGAGTAAATGTAAAATTTCGTCTTCTTACCCACTGTTACTTCGTTTGTATCGACTCCATTTTCATTAAGTTGAATATTTTCCTTTACATTTCGTTGCGGAATGACGGTGATCTCAATTTCATGCTCATGGCTACCGTTTTCATCGTCCCAAGTGAGTTGGATGATAATTGGTTCGGATATGAGGTTTCCATCCTCATCGACAGAAGGATTATCCCATTTCAAAATATAATCAGATATGGGTAAAAATTCTGTTGCAGCTACAATTTCACCTTCCTCACCCTCAATAATGGTTGGTTTTGCGATTTGATAGACTAATATGAGGAGAAAAACCAAACCGATAATACTTGTTAAAGCCAAGCCTCCAGACCCTACTTTTTCAATGAATTCTCTACCTTTACGGTTTCGAACAGGGAGTTTATCAATCTCTTTCATCAGTACTCCTCCCTGAAATTCGTTAGAATCTTGTTGCCCAAGAGATTCAAACTCAATGTGATAAAGAAGAGATACAGACCTACTGCAAAGATTGTGAGGTAGCCAATATCCCCGTACGATAAGTCCCCTGAAACTTTCTGGGCAATGTATGCCGTCATTGTTTGAGCAGGCAGGAACATATTTGTGGTAAAAACAGCAACTGTTCCTACTGCGAGTGTGACGGCCATCGTCTCACCAACAGCACGTGATAAAGCCAAAATGATACTTGCAATTATGCCCGATAGTGCTGCTTGAATCATAACAAACACTGTTGTTTCTATCTTTGTTGCTCCCAGAGCGAGCGAACCTTCTCTCAATTCATTTGGTACAGCCCTCAATGCATCTTCGGACATTGATGCAATCAATGGTAGAATCATTATACCCACGACGATAGCGCCGTTAATTGGATTGAGAATATTCGGGGGTTCATCTATCCATCCTTGTGTGAATGCATATTCTCCAAATTCGACCACAATAGGTCCGATGTAAATAAATGCGAAGAAACCGTACACGACAGAAGGAATTCCAGCAAGTATTTCCAAGGTCGGTTTCACCACAGCAACGAGACGTGGTTGAGCATACTCAGACAGAAAAATTGCACACCCTACACCAATTGGGACTGCAATCAGCAAGGCCCCGAACGCAACCTGTATGGTCGTGAAAAGAAGGCTATTGATACCAAAAGACATGTTTTCACACAAACTTCTACGGTCTGGACATGACCCTGTCGGCGTCCATTGGGACTGGAAAAAGAACTCTCCAAGTGCTCCAGAGTAATTTGTTGTGATAGCGAGTGAAAACGATGCAATACCAAGGGCAAAAAGGGTTTTTTGCAAACCAATTTTTTGTTGGACAAAATCATCACCAAACGAAACATCTGCAATAAATTTCCAAGTGAAAATGATGCAAAACATCGAGATTCCGAGCAATATATTATCAAAATAAATGAAAAGAATAAACGCTACCAAATACAACGCAAACACTGCTTTCGGGGGAAGAAGAACCATTGTTTGTGGTATTCTTGTGCTAAGGTTGGGGTTTTTTCGCACAAGAATCATCGAGGCATAGCATAGGAGAAACACTCCACTCGCCATGCCATATTGACTCATCAGTCCTTTGAATTCGATGTCAAAGTCAAACCACCCGCGTGATGCAGCAACTTCTCGGAAAAATTCTACTGATTCACCGAGTAAAGTTTCAATGATTCCAATGGTGATGAAAATAACAGATAACCCAGATAGAAAAAGGAAGATATGTGCCTTATCTTCAAATTGTATCTTTGGAACCATGGAATCATCTCATTGGTATTGCATCTGCTCATACATGAGAATGTTGATGAGTGCTTCAGCATAGTTAACGCTGTATGCACACAACCTTCGTATGGATTCAGAAATTTTGAATTCGGCAAAAAGTCGCTCAGCCGAACCTCTTCCATTGTAGTGCTCGTCTTCTGCAGTTTCGACTTCTTTTCGAAGAGTTGAAAGATTTATTTTACATTGGTGTATAATCGTCGTATCCTTTGTGTACATGTTGTGAATGAGTTTTTTCAAATCTTGTGACCAAGGCTCGATCGCTTTCAGTGGGTATTCCGATGTTTTCATTTTGACAATTAAAGCATTTTGTCGCACTAGGGTTGCTAATCGAGTTGCATGATCACCCATTCTTTCTAAAATCCGAGCGATGTTTGCATGTTCCATTGCAGAATACCGACTCACACCAAGTTGTTTTTCAACTGAGCTCGAGTAAATCGAGGATGCAACTTGGCGTTCAATCAACATCCTTCGAGCATCAATTTGGCGTTCACGTTCTTCTATGTCAGACAACAGTTCAACATCCTCTCCGGATAAAACATCAAATGAGTCTTTGACAAGGCTAGCGATGAGAATATACATCCGATTGACAGAAAC
>CAZTGO010000013.1:40734-42103 GCA_964613395.1 uncultured Candidatus Poseidoniales archaeon | reverse complement strand
ATTGGCATTGAATCCACAGCATTTGTGGCAATGTGTGCACTTGTGATGACACATCTCGCAGGTAGAATGACAACTGGAGCACTTGTTTCAGATGATTTCATACACCTTTGCGTCCTCTTTATAGGTTTAGTTACGCTTGGTGGCATGACATTGTATCAACGGCGCGACCTAGGGATACGAATTCCTAATGTGGTAGAAGGTATTGTGCTCTTCTTCTTTTTTGACCGATGTATAGCACTCATCTTTGGCGGAGAGGTTCCTCTTTTCACTCGAGTCAACCCCTTCACGAATGATTTACTCAATGCTACTGTTCCGTTGATGGTTGTTGAATTTGGACTTCTAACCCTCGTTGGTATTACTGTGTGGATAGATCATGAGCGTGACCGCCGTCAACTTGCCAATCATCGCTCTGCTTTGGAAAGGAGCGGAATGCTCCTCATGCTCGCCCTCCTTTCATGGGGTATTGCTGCATTTGTTTTTACCGCATACATGGTGCGACGATGTTTGAATAAGCAGGATGAAAAGTTGTTGCTCGGCTGCAGTATCGCTCTATGTATCGCTTATACATCCACAAGATATTGGCTCGTTGAATATATTCCGTTGTTACCAAATGGAGGGGTTGCGATGTTCTCGCTTGGCATCTTACTCCTCTTGGGCGTGGGTTATATCGTCGTTTCAAGAAAACCTTCGTGGTTAACTTCGACGTTAACCTCAGCACATGTATTGCTGTACATCGCACCAATTCTCATGTTGAATGGCTCATTCTTTATTCTTGGAATCTTATCCTTATCTGCTGTTTCTTGGCTGAGCGGAATCGTTGAGAACCGAAAAATGATACGAATAATGGGGGCTCTGAACTTAGTCGTAGCGTGGATTGGATTAGCGATTGAAGCTATTTACGGTAAATCAACAGATTTGATATTTTTCGGTCTGGTTGCTTCTGCTATTGTCCTCTTTGCAGTCACAGCACTTTCTCAATCTCGCATGAAAACGATGATGGCTGAAAATTAATCAAGCAAATCCATCAATCAAAATTGATTGGAGTTGTTCGATCAAGGGTTTGATTGAATTCATATCAAGACCTTGGCTCAACCGAATTGAAAGATTGGTTTTCTCCTGCGTCCCACTGTTTCGAATGCCTATCGTACCATGACCATCTTGGTTTGAAAACTCGATGAAAAGAAGAGATGCTTCACCTTCAATTGTTCGTTGAAGGATCTCAAACCCTTGATGAGTGAGCGTGTTTTTGCAGGTGCGTAAGCATCTATCAAAAAGTTCTGACTCTGGATTCCATCGTGGACGGTGGGGGTTTGAAATTGAAATCCGTTGTTTTTGTCCTCGTGGGAATGCAGGAAGTTGTGTGCCGAAT
>CAZTGO010000013.1:13320-40634 GCA_964613395.1 uncultured Candidatus Poseidoniales archaeon | reverse complement strand
TTCAGTTGTCTCAATCAAAAAACATCGGTCTCCGTCTCCATCGATTGCAACACCAACAATCGTCCTAGGATGGGTGTGTTCGAGTGATTGAATCAATGCATGGTGGCTCATCTTTGCTTCTTCTATCGTCCAAAAATCTCCCGGAGATAATTCTCCAGCCCCACATTGTTCGTTGAGAGCATTGGCTGAGGAACTGACTTCTTCGGAAGGATAACCCAGGCGTTCAAGAAAATCACTCAGCCACACATGTGCTGAACCTCTTGAAGAATCAACTTTCAATGGATTGTGGATGCGAAGATCTGAGGCTTGTGTGGAATGTGATGTCCAATGCTGCATGCGATGAAGCAACCATTGCTGATGAAATTCAGCGCTTTCTAATTGCGATATCTGGTGTTCTGGATTTGAAAAATCATGCACATCCTCATCTTCTATTGGACGTTCTTCAGCAGATAATTGGATCATGACATTTGAGAGGTACATTTCGCGTTCGGGAAGTGTCTTCATGCCGTGTGCGTCAAACAGTTTAACCCCCGTATCTGAAACTGGGTTGTGACTTGCAGTAATCATACAACCAAGTCGTGCATTTCTTTCCAAAACGAGCCCGTGGAGGACGGGCGTTGAAGTGATGGGGGCATGAATGATTTCACAACCATAGAGCCGAAGACCAATGGTTAATTGTTTTGCAAATTGATCGTTTGCAGGTCGTTCATCCCAGCCAATAATGACCGTATTCCCTTCTCCAGGAAACAAATCAATATTCAGCCCGACAGCTTCACCAAGTAATCGGAAAAGATGAGGATGAAGTTGGCGCTGATCAAAAAATGACGAGATTGCATCACTTTCATTCATATCTTCAAGCGTCGTTTGGCCACGGATTCCATCAGTTCCAAAGAACGAAGTCATGACATCACCTAGAGTGAAGAACCCTCAGGATGAATTCCAGTCACGGTCGTGTTGGGCAAAACAACAGAACCTTTGCCGAGGACGACACCGGGATTGGTGACCACATTGCACCCAAGGGCGCAACCTTCGCCAAGGATGGCTCCAAATTTACGTAGCCCCGAACCAATGGTTTGATGTTCAATCCTAAGAATCACTTCTTTTCCGTCGTTCCTTAGGTTGCTTAATTTTGCTCCAGCACCCAAATTTACTTCTCGACCGAGTATGGAATCGCCTACATAATTGAAGTGAGGAGCTTGAGCACCGGGGAGAAGAATAGAATGCTTTACTTCTGTACAATGTCCAACAATTGCTCCATCACAAATCCATGAATATTGCCGTATGTATGCACTATGGCGAACTTTCGCATTTGGACCGACATAACATGGTCCGATAAAGTGAACACCAGGCTCTACAGTAGCGGTTTCATCGATGTAAATCAAACCCTCTTCATCGTTAAAAGTGCAATGTGATGGAATTTTTGATGTTGTGAGAACACCGTTGAGTTGCTGTCTCAATCCATGTTCATCGTCAATGAGGAGATTCCACGCTGGTTTATCTTCTGGAAACGTTGGCACAGCACCTGCTGTGGAATCATGACTAAGTGAAGGAAATAATGCTGAGGCAAAGACATAGGTTGGCCATTGCATAATCTAATCCAAATGGTTCTATGGCATCAATGTGGTGATACCAGCCTAAGCAGGGTGGTAAATTCTCTTTCCAGTCGTCGTATCGAGTGTAAATGTGATGATGCCCTTGAGATATCTTGGAATGAATAACCCAATCTTTCGTGGTGTAAGGCCATGGTTTCTCATTTTCTTTTCGTTTGAAAGATGATGGACAATATCAGATGCTGAACATTGATCAACAGTTTGCACATAATCAACAATTTCATTCTTCAGTCGTTCGAGCCGAGCTTCTTTTTGGGTCTTTTTCCGAACCATGATATGTATTGGACTTCAGAGGATATAGAGTTCATTCGGGCAAGCCTTGGGCTCCCACGAAAACTCATTTCGTTGACAACAACTCATTCCATTTGAACGACGAACCACGCCTGAATAACTTTTCATGGAATTCTCGCTGATTAATGTGAAGACATCTTGCCAAGCGACCTCGATTGTTGTAGCACCCCAATCGTACATGAATGGGAACAAAAATATCTGACATAGATATTGAAGGTCCGTTGGGCATTGGCATTTTTGTGGTAACGTTTTCATGCTCACCATCCCAAGATAAATCCGAACTGGCTGGCAATGGTAGGTCTCCTTCTGTTTCAAATCGAAGAGTGCCTTCATCAAGTTTCATTGGTTTCCAAGCATCGCGGTTACCCGCATTGAGCCATTCAAGAATGTGCTTCATTTGTGGTCTTGTGGCTAATCCTAGAATTGTTGGCTCCCACCATCCTTCACTTCGTGCAAGTGTTACATGATGAATTCCTGGCTTGACCTCTCGAGCATCCAAGCTATCAGCCCATGTTCTGCACAAGTGCTCTAGGCGAACAAAAAGAAGTGGTAATGGACCCATCATCATGTCTTGTAACCGGTAAGGATTGGCACATTCACCAGTCAAGAGAATTGGAAATCTTTCTGACAATTGTGGTGCGTTATTTTGTTGAAGCAACTTGTCGAGTCCGATGCTTCCATGCTGGTAAGATTGTGCAATTGTCAGGACATCTTCACGGCTCAACACCTTTGACATATCTTGAAATTCTGGATGTTCCAAAGGAATGAGCTGATGTTGAGTAAACAACATCGAACAAGAAGGTAACTGTAACGGAGAATTTGATGAACTGTATGTCCAAAGTCTAGGATTTGTCTCCATATTCATCACATTTAGTTGGTAAACGTTGCCTCATGAAGACATTGGGGGCAAGTCACTTTGATTGGTCGTTGACTTGGGATGCCGAGAGCAACACCGCACGCAGGACAAACGATTGCTTGTTCAACCATCGCCCGACGTTGTTTTGCTTCAACCGATGGATCATAGTCAAAGGAAAACTGATCCTTGTTTACGTATGTTGGTTCATTGATTGTTTGTGTTTGATATTGTGGTTGGCCAAATTCTGTTTTTTGCTGAACAATTTGATTTGTCTGCATTAACGTTGATTCGTACATGTCAGTCGAGGAGCTGTTTTGAACAGGTTGAGAAAATGATGTCATAAGATTTCTCAGCGACTGCTCATCAATGCCATATTGGCGACAAACTCTGTCGATTTCGAGCATTTGGTCGTAACCGTCAAGGCTCAATAACCGATGAAGTTCATTTGAAGGCACTTGAGTCATGAGCGATGTGAAATGCTAAATGCATTTGAGTTTTGAGGATAATCGTGTTCTTCAAATGCCCCAGTAACGTTCTGATTGAGACTGCTTCGCTCGTAGTGTTCTTACAACGGTCATTGTCATCCACAAGATGACAACCCAAATGATTGGTTGTGTAAAATCATCGAGGATAACTGATACACTGAATTCATATCCTTGTTCTCGAAGAAGTTGGTCTGCAATGGTCAGTGCTGCGTTCAAGAATGAATATACCACAACGCCGAATACGCTCAAGACAACCAAACGTCCTGAAAAGGAACCTCTCTTCAAACGCAGGAGCATGAATCCTGCTGTTGACGTGAGGAAAGCAA
Organism: uncultured Candidatus Poseidoniales archaeon; assembly: GCA_964613395.1. Taxonomy (GTDB): domain Archaea; phylum Thermoplasmatota; class Poseidoniia; order Poseidoniales; family Poseidoniaceae; genus Poseidonia. The sequence continues at coordinate 37,066 of CAZTGO010000013.1, read as the reverse complement.
TGATAATCCAGGCGAGCGAAGAGTGAACCACATTGAGCCATAGAACACTGGAGATTTCATCGCCTTTGAGCAGAGTGTATTCTCTCCAACCTTCTGCAACAGCAAAAATAGCGCTGAAGAGAGTTGCAGTCCAAAGAAGAGAAGAAAACATAGCGGCATCTGCGTTTTCACGCATTTCCTGGATGACACGGTTTACCGTTGACTCCAAACCGGCACCTTTGCTGATGATGTAGAGGCCAAGGAGAAGAGGTAGAGCACCGATAACAATACCGCCAACATCGTCTGGTAGCATGATACCTAATCCAATAATCGCAGTGATAATACCGAATGGGATCATGAATTTAGCTCGCCATTTTGGGTCTTCAAGAGCCTTAACAATGTAATAGTACGTACCTTCTATACCCTTTGACTGCTTGACAATAATCTTCTGAACATGGTCAATACGTACTTGAGATTGGATGATTGGAAGAACGCTTTCATCTTCAGCACCATCGGTCACAAGGATGGCTTCATCGGGCTGGAATGCAGCTACGACTTCTTCGAGTTGGGCGGCGATTGCCCTGTCTGAACGTACGCCGACTTTTTCGTCTCCTGTTAGGATTGCAATTTCGACATCGTCATCGTCGCTTTTGGATTCGCTGAGAGCATCGTGTTGTGAAAGTGCTCCCAAGATTGCGTTTGTATCACTTTCTTCGGGATCTGCGATTCCTAATTTCAGTGCTGCAGTTAAGACCTGTCTTCGGCCAACAACAGGTCCACGAATCGAGGTCTTGATGCCCAAATCATTATCCCTATCGACTGTTAGAACCAAAGTTCTGGTCATGCTTTACCACCCCGCTTGGTTCATCCATACCACTTCTTTCATTCAAACCCTTGTGTAGTTTGAACGTTTGCGGATATTAGTTTGCTGCTGCTTTTTCTCTGCGTCTAACAACAGCTGCATCATCTTGACCGGCCGGAGGGTCAATCCATTCTTCATCCCCTGGCAACACCAGATCAGCTCCAATATTGACTAATCGAAGCGCAAGATTCTGTTGGGTTGAAATGAGACGGTCCCAATCTGTAGAATCGTTGTTCCATGCTTTCCATTGTGATATACGTCGAGTTGATTGAACAAACCTTGCATACAATTTCATGTGTGCTTTTGCGGTAAGTGGCCAAAAGAAAAAGAAAAACAAGAAAATACCAAATGAAGGTAACGTAGTCACATATTTTAGGACGGCGTTCTCAGAGAGGAATACAAAAATTGGACTCGCATCATCTTGGAGCAACCACGCCATCGTCACAGACATGGCGGCCCACCATAATGGAAAGATAAACATCGATGATAAGACCTTGATACTCCCCTGAAGAGAGTCATCAATTCTTGCTTTTTTCGTAAACCATTCAAGAAAACCTTGGAATTTGTATGGCACATAATTCCCAACCATTGCACCCCACGTAACAAGGCCAAACATCCAAACAACCGACCACAACCACAAAGCTATGATTCGAAAGAGCCCCAAAAAATCCAACTGTTTCGGACGTGCATCGACATCGTATGGTGTGAGGTGAAGACGTTCAAGATGACGAAAATGTTCCTCACATTCGCTTGCAAGAGTTTGTGTTCTTTCCGGTTCGTGCTGCATCATGTATTCCCAACCTGCACGTAGTCGCCGTGCTCCAAGTATTGATTCAGCATAGGATAGTCGTGTGATAGAGTCACCGGATTGACGTTGTTTTTCAGCATAAACAACACTCCTTCCTTTCCAAATAAGTCTTCTTTCTTCCCAGGAGGTTTTTGACAAATTTGCCCGTTTTAGTTCAGTTTCAATTGCAGCGGTCACCACATCAATCCACAGTTGTTCTTGTTCCGGTTGTTCAGGTAATTCGGGAAGGTCCATTGGTCGTTCGAGGACGATAGCCGCTCGTTCGCGGAACCGACTAGAATCAGAGTAATGTAAGCCAATTGGAATGAGTCTTGGTTCTGGACGCCCCATATCTTTCGAGATTTTTAGAGCCTGAAGCATGATTCTTGCAGCGCCAGAACGTATTTTTTGCACACTTGCCAAGCCGTGAGTTGTCTCCTCTGGAAACATCAAAACTTGACTTCCTTCTGCAATTTCATGAGCCATTTGCTTCAAAATTTCATCATTTTTTGAAACGGAATTTGAAGGGCCATCCTTCTTTTTCGTCGACTCAAGTGCAACGACGCCGGCCATTTGAAAAAAGAAACCAATGAAAGGTATTCGAAACAATGAATGTTGTACGAGCGTCGTCAACTTTCCATGTAATCTCGATGTCATCACCATTGGGTCAATCAATCCATTTGGGTGCCACGTGATGAACAAGACGCCTCTGTCATCTGTTTGTTCGTTGTCCACCACATCGACTTCTCGAAACCAAATGTTCGTTAAGAATCGAAAAAATAAACGGAAAAAACGGTATGCTAGGGGGACTTTGTCATGCGGTGATGGGGCAGTGTCACCCTCCATAGATAAGGATGAGAGGGTTCCTTATTATGACCATCCCTATTCCATCTTTTCAGTATTTATTTTGTGATCACTACTCACAGATTCCGGAGCAACGGGTGTTGTTCTAGACCTCCAACGTTGTGCAGCACGGATATACTTCAATGGATGGTCCATCCAAGGCTGATCGCATGTCCGATTATCGCCGGGAAGGACTGGACAATTGTGATTCACCTTCAACTTTCCACAACCTGCTGGTGTGTATTCGTTGGCGTACACATGGTCAACCTGGTAAGCTGTTGTAGATTCGGAAAAGTCCGGCGCCCCTCTAAAAAAATCCACCGTTGCTTCTTTGGCAAGCGATAATGTTGAAGCCATTGATGCTAGAAAGAGTCTTCCAAAGTGATTAACGTTAACGCCCATACCTAAATCTTGAATTATTTTTTGCATACAAGGTGGCCAATCCTCTTGATGAGCATCATTCATCGACAAGAATTCGGAGGCTTTTGTTGATAGTAATTGTTGAACCATCGCAACAGGTTCTGCAAGACGCACTGCAAGTTCAGTCGTCACTTCGGGGACCTTTGCCAATGCAGTAGATTCGATGTCATGCTTGATTCTCTCCCGCAAGAGCCGTGATAATTTTTCAGAAGAAGAATATGTTTTTTCTTGATGGAGGGTAATCCAACCTTTGTCGATTTCTACATTTGGTAATCTCCATCTTGGGCCAGTAATTTTTGGACAAACCTCGATAAAGTCAATGAGGCCAATTTTCCAAGTCGAAGATTGTGACGGAACGGCGGCCATGTACCCATATCCTCTATGGGTTTGTAGGCTTGCTGCATCCATCTTTTTAATCGAGGAAAAGTATGTATTCGCTACAATTTCTAAATTCTTCTCGTCTTGACAGAGAAGTTTTTCCGCTCTTGTAGCCTCTGCTTGAGCCCATCTTGAGATTAATCGTTCATCTTCAGAAGCACAAACGACAAGCCTCGCATAATAAAACGAAAAGGCTTCGATGACCCTTCCTTCCTCGGTATGAATATCTCCTGCGCTGATTTGAACACCATCCTTAGATTCGATGGTATCAACAAGTCGACCCCTCGCTCTTTTCCTTGCATCCGCCATCATCGATCCTTCGAGGAGTTCATCGAGATCAATACCATGTTTCGTTGCTATTTGTGCAATATATGCACTCGCTTGAGGAAGGAAAGGATAACGTGCCAACGTCACCTCTTGCTCCACAACTGGCGGAGTTTCGGGCACTGGCATGTTGACTCCACATCTCTCACAGATTATCAACTTCAGGATAGGGGTTGTTTTGAAAAATACAACCTTAAGCCACAAGCATGAGCCACCCCCCATTCGAATCACTTCGTCTTGTTCAAGACAAGGTTCGGAAACACTTCGGTTGGTCGCTGGAAGACGACTTGCGTAGTGTAACATCTATGGCATCTATTTTTTCAGGTCCGAATCCATATGGGGTCGATGAATGGAACCCCTCGAATCGTGCATCGACGCTCAAAACTCTTCAAGATCGAATCATGGCTTCAAAACAACTCATTTTTGTTGGTGCTGCAGTTGAACCAGAGGAAATTCCCGAAAACAAACCCGTTGGCACGGAATACATTGTTGCAGATGGAGCTGTAGGTGCTTGCATTGGAAAGGTTCCTCCACTCTGTGTTGTCTCAGATTTCGATGGGCAACCATATCTTGAACAGGCCATGAACCACAATATTCCTCTTGTTTTGCATGCCCATGGCGACAATATCGATTTGTGGAAGCAATCTTTTGAATCATGGGTTGCATCATCGTATTCGCCACCAATTGTTCTCACGCACCAAACTCCTGAGGTTATCGATGGGATTCATAATGTTGGAGGATTTACCGACGGTGATCGAGCGGTATGTTTTGCTTATTGGTGTGGATTACAGCACTCAAACATCAAATTTCTTGGTTACGACAAAAACATCGTAGGCAGATGGTCTGGGCACACAACCACGGACAGAAAGTTAGCAAAATTACGATGGATGGAAGACATTCTTATGATGTTTCCATGTTACGAATCGAGAGACGAGCATTCAAAAGAGGATGCTTCGAGTTTGATGTGATACAGTGAGCAGTAAGCAAATCATTCTATGGATTATTGCAGTCCTCGTTGTGAACATCACATGGGCCTTTGTTACCGATTCTGAAGCTTCATATGAAATCAATTCAAAAGACCAAACTGAAGAAAAAAGAGATATCGATATCGCAGATTTTTTCGGAATGACAGAACCGATACCAGCACGAATAGAGATGACATTTTACCCCTCTAACACAGGTGAGTCGAATTATTCTTTTTTCCTTACCGATGGAGATGATGTCGTGACACAGGGTTCAGGAATTGCAACGAATTCTGAGATATGGGTTGGTGAATTATCTCCGGGCACGTTTGAAATGTCAGTCGATGTTTCAAACGGCATCACTGCTGACCAAACGATGTACACTCAACCGTTCAAACCATATCAAATATCGGGGCACATCGTGGTTAGCATTGCATTGGTTGCGGTATCATTCGCTGAGGTCGGAGTGCGTGCCTTTATTCAACAAAAACAACAAGCAAAGGTCAATTCAACACCAGTGACATCAACCGAGAACACTTCATTGCCACAAAGCTCTGCGACAGTATATGATGATGAAGATATGTCCCCTTGGCGAGACCCTATTGTTCTCTGATCATAGGAAATCAGACAATGTTAACTGCTTGACTCGGTCGTTGTTAAACAATGAGTCCGCACTTGATATGAGCCACTCAATGTTTTGCCTTGTGTACAAATCAACATCGTATTCGTCCATGACATACTCAATGACTTTCATATATTTGCGAACAGCACCCTCTGAAACCGTGAGTGCAAGATTTCCATTGCAATCGACGGTATCCTTCAACTGAAATTCGCGTTGGCCAGCATTTCGCATCCCTGTTTTTCTTTGGATGCATCGGCCTGCAACTGGCATTCTTCTGTATGAATGGCCACATTTGACGCAACGTATTTTTTGACGCGCATAGGCATTGAGGTTACCCCGAAGGTCTTTCAGAAAGTGTGAGCGTATCACAGAAGACGCAACAACTCGAACATCTGTTGACCTAAGTTTGTGTCCGAGTTTCAATTGACCATTCATTTTGTCTTCCATAGTTTCAAGAGTTTTGTAGGCTGAAAAGTCAGGACCTGCATCAAAGACATCGCAATCATGGGTATACCCATACCCGCGGAGAGCCCCCACTGATTCAAGTCGATGCTCGACCAAATCGACATACGGCAAGACATCTTTTGGATGTGGTTGCTCTAGTGTTTTTTCATAAAACAAACTGGAGTAAAACCAACTTGTATCGACATTCAATGCTTCTTTGTCAACTTCTGTTGGGTTGAGCCTAGTGGTTAACACAAGCGGAGCATCCATCAATCCTCCCCGGCCAGATGGAAGGATATCCCGACTAAAATTGAGCAATCCATCCAGCAACAGCAAAATTGCATCCTCGTCACCATCACAATTCCGTCGCTTTGCCGCATGAAACATTGGATGAGCAAAACCACCAGATGAATCAGTCCATCCGATAATTCTTGAGAGTACCCCTCCCGATGTGTGAGGGGCAATAGCACAAATCATATGGCCAATTAAATCGTCATCGTTGATGATGTTGTAATACGGTGGCAAGTTGTAGTAACGTTCGAGTAATTCATCAACATATTGAGCAGTTCGTACAAAGAAATCGACGGCATCCTTGGCAATGATGAAATCTTGGGGATAAATTTCAACCATTTGATCATCACTCTTCAACTCATGACCATTGATATCCCTAGTGTAGCCGAGTTGGACCAATTTCTGCCAGGTCGCACCAATCTCTTTTGGCATAAAGTGAGTGATCGGTACATCGCTCATATCATAGCGAATCGTACCATCTCGAAACACTGGTAAATTGTGCTTGGCCCTAAGAATTCCTTTTTCGATGGCTTCAGGGGTTTGACTTTCATTTCTTAGAGATTTTACGCATTTAACCGATTGTGGGAGGTGGTCAAGCCGCAGGCGAATCCGAGCATGTTCAACAATCGAATCGAGAGGCACAGTTTGAATTTCACCTCTTCTTCTCCCACTCATGTCACGAGCGGCGTGACCTTCCGAGCGGCCGTAACAGACTTCCTCCATTCCACCCTGTTGGCCACTGCTTGCTTTGGTATGGTGGCAACGAATGAATGGTGTACTTTTGCCACAAACTGTGCATGTGCGTCTGCCAACTTGCACTGAAATCGATTTTTGTAGAAGCGAATTTTTTAGCAACCGTTGATTTCCTCCAGTAAGGGCAATGGGAAACATCGCGTGTGATGTTGGGGTCTGCATTCTTGGAGCTGCTTTTTCTGGCCGCCCCATTCGTGCTCCAATTCGAGTAGGTGCTGAATGTTCCCATCGAAATTCAGAGATTTTACGGACCACCAAAAGTGAACCGTGAATCAAGTCATCATCTTTTACCTCGAGGGCTTGTCTGTAACTCGTTACATCTGAGGGGCCCTCATCTGGAATTTCTAACTCTGCATCTCTACCGATTCGTTCTGTTTCGGCAATGGTCTTTCCCATTTGACGAGCAGAAGTTTCAGCAGCTATACGTCGGTCTCTCCGTATCATGTTTAATTTGGACTTCCGGATATCTTCTTCATCGAGAATATTTTTTGATTGATTAAGAAGTTCAAGATGAGACGTAACAATGTTTACACTGTTTTTAGCAACTTGAACATTTGTTCCATTGTGCGTGAATCCTAATCCTTCCAATAGAGCTTCCCAACCACGTGTGAGCAGCAAATCATCTCCATCATGATGATGTTCTAATCCCAAAATCAACATTGATGCCTTGGCAAATCCATGAATGTGTAACGACCATTTTGTAGCAATGTCAATACCAAATTGAGGTTCCTCAGGCATCAGATTCGGCCCAATATCTGAGTGGGCTTCATTGAACGGAATATCAGTTTGTAATTTGCCAAGGCTTTTTCCATCCCAATTTCGAACCGCCCCAGGAATTCTTAACTGCGGATGGTCTTTCTCTTCATATCGGGCTGTTTTCAAAAGTTCAATCAGTGGCAGCAGCCATTGGACTGGATAGTCTTTGAACCATGGATTGAATGGACTACAGAAAGATGTCTGGAATGATGATGCACACTTTGTGTATTGGAGCCATGTTGGCCGTAACCTTCGGAGAAAGGTGTGCCAATCACGTTGACACCGAATAGTTTCAAATGTATCATGTTCATTTTCAAATGGCACACCTCTTGGGATGTCAGTTGGTGAAAATCCAAAAATTTCACAGAAGGTTGCAATATCATTTGCAGATACCAATTTTTCCATGATGTCGCTTGCCCACCAATCTGTGTTGTACGCAGATGCGACCAAATTTTTGTTGTTTTCGAGAAATTCTCCAAATCCCAACACCAGCTCTCCGTTGTCCCAGATGCTCATTACGTCTCTTTCGATTGCTTTGTAGGCTGCGACATCATTGGTTTGAACAAAACGACCGTCACGCAAAATCACCCATGGTCCTTCACAATCTGTACTGGGCGTGACAGCACATGCTTTTCCTGGGCGCTCTATTTTCATCTGTGTTCCGATGGTAAGAAAGTCATCCATCGCATACATAGTGGTTGGATTGATTGACCCTGCAGCCAGTCCAGATGGCCGTGCGCGACCATATCGAAGACGAAAACCACCTCTCGCCGATGGGGCACCAAACACCGGTCTTCCAGCAATGATGTCATTCATGAATTTTGTAATCGGTTTGGTCACCTTTGTTTTAAAATCATTTTTTGATTCTGCTTTTTCATCAGTCTTCCCCCTGTTCGCGAACGTACGAATGAAATCCCAACCCGGCACGTTTAAGCGCGTGGTGTGTTTTTCAATTTTAGGTGCTTTGAGGCACATACCTTCCCCAATGACAAGGAGAACACCACCTCGAATTCTTGTCTCATCGATGTTTCGAACCCGGCCATAACCTGCACATTCAATTTTTTCAGTTGACTCGCCGTTGATCATCACTGGACAGGCCCGAACAATTTCGTCGATTTCTGCAGGCGTAGGTCGGTATTGAAGGCCACCTCGATACAGTCCAAATTCTTCTTTGACACGCTCGACTTCAGGGTCCGTGGGCTCATACCTGCCAATGTTTAGTTCTCTACGAATCATGTCCGCAATGAGCACTCCAAGTGCTTGAGCAGTACCTCCAGCAGCACGAATTGGTCCAGCGAAATGAAGACTTAGAAATTGTGAACCGTCCACATTATTCAGCAATCGAACCTCACTTATTCCTGCGAGAGGTGCAACAAGCACCGCTTCTGTCAGAATAGCTAACCCAACTCTCAAACCGACATCGATTGATTTTTGCATGTCATAATCCATTTTTCGAAAATCTTTTGCAACTTTTTGAGCCATGAAAATTGCCGTAGTCTCCCGGTCATTTTCAAGAAGAGCAGCTCGAATCTCATCAGCGATTGAATGTCCATCGAGGTGGTCGACAAGCAGTTTTTCACATCTGCTCGCAAGGTCAGCAGCCCGCGGTATTTCAACTTCGAGAGAAGGGTCTAACCCTTGGGTACGTGCAGATTGTGCAACTCTATACACTTCTTCTGCTCGTTCATCCATCCACAACGTGTAGTCGTCTAATTCTTTGGCTAAGCGAGCGTCATCATACGGTTGAACAGGAGACTGTCCCTTCTTTGATGATGATGATGACATATGCTCATGAATGCAAAGTATCGACCCTTTATCATCAGTATGGTTGCAAAAATTGGAGATTCCTCAAAGTAAAGTTCATGGTTTTTCGTTCCGTACAACAAACATGCCAGTCCATGACGATGTGATGTCAAATCCTCTGTGGGACGAATTGCGTAGCCATGTTCGAGAACTTGCATTTCTAGATGGAGGCCGTGATGATGCTTTCACTCTTGCGAGCGGACGAACATCCCGGTGGTTCTTTGACACAAAACCAGTCATGATGCATCCCGATGCAGCACAAATTGTAGGCCGTCTCATCAATACTAGAGCGTCAGCGATCGAGGCCGATTTTGTTGGTGGCTTAGAACTCGGAGCCGTACCTCTTACCGCACTTGTTGTTGCGACAGCTGAAAAAGATTCGAAAATACGCGGATTCATGGTGCGAAAAGAACCCAAAGGTAGAGGGGGAAGGAAGACAAAAAATCCACCCGGCTTTGAGGGATATTCAATGGCACATGGAGGAAAGGTCCTTCTCCTTGAAGATGTAACAACGACCGGTGGCTCGGCTGTACAAGCTATCGAACGAATCCATAATGAGACGGATTGCAAGGTCATTGCCGTACTCAGCATCGTTGACCGTGAAGAAGGTGCTCAAGAGATGTTTGAAGATTTAGGCATTCCATTTGAAAGCCTCGTCTTGCGCTCCCATATCACCGAAATGTGAAGTGACGATGATGGTGGAGGTCCTCCAGCCAATCGAGGCTCATAGCAAATCCTCCTTTGTCATCCAGGAAGATAAAACTGCACCCAATGGATTGACCTTTGTTTACACTTCTGACTCCAAGCCCCTGAGTACGCCATGGCAAGTTTCCGATTTCCGAGGAATTCTAATGAAAGACCTCAACCTCCCAGACGGGCCTATCTTGGACTGTGCTTGTGGAAGCGGCATTCAATTGGCTGCAATCGGTCTACAACTTCGTCGACCAATGTATGGTATTGAACTCGACAAAAATAGAGCTCGTGCCTCAGCTTCAAACATTCGGACCTCATTTGATTTCTTTGACCAAACATCGAGTGAAGCACTGGCAATGAGTAAAATCTTTGTCGGAGATAGTACTTCTGCAACTGATATCAGCCACATCGGCCAAATCAAAGAACGTAGCATTGGTTTGCTGTATCTCGACCCAGCAAGGCCACGGAATTCTAGGACGCACAGTATCGAAGAAATGCAACCTCCACTTGATGCTGTACTTCGTGCATGGGGGCCTTACCTTGCCCATCGCGATGCTTTGCCTGCAATATGTTTCGATGTATCTCCACGGTTATCCGAAGAGCAAAGGCGCGAAATTGAAGGTATTTTGAAGGCTCAATATCCCGAGATCCCTTATTTCTGGCAGTGGTCATCGCGCGGAGGTGGCAGAACAGACCGTCTGATGTTGTGGGCTGGATGTCTTGCCCTTCCAGAAGTAAAAAGACGATTTGTTCGTTATCCTCCAAACCCGCTCGAAGAGCCGATAGTCCTTACAACAAACAAGATTCTTGACCTTGAAAACACATCCTTCAACGACCCAGAAATCGGGCATTTTCTCACTACGCTCGACACTGGATTTGTGGAAAGTGGACTCGCTATCACTTGGCTTAATACGATGTTTGGGCATGAATATACTTGGCTAGAATATTCTGGACGACGACCAACCCTCACTCACACAAAAGCGATACATCTTAAGAATCCGAACGAAGATCTTCTCATTCAAGCGAGCGGTGAAATCGTCGCCATCTATACATCCGAAATTTCATTATCGACCATGGATGAATTTTGTGCATTTGCCCTAAGCAACGGATTTTCACATCTAACGCTCAGGATTCCTATGGAGCCTAATGAACAACCGGTCATGCAAAGGCAACTTGATCGGAGCCTCGAAATCAATAATGAATCACAATCGGGTTTCGTGATGAAACATCCTGAAAAATTTGTCTACTTTCTATGTTTTGTTCGGTAAACCAAACCAGCATTCAGATATCGTTTTTCGCTTGTAAAACAGGTTCACTTGAATCGCGGTCTTCATATATAGGTTGTCGGTCGGAAGCCTGCATCACATTGTGAACGCGTTGCATGGTGAACGAAATGGCACGTCCAAAAGAAGAAGAACTTGGCGATGATTTTTCCTATATTCTACGTATGGCAGATACTGACATGGATGGCCTAAAACCGCTTGCCAGTGCCCTTACATCCATCAAAGGCGTTGGCCATAGAACCGCCATTCAAATCTGTAAAAACACAGGGTTTGACCCAGGACGAGCTGCAGGATTTTTATCTCAAGAAGACCAAGAACGTCTTCGAGAATCTATTGATTCATACGCTTTCGGTGCTCCAGCATGGATGCTTAACCGAGAGCGAGACCTCGAATCAGGTGATGATATCCACCTCGTTGGTCAACAAGTTAAATTCACACTCAAGGACGATGTAACCCGCCTTCGTACAATCAAGTGTTACCGAGGCGTTCGACACGCATCAGGAAACAAAGTACGAGGTCAGCGAGGTCGTTCAAATGGACGTGGTGGTTTGACACTTGGTGTTAGCAGAAAGAAGTGATACGAGGGATAAACGATGGGAGAACCAAAATTTTCACGACCAAAATTCGACACACCTTCACATCCGTGGAAGGCCGACAGAATCGAAGAAGAGCATGAGATTAAGAAAAATCATGGCCTGAAAAACATGAAAGAAATTTGGAAGGCAAAGTCCCAACTCCGCCGACACCGCCGACAAGCCATGCGCCTCATCGGTGTTGTCGACACAACCGAAGGGCATGGGCAACGTGAGATGAACGATTTGTTGAATTCCCTTTACAACAAGGGCCTTATCTCTCAAAATGCAACATTAGACGATATTCTTTCACTTGAAACTGAGGACATCCTCAACCGAAGACTGCAAGCTCAAGTGTATTACAAAGGTCTTGCATGCTCACTTAAGCAAGCACGACAAATGATCACACATGGATGGATATGTGTCGGAGAGCAAAAGGTCACCATTCCTTCGTTCCAAGTAACTCGAGACGAAGAAGAACAGATTCAATGGCACCCATCTTCACCGATCGCCCTTAATCCAAACCACTCCATTCGAAAAGCGATTGAAGGAAGAAAAGAGATGGCTGAATATGCAGCCGAAGAAGTTGATCCAGAAGCAACACCTGAATTTGCGGATGCAGTCGTTGAGGGTGCGGAATCAGCACCTTCAGCAGATAACCCCGGAGGCGATGAGTGATGACACGCAAGGCTGTTGTGAATATTTTTAGTTCATACAACAATATCCTCATGACCGCAACAGATGTGACCGGAGCAGAGACCATCACTGCATGCACAGGTGGCGAAGTTGTGAAGAAAGGCTCTGATAAGGGCGGCCAATTTGCTGCAACTCGTGCAGCCGAACGCATTGCAGACGCACTTCGTGAGAAGGAATTTACTGAACTCATCGTCAAATACCGAGCAGCAGGTGGAAACAAATCCAACAACACAGGTCCTGGTGCACAAGCCGCTATCCGAGCATTGACACGTGCCGGCATGGTTGTGACCCGAATTGAAGATGTGACGCCAATTGCTCACGACGGCACCAAGAAAAAAGGTGGACGACGAGGTCGTCGAGTCTGAACTGAGGTGAATACATGGATGCAAAAGTTGTTGATGGCTGGCCACAAGGTCATGAAGTTCGAATCTTAATCTCCGACACCGATGCTGCTCAAGTCAATGCGATTCGACGAGCTTTGATTGCAGATGTGCCAAAACTTGCAATTACACGTGTTGACTTTAATCAAGGTGTAAACGAGAACAGCAAGGGTGATGTTGTTGAATCTGTCAACGTTCTACCCGACGAAGTCCTCGCTCACAGACTTGCTATGATTCCTCTTCCTACCTTCTTGGAAGAAGGGTTTGCCTTTCCAGACGAATGTGAGACTTGCATAAAAGTCGTTGAGTCGGACCGCGGCTGCCCAAATTGCCAAGTCCTCTACACATTATCGGCATACGGACCTTCGACTGACTCTGATGAGAAGTACAAGACCATTTACGCCGGGGATATCACCACCATCTCCGACCCAATGTTTGAAATCCGTGAGGAACACAGCCGAATCCCAATCACTATTCTCTCAAAAGGACAATACCTAGAATTCTATGCATTCGCAGTCCTTGGAAGAGGACGAGACCACGCAAAATGGTCACCGGTCGCAGCGGTTGGATTCCGACCACTCAAAGAGGCAGTGCTCAAAAATGCAAAGAAAGCAGAAGTTTTGTTCAGTTTGAATTTAACAACTTCAGATGGTACGAAAATTGACAAGAATCTCTTTGGCTCTGATAAGAAAATCAGCAATGTTGACCACATCATCGACTTGGAAAAAGCAATGCACCAAGTTGGTCCAGGAACCGGTAGAGATGTTGAATTTGGGGATGCAATTGAACTAAACGAAGTTGAAGGTTCATACATTCTATCCTACGAAACCGATGGAAGTATTGACCCTCTCACTGCATTCAACCGGGCAATGCAAGAATTGAACGCCCGCTTTGATAATCTTAGCAAAGAAATCGCAGACGCTTTGTAATCACAATTCATCCGTGAATTTCATCAGCCGACCACCGCTGGTTGTAACATCAAGGTGACTCCATGATTGAGGTTCGTGCAGGTGGGCATATCACCTTGCTCTTTACTATCGAAAAAAAGCAACGACTCTTTCGTGACCAAGGAAGTCGTGGCATAGGATTCTCGATCGACAAAGGTGTGAAAGTCATTGCCAAAAGGGAAGACCATTCTCTTGCAATATCTCAATCTGAGTACAATGTAGGTATCAATCCAGATGAAGGCATTCAATTTGAAGAGGGTGATATCACCTTTTACCTAAAGGATATGGATGGAAATGAAATTGAGAATACGACCATGTATGAACAATTTGTTGATGCATGCAGAGAAACAGGTCTCATAAAGTCACACGAATCCTTTGTTTTTGAGATCCATGTGGAATGCCCAATCAGCCAAGGATTCGGAATGTCAGCAGCAGGTCTCATCGCTCTTGGGAGAGCGATTAAAGCATCAACCGGGCGAGGCACTGATGAACAGTTTCTTCGTATCGCTCACAGGGTAGAACGCATGCTTAGTGGAGGATTGGGTGACGTTCTCGGGGCATCAGTAGGGGGTGTGGAACTTCGACTCAGTCCAGGGGCACCAGGTTGGCCCGGTCGAGCGGTCAGTTTCGAAGTTGACGAAACAGTTCTTCTTGTATGGAATCCGACCGAGCATCGGCATACTTCAAATTACATTGATGACGAGGCATGGATGGCAAAGATTACTGCAGCAGGTCAAGAGGCCTTGACTCATTTTTCAGAGGAAAATTGGACACCTGATTGTTGGCATGAGATTCTCAGTCAATCAAAGGAATTTGGTCAAATATCAGGTCTTGAATCTGAGTTAGCGAGATCAAACCTCCTCGAAACGATTCAACAATGTATCGATGAACTCGGATACTCATCAGCGATTGAAACGAGGCTATGCATGCTCGGCAACTCTGCTGTATTGCTCCCCGCTTCCTTGAATTCAGAAACGAACATTTGGATTGAACAAGTCAAACAACTGGTAAAAGAACGTGGTTTGAGCGCTCAGGTTTCACAAATCCTTCAATCGATTTAATTGAGTTCAGTCGCATCTAGCATGAGAACACCTGGAAGGTAAATGTTCGAACTATATCCATGGCTAAACATGATTGCTCCACTGCCCCATTCGTCACAATATCGTTTCATTTGCTTCTCCGTTTTTCGCATTTGAAATTTCACATCGGCACCATAGAAATGCTTTGCATCAATCCAAGCAACAGGAACACCGTTGATATTCACATGGTCAAGAAACAAGATGTCGGGAGTATTGATAGCTCGGCCATGTTCTTTGGCTTGTTCGCTGACAAGTTCAGGTTGCCTACGTAGGCGAACGCCTTTTGCTTCAAACCAATCAGCGATTCGATCTTCAAATTTATCTGCTTCTTGATGACGTTCAGATTGATCGACATTTGCAACATTGTCAGCATGTTCAGCAGATTCGAATTCCTTTCGTTCTCTTTCTTTGAATTTCGATGGTTCTCGTAATGTATCTCGGATTCTTGACTTGCTCCATCCTTTTTGTTCAAGAATGGTCCGAAAAATATTCATTGGGGGGAAATCATATTTTCTCGATAATTCGACTATCGAAACACCTTTGTTGTATTCAGCATGCATTCTTTTCCCTATCGATTGCATGTTTCTATGCGAATAGACTGATTTTTCCTGTAGAATCGCTTTCCGTAATGACAAGGCTTGTTCCATGGTCATCTCTGAGGTTTCAAGAAATTCTCTAATTTTTTCATATCTGTCACCTTCAATCCATCCCCATTCACCACGAACAACAACAAATGATGCTACGCGACCTTCTTCCTCGAGTGAAATTGGCTTCGTTCGAATGTCAAAATCATGTGTAGAAATTGAATCGAGTTCATCTGGAAAACCTGTAAGTGGAGGTTGAATTTCAAATCGCTCTCTTGCTTTTTGTTGGTAGATGTGTTCTGTTCCTTTATGCCTCTCGATTAAGGTGGCCCTCAACGTTGTGCCGTACCTTTTCTTCTTTCTTTTCTGATGATTAGAATTCCTGTTTCGGTGACGAGATGATGTCTTTTTCTTGGCACCCTGATGCCGTTTCGACTCATCCATGTCTAGACCACATGGTCGACCGTCTTTGAACCCTCGTGAGTACTCACAAGCACGAATCAACCATGAATTGATATTTGATAATGTCAACCGTTGCTCATGTCAAGGCTGTCCCTCACAGCATTCGTCGTGTTCATGTATCTTGCATCTATTCTTTTGATGGTGTATGATTCAACCTCCTCCCAACCGCAAGAATTGACCGAGGAGAATGTTGTATTGACATCATCTCACAATAGTGCGACGCGAGGATGGCTCGCTAGTGCAAGTGGAGATGCTGATATTGTTTTCAAGGATATATTGACCCTATCGCCCGATTTCATTCTCGCTGGTGGTTTCTTCCAACAGACATTCCTCTTTAACGGCGATGTTCCAGGCCATACATCGAATGATACCCAGAATTTTCCTCAAGATATGCTGTTGGCTTGGTTGCATTCAAACGGAACGTGGAATCGTTCGTTGACAATTCAAAGCGACGGGGTCGACTCGATTTCAAAAATTGGTTTATTTTCTGATGGAGATATTGCTATTGCAGGCCATGTTTGTATCGGCACCTACGGTGTACCGTGCTCGTTCGACCCAGAACCATTGACAACGATTGAAAAATTCACAGCACTTGAAGACGGCTTTGGTATCGTTGGTCGTATTTCTCAAGATGGAATTTGGAAGTGGGTACTGCCATTGTTTTCTGAAAGTGAAACATATGTTGTCGATATGGTTGTGAACGATAATGATACGTTATCCGTCGCCTACCAGCATTCAACGCCTCTCAATGTTGAAGATCAATTTTACATTGTTAACGACGGCAACGGTGTGCTCTATCTTGATGTCGACCAATCAGGAAATGTATACCAAGCGATTCAATATGTGTCTGGTATGTCCATTTCAGACAGTGGTTGTTTAATCACATCAAATGATGGCTTTCATTATCTTGGTTTAACATTCCAAACTCAAATTAGTGCAGATTATGAATTGTACAATGCTACTGGAGGTTCGGATATTTTCATTTCAAAAATAAACGATGAAGGAATTGTTTGGAACGCCGTTGGAGGTGGTGAAGATGACGAAATCATACGAGACTGTATTAAAACACAAAACAATATTCGTTTTGTTGGAAGTTATTTTGGGGCCGCAACATTCGGGACATTCAATTTACCCGAAGCCCAATGGGTAGATATTTTTGATGCCTCAATGAACGATAATGGTGAATGGCTCTCAGCAGAAGGCTTTGGCGGTCCGGGAAAAGATGCAGCCACTCACCTTGTTGAAACTTCTCAAGGTGAAACGTATGTTGCCGGTACAACAACATCTTCGCTGACCTTTGGTTCCACGACACTACCAGATGTAGGCTCAGGTGATAATGCGGATACGTTCCTCGCCCTACAAAAAGAAGACAAGTCATGGGATTGGGCAATTAATGCTGGAGGAAATGGTTTTGATATTGTTCAAAGCCTCATTCTTGGTCCATCGAAAGATCCTGTCCTCTCTATATCAACAACAGGAAATGGTGTTTATGGTCCTCATGATTACACACATTGGGGCGATGGTTACAACGCAATGTTGTGGCTCTTTGGGAGTGATAGAGACGACGATGGAATCCTCGACGGCGAGGATAACTGCCCTCTGGTCGCTAATGTTGACCAAGAAAATCATGATAATGACGCATTTGGAAATGCTTGCGATGATGATGATGACAATGATGGTATTAACGATCTCAATGATGATTGTAGTCCGGGAAAAATCAATTGGGTTAGCAATGCGATGACCGACCATGATGGCGATGGATGCTTCGATGAGACCGAAGATTTTGATGATGATGAAGATGGTATTTTTGATGAATTCGATCAATGCCCTCTCGGTCCTCTCGGATGGGTTTCAACGCAAGAAAACGATGTTGAAGGTGATGGTTGTTCGGACATTGATACCGACGGAGACGGATTTGTTGACCAAGCAGACAATTGTCCAAATGTCGATAATCCAAATCAAAAAGACCTCGACGGCGATGGCATAGGGAATCTGTGCGACGAAGATGAAGATGGCGATGGCATTTTAATTCCACAGGATTTATGTCCCAAAGATGTCGACCTTTGGTCATCAAATATCGTGAATGATTATGACCAAGATGGATGTATTGACAACGTGAATGATGACGATGATGACAATGATGGAATAAGTGATGACGAGGACGCTTGTCCCAAGGGACAGATTGACTGGGACAACGATCCAACCGCCTCTGACCATGATGGTGATGGTTGTACAGATGAAATCGATGATGAAGATGATGATGGTGATGGTGTCCTCGACATCGCAGATAACTGCCCATTAGGCGTTGTTGGATTCTTGAGTGAATTTGATGACAGGGATGGTGACGGGTGCCTCGATTCATCCGAAGATTTTGACGATGATAATGACGGCGTTGTTGATGATGTGGACGAGTGCCCGATGACAGGGGAGTTTGATGCTATCAACGCTGTAGGGTGCAGTCCATCTCAACTTGACGATGATAATGATGGCATTAACAACATCCAGGACCTTTGCTTGAATACATCACCCGGAGTGCAGGTGGACGATTTTGGTTGTGAAGTTCTGCAATCTGAAACAGACAACAACAAATCGGAGGAAGAATCGAATGGCTCAACATTCTTGGTCATTGTTCTACTTTTGGTTGTGGCAGTGGTTGGATTTGTTGTTTACAAAGATCAATTCCAACAAACTCAATCAAAAACATATCAACAACAACCCCCTTCTCCGAGTCCAACAAATGAAGAGTCAAATGGTTCTGTGACAGAGCCAGTGCCCGAAGCAATTGAATCCGAAGGAGCGAGCGAAGAAGCACCAATTGAAACGGGTCAAATCGAAGAACATCATTCGTAAAGCAATGATGGCTGAAGTGGCATTGCTGCATTTGATTTTGCATCATTGTTATCTTGACCGGGTATGAGAAGAACTTCCTCTAAACCGAGCTCTTCAGCCATGAAAGCTAAACGAGACTCAAGCGCTCCTACTTCATCGAATTCTCGCAAAATCAAAATCTTCTCTTCATCAGACCATTTGAACAATTGTGGCAACATTTTTTTGTTCCAAAAACCGAGTATTTGTCCAATGTTCTCCGAATTGATAAATGACTGCTGTTTGATTTCATTGAGAATTGTTTTGACATTGCCACCATTTTCAATATATTCAACACCAAATTTTGCAAGTTGTCCTTTCCATTGCTGTGGGAAGTGCACAAGAACACGTTTCGGGGGGTGTTCAAGATGTCGTTCAGCAATAGATTTCACCTTTCTCGCATTCTCTAAAATATCACGAAGGTATTGTTCTTGATGCAAGATTGTTGCTTGATATTCATCAATCGTTTGAACTTCTGCCATGCTTGAATCCGACACAAACCCGGACATATCTAGCGTCTTCCACCATTCTTCAGCCAAATGCGGGGTTGAAACACAAAGAAGTTGGGACCATTGTTTCAACAACTCGATACCAAGGGTTCTGTTGTCACCCCCTCTTCGTCTGTACCAGTTGATATCTTTTGGAAGATCGTAATGTGAAATTTCAACTGCACGTCGGAGATCATACGACTCCATTGCATCACAAAACTCGCGTTTCCTTTGTTGCAAGCGGACATCCAACCATTCATCCATTTGACTGTCGTTTTGCCCCCATTGGTTGATTATTTCTGGCATTTGGCATAGTTGCAAGATGACGCGATGATTTGCTTCGAGCGCCGTATCCGACCAATCCATGCCTGCCGTCGGGTTTGCAGCAAAGAGAATGAATAAACGGACAGTATCTGCTCCAAATTGTTCGATCATATCTTCAGGTGAGACAGTGTTGCCAAGTGATTTACTCATCTTTGCAGATCGACTTGACAATTGATTTTGACAATGTGGACAAGGCTGACCCTCATGGTCAACAGATAATGTGAGGTTACATGATTCACAAAATGGAGCACTTTTGTTCACCATGCCTTGACACAACAACTCTTGGAACGGTTCGTCAATCGTATGCAATCCAAGGTCACGAACCGCTTTTGTCCAGAACCTTGCATAGATCAAATGCATTTGTGCATGTTCAATACCTCCGCAGTAGAAATCGACATTCATCCACGTATTTGCAGTCGTGGCATCGAATGGCACCTCGTTGTTTCTTGCATCTGTGTATCTAAAAAAGTACCACGATGAATCAACAAAGGTATCCATTGTATCCGTTTCCCTGCGAGCATCTTTACCACAGGTGGGGCAAGGTGTGTGGAGGAATGTGGTTGAGGTTTCAAGAGGATTTCCGTGGCCAAACACCACATCATTTGGCAAGATTACAGGGAGGTCTTTCTCTGGAACAGGTACAGCACCGCAAGCATCACAATGAATGATTGGAATTGGTGTGCCCCAATACCTCTGCCTTGAAATGAGCCAAGGGCGAATTTTCCAATTGATTGTTCTTTGGCCTTTTTTCTGACGTTCCAGCTCATCGATAACGGCTTGCTTAGCATCGTCTCCAAAGAGCCCATCAAACCCATCGACTGAAGAGTTCACCATGTAGCCGAGGGATTCATCTGCTTCTTTCATATCGCCTTCAACCTCATCACTCACGTCACTTACGAGGACGCGCTTGATTGGAATTTGGTAGAGCGAGGCGAATTCAAAATCCCTCTGGTCATGGGCTGGGACAGCCATAACTGCACCTGTACCATAACTTGCAATGACGAAATTCCCGAACCAAATTGGAATTCGTTCGTTGGTGAGGGGATGAATTGCGTAGTGTCCTGAGAAGAATCCTTCTTTTTTCTTCATATTTTTTATTCGATCGAATTCAGACATTTTTGATACTTCATCGTGAAGTGTTTGCCACTTTTCTTGAATATCAGAACCTACAACAAGTTGTTTCGCAAGCGGATGTTCCGGTGCTAATGTGATGAAGGTGACACCAAAAAGTGTGTCTGGGCGAGTGGTATACACTTCAATTTGGCCATGATCTCCCTCAATATCAAATATGATATTTGCACCCTCTGAACGCCCAAGCCAATCTTGTTGTAGAAGACTTACGTTTTCTGGGAACTCAATGGTTTCTAATCCATCAAGCAACTCTTGTGCATACTTTGGTAAATTGAGGAACCATTGACTCATGTCCCGTTGAATAACCGGGCCATTGCAACGCCAACACCTTCCTGCTTTGACCTGTTCGTTTGCAAGGACAGTTGTGCATGCATCACACCAGTTCACTGGTGCAAATTCTTGATATGCCAACCCATTTTCATAAAATTTTGTGAAAAACCACTGATTCCATTTGTAGTAGTTCGGGTCATGACTCTTCACCATTCTACGCCAGTCGTATGAAAACCCCATTCGTTGAATCTGCTGAATAATCGAATTCATATTTCGTTCGGTAATATCGTGAGGGTGTCCACCTTCTTTGATTGCAGCATTTTCTGCTGGCATGCCAAAGGAATCAAATCCCATTGGATAGAGGACATCGAACCCCTTCAATCGCTTGTATCGGGCAACAGCATCACCAATTGAGTAATTTCGAACGTGGCCCATGTGCATTTTACCTGAAGGGTAAGGGTACATTTCTAGACAGTAAAATGTTGGCTTGTCACCACTCAATTCTGTTTCGAAGATACGGGCATCATTCCATTTTTTTTGCCACGCAATTTCGTTAATCGGGGTTGAGGTTGACAAATGATTCACCTTGCCTAAACAAACCCACCGAGGAAGAGAATTTGAATTCAACGCATAGCATAGGTCTGAGGTGTTGACTTAATCAGAAAAATCTGGTGAGGATTCGAGCAGGAAAATTGCTTCTCTTGTGAGTTTGTATCGATTCTTTATACCCATTTTTCTCATTTCCACGAGACCGTATTTTTGCAATGTTCTCAAGTGATGGGAAATTAATTGTTGACTTTTCGCCAAGCGTTTTGCCAGTTCAGCTTGGGTGGGGAAATCACCCAGTTGACCGTCTTGATCGAGCAAGTTGAGAATTTTCCCTTGAAGTGAATTCGGGTCAGGAGAAAGCGGAGGTACGGGAAGATCATTCACAGCGGTAGCAGGATTGAGGTGAGAGGTATAAGGATAATATCTCACTAAGCGTCCATCGTTCTTTCTCCAAATCCGTTCTTCAGCTTCCAAGATACGAATGTGGTGTGTGATTTGTCCATTGCTCATTTCAAGAGCCGCCATCAGTGCTCTGAAGTGACATCCTGGATTTGCTGTGAGGTAACCTATCAATCGCCCTCGCTGGTACTTGCCATCCGAGGTCTCGTGTGTTTTTCCTATGAGTCCAATGAACCACAACCCTGCAGCCGTAGTCGGAATTCTGAGCGATTCATTCCCGAGTACAAATGCGAAGAGTAATCCGAGAAGCGATGTAGAAACCACGACTGCGATTGTACCTGTGACCAGGGTTGGGAGAACTTCTTCATCTTCGACGACGATATCGTTCTGTTGTTCTTGTTGAGGTTCATCGAATTGATTGGGCGGTTGCTCTTCCATAACTGCGAGGAGAACAATCGGTGTAGCATCAAAAAGTTCGCAAGCTAATGTCTCATCTTGAGATTCAATCGCGTTGTACGTACCCGACCAATCCTGTTGAGGCACCCACGATAATTCTTGAGAAATCTCTGAGAGTTTGAATTGTTCAGAATCTGTTTGAAGAATCCAACACATCGAGTTTACTTGCCCTACAGCAGCCCATTGACCACTGATAACAACCGGTTCGACAACAACAACTTGTGTTTCGTCATCTGAATCATCGACAACTAATGCATCAGATATCCATTCGACATTTGTCGTTGTTAGCGTTGTAAACTGATGAGAGGTTGTAAATTCAAGAGTGTAATCACCGTTGTCTAAGGCTTGGAGTGCATTGTTGGTCATCGACATTGAAAATTGAATATCCAATGGATGTGGGGCATTTTTTGGAATCAAAAGTAATCGTCCATCGTAATCATCACAAACCATCATTTCAATATGGACCATTTCATCATTTGAATCATAAACTCGGCCTTCTACAGCACAAGGTGTACGCCAGCGAAGTGATGTATCCACCTCAGCATTAAATTGCATATGCACATTCATTCTATCGATTGTAACTTGTTCAGTTATAACATCAAATTCGATAGGGTCGGTACCACAATCAAGATTTTCACCCTGTCGAAGTTGAATTTGTTGATGAGTGAATAGTTCATGTTCAGGTATAGATGCTAACAGTGTATATTGCCCTGAAGGAATACTGCATTGTTGGTCATCTTGGACCCACCAAATAGGCATTTGAATCGATTCAGTCTCGTCAGGACCGACAACGAAACTCAAATCGATTGCTTCGCAATTTTCAATGAGTGAACTTGAATATACAGCTTCGCCTAATTCGTTAAGGACATCCAGTCTTGTTTTACATGAGCTTGAAAAGTCAAGTTCTTTGTTCGTGGTCAATTCGTGAGAGACTTTCAACTCCATTTGAATAGGCTCAGATGTCGATTGCTCACCCTCAAATTCGTTCGCAAATTGAATCTTCCATTCGGGTTGTTGTACATCGAGTACAGGTTCGATCATTGCGGTTGCTGAAAGTTGGCCATCGGGTGTTTGAATTTGCAATGTTATGTTCTCTTCAGAGGGTTGAAATGAAGGTTCAATCACTCCAATTGGTAGAATCTCGTATGGCATAATGATATTTCTCGCTGGGAAACACGGAAGTGTGGCTTCGATTGTTGATTGGTATGAAACCTCAAAGAAACATGTTGGTGATGTTGAGATGTCGAGGTACTCATCTCCGGTGTAATGGAGGTATGCGAAAAAGAGTTGGTTTTGCAGGTACTCATCTACAGTTTCAACTGATTGCAAATGAAGTTCAAAACC
>CAZTGO010000013.1:0-13220 GCA_964613395.1 uncultured Candidatus Poseidoniales archaeon | reverse complement strand
CTGAAATCAATTGTTTGTGCGTTATCTTGAGAATGTTGGAGGTAGGATTCAATCGCTATGGGTTGACCTGGCGTGTACCAGACACCATTTTCTGGTGTGTTTTTTGTTAATGAGAGCGATACATCTGCTTCCTCTGCTTGTGCAAAACCAACGAACAGAGACATGAAAAACAGGCTGGAGAGGAAAAAGGTGCATGCTATCCGCCGCCCCGCCATGTACATACACAGGACCTCATAGGCATAAAATCCAATGGTGCAAACAATGTGTATTCATGATACAAAAGTGCGTTGAGGAATCTTTTCCTTGCAAAATCGTGTGGGCGGCACATGGGCAACATAATTTTCGAGAATGAGGCGATGTGTATTGTCCAACAGGAGTTAGGAGAATATCAAAATCTCAATCATCTCATCGTTTGTAAAAACACCAACAAGGCAGCGATTATCGACCCATTTGATGGTACGTATTGGCTTGATTACTGTTCTGACAGCGACATAAACCTCGTTGCCATATGGTTAACGCACAGTCATTGGGATCATACACGAGGTGTTGAAGCAATCGTTGAACAAATCCCCAACATCCCTATTATTTTGCATGCGAAAGAAGTCGAACGAGGCTGGGATGGAACTTTAGATTCTGCACTTTCAAACGAAGAATGGACTTCAAGTGAGATTGAGGTTGGCCAAATACACGTCCGTGCACATCTCACGCCCGGGCACACGCCAGGCCATCTCACATTTGTCAACCAACATTTCGTTGCATCAGGAGACTGTATGTTTCTTGGTCGCTGCGGGCGAGTTGATTTGTTTGGAGGCAATGAAGCCTCCCAACGAACGTCATTGAAGTATTTACGAGAAGTGTTATCAAACCTGTCCGATGAAACATTAATTCTACCAGGTCACAGGTATGTTCTATCTTCAGGCAAAAATCCAACCCTGATGTCCAAAAGCGAATTCACGTCAACAAATGAAGCGATGTTGGCAGTCGATAACGACGAGCGATGGAATGCCCTCAACTTCCTTCGATTTGACGATCAACTCGCACGAAAGGCAAGGTTACAAGAGAGTTAACGCCTCATAAGTCTTCAAGATTCATCATTGAAGGAATCGCAGCTTCTGCAGCAGCCTGTTCTTGAATTTGATGAGCCTGCCATTGTGGCATGGCCTCAGAGCCATCCCATCCAAGTTTTCTTGCCTCAACAAAGTCGCCTTGGGCAAGGTAATGCTGTATCCACGCTTGACGTCGTTCTTCTTCTTCGAGGTGGGCTTGTTCAAGGGCGAGATGTTCATTCTTTTCTTTCACGACTTTTCTCTGACCAGCTGCCTTCGAACCCATCGCTACGAGAATGGCGAGGAGTAAGAATACAATCACGCCACCAACATACATCACTGGATTACCGTCACCGAGCAAACTGTCATCTTCACCAGTGTTTCGTTGCAAGGACGGGTCACTCAAAATTGTGCATTTACCTTGATCTGCAAGGAGATAGTAATTCGGATCCCAGGGGCAATTGTCCTCTTTATCAGCAACAGTGTCTTCATCAGCGTCTGGGCAACCAAGAAGGTTAAATGTCGATGTTCCGGGTTCGTTGATGCAATCATCAGGATTGTACGCTCCAGTTGTGGTGTTATCGCCGAATCCATCCCCATCTTTGTCACGCATTTGAGTTGGGCGGTACGGGAATGCGTCTGGATTGTGAAGGCTACTCTGATTATCGCCCCAACGGTCTCCATCAACATCGGACCATTGTTCGTTATCTTCTGGGAATGCATCGCCTTCCTGTTCTCGAATCATGACCATCTGGCCGGGGTTGTCTGGGTCGGTGATATTTGTCATGATGTAGAAGTAATTGTCACCATATCCGTCTCCGTCCTTGTCCTTCCATTGCAATCCATCATCAGGGAATTCATCGATGGAATCGGCATAGCCATCAAAGTCGCGGTCCGGACATCCGTAGATGTAATCTTTGTCAGATGTACCAAATTCATTTGGACAATCATCGCCTGTTGTGATTGGAATGCCGTCCACTGCTGTGTTGTCCCCAAATCCATCTCCATCAGAATCAGCCCACTGGTATCTGTCATCTGGGAATGCATCGATTGGGTCAACATAACCATCCATATCATTGTCAGGACATCCTCGGGTTGATGCCGTGGTTGAATCTCCAGATTCTGTTGGACAAACATCGCCGTTGGTTCCTTCTAGGTTGTCTCCGAACCCATCACCGTCGGTATCTGACCATTGGGTTGGGTCGTCAGGGAATTGGTCGCCGTTTGTGCCGCTAGGGTTGTCACCGTAACCATCGTTATCGTCATCTTTCCATTGGGTTGCATCATTTGGATACAGATCAGGATTGGATCCATCAGGATTGTCTCCTCTGTTGTCACCGTCGCTATCTTCCCATTGTGTTGGATCATCTGGGAAGGGGTCCTCAGCATTTGCATAACCGTCATCGTCTCGATCAGGACAGCCGATTTTTGTGCCCATGCTTGATGTTCCCGCTGAACCAGGACAATCATCTGCCTCATTTCCATCAGGGTTGCTTCCAAATCCGTCGCCGTCTTCGTCACACCATTGTGTTGGGTCATTTGGAAATGCGTCTGCACCGTAGCAATCTGGGGTTGTTGGCCAGTCCGTTGTTGGATTCGAGAAACCATCACCATCTGTATCAAGACATCCCAACCTATCGAGTGTAGAGTTGCCCCAAACGAGTGGACATCCATCTGCTCTGTCGCTGATTTCATTATCGCCGTACCAGTCACCATCTGTGTCAACCCATTGGGTTCGGTCGAGTGGGAAGACGTCAACTGTTGTTGCTCCTTCAATGTGAATCCCTGGCCATTCTGTTGGACGGATACTCGTCCACGAGGAATCAGCGTAATTATCGCCATAACCATCGCCGTCTGTGTCGTTCCATTGACTCGCATCACTTGGGAACGCATCACCAGTTTGATTGAGGTGGATTTGATACTCGTTGAGTTCGAAATAGTAGTTGTCGCCGTATCCATCAAGGTCTGCATCAGCCCATTGTTTTGGGTCGCTGGGCGCCCAATCGGCTTCATCAGACCAACCGTCGCCATCTGCATCTGGGCAACCAAAGCGGTCTTCGGTGGAGTTGCCCCACACCGTTAAACACGCATCAGGTTCATTCGCAGGGGCGGGATTATCGCCAAATCCGTCACCATCTTGGTCTGCCCACTGAGTTCCATCATTTGGAAATGCATCGACAATGCCATCGCCTTGGTCTGTTGAATTCCAACCATCATTATCTGGGTCGAGGTCAGCATGAATGAAATACACACCATCGTCTCTGCGACCAACAGAAAGCGCCATATCGTATCCACCAGGGTGCCATGAAATTCCGTAGTGGATTCCACAATCATTGTTCCAACCGCTGCAACCACTTGGTCGTGGTGTAGAGAATGTATCAACAAGGAGGTTTGAATCGAATTCATAAATTTGAGTGCTCGCTCCGTCACTTCCGGATTGACCAAGTCCGAAGGCAACTTGTATACCATCTGGTGAGAATTCAGCATCGTAGCACGAGGTTGTTGGGGTCTTGGTGAATTTTGTTGCACCTGTATGAAGATCCCAAACCATTGCTCTCTGCTGTGAACCTCCGCCGCCTGCTGCTGAACACCCAGCAACCATGTTTCCATCAGGAGAAATGTCAACGGCGTTGAAGTTTTGATTTCCACCGGTGAGGGTTCTTGTGGTCCACCATGATGTAGTGTTGACGATGTAGACTTCACCATCGCCCCCAACGGCCATTCTTGTTCCATCTTCTGAAAATGCAACGGAGGAATAACTGCCAGCGTTTGCTGGGGTCAACTCCTTCCATATTGTGCCTGAAAGGACATCAACAAACATCACCGAGCAGCCAGTACAACCGCCACCACCGCCGCCACTCGTCTCATCGACAACAGCAAATGTTGTGCTGTTCGGCATGAATGCAACATCTGAGAAGAGTCTCGAACTTCCAATGTGGGTGATGCCATCGTGAATGACGGTCAAATTATCTGCCCATAGAACAGCAGCGGTATCGTCGGAAAGGGATACAGCAATGTACTGTCCGTCTGGACTCCATTCGACACTACATATTGCGGCACTACCACCCCAAGTGCAAGACCCACTGCTCACCAAACTAACACTAGAGCGAATGTTAACATGTGATGTAGTATTCCAGATTCGAAGCACATCTTCCTCTGCTGCGACAACCATTGTTCCAGTTGGGTCATGGTCGATAGCAATCATGTCATTGCTGGTTGCAATCGCCATTTCTTCGGAAAAGTTAGGGTTGTTCGATGTCCATCCATCAGCGATATCTGAGGTTCCATCACCATCTCTGTCAGGGCATCCTTGTCGGTCAATTGTGGAAGTTCCTGCTGCAAATGGGCAATCATCACTCACATCGTCAACACCATCCCCATCGGAATCTGTTGCAGAAACGAATGACGAAAAGGCTACGATGGTAAAGAACAATGCGAGGAACATCGCTCGTAGTTTCGTTGTAGTGGTTTCCATGAGTTTGGGGTATTTTTTATTATTAAATGATTATGCCAATATTGAGCGTACTTGCATCATCAAGTTGTCGCAAATTTTGAACAAGAGTAGACACTCGGAATGCTATGACCGATGCCCTTCCAAAAGTGAATATAGGCGTCGTCGATAGAATTCTTTTGCATTTACATCATCAAGATTTCCAAGCAGACAGATACATGGTTAATGCTTCGTTAACGAGGCCAGGTATCGCCGAAGCATGCGGAATGCATCCTCCAAATGTAAGTCGAACGATGAAGGATCTTGTCCGAGATGGATATGTGAGTGAACATACAAGAGCAGTTCAAGGCGATGAACGACGCCAAAAAACATGGCAACTCACCGATGGCGGACGAAAAGAAGTGAACAACAGGATCAAAGAACTCAAAGAAACAAAAGTCTTGATCCGAGAAGTCGAAGGCGATTTGGTCGAAATTCCTGCGAGCGATGCAGGCTCATATCTTGCAACAGACCTTCCTCTTCTTCAAATTCTTCTCCATGCTCAACATGAAGGGGTTCTTGTGTACGGCGACATTCGTTTTGGCCAAATTCAAAAAGCAGTTGAAGGTAAAGACCTCCCCAAACCAGGCCGCCTTGTCACCCTTGTCGGAGCACACGCCACCTATGCAAACACTCCTCCAGAGACGAGACCAGTGTATGGGCGTGACAATGAAGTTGCCCAGTTACAACAATGGTATGATGAACGGAAACCGTGTGTTGTTGTTCACGGTATCGCAGGCATTGGAAAATCTACCCTTGTTGCACATTGGCTAAAACAGCAGATTGAGGTCGAACCTCATCTATCGATTTGTTGGTATCCATGTCAACCCTGGGACCGTTCCCTCGGATTAGCAACAAGTCTTCTTCACAGATTTGGCATTGATGAGACTCACGACCCCTACCATCTGATAGAGACATTGCCTCTTCAACCGAAAGGAGAAATCGATGTCGATTCATGGCGACGTCGACTTTTAGCATATCTAACAGATGCAAACACCATTCGAGAACGTTTCAAAGAGAGTGTTGGAGGACCCCCTCCTTATTGGCTTGTCGTGATCGATGATATCCATCATATTGCAACTTCAGCAGGCGACCTGCTTGGTTCGCTGATTGACATATCGAAGAAAGCACCACTCCGCCTCATGTTCATATCTCGGACCACACTCAATATGTACGACAGGCGTGATGTTCATACTCGAGAAATCGTTCGAGAATTGCCTCTTAGTGGACTATCGATTGATGCCATTCGAGATTGGTTGTCATCGATGGAAGCGACCTCAGTAAGTGAAGAAGAAGTTCACACAGCGACAGGAGGTCATCCGCTTGCACTTGAACTGCTTGAACTGTACGGACAGCCTACGCACACGGATTGGTTACGGTTTCTCGACGAGGAGATTCTAACGAGTTTACCAGACGATGAAGCCGAATTATTGCACACACTTGCAACATCAACCGAGCCAGTACAATGGGAAAAACTTGCCACGTCACTTCAATGGGAAGGCCAACCTCCAGCGAATCTATTGAAACACGGCCTCTTGCTCGAACTTCCTGAGGGCATGTGGTTGCACGAAGCTCTTCGAGAACGTTTGAACAGGGATGTTGGCTCGAAATTTGAAGAACGCCGAGCGAGAGTATCAGAAGATTAGAAATCGTCTGCACTCATGGTTTCATCAATCCACTGGAGCAATTGTGGACGACTCATACCTCCCACTTTTTGGGCCACGAGTGCCCCATTGTGGTAGATGAAAAGCGAAGGAATTGCTCGAATCCCCATTTTGCCAGGAGTCATTTGATTTGCTTCAGTATCGAGTTTTGCGATCAAGATATCCCGTTCCTGAGCAACCTGCTCCAAAACAGGTGCAATGGCTTTGCACGGGCCACACCAAGGTGCCCAAAAGTCGACTAATACCCATTCTTGTTCTGCAACTGCAGTATCGTAATCATTGTCTGTGATGTTTTTGACTGAACCCATATTGTATCACTGAGCCTGCTATCAACACACCAATTATGATGTTTATCGTGAAATATTTTGCTTAATTATCACAAACTTCGATGAACAATCACCAAATCTTACACATCCATACCTAAGAATGGTAGGTCGATATCGAGTTGCAAAATATAGAGGCCTGTGGATATACATGAGGCGTAAATTCGCCCCTCATGGAATTCAACCGCCCAGAGGAAAGGCACCCATCCGAAGTCGTAGAATTGGCTATCGAGCGGGGTTCCGTCGAGGTGACCTGAAGGCAAAAAGTAACCAACTGTTGCCTCTCTGTGGATTTCAATACGATCGGTAGCTACCGGGTCAATCAGCGTTTCAACATCAACAATCCACAAACCTGCGTGGTAATGGGAAATATACAATCGACCATCCCATGTCCCTCCATGGGACTGATCGGTTTCCGGTGTTGTCTCGAAATATCCGCTATCCAAATTGTGAGGGCTGAAGAGCAACCATTCGTCAGATTTCGGGTCAAGTTCACATTGGGAACCAAAGCAATGGTCTTCTGCGTATGGAATCTCCCAATCTCTTGTCATTGTGATGTCAAATCTAAAATTTCCGTTTTCCATGGTGTATTCGGTCGTATCAAGCAGGTAAATTGCACCAGTACCCTCGTACAAATCAAGGCACTCAACCGCTGCAGTGACGTAATGACGGGGTGTATCTCCTAGACCAAGGTGAGATACATCGAGCATGGTTGGAAAAGGCTCGGCATAGTGGATGTAGGAGACTCTGCCACCGTTGACATTGCCCGTCGTACTGCTGTCCGGGTTTCCATCACCGTCGAGGTCGAGGAAATTCATCCAAGAACCGACCTCTGGTGCGCGCCAGCGGCACATGAGTGGATTTCCTTGCCCGGATTTACAGGTTGTTGCCATCAGTGTGTATTGCGCGGGAGAATTCACAGGATGGGGGACATCAGTAACATCGGCGATTCGAAGTCCAGCCTCCCAGTATGAGCCATAAACGAATGTCCGACCGTACCTTGGGTCATCACTATCGGTTCCTGGCCAAGTTTGCACAGTCATGTCATGGATGTAAATCCAACCGCCACGGGTCGTTTCCCACGCCACTTCATATTCACCGACTTTGACAATGGTATGTCCTTGCCCCGATCCAGGAACGCCGGGTAAAGTTCTCGACATGCTACCTTGCAGATTGAGGTGGGCTATCGTGACGCCACCGCATGCTTCACCAATCGCGGATATACATTCTTCATAATCCGGATTGGCGACAAAGATATACCATTCACCATCAATCATGTGAGGATAGAGGTTGTGTGGTCCGCTCGGATGGTCTGCATCGTACCATGAATCAACATATGTGGGGTTGGTTTTGTCGGTAACATCGAGTAAGGTCACGGAAACTTGGATTGGGTCCCCCCATTCACCGACATTCGGGTCAGCATAACCAGAATCGACAAGTTGATTCTGTAGAATAATGTACTCCTTGCCGTTGTATTCCAAATATTTCACATCGAGCACTTGGGTATTGGGGTCATTGTACACGCCAACGACCTGTGGGTCGGAAGCATTCGTCACATCGACGATATGCATGTCGTTCCAACCAGCTTGATAGGTGTAGACATTACCATCGGGTGAACGTGCAACTGAAACCTCTGCATTTCCAGGAGAGGTGAGTGGATTGAATGCAAGTTGTTCGATGTTCTCACTACCTGCACGATGTTGACTTGCATTCATGTGGTCGTGCCCTTCGCCTTGGAACAGTGGGTCACCGGCTTGAAAAATTCTTTCATGACCATCAGCATGACCATCTGATGAATGATCATCATCAACAAGGATCATCACCGCAACAGACGATGCAAAGAACAGTGATAGAATCACGAGGGCAACGCCTTTGCTTTCCATATACTCCGACGACAAGTTCGTGGGTATTGTATTTATTCCTCCACAGGTTCAGACAAAACCATGAGAGCCCTCATCGCCTTCTTTGCCATAGCCCTTTTCGCATTGCCGGTAGCAGGTCATGAGTTGGCTGTGTACACAGTTGTCGTCAACTCAGAGGGGGCATATCCAACAGATGTACCGAAAGATTCGCTCAAAGAAGGCGACGCAATTTGGTTTTGGATGAAAGATTCGACCGAAGGGGCGAGTCTCATTGTTGAATTAGAAAAAGGTGGAACATCATACCCCTCACCAGAATTAACATATTCATGTGAACTCGATGAAGACGGAGAAAAGGTGAATGAAGATTGTCAAAATCGTTTTGAATTTTTATTCAATCAATACAAGGCTGCTGGTATGTGGGATGTGACATATCATATCTACATGAATGGAACAATAAACTCAACCATCGAAGGCTCAGTGTACATTAATGCAGATTCGCATGACGATGACCATTCGTCCTTTTCACATTATATCCGACCTGTTGCAGGAATCGCTGCTGTGTTTTCTTTGTTAGCGATGGTCATGTTACTCATGACACCTTCACAAGGACAACATGAAGAGGAGTAATTCAACAGGTGTAAGGAACGACAAGCCTCATGAAGTTGCTTTCACTCGTCGTACCAAGAGGGATTCAATGATCATCGCTCCAAGCGTTCTGACTGCAGATTTGTCATCGCTTGGTTCAGCATGCCAAGAAGCAGTTCATGCAGGTCTTCACTGGCTCCATCTTGACATCATGGATGGAAATTTTGTACCAAATCTTACCTTTGGACCTCCTGTAATCAAGAGACTCCGAGAGCATTTGGGCTCAGATCCAGTCTTCGATGCTCACCTTATGATCGAAAATGCCGAGGAGGCCTACATGCAATATATTGATGCAGGTTGTAATCATCTTACTGTTCACGTTGAGGCAGTCAAGCATCTTCATCGTTTAGTGCATGCAATCCGCGACGCTGGTGCCACCGTTGGTGTCGTTCTCAATCCGGCTACGCCAATTGATTCAATTCGAGATATCCTTCCTGATTTGGACCTCGTTCTCATCATGAGTGTCAACCCTGGATTCGGTGGGCAGTCGTTTATTCCCACAGTGGAAGGAAAGATTCGTACGCTTCGTACGTGGGTTGATGAACAAGTCTCCAACGGAGGTAGGGCAGTCCAAATTCAAGTTGATGGTGGAGTTAAAGCACATAATATCGCTATGATACAAGAATGGGGTGCTACGAATTGTGTGGTTGGTTCTGGTTTGTTTAATTCCAAGGCAACTGTAAAAGAAAACCTCCAAGAAATCCTCAACGCACTCGGTTGAGGTGGCAAAGAATGAACATTCTCGTCGTCACTTTACTGTATCCTCTCCAAGAAAATCCAAGCCGAGGCCTCTTTGTGGCCCAACATATTTCGGATTTGGAAAAAAATGGGCATTCAGTTCAGATTGTGAATCCGTTGCCACGAATGATTCGGTATGCAGAAACAAGCAGGTCAACGCTCAAAGGTGTTGCAAGAACACCGAAGAAATTCAATACACATCGAAACGTCATTTTCAGTCCAAAATTTTTTGATTTTCCCGACCATCCTTTCCCACGTTTCACCCTACGAAGCGTTCGAAAGAAGTCGTCATGGGTCCGCAAGAACCTCGGAGAATGGAAGCCAGACCACATCATCTGCCACACATTGTTTCCATGTGCGGCTTTAGCATCGAAACTCGCCCGTGAATATGGCGTTCCATGGGTAGGCGTTGTCCATGGGCACGATTTTGACGTGGGCCTATCCCATGAATCCACTGGGCCTCACATCCGAAGGTTAGCCAATGATGCGTCGGCTATTGTGTGTGTTTCGAAGCGTTTGAAAGACGTGGCAAAAAAAGAGAATGTGAATTCAAATGTCTACCATATTCCCTGTAGAACCGAAGTTGGAAATGACTGGGCAAGACCGATGAAGTCATGGAAAGGACGATGGCGAAAGGAAGCACTGGACATCCTCTTTGCAGCAGACCCTCGGCGACCGGAAAAAAACTACTATCTCACTCTGCAAACCGGTGAAGAATTGGAACGGCGCGGCTGGAAAGTGGGCATAACCAAACTTCAACATCAACCTCACGACGTTGTTCTCGATCGCATGATGACTGCAGATGTGACATTGGTTACTTCTACTCGGGAATCAGGGCCAATAACAGCTCGAGAATCTATTTTGTGTGGTACACCCGTCATCGGCGTCGATGTAGGAGATATGGGTATGTATTTGCCAAAACAATGGATTCGACGTGCAGACCCAATCGATTTAGCAGACGGGGTTGAAGACGCACTGCAACACGGTTGGCAGGGGATTGAACCGAAAGAACAACTCAAGTTTTGTTCAGAAGGTGAAGTCACGAAAGCGTGGTCTTCACTGCTTGAACAGCTTTTGGAATAAACAAAAACAATGGTAAACCGAAGACCCAAATGAGTGTTGACGAAAGCAAACCGAGTATGATACAAGCAGCACCCATTGTCGCTAAAATCCAATCATCCTTTCTTTTCCGAAACCACGCCCACGATCCGCTGAGATGGATGGAATACAGGCAAAGGAGAACCGAGGAGATGGACGCTGCAATAGCACCAAAGTAGAGGGCTTCCGTGTTTGTTGAAGAAAGAATACCGACGAGCACCCAGCCGACGAAGACAGCAGTAAGAACAACAATTGCGATGAAGAATGTGAACCTCCATGGATTTTGATGAGTTTGAAGCCGAGTGTATGTGGGCGTCGAAAGTAATGTTGCCGCCCAACCAAACAACAGAATGGTGAATACATCAACAGCATTCGCTCCTAATGAACCATCTAGGTATTCAGCAGGAAATGCGATTGGAGCGAGAAACGTGACGATAAAATATCCAGAGAACAAACCGATTGGTAATAATCCCAAGCAAATATCGAGACTGAGATGCATATATCCATTTTGGATAACGGGCGCCTCCCTTTGTTGTCCGAGAACTGGTAACAACGCGGCACGAAGTGCGGCTGGAACGACGAGACCCGCCAACCATGCAAGTTGAGCAACGTGAAAGACAGCCATTACTTCGACGCTTGAAACATGTGCAATGATGAATTTTTCAATCCGAATGACGTATGGCAGGACACTCAATGTAACTGCAAAGGGTAGTGCTGAAAAAAACAGGATTTTGTTTGACGCCCAATCTTTTCCCAAACTTGTTGATGAGGTGCGGTATGCATGCCCTTTTGTTAAATTATGCAAAATGAATAGCGAATACAATACACTACACAGACCACCTATGAAGAACATGAGGGCGTATGAAATGACGCTAGTATCGCCACTGTTTGCTAACAACAAATATCCGCAGACGATAATCACTCGTTCAATGACCTTCGAAATGGCCTCATGATTTGCTGAGCCAATAGCCCGCAGCGAAGCTCTTGGTGCGTATGATGCAATATGAATAAAAGCGATGAGAATACAAATTATTGCTAAATATTGTGGAGCGTCATTTCCAAACCAGTTCAAGGGTTGGAGGATGAGAGCAATCGATAAAAAGCAAACAAATGCTATACCTTGGAATTGATAAATCCGCCCAACAGCAGAACGGACGCCTTGTGGACTTCCAGCCCCATCCCTAGCAAGAAGTGTCGGTAGGCCAAGGTCTGCAATCAAGAATATCGAAGCATAGATGTCGATAGCGAGAACCAACCACCCGTATTCTTCTGCAAGTAATTCTCGCGTCAAGATGATTTGGCCTATGAATGCAAGAAACACAGCAACAATTTCTGCTGAAAGTAACCAACTTGCATCTCTCCCGATTGCAGGTTGGCGAAAATTCTCATTTTGCACACGCATAGGACCGTCTTTCCATACTTCAAACCATGGTTGGAAAAGCACAGGTTCAAGACAGAAAGCACATAGGAGGAACCGGTGGAAGTAGATGGTGGATGAGGCGTGGATTGAGTCAGAAGTCCTCAAAGCAGTGCCAGACGCTGTTGTCGAGGTCATTGACCTCCACAGGTCTGGTGATCATTTCCACGTCCGTGTGATATCTCAATCGTTTGAAGGTGTACGACCTTTACAACGTCAAAAGCAAGTGCTTGCCGTCATGAAACAACATATCCCGCACCCCATTCACGCCCTCGACCTCAAGTGCATGACACCAGAGCAAGCAGCAGTGAGTGGAGATACCGCTTTCGACCCTCACGGCGGAGGTCAAGGAATTCACATCTCAAGAATAATGAAAAGAAAGGAGGAATAAGTATGGATTGGACACCAGATGAATTACAAGCAATAATCGATGAACATGCATTAGTTTTGTTCATGAAAGGAACGCCAGATGCACCACAGTGCGGATTCTCGAATCGAGCTGCCCAGGTCTTGCAACAACTCGGTGAACCCTTTGCCGCTGTCAATGTCCTCGTTGACCCGAGGGCGATCCCTTCTATTTGCCAATGGTCCGATTTTCCCACCATGCCCCAAATCTTTGTTCAGGGAGAATTGATCGGTGGGTCGGACATCGCTCTTGAGATGTTACAAGATGGAAGCCTTCGAGAGATGTTTGACGAAGGTCGTGCTTGAGTCACTCTTCAGCCTCAAATGCCCACAGGTGCTTCTTTCCCTCATCTTCAGAAGTGAAGCCCACATGAACGATAAACGGTGATTTTCGAAGTGCGCGATTGAGTACATATGGCTCAATCTTTTCACCATTTTCTTTCCATGCTTGTAGAATGTCACCCATCGTTACTGGCCCATGGACTCGTATCCAGTTGACAATACGTTCAGCCTGCTTTCGTATCTCGACCCT
>CAZTGO010000012.1:0-45998 GCA_964613395.1 uncultured Candidatus Poseidoniales archaeon | reverse complement strand
TAGTGTCAGAGATTCAGTTGGAGAGGTGATTAATCCGGAAGAGTATGAGAAATATGAGGTAACTGTATTCTTCAATCGTGGTGAGCGATACCTCGCAGAGGTCAAGGTTGTACTTGATGCAACCAATGATGATTTAATTGGCGATATCACATTTCTCGATGAGATTACTCTCTCAAACAAAAGCGAAATTCATTGTAAATTTATTCCTGGTTCTGATGGTGCTGTAAGGCCAGATTTCAACAATTTTTTTGTGTCACATGGTGATGTATCCATCCAGCTAGATGGCCATACATACTTGAATGACAAAGAAAGAATTGCAATTGCGAGAGAATGGTCTGAAAAACTTGGTGTGAAAATAGGAGACCCTTTACTCAGGTAAGCAATCCACCAACGAATTGATTCCGATAAGTTGCAAGGGGTTATCCGAAACCCCTTTGCATTTTATTTCTCGATACAAAGGGTATTCAATTAACCAATACAGACGCTACGGTTGTGGATGCAATGAACACAACGAAATCTATAATCAAGTTAGAACTTCTTTGAGACGGTCTTGCTCTGCAGCTTTTCGTAATTCCATGGCAATGCGTCGTCCACTGGACATTGGCTTTCGCCAAAGGGCATTCCCGTATGGGTGGCCAACGTTGACGTGAACATTTGTTCCACCGCCTAAACGAGGTGCGACATCGTAGATGTAGTAGTTCATGTCTTTGTCAATACAGGTTTGGAGACAGAATGGTCCAATGATGCCTGGGTCATAGTGCTCCTTACTTGCTTCAACGAACTTCTCGCCAAGGTCAAAGGCACGTTCCAAAAGCGATTCACGAATTGTGGCTGTGTTGTGGCCAACTACTGTCATTTCTGGTATTTGTTGGTGAGATGGAAGCGTCATTTGTTGGGGGGCAGGTAGTCGGACATGACCATCAAGCGAAGATTCAAATCGCCAGTCAACACCAAGCAACTCCAGTTGCTGCCCTTTTGGAGATAACGGGCTGTAGAAGAAATTTAGATTGAACACAGGTCCAATGACATAGCGTTCGATACGTGCACCATCAAGTGATGCTTGGTCGATCACGCCTTGTGCAAGAAGGTCGCTTGATTTTTCTTCAAATTCTTGGTATGAGCCACACGTGAAAAAGCCACGTTCAAGTTTTTTCTGAGCATGATGTAACTTGACAATCGATAAACAGTCGATGTCTTCTGGAGATTCAATGGCTTCAGGAAATGGCAACCCAGCCTTCTCGAGAATCCAATAGTAATCTTTCTCTTCTGTTCGTTCTTCCATTCGAAGCATATTTCGTGAACCGAACATCGGAACTTTGAATTTGTTCTCAATGTCATCTATTGAGGAATACGAAGTCATTGAACGATTTGGAATATAGATGACATTACGCTTCCTCATTTCTTCTTGCATTGTTTCGCTCATGATATCGTTAAAATCATTCATGACGATTGCTTTATCGACCATGCCTCGGACGACTCGCCCTGAACTTGAACGGTGTGTCTTGAAGTAATTTGCATATGTTTGGTGACGACCTTGTTTACAGTATGCAACGGTTGGAAATCCTTCTTCGATTGCACCATCACAAATGTCGAGTGCAGAATGTGATGCCGTCATTCCAATTCGAAGTTTCAAGGTGTCATAGTCGGACACGATGTCGTGTATCTCTTCTCTTGAAATCATCGTAGGCCTCCAAATGTCTTGCACCTGCGAGGTCTTATTGCTTTGTTGGTGGAGTTTGATGATTAATCATACCGCTGTAGTTGCATGAGTTCATCGGTCGAAAGTGTGTCTCCGGCAAGCAATTTGCTCATGAGGTCTTGAACCTCTTCCCTTGCTTGAGGTCGTTGAGTCTCTCCAGATTCTGCTGCTCGAATTGCTCGAATCATCTCTTGAATAGAGTGTAAACATCGCAGAGATACGATGTACAAATGATGTTGATTATCGGCTTCGCGTTGACATTTTCGAAGTTCTCTGTGGGCTTGTTCTGCTTCAGATCGTTGGGATTCAACTTCATTACTCCATTGAATCATGTTGTCGTGGGCCTGTTGTGCTTTGTCTGCAGCTTCTTGCAATTCCTCAAACGCTTTGTTGTTTTTATCCAGAGCTGCACGAAGTTCATCTGAATCTTCGAGATTCTTTTGTTCGTTTTCAAATTGCTGAATTTTCTTTGCAATTTGTCGCATTTCTTCCTGTGCTTTCTTTTCGGCCTTTGGGCCCTTTGCTTGAGTTTCAAACTCTCTCTCAAGACGCTGTAGTTTCTTTTTTAATCCAACGAGTGTTTCTGGGCGACCTTTCTTTCTGTGCCGTCCTTTGTCATCTCCCTGTTCATCTGCGGGCTGAATCGCACTTCGTATTTTTTTCACTTCGTCGCTGGTCTTTTGCCGAATAGCCTTTTTCTCACGAACGACTTCATTGAGTTGATCTCGAAGTGCTTTTTGTTCTTGTACTTGAACGAGGAGTTCACGGGTACCGGCGTTTAATTCATTTCGTTTTGAAGCAGAATCTCTACTTTTTTCATGCCATGAATCACGTTCTTCACGATGCTTTGTTGCTTTTTTGTCCATGATTTTCCTCTTTGAATCTAGAAAATCTTTGAACTCAGACATTCACATCGCATCCTTGGGAGGTTTGTTTCCACTTACCCGCCGAGCAAATCCACTTGGCTCCCCCATTTAAGACTTGATGAACAACAAACTTATTCGATATTTTGAAGTGCTTTTCTAATTTCACCAATGTTGCTGTTTTCGTGACAAAGAATGCATGTAAGATAATGTTTCGATAAATGTAAGATTGCAAATTTGTCAAGGTACCGAATTGTTGTCAAGGATGGATTCGATATCGAAGTTTTCCACTGGTAGATTTTCCGTTTCATTCGTTCATCACATTTCGTTGGGTAAGAAAAAAGTTCTACTTCCTCATGACTAAACTGGAAAATGTGAGTCACGCCCTCAATATTTTGGATATCCTGTAGCATTCGACCTCATCCTGTTTGTGTTATTCTGTAGATGCACTTTGCATCGATGGCAAGCTTCCAGTCATGAGGTAGCCAGGACCAGCAGCATAGTATCCCGTGAGCGTTTCAGAAATAACCAATCCTTTGTGGTGATAAAACGAAAGGGCCCGTTCATTATCACTACGTACCTCTAATCGTAGCGTTTGGTATCCATGATTTGAAAATAAATTCACGCAATGCTTCCAAATACTCGTCCCAATGCCTTGATTTTGTGTATCATTGGCGAGGACAAATGCTGCGATTCTCACAGATTCATAGCCCACAGGATGACTCCAAAACACGCCTTTGATTGAATTTGTGAACGAATCCCTAAGGAGTAGATTTCCGTACCATTCAGGAATAACTAACGCGTTGAGAGAATGAATTGTATATCGTTCACCCGTCTGTTTTTCAAAGAGGTCAATCACTTGCATTTTTTCTTCAATGGAAAGTTCTGAAGGTCGACAACCGGGCGTCCATTCAAGATTCATATCAATCTTTGATTCCTTTACTTGATTTAGCAGGCTTGCCACGGGCAACTTGAACCGATGGCTTCTGTTTCTTTTTCTTCCGTTGAACTGAAGCACTTCCATGTTTCTTCGATTCGAGATCTTTCAATCCCCCGGATTTCAAAAAAACATCCAATTCTTGTAGTGATAGAGAACTCCCAGATGACACCTTTTCTTTCACTTCTGCGGATGAAGGGCCCTTTGGTCGCACCTTTCTTGGCTTTTGCTTTGGCTTCTCACTATGTTGAATATATGCATTGAGGCGCCCACGCTCTCTTCTTGCCTTTTTTCGAATTCGAAAAGATTTTGAGCGAAGTTTTTTCAAGTTGTATATTGATTTTCGAATTTCCATCAAACTGCTGTAATTTAATTCAACGCCCTCTAACACTGCGTCATCATCAAGAGCAGAATCGAACGATGCAGAGATTTCAGAATTCAACGTTTTCATTTTTTTCAGATTTTCTTGCTGCTTTTTGAACAACTCTTCTGCCTGTTTATGAGCTTCATCTGCCTTCACCATCAACTTGTACATCTCTTGCAACTCAAAGAAATATGAAAACCATTCTTCTTCTTTTTCAATTGAAGGCACTTTGAAGACATCGACCTCTCCTGTTAATCGTTGGTACACCCTAAGCAATTCATCTTCGCATCTGTGGGATGGCAATCCGACATGTTCGTTAATTTGATTTCTAATTTGATGTAATTCAGATATCTTACCATGTGTTGCTTTCAATTCGTTTGCAATTTTCTTAGCTTCCTTACTTTTTGACTTGTATTCCTCATTGTCCATGATATCTGAAAGGAGGGATTCAAGTCCTGTAGCATTATTCAGTTCATTGCCTAGGGCGTCAAATCGTTGTGTGAGGTCAGCAATTTCCTTATCTAGAAGGGTAATTTCTTTTTTTATTTCAGAAATTTTTCGACTCCTCAAATCTTCAAACAGGTCTTTTTTGACAGGCGTTTGACGTGCTTCATCAGATGATGCCGTCATTCTTCTTCACCTCGTGTTTGCTTTGCTTCAAACGATTTCTTTCGTTGGATATTTTCAGCAATGGTGGACATGCCGCCATCACGAACACGTTCTGCAGGTACAAGGAGTCGTTTGAATTCACCATCACAAATCCTCTGCCAATGTTCAATACCAATTTCACTACTCTGTAGGGCCTTTGTAAGTTGTTTTGTTTTTGAATCAATGTTCCTTCGTTTGAATTCTTTGTCAATATATTCAGAATGAAATTTTTCATTCTCTTGAACGATAAGGAGCATTTCCTGATGGAACTGCTCGGCTTGATT
Organism: uncultured Candidatus Poseidoniales archaeon; assembly: GCA_964613395.1. Classification (GTDB taxonomy): domain Archaea; phylum Thermoplasmatota; class Poseidoniia; order Poseidoniales; family Poseidoniaceae; genus Poseidonia. The sequence goes on along the minus strand of CAZTGO010000012.1, from coordinate 41,203 downwards.
TATGAGATCAACTGCGTCTTGGTTTAATTTTCTAAACTCCGCAATGAGTGGCTGCGATGCAGCACGATTCTCAACCCATTGCTCGTGTTGTCGGATGAGGCGTTTCATCTCATCGTGAATCCGACCCTCAGTTTTATGATCGCCCCAGTTGGTTTCGAGCGTAAATTCCAATTGTTCCAATTTTTGTTGTAACTTTTCCTTCTTCCACTCGGGTTCTGGATTCTTGTATCCTCCGGCTTCATCGATTTTCTCTCGAAGTGCGTTGGCCTGTTCAAACAGTGCTTTAGCCTTCGCTTGAGCGTTATTTCTCGATGCTTTTATTCGTGCAACTTTCTCATTTAATTCATCCCTTTGCATTTTTGCATCTCGGGCAATATCTTCTGCAATCGATTTTTCATCAATCTTCGCCTCAAGTTGTTCGGGTATGACTTCGGCAAGTCGCTCGCGACGATGCAATATTGCTTTCGCTAGAGCCTCAGGGGTGATGGCGAGGAGTTTGTCCACTTGCATAGCAACCCGCCGACCCGTCAATGTTCAATAAAGGTGGCGTAGTCATTCAAATAGGGGTGAAAGTGAAGAACCTCAAATTTAGTGGTCCTCCATGGCGGAGAAAACGGCCAAATCCTCCTTGGTTGTTTTCATTTTGTTCATGAGCCTTCTTTCAATTCCATTCATGGGGTTTGCTGTGGCTCAGAATGGAACTGCATTCATCGATTCTTCCTCAATTGGCCTGTCTGAACTCGAACAAATCGAAAGTGACTATATTCGTGTAAATTTTACAATTGTCGAAGATTCAGGGTATGGCTCAAATGTAACTATCGAATACCAGATTCGGTCTATTGAAGGTCAAGTGATTCAGAATTCATCTCAAAGCGTTTCCATAGATGCGGCAGGTGCCGAGCAAATTTCGAAAAATATTTCTTCGCTGCCATATGGTTACAGTATCCTCAATGTGTCAATTTCAGGGGATGTAGGTGTAAACCTTAGTTCGTCCAATCCGGGTATTTTGACGTTTGAGAGAACCCTACATAGATTACGTCCAAGTAATATATCGATTGGATCAGTGTCTGGAATATACTTTGAATCCATTGATGAAATGCTCAACTCGACTGGAAATCTCAGCCTTTCAGATGGTGATTTTCTCCGAATGCAAATACCACTCATGAACGAGGGTGATTATGATTGGAGGGGGACGTTGATTGTATCATTTATCGACGGATTGGAATGGAATTACACCTCTGATGAGATTGAGGTCAATGCCTCTTCAACAAAAATAGTGCAAATACACTCACCAAATGTTCTCAATGAGGGAGTGCTGAATTGGTCCATCACGTTAGATAACGTCACTGGTATCCAAGGAATTCACTCAAGGTCTGGTGATATTCTCGTTGGACCGCCGCCGCTCCCTCTTTTAGAAGTTGAATCGCTGTCATCGACTACGAATTTATCCGCAGGGACTTTGGCAAATCATACGTTTCGAATCTGGAACAATGGTTCTGTGCCGTATTCTGGATTTTATTCTTGTGAATTAGATGGCGAGAATATTTCATTTCAAGCCATAGACATAGGACCGGTATCGAATCTTCAAGTCGTTGTTGAGCACACGGTTCGTCCAGGTCTTCTCGCCTGTGAGGTCACAGGCCAACGAATTGATGATGACTCCGTGCCCCAAGTCACGATATTGTACAACATGGCATCGGCCATGTTTGAGATTGTAGGTCAATCGAAACCAACTGCGATGACTGGACCATGGAACGTTGGTGACCGCTATCATGCGTCCATGTTGATTCGAAACACTGGAACTGAAACAGGTCATGCGAAATTGGTCATGACTTTCGATGGAGTTGAACAAAGCGGGGAATATCTCGAATTACCTCCGAATTCTGCTGGTGAGGTAAGCATTGATTTTGAATTACCTCGTTCTGGTTTGTATGAGTTTGATTGGAAGGTAGTGACGTTCGATGGAGCTTTTTCAACAGATTCTTCAGGAATTGTTTCAATCAATGTCAGCGAATCTCAGGCCATTAACACCGATATTACTGAGATTGTGTGGAGTGAAAATGATGGTTTGTCTTTCGATGTTAAAGTGTCGATAAGTGAGGGTTCAAAAAGACAAGTCCATATTTCGTACGGCACTTTTACCGGCACACTTGAAGAACAAGTTGGGGAATTTGAAATTGAATTATCAACAGGTTCAGTCGTTTTACCATTATACGTGGGTCAAGGAACCTGTGAAGGAGTTTTTGTCATTGTTACTCCAATAGATTGGGTGGCAAACCCCACACGCTCCGTTGCAATGGAAGAATTTGAAATCGCTGAGCCCACATATACCGTTGAACTCGACCCTCTCCTTACACCGAGGCGTCCAATTGAAGGTGATCGTACGGAAGTAGAAATTTCGTTTCAGGTCACTGGATTTTTCGTTGACCGAAATAGTGAATATTCAATTCTCGGCCCTGATGGAGAGGTTTTGTTTTCAGGCCCAGCACCCAAAATCCAAGGAACATCGCAATCAGCAACAGTTACCCCAGAAATCATTTGGCCATCAAATAATGAGGTTCAATTGAAAGTAGTTTGGTTAATTGAAGGCAAACGCATTGAATCAACAACACTCTATCAATCAGGTGAACTTGTTGTTGATGAATCTTCGTTTGAAATACCGATGCTCGAGGTATTCTACGGCGTTGTTTTAGGGGGAGTCATCATTTTCATATTGAGATTGAGACAAAATAAGGTTGACCCGCCTCAAGCAAATTTGGAAAAAGAAGAATTAAACCTCAAGAAGAAAAATCAGGATCGACATTTTTCAAATGAAGAAAAGAAAACAATTGACTGTCCGGAATGTGCAAGACAACTTCGGATACCACAGACGTATGAAGGAAAAGTTCGATGCCCAGATTGTGAACATAGTTTTGAGGTCGCTACAAAATCCTCTGGCGAGTCCGAAACCCCTCAAAAGAAAGAAGATGAGGTTAAAGAAGAACCAAATTCTACGGTCAACGATGGCAAGAAAGAGATATCCTGTCCTGATTGCGAGCGTTCCTTGCGGGTACCAAATTCCTATGATGGTTCAGTTCGGTGTCCAGCATGTAAATGTGTTTTCAAAGCATCATGAGGTAGAGTAATGGTAGGCCATTTTCAAGAGTTTGAAGATGAATACCTTGAAATGATGTACGAGTGTTACGAAGAAGATCCATCGGCACATGTTCGTACCGGTGAATTAGCAGAGAAATTGAGTGTATCACCAGCATCTGTCACTGAAATGCTTCGCCGATTAGCGAGTAAAGAATTGGTGATTTACACACCATACAAAGGTGCAAAACTTACGGAAACAGGTCTTGAGCACGGTCAACGTATGAAACGCCGCCATAGACTCGCAGAACTCTTACTCGACGTTCTTCCATTCAAAGGAAATGCTCACGAAACAGCATGTCGATTAGAACATGCAATTGATGATGATTTGGAAGTTTCACTTTCTCTTCTATTTTCAAATGCATCCGAAGACCCTAGTGGAAGAGAAATCCCTGAAGCTGATGTTCACATCAAAAGCAAATTGGAGAACATAAAAAGCGAGTACATGCTCCTTTCTGACATACCTGACCATACATCATGTATTGTATCAGCGATGTTTTTTTCGCAACCAGAAAAATCCATTCTTGCAAAGCAAGGCCTTGAACTCGGAACCAATATTATCCGGCGAGAACAGGAATTTCAATTCGATGATTCATCGCTTTGTGAGTTGGACGATGAGTTGATGTCGAAAATTTTGGTCAAACTCGTCGATTAGAGGTGGAATCCTTTTGACTTAATCCGAGGTGGTTGTTACATGAGCGATTCCGTTGAAGTCGTAGAATCGGCCTCTGGAAGCGTGACTGAATCTTCTCCAGGTTTCAGGTTATCCGAGCAAGTATTGCATGCAATCGATCGTCAAATTATCAGTTCAGGTCTTCGATTGATCATCATTATTCCTTGTGTGTCCATCCTCGTGTATTTCATGGCCTGGGCTTTTGAGGGAGCATCTCCACAGTGGTGGATTGATAGTATTCAACCGACCGTTAATCTTTCATTTTCCCTAACAAACTCACTCTTGTGTGCTGTCCTTCTGACAGGTTACATTTTTTCTATTGGTTTTCACAGATTTCGTGTGCGAATGTCACTTCTCACGTTTCACAACCAAGTTGATTACTACAAAAATCAACATCGTTCAGTTGAATCTCTGCACGGATTCGATGGGTTGGAATACTATCTGCAAAAATCCATGGCAGGTCATACATGGACGTTGATCTATGCTTTACTCGCACTCCTCTTTCTTGGGGCTTCGATTTTGATTGATACCGGTAACAGTTACGGTAACCTTGCACTTCTCGCCTCTTTTTCATTCACACTCCTCTCGATTGGGCAACATCTAACAACCCGTAATTCTAGTTTCAATATGGTTGAAAAAACAGGTCTACTGATGGCATATGATCCACCTGTTCACCCATCAACATTACAAATGGTGTTCAACGATTTGCTTCGAACACACATGGACCCACTTCTGAGGGCGAGTTATGATGAATACATCAAAGAAGTCGAATCAGGATTTTTGAAAAAAATAGACCGCATGTATGCAAGGGAGAAATTCCTCATTACAATTTATCGACATGCAAATGGATTAGATCGAAAAACCATGCGCGAAGAACTCGGGGAGGTCTTTACCAAAGATGGCTTAGATTTTGTTCTCGACAATGAATCGTTTTCACTTGAGGTCTGGTTAGCGTTGTTTCAAAAAGTCAACCAATCTTGTCCAGCATTTTTCCGAATGATTGACCGACTAAAACAAGATTTAGAATCTGGAAGGTCTTCAGCTTTCCCCGACTTAATTTTTGAAGTCGATATGGAAAATGTGGTCACATCCCGAGCGAATTTATTTACAATGATGCACAATTTATCTGACCAACCAAGAACGATTGTTTATCGGATTCAAACGCCAAATTTCGAACCTCGCGATATCGCCCTAAAATATCAACTCGGACCAGGTGAAAAATATTGGTGGAGCGACACCCCGCTTCCATTAGCAGCTGAAGGAGACGATGACGTCCTTGGAATCATGTCTGGATTATTGAAAGATGGAACGGTTGGCTGGCAAACATTGTTACCAAAGTCAAAAGGAGATGCAACAGTATCAATTCGATTAGAAGAAGAAGATGGTGAACTCATTCTTGGTCGTCAAATCAACGTTCGAATACGAACAGAGTTCCGTCAATGGCTACGACAATCATCCTCAATTTTCACCTTCATCGTCGGAGGAACTGGTGTTCTATCAAGTATCATCATGAGTTTATACTATCTTTTTGGCCAAATTTGATTTCAATTTCAATCCATAGAATTGATAATGGAGGAATCATGGAATGGACATGGCCCGTGAAGAGCGTTTTGAGCCAGAAAGCGAAAAGGCACTCCGTGAGAATCTCTATTCCATGGAATCAAGAGTTCGAAAATTGCGTGATACTCGAAATAATTTCAATTCCGAGGCGAAGGCCGTTGCAGAACAGCGAAATACAGTTCAAAAACAATACAAAGAACATCGTGAAAAGCACACGTTACTCCTAGCGGAAATGAAGGCTCTTCGAGCTGAAATTAATGTCCACAAAGAAAAAAGAAACGCACTCCAAGCACAACGCAAAGATCTCATCAATCAATCACAAGGTCGACGGAAAGAAAAAGGCGAGAAACAATCTGCATCCGCAGAATATATTCGTTTGAAAGGTGAGATTGCGAACCTCGAGTCTATCTTCGAAACCACGGCAACGGGCAAAAAAAGAGAAGACAAAATCATGTCAGACCTGAAAAGAATGAAGCAACGGGTTGAGGAACTTGAACCAGAAGTAGGTCAATTTGAGATGGTAAAACTCGATTTATCAGACCTTGATGTTGCTATCAAGACCCTAACCGCAGAGGCTGACGCATCTCATCAGTTGATGCTTGAGGTGATTTCCAAGGCTGATGAACTCAAAGTAGAGCTTGATGAGTCATTTTCTCATCGTGATTTCCTTAAAGCAGAGGGCGACAAATTCCATGAGGAATCGGTCGCATTACGAGAAAAGGCCAACCAAGTTCACGAGAAAATAGAAGCTATGATGGTTGAAGTCAATGAGACAAGAGAACAACTTAACTTGACGAAGCAAGAGCGTGAATCTTGGATGACAGATCACAATAAGCAGGTCAAAACTGAAATGAAAACAGGGGCTGAATCCGAAGAAGTAGCTTCAAATCTTATCGATACCTTGCTTTCAGAAGGTCAATTGTTGATGGGAGGTTTGGGAATGAGTGATTACGGCGAACAACCTCAACGCAAAAAGAAGGCAAAAAAACCCAAGGTAAATGTTGGTGCATTGAAGAGAAAGTGAGGCTGAATTATGCACGGCATTATCATGGCCGGCGGTGAGGGGACTCGACTACGGCCACTAACATTAACGAAACCTAAACCAATGGTCACATTACTCGGTCGTCCAGTGATTGATTTTGTAGCTCATTGTCTTGCTAAGGCAGGCGTTGACGAACTTGTTGTTACCACCGGCTACCGTGGAGAACAACTGGAATCACATGTTCAAGATTGGAATTCAGTGTTTTCTATACCCTCGCGAGTGAATCAAGAGTCCAGCCCAATGGGCACCGCAGGTAGTGTCCGGTTGTTAAAAAATGAATTGCATGAAACATGCATCGTTGGTTCAGGAGATTCTGTTGCCTCATATGATCTCACACCACTCCTCGAAGCCCATAGATTAAATCAGGCAAAAGTTACAATGGCCCTGTGGGAAGTTAACGACCCATCTCAATATGGCATAGTGGGACTATCAGCCCGTCATCAAGGCACGCTAACCGAAGGGCTTGATGAGGGTTTTATTGCAAGATTTGCAGAAAAACCAAAACGAGAGGATGCATTTTCAAACTTGATCAACGCTGGGCTCTACATCATCGAACCCGAAGTGTTTGAACATATTCCTGAGAATACTAAATTTGACTTCAGCAAGGAACTCTTTCCACTTTTACTTGACATGGGTTGGCCATTGTATGCCAAGAAAATTGAAGGAATGTGGTTTGATGTAGGCCATCCCCAAGAATTGCTTAATGCACAACGTGCTCTTTTACAACATCAACATTTCTTGCCGTTCTCTCTACAACTTGAAGATAACAATGAAGCAAATTCTTCGCAGCATACAACGGCGTTATTTCATCAAAGTGATTCATTTGTCGGCGAAGATTGTGTTTTAGGTGACGAGACCTCGCTCAAAAATTCATACGTTATGAAAGGAAGCACACTCGGTTCGCAATGTGTTCTTCAATCCTCCATTGTGGGTGAGTCTTGTACAATTGGAGATGGAACTCAACTCATCAATTGCATTCTTGGCGATGGTGTCTCTATTTCGCCAGGGTCACATCTAGAAAATGAACGAATTCCTAAGTAACTTTCTGATGCTATCGTCGTTACAATAATAAAACATCGGCTAGCGGCCGAAATTGACCACTATGTCTGTAGAGCGACGTTACGACAGGACCTGGGAACAGATTGAAGAGATGCTTGAGAGAGCTGAAGCAAAAATGCATCAATGGAAAGAATGGTACGATGCGTGCAAGCGAGAAAAAGATACAGAAGGCATGAAAGAAGCAGCAAGAAATCACAAGGCACTTGAAGGAGTTGTTAAAACATTGAAGTGGACACTTGGAGAAGTTGGAATTTCTGATCCGCTTAGTTGATTACCAACCTCGTTCTTCCAATCGGACCTCAAGAGTTTCAAGTTCATCACCTCTCATGGGGTCACCTTGCATCATCGCCATTGCTTCGGCAACTTTACTTGCATCATTGTAATGAGCCGTTGCTAGAACAATTGCGTCTGCCATTGTTTTAGGATCGCTTGACTTGAAAATCCCTGAGCCAACAAACACTCCATCCATGCCCATATTCATCATGAGTGCTGCATCGGCGGGTGTGGCGATTCCCCCTGCTGAGAATGTGACAACAGGTAATCGTCCCATCGAATGAACCTCATCCAAGATTGTTCGTACTTCTCTTGTCATTGCGTCATCGATTGGCCCAAATGGCGTCATCATATGTGTTCCAGGAAGTTCAGAATGTTTTGCTAGGACTTCGAATCGTTGCATGATTTGATTTGTTGCAACATCAAGTCCGTCATCATCGAGGGACTGAACTTGTTGAACTTCTTGGTCTATGATGCGTGCGTGAGTCACAGCTGCGACCACATTACCCGTTCCAGCTTCACCTTTTGTTCGAATCATTGCTGCACCTTCGTAGATTCTTCGGACCGCTTCACCGAGGTGTGTTGCTCCGCAGACAAAGGGAATGTCGAAGTCTTTTTTGTTGATATGGAAGAACGGGTCAGCGGGTGTGAGCACTTCAGATTCGTCAATCATATCAACGCCCATTGATTCAAGAATTCTAGCCTCAGACTCATGGCCAATTCTTGCTTTGGCCATTACAGGAATTGAGGTTGTATCAAGAATGCCTTGAATCATCTCCGGATGACTCATTCTAGCCACACCTCCTGCCTTTCGTATGTCCGCAGGCACTCGTTCAAGAGCCATGACGGCAACTGCACCTGCATCTTCGGCTACAGCGGCTTGTTCCGGGTCAACAACATCCATGATGACTCCGCCTTGTTGCATTCGAGCAAAGCCTTTCTTGAGTAGGTCACTTCCCTTTCTGAATTTTTCAAATTCTGGCATTATATCACCTCTACTATGCTGGAACGTCCCAAGATTTCGGTCGCAGACGTCGAGTGAGGACTAATCATCGGCTAATACCGGTGAGTCTCCTTCTGCGACTGGAGCGTCTGCTGCTTCTGATGCGTTTCGGTCAATCCATTCTTCCTCATCAGCAGGGACATCAGTGTCAGCGAAGATTGCTTCGACTGGGCACTCTGGAATACATGCACCGCAATCGATACATTCGTCTGGGTCAATAACAAGGTAAGTGTCTAGTTCTCGAAATGCTTCGACTGGACATACTGCAACGCATTCTTGATATTTGTGATTGACGCATGGTGATGTGACTACATGTGGCATGGTTCTTCCTCAAAGTTGGGGATGTGTAATCATACATCAATGCTTGCTTTTCTCAGGTTCACAAGTAGGTTCAAATTTTTTTGATGTAATTGTGCAAGATGTCGATTGGTGTTTGCTTGGGATATACCTCGAGTTTAGCTTCACACTTTATGACATGATTTTCCTTTACATCGTGTGTGACAATTTTCTTCTCAACGAGAGCATCTGCATCCAAACGAAAATGAACGGTATGAGAATCATCAATCCGTTGATGAAGTCCCTGAAGAAACTCATCATCAAAAATAGGCTTTATCATGGAGAAGAAAAATGCGATATCTTTATTTTTTTTCAATTCCGCTGAAAGTATATGTAACGCCGCACCATGATATGACGTTGTTCGGTCTTGAATGATCTCGACATCTTTGCCAAGTAACCATTTGAGTGATTCTAACGTCACCTCTTCGTCCATAAGGGAACTCACACTTGTGCGAATGTTCACCCGGTGGAATGACATAAACAAACCACAATAGATTCAATTTTGAATCTGTTGCATGTGGCTCTTGTACCGAAGGGCTTTCTTCATATACAGGATGTTTGTCGGCAATCTGCTAGTGGGGTAGCCCCCATAGGACTTACTGAGTGATTGTGATGGCCAATAAAGTATCAGCGAAAGCACGTGCAGCAGCAAGAAAACAAAGAGACAAGTGGAAAAACAAGCGATGGTACACTATTCGAGCACCTCGGCATCCATGGGATTTCAAGAAAATTGGCGAAACACTCGGTGAATCCGACGAATTCATTATCGGCAGGGTATACACGCTCACACAACAAGAATTTAGCGGTGATTTCACAAAATTACACGTGATTCTAAAATTCAAAGTTACAGAATGTGTTGGCCAAGACGCACTCACCCAGTTTATTGGACATGAGCATCAATCTGACCACGTTCGACGTCAAATTCGAAGATATCGTGGTAAGATCGAGGACGTTGTTGATGTCGTTACCAATGACGGTTATCTTGTCCGCCTAAAGCCGCTGATAATCACTCAGCAACGAGTCCAGACCTCGATTAAACACGCACTTCGACTCAAATGCAGAGAAATTATCCTAGGATACAGTGCAAAGAACACTTTCGCACAGCTTCAAGAAGGGATCATGAACGGTAAATTGGAGGAAGAAATTCAAAAGGTTGCGAAAACCATTTACCCTCTTCGATCGGTTGCAATCCGTAAGAGTCAATTGCTCCAAGAAGGTGTTGTCGTTGACAAAGGTCCAACACTTGACGAAATTCATGCTGAAGAAGCAAGAGTTGCATCTGAAATGAAGGCAAAGAAGGCAGCACTTCTTGCTCAAGCAATGGAAGAAGAAGCCTCAGATGTCGAAGAATCTGAAGAAGATGAGCCCGAAGGTGATGCTCCCCAAGAATCTGCAGATGTGGAATCCGAAGCTGCACCCGAGCCTGAGAACCAAGATGATTCGAGTGAAGATGTCGCTGAAGAACCAGCACCAGTTTCGGAATCTGTCGACTATTCCTCAATGACCGTGGCCGAACTTAAGGAACTTCTCAAAGCAGCAGGTAAACCTGTTAGTGGTAAGAAAGACGATTTGATTGCCCGATTGCAAGAATAAACTTGACAACCTAGGCCTCCTCGGTGTTTCATGGACAGGCTTGGATTGATTGGTGGGACAGGTCTTGTATCTATAGTGGACCAAAACCAACCACTCAAGATATATGGATTTGAACTCATTTCAAATGAACAAATCAAATGTGAAACGCCTTATGGTGCAGTTCCTCTCAACGTACAAGAATATTCTACACCACTTGGTATCAAAACTCTAGTGTTTGTTCAACGACATCACAATGATGGTGAAGCAAATCGCCAACCTCACATGATTAACCATAAAGCAAATATTTGGGCCATATTGCATTCAAAGGTCGATGCTTTGGTTTCGGTTTGCTCTGTTGGTGCAATCCATTCCTCATTCCAACCAGGTCGAATTGGAATAACTAAGCAATACATTGATTTCACAGGCGTTGCGATGTCGTTTCATGATTCGACCTCTAAATTCACTTCAATGACAACACCGTTTGATGAATCGCTTAATTCTCGATTAGAAGAGCATCTACGCTCGATACAAGGTGTTGCTTCCGACGAACCACTACGATTTACCTATTGGCTCACACAAGGCCCTCAGTTTGAGACGCCCGCTGAGATTCAAGCCATTGAGACACTTGGGGGAGATGTCGTCGGGATGACGATGCCAAGAGAAGCAAAATTGTGTGCTGAGGTTCAACTCCCATATGCAGCAATTCTCATCAGTTCCAATTGGGCCGCAGGCCGAATGCCAGGGAATGAGAAAGCTCAATTAAATCACGAAGAAGTATCGAAGGAAGCCAACAAGCACCTCGATACCATTTGGTCTTCACTCGCATTTCTCATGAACCAATAAAGCAACCTTGATGTTGCGATTTGATTTGTTCGTACCATGGAAGGGAAATCTGTCGAGCAATGGATTGAGCACAGCCCAGAGAATGAATGGGAGCATATGATGCGAAAGGTAGCAATTTTCCACGATAAACATGATTTTGCCTCGAAAAACGGGCATGACATGGGTTACAGAATGGCCCTCACGATCGAAGAATTAGGTGAACTTGCAGCAGCCATCACAAAAGGCAAGCCGCTTGAAGAATGTGCTGAAGAAATGGCTGATGTCCTCATTCTCCTTATGGGGCATAGTCTTGCAATGGAAGTGGATCTTAAAGCAGCATTTGAAAAGAAATATGAACGAATCATGCAACGAAAAGCCTTGACTGGACGATTAGGCGTTCGAGTGACTGAATACGAACCCAATTCATCGTAACCAATGCTCGAATGTCATATCAAACATATCGCGTTCAGTTGCTTGTTGGAATGTTGAAGTTAAAAGATAGAATCCGAATTCAGCAGGGTCTGGAGCAAACGTATCTGGCTTATCCACAACGGTGTGGATAATGGTTCGAAAGATTTCTTTTGCGTCCTCAATAAACATTCTATAGATTTCACCGCCACCGATAATCATGATGTCTTCGTCTTCTGCTCGGCTCATCACCTCCTCACGAGAAACGACATCAACATCTTCTCGTGAACTACGCGTCATCACAAGATGTGTGCGATTTGGGAGTTTTCCAGGTAAACTGTCCCAAGTTTTTCTCCCCATGACGATAGTTTTGTTCAATGTCAATCGCTTGAAATGTTGTAGGTCCGATGACTGTTTCCAAGGCAAATCACCATCTTTTCCAATGGCGTTTTCTTCGTCGCATGCGAAGATGAGTGTTAGCATAATTATCCCTTAAACCGAAATTGGTGCAGATATATGTGGGTGATGCTGATAATCAAGGATTTCAATATCATCGTAAGAAAAGCCATCAATGTCATGAATATTCTTGTTTAATTTCAGTGTTGGAAGCGGATATGGCTCTCGCTCGAGTTGAAGTTTCGCTTGATCCAAGTGGTTTAGGTACAGATGGGCATCGCCGAGTGTGTGGACGAATTCTCCAGCTTGTAGTCCACAAATTTGAGCCATCATGTGTGTGAGTAACGCATACGAAGCGATGTTGAATGGTACGCCAAGAAATACATCAGCGCTGCGTTGATACAGTTGGCAACTTAGACAACCATCTGCGACGTAAAATTGGAAAAATGCATGGCAAGGCATGAGTGCCATCTCTTTCAACTCACCAACATTCCATGCTGAGACAATGATTCTTCGGCTGTTTGGGTTATCTCGAATCATATGTATTGCATCACGGATTTGATCAATCACTTCACCGGAAGTCGACTCCCAAGTTCGCCATTGTTTTCCATACACGGGCCCCAAGTTGCCGTTTTCGTCTGCCCATTCATTCCAGATGCGTACTCCATTTTCCTGCAAATATTGTACATTCGTTTCTCCTTTGAGAAACCAAAGCAATTCGTGAATAATTGATTTCATGTGGGTTTTCTTTGTTGTGACGAGTGGAAAACCTTCGCTCAAATCATATCGCATTTGATATCCAAAAACAGAAATTGTCCCAGTCCCTGTTCTATCTTCTTTCTTCACACCATGGTCGATAATGTGCTGAATTAAGTCAAGGTACGTACGCATATTCCTGCCCAAAGTGAAAGGAACCAAAGACGGCTTTTGATGATTTCAATCGAATTTCTTCATCATGGTGCTCCAAGTTGATTGAGTGAACCCATCAACTGATTGGTGAACAATCGATACATTTTTGCAAGTTCAGATTTAATTTCTTCTGGTGATTTTGATGCCAAGTGAGTTAAACTTTCAGTCGTTTGATTTCCTCCTTCACGATGGCCCAACCACTCTATCCATGTGATTGATTGCCCTGCACGAACATGAACTGGGCGCCATAATCGAGGAAATTTATGCAATTTTGGAGCCATGACATTTCTTGTTCCATTCAGCGCAATAGGAACGACGTGAGCATATGGAAATGCTGCAGATAATCTCGCAACACCGGTTTTTCCTTCGAGCAGGAATGGTGGCTCAGTTCTTCGAGAACGTGTTCCTTCTGGAAAAATTCCAAGAGCACGGTCGTTCGATAAGACAGTGGCTGCACCTGATAATGCATCAGCACCGCCGCTTTCTCTTTTTGTTTCAATTTGGCCAGTCGAAGTCATAACCAAACGCGTTATTGGATTTGAAAAATGTCCATCTTTTGCAAGATAGTGCGTTGTTCTTCTTGTGGAGGCTATAACGATAATTGGGTCGACATGCGATAGATGATTTGCTGCGAGAATGGTGGCCCCTTTTCGAGGAATGTGTTCTAATCCTCTAAACCGAAGGCGTAGCATAGTTCGAAGAAAAGGAGCTAGTGTCAAACGAAGGAAACTGTAGATTGGCTTTGAAGTAAGATGATCAGCATGGCTTGGAATCTCCCAATATGACTTCAATTTCGACCAAGCATCCATGAGATGTTCATCCTTGGTCATGGAACGAGAATTGGTGGATTGGTTTTATGTTTTTATTGAAGAAGAACACAAACATCATCATTTTATGTTGAATCTTCTACACCGAGGTGAAGAATCTATGTCGAAATAATTTTATTATTAGGCCACAACCTTCGGCCATGACTGATTCAGATGAGTGGGATATTCAATCCTCGATGAAAGCATTTATTTTGGCAATTGAAGAAAAGAGCATGAGTGTCGACGATGCTTTCGGACAATTCGATGGCGACGAAAATGGGACGCTGGATGGTCCTGAGTTGTACAGAGGATTAATGGATTTGACAGGAGATGTGTTGTCTCCGGGACAAATCTCTGCAATCATCAAGGCCTTTGACAATAATGAAGATCATCGAATTGATTTGGAAGAACTCAAGGCTGCTGTAGAGTATCACCAAACTTTAGAAGAAGAATGAACATCTCCTTGCCGAGTCTGATTGGCTTAACTTTAGCCAATACTCATAAAAAGGAACTTGGTCACATTCCTTACACCTAGGTGAACAAATTGGTGAATGTATCAATCTACTTTGACACCTCTTCATCCATGTCAATGCCAATTGAAAAGGATACTCGTCGAGACATTGCAGAAATTGTCTGGCAAAAAGTGTGTCATCGTTTTGTCGACATTCCGACTAAAATAACAACAATTTGTACCAAAAGAAAGTCAGTTGTCCTTGGTTCACTGAAGTCACGAAATTTGAATGAACTTTCCAATGTGCATGTGCCATATCCAGACGGTATGACATATTTATGGAAATTTTTAGTTGATGAAGCTAAAGTATTTGTGAAAGAGGACAATGAGTGGATTTTTTTTCTTATCAGCGATGGATTGGACAACCAATCAAGAGGAAAATACAGAGGGGCGAAGGGTATTCGTCCATGTATTGAAGAAATTGAAAAATTAGGGATTGATGCTGAATTTCACATCATTGGTTTAGGATTGCCAAATGAGGTTGAAGAGATTTTTGAACAACTTAGTGGTGCAACCGGTGGTTTTTTTGAAAATATTACTGAAGAGCAGCAATTGAATGATTCGATTACGAAGATGGACGAAGTGCTCGAGGATTTGACAATTCCTTCGATACGAGCAAGAAAAAGGCTGTTAAGGCAACGTGAATATCAGAAAATGAAAAAAGAGGGGCAACTCGATTTAACTCAAGTGAACGTTTCATCGATTGAACCACCTGAGGAGGGGTATCTGTATGGGAAAGTACGCATCTATCGTACGAATCCCGAACGCACTCAAGATTGGCAAAATGATCTTCTGCACATTAGAGGGCACAGCGATGTGGAGCAAGTTGATGAAGGGGAATTTTGGTATCAATTTGAGTCGAGGGCAGAGTCGACATCCCCTGATGAGGACAAGGATAATTCTTGGTCTATCGATGCTATTTCGTTCTCTGACACTTCGACATTTGCACCCTCATCGGCTATGGGAAAGCGCCGTGGTTTGTTTCGACGACGAGAGCGTCAGCAAACACCAAAATCAGATGGTAAAATCGACAAAATTTTCAAATTGATTCAGGATATTCGAGCATCAGATGTGCCTGCGGAAAAAAAGCAGGTCATTTTGCGCGGTACTGAAGTTGAACAAGTTTACATCGACTTGCTGATTGAAACTGGGGCGAAAGTCATTGTTTACCCGAGAGAACTTCCACCACCTCCGCCGCCTGAATTTGACAGCCCTCTATGGTTTGATGAAGCATGGGTGTACTTCAATCCAACACTGGATTGGACTCAATATCCTATTTCTCACCGTCAGCCAATTCACGACTATGGAATCATTGACCCATTTTTACCAAAGGAATATGTTGATTTTACCTTCAAGGACATTGACGTATCAAACGAACTTGATAAAATTCATACAATGCTAAAAGATTCAGAAGTGTCTTTCAAATCTCTTCAATTTGATGATGATTGGTTTACAATCGAGCAAAATGATGAACAAAATATGGTTTGGACTGACGATTGGTTGGATGTCAGTGATGAACTTATTGTCATGAAAGAATTATTGAAGATAGCCTTCATTCAAGTCGTTGGTCAATTTTTATTGTCTAAAGGAAAAAAATCAAATTTTATTGTCTTGAGATGCACCGAAGGGGCAAAAAAACTAGGCCTAAACACTCATCCAGTTTGGTCAAAATTCCAAGAGTATTGCAATGAATTCAATAGTTGGGCAAAAGAAAGAAACTTCCCAGGAATTACATTCGACTTCTGGTTATAGATGCCATTGTTGTTTGATTTTTTCATATTTGCCATTGACAAGCCAAACGACGAGTTGCATGATGTCAATCGTTGAAATCGATGGTATCTTGAGGTTGACATCCAAGTCATTTTGGCGGATGACATCGAAGCCAAAATGGCCTTCGGCACTGATGTCTTCAGAATCAGAATACCAAATGAAGTGCAGATTGGGCAAATAGAGCGAGCCGGTTGCAGTACGATCGATCACCTTCTTCATCCACCATTCATCAATAGAGCATCGATACACATCTTCTATTGATTCCTTTCCGTTTTGTTCAATAACCCAAGGCAAGAATTGTTCTTTAGGTGGAATAAGATACATCGTAATCATAAAAATAGATTTTTCTTCTTGGCCAAAATGAGTTGGAATCAATTCAAGATAATCAGAAAGATTTGAAAGTAAATCCGAAACTGTCAAATCTCGTTTCTCATCATATAACTCAACCCTGTTGCCGTCGATATCCTCACTGACAACTGACAATTCCCAACCTGATAGGTCAATTTCATGGATTTCGATGTTTTCATTTGTTGAACTGTAAGTGTCATCTTCATCGTTGATTGTTTCATCATCATCGTCGAATTCAAAATTGGAATCACTTGACAATGTCGAGGCGGGACCTTCGGACATGGTATGTGGCTCTTCAGTTTCTTCTTCGACGTGTTGTGGAGTATCTCGTGGTTGATTTGTTGCTAATTCATTCGATTGATCTGTTTCGGATGGAGGAATCGGAATCCATTCATCCCCTACCCAGAGATGTTTACCATCAGGGCTGAAAATTGGTTGAGCAGCTTGTACCCATTCCGTGCCATTCCATTCCCAACGGTAATCTGGACTAAACAATCGCATACGAACATTTTAAGCACCCGAATCTCGTTTAAATTATTTATCACGAATTATACCGTTTGGTCAAATGATGAATGAAATCACCGTTTGTAATGTGGCAATATTCAAGAGATGAACTGCCTTAGGAATACTATGACAAAACATTCGTTGGACCTCGATGGTGGTGCATTCAAAGTTAACTTACCGTATACTTTTGGGGGTTGGTTTGTTTTTGTTGTAGGCATAATTCTTGTTGTCGCAGGTATCGTTCTATCTCTCGATGATAAGACATTTCTTGCTCTTTCAGCTGTAGGATTTTTTATCATGGCGGGCATAACACCTGGTTCACATGAGGCAACGCTGCATAACTTGAGAAAGAATGCTATTTCACCCGCAGAACTTGAAGCGAAAGCTGAAGCGAGTGGTATGACCATAGAAAATTGGTGGCTCCAACAAACATCATACGTGCCTACAAACGACCCGAATGACTGGATCTTGCCTGCTCCTGGCCCAACTACATGGAACAAAGAAAATCCGTATGTTGCCGACGAGGGTGCTCAGCCATTGCCTGAGCATCCAGTCAATGTTGGGACGCCAACACCTGCAACGTTTTCTTTATTCGGAGTCTTCTTGACTCTTGCCATTATCATTGGTCTATACACCACATCTTACGTGATGTCAGATGATATGTATGAGGGTGGAGCCGTACCGGCATACATTTTCATCGCAATTGGCCTATTCGGAGTGCTTGGTGGTGCTGCAAGAGCAAAAATGCTGCGACAAATGATGGACCTTCCCACTTCGCTAGTCCGCTCAGCACCTGTTGGATATCCCGAGTTGGTTGGTCAGGTCCGACCAACAAAAGCTGGAGGCATGACAGTTGTTGTTGATGGTAATCAAAACATGGTGATGCAAAATATGGTGGGTTTTCGATGGACCTATGAACAATATCAATGTCGTACTGTGAAAGATAGTGAAGGCAATACGAGGGAAGAATGTAATTGGGTCCAAATCCGCTCAGATAAAGGAGGTTGCCCGTTTATTTTGCATGATGGCACAGGCGGAATAAAAGTCAATACAACATCGTTTAAACGTCAAGAGTATGGAAATTTTTTGAAACAATGGGATGGAGCCTTCGCCCAAAGTCTTGGGAAGCAACTCATGTCACAAGCAGTGGCTGGCATTCTACGGGATGCACGAATTGAAAAGCATCGCTGGACACTTTGGGGCTTGCGAATAGGAAATCCAGTGTACCTCATAGGCCAAACAAAATCTCGGTCTCAAGAAGAACTAAGATCCGAAGGCTTAGATGGTACGTTGGGTAATAGCATCATCGAAGTATGGGGCAATGAAGACGAGTCAGGGACAAAGTGTACATTACAGCGAGGATCAGAGTTGTCGAATCTAGGAAGTGCCCGTTCTGGAGTCGAACTCGTTCTCGTTCCATTGTTCATCCTGTTCGGTGGCTTGGCGTTGTTGGGGCTTGCATAAGCAGAACGATGACTGAAAATACCCCATCGCAAACATAATCTCATCGAGCGTGAGCGCCAAATTATGAAGGGCAATCCATTGCTAATGAGTGTTCTCATTCTTCTTGCATCACTTTCTGGATGTTTTGGTGAAGAAGAAGTCGCGAATGAACCGGTACCTGTTGACCAAGGTCAAAAACGAATTTTTGTGACAGGCCCGGATGGATTAGCAGTTGATGTCGACCCGATTCAATTGGTGTTTAATTACAGCGATGTAGGTGAAAATGCTCCAGAACCGAGTATCGGTATCACCTCGACAGGATGTATTTACTTCATTGCCCTCGAAAAAGTCATGCAATCTTGTGATTATGGAGAGACTTGGGAAGACGTCACCGGTCCAGCATGTTCGTTTACAACCAGTGACCCTTACGGCTGGGTTGATCCAGTTACCGACCGAATTTTCAATGTACAGATGCAGGGTCTTGAGACTTCTTGGATTTGCTGGAGCGATAACGATGGTCAATCGTGGGCTGGCAACCCTCACAATTCTGGTACGACGCCAATTAATGATCACATAAAACTCGCATCTGGACCTTGGACTGATTCAGGCTATGGCCTTGCAGGACAAGTTTCACAATCATTGTATGAAACTGCAGTATATTATTGTTATAACAAACTCATCGGAATCTTTTGCTTCACAAGTTTTGATGGAGGGGCTTCGTTTGAAGTTGGAGGACAAATCGTAGGATTAGCCACAACAAATGGAGGTTTGCACGGTGCTATTACAACCGCACCCGATGGCACGGTCTATGTCACTCCACGTGTTGCAACCCCGACAGTCATCGTTTCGAAAGACAACGGATTCAATTGGTTTGAACGAACAATGGGTGAAGATGCATCGACACCAAATCCAAGAAAAAATTCTGAAGTAGCAACAGACTCAGCATCAAACGCCTACCATGTTTGGACCGGTGCCGATGAAGGCATTTACATGTCGAGAAGCATTGATTCTGGTGAATCATGGGAACAAGAAAGCCTTCGAATCAGTCCAGTTGAAGTCATTTCTACAGTCTTTCCTCAAACCTCTGCTGGAGATGAAGGACGAATTGCGGTTGCATATTTGGGAAGTGAAAATTCAAGCGAATTGGGCCTTCCAAACATTGATGGCAATCCTTGGGACGGCAACGCCCATTACGCAACTGGGAATGTATCGTACCATCTGTACATCACTTACAGTTTGAATGCACTCGATGAGAACCCGGTGTTTCACACCTACAGAGTAACTGATGACCCAGTTCAAATTGGTAGTATTTGTTTGAATAGCGGAGACTGCCGAGACATTGGTGGTTCAAATCGTAATCTTTTGGATTTTAATGACCTTCATATCGACAAAGAAGGCAGAGTGTATGTTGCGATAGCTGACGGCTGTACTGGCCCATGTTCCACCAACGCTAATGCAACACCTGAAGACTCAAGAAGTAGACTCGGGGTGATGTGGTTCATGACTGAGGGTCCTAGTTTGTACAACGATTTTGGTGAACTAACTCGGCCATGATTATGTCATATGTTCTCCACAATTAGGGCATGGCATGCCAGGAATAAATTCTCCAAGCAAGAATCCACAGTTGTGGCAAATGGAGGACACATCATCAAAACTCATGACAGAGTGTAAACGTCCTTACTGAATAATCTTAATCCCAATTGAATTTTGATTTGATATGTTCATAGACAAGCATCAAATCACATTCGTGAATTGTATGGCTTGCAACTGCAATCGGTTCATCATTCCAAGGATTGAAACATATTGAGACCTCGCTCTGCTCAAACATGCCAATGTCGCCTGATGAATCGCCAACGGATGCTGTATTCTCTTTTGAGATGCCCAGACGACGTTGAAGCATTTGTACAATTGAACCCTTACCGTTCATTTGAACTTGATATCTGCCAAAATCACCAATGGCATCATGTCTATTTTCGTTGGGTTCGATAAGCCAACCATTGGTGAAGACGTGGAATACTGAATCATGACCATCGCATTGTTCTCGGGCTGTATTTGGGTCGATTCCACCCCACCTCTTTTTCCATTTTTTCTCAGATGGAAATTGTGCCGCAATGTATCGTGCGGTGTGCTGAAGGCCTCCGCTGATAATGGCGATATGTGTGTTTTGTTCAAGAATATTTGAAATAGCGTGCTTCCAATTTTTCATGAGTGGCATGTCTTCCATCAATTCACGAAGTTCTGAATCTGTGGCCGGAGGATTGCGTGCACCTTTTATCAACCCAAGGTCAAGTTTGATCCAGTCCCACTCATCTAATTTGCCTTGATTGTACAAAGCAAAGGATTCATCATTATTGATGCCTAATTTGTCGTAAACAAATTGCCATGTCGATAAATGGTCGACAAGGACTCTGTCCATATCAAAACAAATCAGATATTTTTGTTCAGCCAAGAACATCACCTACGATTCTCTAGGCCAATTGTATTGGGATTGGATGCGGTTAACCTGTTTTCCTAAAATGTAGAGGATAATGGCAATCATCATTGCAAAGAGGCCTATGAGAGTCATTGCAATTGTAGCGAGTGTAACTCCAATTGAAGTCGTGTTCAATTCTGTGAATATATTTGTCAGGTTTCCCGACAACCTATACCCTAGCACGAAAAGAATTACTCCAGGAATGCCGAACAAAAAAAGTGGATGCTTTGATTCGAGCATCCAATAAAAGAGCTGAGCGAATCTGGATGCAGTGGCTAATGATTCTCTCTCCATGACAACAGGTCGTTGTCCAGTATGGATGACTCGCACTTTCATTTTTGAATCGATTTCACTTGCCGTTGCAAGTGGATTTAGGCCTCCAAGTTGCTTGCATCCTTCAGATGAGGCTGCTAATATCTTTGGAATTGTTCGACTAAGGATACTTGAAACATCTTCTTCCTCATCTGCTTGATCTTCGGTGTGAAAGGCGTAATAGATGTCCCAATCCTCATTCGCTCTGTTCACATCGAGAAGGAGATCAGAAATTTTCCATTGATTTGTTACGTGAATAAGCAAAATCCTGCCATGCCATTTTAATTCACTTGATATGAATTCAGCGAGATGCTGTATGACTACCTCTCCCTTGTAATGATGAACTGGGCAATCAACCTCTTGTGCTAGTTCAACTGTTTCATCGTTCGAACCACAGTCGATGTAACTCACATGTTTCGAAAATTGTCGACCCTTTGTAATAAGGGAAACGATTCGTAATTCAATGTCTCGACCGAGAAAAAGAATGTGCAATTCCTCGTTTGACATATGATGTGGTGAGCGATGTCACATTTGAAAACTATGCTTCTTTTTACGAACCATGAGTTGTTTCAGTTAGATTCAAGAAATTCGGGCATGGCCTTGAAGCATGATAGAACAGGTGCCAGTTATCGTTGTGGTGCCTGCTCACAACGAGGAGAACTTCATTCGAGATGTTATTGAAACCTTACCTGATTATGTTGACCATATTATCGTTGTTGATGATCATTCAACAGATGAAACTCGAAATCGTGTTTTAAATGCGAATTTAACAACGAACCTCGATGTCATCACCAGCAAAAGCCGGGGTGTTGGTGCCGCTATCGATTCAGGATTCACTTATGCGCTTGAACGATTTGATCAGCCTTTCATTTGTGTCGTTGTTGCCGGTGATGGCCAAATGGATCCAAACGACATGGAAGTTGTTATCGAACCAATAATCAAAGGTGAGGCCGATTATGTGAAGGGTAATCGCAAGATCCATACTGATGGTCTTAACGAGATGCCCGTCCATCGAAAAGTTGCATCTGCAGTTCTCTCTGTTGCAACAACACTTGCAAGTGGCAAACCTGTATCTGACCCGCAATGTGGTTATTGTGCTGTGTCTTCGCATGTTCTCGTTTCTTGGGACTTTGACAACTCTTGGCAAGGGTATGGTTATCCGAATTTCTGGCTCATTCGCCTTTCATCACTTGGCTTTCGAGTAAAGGAAGTTCCTGTTCGCTCAGTTTACAATTCTTCAATCTCAGGTATTCGACGGTTACCATTTTTTATGAAGGTAGGTTGGATGATGGCCGTTGAACATCATCGAAGAAATTTCTCTTGGTTACTCGGTTCAAATCGAACACCACACACTTTTTTTGCATTCATAGCATATATGATTGGGTGGACAATGCTTCTTCCATTTGATACCAACCTCGAGGTCGAATTCGTCAATAGGGGGGTACATTCAATTGTACTCTGCCTTTCATTTTGGACAATTGCACACATTTTTGACCGGTTATCAAGTCGGACACAAGAGAGGATGAGGCTACATGGTCAGCGGAAGTAATCCGATAAAAACGGCGACAGTTCGTCATATCCTCGTTCCAACGAAACCCCTGGCGAAAGAAATTCTTGATGCTATTCGTAGCGCAAAGAAGCCCCTGAAGATGTTCAAGAAATTAGCGAAGGATTATTCAAAATGCCCTAGTTCAAAAAAAGGTGGACTTCTTGATGAATTCACTGAAGGTCAGATGGTCAAAGAATTTGAGCAAGCTGTTTGGTCTTCCGAAATTGCAACCACTCCTTCCGAATTTGTTCGAACAAAATTTGGTTATCACATCATCTGGGTGCATGAACGAAAGTATTGATGGTGGGCGTACCAAGATTTGAACTTGGGTCCAAGCGTCCCAAACGCCCGAGTATAGGCCAAACTAACCCATACGCCCTTACCCCTCGGCACGCAATCACACCTATGAAGTTCACTCTATGAACTGCCAAGTCGAACCGTCCAACTGAATCAACACACCCTGATTGGTCAAGTGACCTACGAAGGTTTCTGCCATCATCGTGCTCCCTCTCGATCTTAAAAATCCAGATATTTCTTCTATTGATATTGAGGATTGGTCAGTGTATCTTTTGTGAAATGACCCATACAAACTTGGAAGGGATGGCTCATCCAGTGCATCTGCATCACCGAGAGATGACATGAGTTTTTTTTCCAATTCATCTCGTAATTCCTCTGGCGTGTTGGCGAGGGCAACTTTGACTTGAAGTGCTTGAGGGGTTGTAGCTGTGGCTACAATTTTCCCTTGCTCAGCAATGGCTGCGCCACAATGTTGGCAACGATGTGATAATTTTCTCGACCCATGACACATATTGCACGCAGGACATTGAATGACGAGGTATGGTGAGTCTACCATGCTCATCATCTTCAAAGACTGAAGTCGGGGCCTGTATTCTTCTTCTGTTGACCTGGTCGAAGTGCAGGGGCTGCTGGCGCTTTTGTTTGAACTCGAGGTTTAGGAGACTCTTCAGATTCCCTCGTCAATGAGCCTCGAACGGGGCCCGTTCTTGTCGTTCCAATCGAAAGGGAATCCGGTAAGATGAGAGCAGCGATAGCGACTCCGTGATGGTCTTGTCCAGCAGTAACTTCGTCGACAGCAACATCAAACGACGTTACTTCAAGGTCCCGACTTGCTAATTTTCTTTGCAGATTTCTGCGTAACGCGAGCACTGTTTCTTCATAATCTAAATTTGTTGAAATGGTTGCTACAATCGAACATTCGTCATCCTCTGGTGTGATGCAATGGGCATAGGCGACCCCAGCAGATGCTGATGATCCATTCCATGCATATGATGAAGCGATGTGGCATTCGACAAGAGAGCCAATTGGAAGTGGTTTTGGTGGAATGACGTTAAAACCAAGCGGTAGCATTGCTCCCTGAGCCTGAATCATTCGAGAATCTCCAAGTCCCAACTCAACTAATCCTTGGTCAAAAGCATCCTCTGCATTTTCTCCCCAAGGTGCGATTGCTGTCATGAGCCAACCTTCGCATTTCGTTCTTCCTGACGCCATGTCATTGGACAGACACAACGGGTTCATGAACAAAATGGTCCTAGGCTTTGAATATGAGTGGACAAAGAACATTGCTTGCCCTTGTGGGTTGCTTGCTCTATATGGTGTTCCCCATACTCACATTCATCGATCAGCAACACACGCTATCCTTTGTATTAGCGAGTCTTGTCTTGCCATTGTACTTCTTGTTGAAACTTCTTCTCGAGCCAAAAGCAAAGCATGAATTGACTTCACCAACTCAGACTACGTCGCCGTTGAAGGCTCAACAATTGTATGAGCAAACTCAAGATTTAGAGCATCCAAATGAGCACGGTTTGGAAATCCCGTCAATCTAACTATAGAATTCGAACGGTTTCCAAATTCTTTGGGGCATAGGTTCGACATCGGTATTTATCACGAAGAGTGTGGCCTAATTCGTTACATTTCTGATAATCGCCATGATGGCAAATGATATTCCGAGGCTTTGGATTAATTTGGTCAACAAATTCGATGAGTTGTCGATAGTCTGAATGCCCTGAAAATCCATCGATGGTGACCATTTCACAACCAACTTTGACCATTTCTGTTTTTCCATTGATGAGGAGCGGCACCTCGCCAAAACCTTTCTGTAATCGACGTCCAAGTGTACCTTCTGCTTGGTATCCAACGAAGCATAATGAATTACGTTCTTCAGCAGCCCATGACTTGAAATAATCCATAACTGGACCTCCATTCAACATACCAGATGTTGCAAGAACAATACATGGCGACGTGTCCATAATGATACTTTCTCGCAATTCTCTGCCTTTAACAGGTCTGAACCATTCACTCGTGAAGGGGTTTTGCCCATCGTCGGTCAAGAGGGATTTTCGTAGCGCATTGGTGAGGTAATCGGGGTGGCATGCATGTATTGCAGTTGCCTCTTGAATCATTCCGTCCAGCCAAACTGGGACTGGTTTTACTGTGCCTGAGCGAAATAACTCATCGATAGCAATCATGACTTCTTGTGAACGTCCGACAGCAAAAACGGGGCAAATGAGTTTTCCACCACGAAGAATTGTTCTTGAAACAATATCTTGCAACTCTTGATTCGCTTCTTGCCTTGATGGTTGATAATCACCAGTTGCACCATATGTTGATTCGATGACCAATGTTTCAACACGGGGGAAAATTGTGTTAGCAGCATCAAAAAGCCATGATTTCTCGTATTTTTGGTCACCACTGAAAACCACATTGTGCTTACCATTTGCGATATTTAGATGAACAGAAGAGGAGCCCAATATGTGTCCTGCATTATGGAAGGTTAATTTGACATCTGGGGCGATATCTGTGGTCTCATTCCAATTCACATCCACCACATGAAGCATGCAAGTTCGGATATCCTCCATGTCATAGGGGGCCCGTTTTCCTTCGGCTCCACCGACTTTCAGGTAATCTGTTTGGAGCAAGAGCATGAGGTCACGAGTTGGCGGTGTACAATAGACGGGACCTCTGTAACCATACTTGAACAGAACGGGGAGCATGCCAGCATGGTCCAAATGCGAGTGTGTCAAAACAACAGCATCCAATTTCTCCAAAGGTAGTGCTTCAGGAGCGGTGAAGAATGGCATCGGATCTGTATCTGAGGCGATGTTGACACCCACATCGATCATGATTCGAGATTCATTTGTTGTCACAAGATGGCATGCTCGTCCAACTTCACGGTATGAACCAAGTGCCGTGATTCGAGCCCAAGTAGCTCCTTGGCGGGTTGGTCTGTGGATATTTAACCCGAATTCTTTGAGTAACTTGCGTCGTTCGTCTGAATTTTGGTTTCGGTATTCTCGAACATCATGAACTGTCCTCGAAAAGAGTGGAGGTTTGCGTTCGACGAGAACACTCCAGCCTGTTTTGTCACGAATTTCTTTGATATTCGCACCTTTTCGTCCAACAGCATCACCGGGCTGCTCGCATTGTAGAATGACTTCACGGCTGCATTCATCAAAGTACACATCGCCTAGACCTGCTTCTTCGGGGAGGATCTCCTTGATGATATCCAATGCATCATCTTGGCTCTTAATTTCTTCAAGGGGCGGACGTATGACGATTTTCCTCTTGACCTTCTTTGCGATTTTTCCAATAAGTCCATCGCCTCCTCCAAATGCTTCAAAATCCGAGGTTATGAGGGCAATATTTCCAGCTTCGAGGTCAACGCTGTATTTGACGTCCTTTGGAACCAATTTTTCAATTTCATCTTTAATTTCTTTAAATGTCAAGGTCATGTTTTCACCTCTGTCCTACGACAATCACACATCAACACAGAGTGTGCGACTAGGTCGCAGGGAGTGTAATTGCTCACTTGAGAAGTTTGCTTATCTCGTCTTCAGACAACAGTCGGAATCCATCTTTCTTTGTGATGACTGCGAGGTCCATTCCGTTTCCGGATGCCGCATCACGTTGTCCTGATGCATGGAGGGCACGTGCCGCGAGTTTTAAGGCATCCGACTCGGACATGTTTTCGCGAAAACCATCTTCAAGCACACCGTACATGTACGGCGAACCTGAACCTGTTGCACAATACACATCGGGAATCGAGCCACCTGCGGAGTCAATCGAATAGACATGTGCCCCTTCATCATCAACGCCGACGATGAGGAGTTGTACCCAATGAGGTCGGCCAACAAGAATATTTGCAGTAAGGGTTGCAGCCCCTCGAACAGTCATTTGTTGTTGACGCTTGAGTTCAAACAATGCAACCTCAGCCGAAAGTGTTCTCGAGAGAGATTGTGCATGGCCAACAAGTCCTGCGGTGGTTAAAGCTAAATTTCCGCCGATTTGGAACAATTTTTGAACACTTTTGTTTGCAATAAAATGACCCATCGTGGCTCGATGGTCGGCACCTACAACGACGCCACCATCGAAAGTGATTCCTATAGTGCTTGTTCCAGTCTTTAGCATGGCTTGGCCCTCTGACATGGTTACTTCCTCGCACCGACACTCTTTGAACCTTGAGGTATCGTCAACTCACAAATTCATTCGGAAATCATCTTTTTGTGAGATTATCAACATTTTTTGAACTCATATTCGCAAGGCTTGATGAACTCTCGACCTGTTCGGCAAATGTGCGGAGGAAAAAGCCAAAGGCAGGAGAGGATGGTCAGTTTTCTTTGGATGCCTTTTCAACAACTCCGATCGTTGATGAAGAAGCAAGAATTCCAGAAATGATGGACCTTGATTTAATGGAAGCGGCGGAGCGTGAACTTGAGCGAAAAAATAAATCGGCGGTAGAAGAACCTTCAAGCGATGAGAAATCATTTCAAATGCCAAGCATCACTTCAAGGCCATCCGAACAACAGCCACGAACGCATATTGAATATCATGATTTAGGGGAGTTATATCCCTACGCTCCAGTCCCAATTCTTCCCGGAAAATTAGTCTTACACTATGCGACCCTCCATGATTTCACAGGTACCGAGCAAATCATGAACTGGGCAGCTGATGGACACGCAACGATCGTAGATATGAGGCAAATCATGAAACGCCAAACAGAGTTCTCAACGAGTGTAGCGTTATTGCATGAATTTATCGAACTTGACCTCAAGGGACAAATCATCAAATTGAACCAAGACCGCCTTCTAATTCTACCTTCGGGAGTCCGGGGCGTAGACGGTCTTGAAATGGAGGCCTTCGCAGTCGACCCAGATGATTTGACGGAGGTGTAATTTTGTTTGAACAAGACATTGAATTACCGTGCCCGATGTGCGCAGTTCAAGGTCAATTCAAGATGCTGACTCACATCGATGAAATTCCTTATTTCGGAGAACACACTCAATTGACCTTGATTTGCAATGCTTGTGGATGGAGGCAAACCGATTTCATACCCCCTGAAGGAAAAAATCCAGGCTGTTTATCCCTTTTTATCGATGCTAAAGAGAAATTGAATGCTCGAGTCGTACGCTCCTCATCTTGCACGATTCAAATTCCTGAGTTGGACCTCGCAGTCAATCCTGGTTCAAACTCGACGGGTTATGTGTCAAATGTCGAGGGTGTTTTGCAGCGATTCATCGATGTTATTGATTTAGTAAGCAAAGACCTACTTGACCCAAATTCCAATGAAAATTTGGATGAATCAATGCAACAATTGATGGAGATGAAAGAAACCCTTCTTCGTGCTGGTGAGCAGGATTCAGTCCCATTTTCACTCGAATTCCTCGACCCTCACGGACTTTCAACAATTCTCCATCATGATGCTCAACAGAGAGAACTCACCGAGGATGAAATTCAATCCCTTCCCGTAGGCCCTGACCCCGCAGTTTTTTCAAACCAAGAACTCAATCGTGACGAATGAATTGTTCGACGAGGTGATGAGTTTCATCACGTTTTTCTTGAAGGTCTTTTATCCAATCAGTTGCTTTATCAGAGCAAATTTGCTTAAGTTCTCCAGCAAGAAGCGATCCTGAAGTATATGCATTGTAAATCTCATCTAAATGGCCATCATCCGTTTCAAAAAAGTACATCAGGTATTGATATGCAACATCTTTTTCGGGTTCTCCACCAAGGCGTCGATGTTCTTCGATTGTCGTTCGACCACCAGAATAGGCTTTCTTGATTTTTTTGTGAATATCTTCAATGGAATCGTTAAGAAATATTGTTGATTTTGGAGAACTGCTACTCATTTTATCTCCAGTTAGTCCGACTGCAAAGTGGTGGTATGTTGAGGATGGTGCCATGAGTCCCATGCCGCCCAAGGAACGCTCGATGCCAAGCAAGATTGCTTGAATACCATGGATGTCTTTTCCAGTTGCGGAAAAAATCTGTATTGTTCCTTGTTTCGGAACCGATTCAATATCTGAGAATCCACGTTCAACCAACTTGTCTTGAATCATATCAAAGACTTGTTTGACTTTCGCTTTGTCAACTCTTCCATTAGCTTGCATACCAAACACTTTTGCATTATCGTCTTGAAGTGATAGGCCAATCAAAACTCCACGATTTGCAATTTTGACATTAAACCAATTTGACTTTGATGCAAGACCTCGGGTCAATCGAAGGTGAGGGTCTTGGTCGACACCAACAGGTACAACAATTGGTCGCAAGCCTCCATATTCTTCGAGTTGAGGGTGAAGGATATCGCCCACTTGAACCATTGGTGCTTGGACATGGGCAAGATTTGTTTCACCGCTGAATCCATAAATGGATTCCAATTCACTCAAATTTGTTCTTTTTCCAAGTTGAAAGCCTAGTCGCTGCACAACAGATCTTTTTGATTGGAAATAGACCTGTGTTCGATCTGGATCGAGACCTAATGCTGCGTAATTCCGAATGTATTCTTCCACAGCAATCTCATAGCCTTTCTTCAATGGGATTCCTCTTGTTGCTTGACTTTCCAAATCTGCTACAGCAATTGAGACATCGGCACCTTGTTCCTGAAACCAACGAACTTGTTCAACGACCATCGAATGGCCAAGGTGCATTTGGCCACTTGGCATCAAACCTGTGAGTACACTATGTGGTTGTGCATGCCGTTGTGCTTCTGCAATGTTGTTAAAGTCCCTATGAGCAAAAACAATCCCCCTTCTATGAAGGTGAGTAGGGTGTTCAATAGAGCCGTGCTCAAATTTGTGAAGACCAAACTGGTCGATAATACGTTGATAATCTGTCGACTGAGAACTGGACCATGGGTCGATATGAACATCGTTAGCCATGTGTTTAACCCCTCTCTTCGACCTAAGCCTCTTCTTCTTCAAAATCAACTCTTCGCTTAGAATGTTGTGGAAACGTTATATTTTCAGTGGAATGAATGGGGCCAGATAATGAAACATCCCTTCGGATAAAATAGAACATCATTGCAATACTTCCAGCTGAAACGCCAATGACTGCATACGGAATCCAATCTCCACCGTCATCAAGATTTCGTGGAATGACGAGCCATGTAAACCGAAGGAACGGGTCATCATCAAATCGCTTAGACCATTGAAATAAGTCATTGGTTGCATGGCCTGCAATGGTAACTGCAGTCGAATGGTTATTCCAAAAATCTGTTCTACCTATGATGTCATACTCTGTATCGTTTGAGTCAAGATGAATTGAAATGCGAGTCCCTTTTTTCACGCTCAGATACAACAATGTCTCGTTTTCAAACCATCCTTCTTTGGTGCTTCTTTCAAATTCAATATTGTTAAAATTCTCACTCGATGATTCTATAGATGAGTGGGTTGAACCATTAAAGTCAAGTATCCACGTCACTGGGATATTCCACACATCGGGTTGGACTGAACCACAAGCTTCTGTGATGAGTGATTCAAAGTAAATGATTGTTGTTCCATTCGTGGCTTGCTCAACGCCATGGTCCAATTGATAACATCTGTGTGCTGACCAGTATGACCAAGCTTCTCCCCAAGTCGTCATCCATGCGGGCGTTTCTCTTAGGATGTCGACAATTTCACCATCATGACGTATTGTTGCATCGTTGACCCTTCCTACCCAATACAAAT
Source organism: uncultured Candidatus Poseidoniales archaeon (assembly GCA_964613395.1). Lineage (GTDB taxonomy): Archaea > Thermoplasmatota > Poseidoniia > Poseidoniales > Poseidoniaceae > Poseidonia. The sequence continues at coordinate 10,341 of CAZTGO010000012.1, read as the reverse complement.
TCACAAGGCCTCCCTCAGTTAGTGCAGTATTAAGTTGATTCACATCCGACAGTGATTGTTCAAGGCTGCCTCCACGTCGGCCTAAATTGAACCAGTCCCAGATATCATTCGGCGATTGGTTTGTATGCCACGCATTCGCCTCAATTCCCGTCAAATCTCCGTGTACGGGGTAACCTTGATCTTTGATGATTTGATGTTGTGTCATTGTCAGTCCTCGAGGTGTGTAGATGGAGAGTGGTTGATCGCCCCAAACGCTAGCAGAGATTCGCGATTGAATGTACTCTGTGCACTCATTCGCAACTGCCCCTGGGTCGTTAAATGTCGAAAGATGGGGCATGCCATAACATCCGAATTCATCACCGAGCAAGAGTCGGTCCTCTGCAATTGAGGTTCGAAGCCAACCATCCTCATTCCACTTTTCTTCTGCAGCAACTAACCCTGAAAATATTGGTAGTGCCATTGTACAAGCGACCAGGAGGGTCAGAAATCTCGACCCGTAACGACGCATGACTCTTGCCTGAATCACTAGGCTATGAGCCTTCGTTTTCATTTGGAATCATTCGATTAGGCTGCTTGAGGTTGAATTGAATCATCAAGTGCTGCAGATGAATCAATTTGTATCGATGGTGTTTTCCACGCTCTGTGGAGGCATATCGTGGAATGAATAAGTGCTCTGAAGAAACCCATTTCTTCGTATTCCCAACCACGGTCTTCAGCATATTTTTTCACAATAGGTGCGACTTTTGGAAGATTGAAATGAGAAACTGATGGTAGTAAATGGTGCTCAATTTGATAGTCCAAGCCAACGAAAAAGAATGAAGTCAATTTGTTGGTTTTGATTCTTCTTCCTGTTTCAATTTGAAGCCTCCAGTTTTCATCATACTCAGTGACGATTGGACGTCCTGCATGACCGACGATGAAAATTGCGGTGAGATATGTCCCTACGAGAGCCCAAAGCAGTGCATAGAATCCTACGGTGATTTGCCAAGGTACGCCAAGAAGAATCGGAAGTCCAAGCCAAAGGAAAAAGTGTACGAGCATGAGCGACGAGTCCAATGCCCACAATTTTGTAAATCGCTTTTTCTTATTTCTAAACGGATGTGTGATCAAGAATTTGAGGCCGTCCCATCGCATGAGGTGGCCGACGAGGAGGGATATTGGCCAAAACAAGTAGGCCTGCAAATTCCTCTGAAAGAAGCGTCGTATCTTTCCGCTTTGTTCATATTCTTCTTGGGAAAATGTAAGTGGCCAAGAATGGATGTCGGGGTCCTGATTGACGACATTCGGGTGTGCGTGATGCTTGATGTTGTGTTTGTCACGCCAGTATTCCATTGAAAGTCCACAAAATAGTGGGAAAACCAAGGCGGCTAGAGATATATTACCTGCTCTTGAATTGCATGCTGATGCATGGACGCCTTCGTGGCCTGCCATCGAAAGTGTTGTTGTGAATAATGCTGTAATGGGAATGAGAAGAAGTCCCCAATACAGTGGGATTTGGCTATGAACAAAATAAAGTGATATGACGATTCCAAACAAAGCAACGACTTTGGTCCAAGATTTCATGGTCGGTTTCTTCATCAAACCCATTGACGTGATGCGTTCTCGTAATTCTTTTAGTGGATGTTGGCTCACGAGGAATCCTCCCTGTTAAGCGAAGCCACCAAGTAAGTCGCTTAATGAATGTAGTGGGCAGATGGTACCGAATTTATGACTTCTTTATCATTTTCACATCTTCCGACAGTCAGCAATCTTGATATTTCCGCAACCTTACGTCTTCGCCAAAGAAGATATTCAAAGGCAATACAGGCGTTCCATCAGACCATTTACCCATAGGTGCAAGCATTTCATCATCGAGGAGGTAGTTTCGAGCCCAGTCAATTGTAAATGTATCATTTCTGGATTCAGCAGTTAACCAATCCGCTTGTGCATCAATCCTACGGTAGAACGCCCAATCAGATAGAGCGTCATGTGCAGGGTTTGTTTGTAAATAGTGGGAGGCGACCATTCGTGGAAAACCGTATTTATCGGATTGCACCTCAATGAAAACGCTATTATTTCCTGCTTGGTTTGCGAAGAAGTCGTGCATATGAGCACCAGCACACGAACCAACACTCATGTCATCCTGCGTTACGGCTGAGTGAATGATGGTGTTTTGAGGTAGCGATGACCAAGTTGGTTGCAAGTTTGGTTGACTCGGTCTTGGAGCAGGCGATTCAAGGTCGATCATGAGTGCTTGTTGCCCCCAACCTTTTTCCATAGCATAATTTACAACAAAAAATGAGTATGCGGCTCCAAGGCTATGTCCTCCAATCCACAATTCACTGGTCGAGATTTCAACGTCATCGAGTATTGTGCTGACGCTTTCTAGCCGGGATTGTCCAAGAATTTCTGTGTCCAGGGTGTCGAGTGCTGCGTTGATTGATAGGTTTCGATAAGTGTGCTGCATGAAATCTGACATCCCTTCTTTCTCGGTTGGAGAAAAGTCGTCAACACCTTCAGGCCAAATATCAGATGGGTATTGAATGAACGCAACTGCAATCCCTTTTGCTGCGAGGTGATCGATCCAGTCACTGTATGCATCCTGGTCGGGATAGAGAAACCCATGCAGTAGGATGGCCAATGGTATTTTTGACACATTTGCGTTTTCGAGAATAGGAAGGTAGAGATAAATTGAGAAGTCGATGTTTGTTTCCGTGTCACCACGTATTTGTTCCACTTCAGCAGGCAATTCATACGGAATCTGAACGACATCCACTAAAAAAGGACCAGGGCTAGCGCCGTAGCCGATTATAGGGGTTTCAGGAGGGGAGGGGGCGAATCCAAAGGATGCAGGTAAGCCGGGAAGAAGGAGCCAAGAGCATGAGAACACCGCAATAATGTGTAATGTTCTCGAACGAGAAATTTTTGTTCCACCTGAATTATGAAGTCGAGGTGAACCAAAACGCCCTATAAGAACCGTCAGAAGAAGTGCGGAATATACTGTAGGAAGAAGAAGGAAAGCTCCTCGGAGATAAAATACATCCAACAACACATACAATGTCAGCATGCACAACAATGCACCAATTGAAATATCGAGACTGCGCTGAACCCAACGTATGGTTGCAATTTTAGGTCGCTGTAGCACGTAGGTAATGGACGCAAGGAAGAAAAAGAATAGCGGAAAAAATTGCACGTGTTCCCTAGCCCACATAGTCCACTCCAGTGTGTTGATGGCATGAGGCCAAATCGCAGATAGGATTGAACCAGTGACCAACAATCGATAGAGAATTGGAATTGATGTGAGGAGATAACCGAACAAGAGAAGACCTGGCGTTGTATCAAGTTTTGCAAAGAATAGATTCGCAGTCTCTGTTTCACTGGATGAGGTTTCATTGTCATCCATGTGAATACTCGGCGGTTAGAATTCATCAAGTTTTGTTAACCTTCATACAAGAGATTGAGTTTGTATGAACTACGCACCACAACAATCTAAAAATGAACACTTCACGAAAGGGGTATGAGAAAATTTGCAATGTCGATCTTCTTGGCAACTTTTTTGGTGATGGTGCTCTTTACACCCTTGAACGATGCATCATCAACTGGAAAACCGAATAGTGCAGTTGGTTGTGGTTCTTGCCACGGTTCAGCCAATTCCGGTGTGACGCCTACACACAACTTCCCATCGACATATACGCCTGGACAGACGTACACCGTTACAATAGGCGTCAACGGTGGCGTTTCAGGAACGGGTGGTGGTTTCAGCCTTGAAGTGACAGGCGGAACTCTATCCAATCCCGGAGGTTTTGCACAAATTTCCCAAGGAAGTGCCACACATTCAGGTTCCCAAGCACGAAGTTGGACAGTCGACTGGACTGCTCCGTCTGCAGGCACAGGACAAGTGACAGTCCGTCTCGCAGTCAACACAGTCAACAATAACGGGATGACCTCAGGAGATGCTTGGAACACACTTACAACAAACATTCAGGAAGATGTCCCTGCAAATCAACCACCTTCGGTTTCTAATATCCAAATTCAGCCTAATGGCAATGTTGGATACAACCAAGATTTGCAGTTGACATACACCTACCAAGACCCAGATAGCGACCCTGAATCAAATTCTGAAATCAAATGGTTCGTTGATGGAAATCATGTTCCCTCCATGAACGGAAAAACGACAATCATGTCTTCAGACACCACCATTGGTGAAGTCTGGACTGCATCCGTCACACCTCGAGACTCCAATGGCAATCTTGGAAATGAGGTGCAATCATCCAACAGTGCTACGATTGTTGATCTCGATTCTGACTCGGATGGCGTTTACGATAGCAATGACGCATTCCCAAACGACCCGAGTGAACAATACGACACCGATAATGACGGTGTAGGTGATAACGCCGATGCCTTCCCAAATGATGCAACAGAACAGGATGATTCCGATAGTGATGGTGTAGGGGACAATGCAGACGCCTTCCCGAACGACCCAACAGAGCAGGTTGACACCGATAATGACGGGACTGGCGATAATGCAGACGCCTTCCCGAATGACCCTTCCGAACAGGCAGATTCGGATGACGATGGCGTTGGTGACAACACTGACACGGACGATGACAACGATGGCCTCCTCGATACCGAAGAGGCAACACTTGGAACAGATCCATTTGATGAGGATACTGACGGTGATGAAGTCAACGATAAGGACGATGCACTTCCCCTTGATGCAAGTGAAACAATAGATTCCGATGAAGATGGTGTCGGTAACAACGCAGACACAGACGACGACAACGACGGTCTTCTCGATACCGATGAGACAACACTTGGAACTGATCCATTGGATGAGGATTCCGATGACGACGAAGTCAATGATAAAGACGATGCGTTTCCTCTTGATGCGGCAGAAACAACAGACTCAGATAACGATGGAACTGGTGACAATGCAGATACAGACGATGACAACGATGGCCTCCTCGATGCCGAAGAAGCAACACTTGGAACCGACCCATTGGATGCCGATACCGATGGTGATGAAGTCAACGATAAGGACGATGCTCTTCCACTTGATGCGAATGAAACATTAGATTCTGATGGCGACGGTGTCGGTGACAATTCTGATACAGATGACGACAACGATGGTCTTCTTGATACCGAAGAGGCAACACTTGGAACCGATCCGTTTGATGAGGACTCCGATGATGACGAAGTCAACGATAAAGACGATGCATTTCCTCTTGATGCGAGTGAAACATCAGATTCCGATGGGGACGGTGTTGGTGACAATACTGATGTTTTCCCTAATGACTCTTCGGAGGCGGTTGACTCCGACAATGACGGTGTAGGTGATAATGCCGATGCATTCCCTAACGACCCAACTGAGACCATGGACTCCGATGGCGATGGCGTTGGTGATGTTGCACAAAAAATCGCAGAAGACAAAGCGGCTGCGGAGGCAGAAGAAGAAGCACAACAACGTATGTTCATGATCATCGGTATCGTTGTTGTTCTTGCTGTTGTTGCCGCTCTTGTTTTGGTTCGCCGTAAAGGTAGTTCGGAAATTGAATTGTCGGAAGGAAAACCACAACTCGCTGATGAAATATTCAGTGAATATGCACCGATTGCACCAGTTGTTCCACAAACCTCGCCTGTTGCCGAGGTGATGCCGACGCCTGTTGCGGCTTCATCACCAGAACCTGTAGCCGAGCCCACAGTTCTTCAGCAATGGACTGATGAAAGCGGATATACATGGCGAAAAATGAGTGATGATTCGACGATGTGGTGGACCGGTTCAGACTGGCAAAAAGTTTGAACATCCGTGCATGAGCATGAAAGACGTGACAAAGTTTACCGATTTGCATGAAAGTCGCATTGAATCTCAATAAGACAAGTGAGTGCAAAAGCAATAAACCCAAAGACTCGCCATTGATTCATGAAGGGAATTGTTTTCAAAGAATTCACGGATATGGTTGAAGCATCGTTTGGCGAACAGATGATTGATACGATTATTTCGAAGTGTGACCTCCCTAGTGGAGCCGCATACACAGCAGTCGGAACGTATGACCATATCGAATTGGTCCAACTTGTTGTCGCCTTATCTGAGGAGACCGGTATTGCGGTCAGCGACCTAGTTCAAGCCTTTGGAACATATCTCTTCGGACGGTTTTTGGAATTGTTTCCAATCTTTTTCAAGCATGAAACTTCGTTTGAATTTTTGAATTCCATCCATGATGTTGTGCATGTCGAAGTCCTCAAATTATATCCAGATGCAACATTACCCACTTTCGTCAGTACAATGTCTGAAGACAAGCGAACGCTATGGTTTGAATATCATTCCTCTCGACATTTAGCTGACCTAGCCGTCGGCTTGATGGAAGGTGCGTTTAAACACTGGGGCGAGACAGTCAACATTGACATTGAAGATAGGACGGAAGGTGAGGATCAAGTTGTGATGTTCACTTGCACACGACAAGACTAGGTTGAACTGTAATGGACATTTTTGAATTGGCAAAAAAAGCCAAATCGAAGACCAAAGAAGACGAAAGCCCTGATGAAGTCATCAATCGTCTAGAGCGGAAGGTGGAGCGAGAACGTCTCGCAAGAGTTGAAGCTGAGAATACGATTGAAGAATCTTCAAGGCGGCTTTATCTATCAAATCAATCACTTGATGAAGCGAATGCAAATCTTGAGGCTACGATTCTTGAATTAAATGACACGATGATGCGATTGACATCCGCCGAAGTCAAAAGAAAGGCTACGATTGTGACATTAATTCTAGCAATCATTCTTTTTGTAGTTAGTGAATTTGCTATCGAACCCAAACTTGAATCGATGTTTTCGAAACAGTGGATGGTTGTTTTTGCAAAAATTTCTATTTTTGCTCTTCTCATCCCAATTGAAATTCTCTCTTCTTCAGTGATCGAGAGAAATCTTTCAAAATCATCGGGTGTGAATGAAAATATGTACAAGAAATTACTCATTTCAGCGTATGAGGATGGCGTTATCACAGATATGGAGCGTTCATTGCTTACATCTTCTGCAAAACAATTAGGAATTCACACATCGAAAGCGCTTGAACTTGAGAACGAAGTCAAAAAGATGCTTGGTCAATAGGACCATTCAGGCAGCATGACCTCATTCTTCCTCATCAATGAACCAATATTTCTTGTTTGGTGATAGAGGTCGTTTCATCCACAATGGTCTTCGTTCACCTCGCGGATGTTGTTCTTTCTCTTTAGCCCATGAATTCCATTTCTTGTAATACTCAAACGACTTGTTGGTATCAACTTCAACATCACCATACTCCTCACCTTCGTTCGGAAGAGTGATTTTCACTTTTTGTAGCCAACAGTGTGCACCACTAATGGGGTCTGGTTGAACGGCGTGTGTAATGTTTTGATGAACGCCACCATCTCGCCAGAAGAGTCTATTTGTATCTGGGTCGTTTGATTCAAACGGTACGATGCCCTCGACCGTACGCATCCTCCATTTTCCACCTCCTCGGTCTTCTATCGAGACTGTGTTGGTCATCATTCGGTTGCCAGCATCTTGCTTTCTTCGCCACCGACCGATGTGGTGTGAACAACCAACAATGCCTGGTTTGATGGCTTCTGTGACCCAAACTTTATCCACAAACCAACCGATTTCAGTTTCGATTTTGAGAAGTCCTCCTTCAGTGACGCCAAGACGTTCTGCATCACTGGGATGAATCCAAATTGGGTTTCTATTGGCGATTTCAACAAGCCATTTTGCGTTTGCAGACCTTGAGTGGATGTGCATTGGAAGTCGGAAATTTGGCAAGAGACAAAATTCGTTTTCGCCTTGCAAATTGTCTGGATGAACATGTGATTTTATTCTATAATGTGGAATGGCGTGTTCTGGATAACCGAATTCGATCATCGTTTCAGAATAGAACTCTTGTTTTCCAGATGGAGTAGGCCATCCCTCTTGTTCATACTTCTTGTATGTACTTTCCTCGATTTGAAATGCTCCATGCCTTCGCATATACTGCAATTCAGTGAGGTTTTCTTCTGAGGCAGCGTCGGGCAAACCAGGGACTCTTTCGAAGATGTATTGGTAATAATCGTCAATTGACATCTTCTCATCTTCCTTGTATGGTGACATGAAATATTTCTTGATACCCATACTGCCATCAGGGTCGATTCGATGACTCAATTCATTCCAAAACTCATCTTCCTCCCAAACTTCACCAGGGTTGACTTCGTAAGTGTGTTCTACTTCGTGACCTTGTCGGCGTTGGTACTCTCGAAGAACAGGCTGGCGGAAGGCCACCCACTTTCCAGATGACGTTGCATACGAATTGATGTCATGCCGTTCGCTTGCATGGCCCATTGGAAGAACATAATCTGCAAAGAAAGCAGTTTCATTCCACGTTGGCGTCATAGCGATGTGGCACCCAACAGCCTCTTCGTTCTGAAGCATTTCAATCCAAGAAAAGCCATCTGGATATGTCCATACGGGATTGAAGACTCTGGTGAAATACACATCCATTGTACCCCTGCCTTCTTTGACCATATGCGGTAAAATGTGACTCATTTCAAAATGAGCAAGTGTGTATTCTGGAGGGAAATGAAGTTCGTTCCATCCTTCAGGTGCAGGAGGTTCATGGGGTAGATCGGGTTTGAACTTCGACCATGAATTCGGAGCAGTTCCACCTTTCGTACCAACAGAACCTGTGAGTACATTGAGGAAGTGCAGAGTTCGACTGACTTGCCAACCTCCCAAATTTCCAATAGATGCAGCTCGCCAAACGTGTGCTGAAAGTTGTGTTCCAGCATTTGCAACGATCTTTCCAGTCTCAATGACTTGTTCGACAGGAATCCTACATTCCTTTGCAGCAAATTCCGGTGTGTATTCTGCATATTCTTCCTTCAAAATTTCGATAAATGCATCAAATGTTTGTTCGGCAGTAGGATGAACTGCTTTGAGATATTGCTCCCAGTTCACTTGAGTTTCCATAAATTCTCTGTTGAAGAGACCTTCATCGAGGATCATTTTTGCCCATGTTAGGAAAAGTGCAGGTTCGCTTCCTGGCCATGTGGGCAACCAATGGTCTGCCATGGAAGCTGTGTTGGAGAGACGGGGGTCGACAACAAGCAGTTTGGCTCCAGCCATCATGCCCTCAAGGATTCGCTGTGCGTGAGGGTTAAAGTAATGCCCAGTTTCAAGATGAGATGAACACAAAAGAATCACCTTTGCATTGGTGTGGTCAGGGCTTGGACGGTCGTGATGATGCCAGAGAGCATAGCCAGTTCTAGCACCCGCACTGCAAATGTTGGTGTGCGAGTTGTGTCCATCAACGCCCCATGCTTTCAAGACACGATTTGTGTAACCTTCGTGACCTGGTCGACCAACGTGATAGACTACCCTGTCACGAGCACCGGTTTGTAAGGACGCTCTTATTTTTCCTGCAATATCATCGAGAACATCATCCCAAGAGACGCGTTCCCATCCGCCTTCGCCACGCTTACCAACTCTTTTGAGTGGGTAAAGAATACGTTCTGTATCTTTGATTTGGTTGATGGTTGCCGGCCCCTTTGCACAATTCCGTCCACGACTACCTGGGTGTTCAGGATTCCCTTCGAATCGTGCAACTTCGCCGCTATCTTTGTCAACATACGCAAGAAGCCCACAAGCAGATTCGCAATTAAAACACGTTGTTGGAACAAGTGAATAGTTTCTTTCAACTTGCTTGGGCCATGCTTGTGCATCGAGCTCAGTGTGATGATCCCATTCGTCCATGCTCGGATACTTTCGTAGTGGCCCTTCTGCACCCTTGTGATGTTTTTTGTCTAGATTTGGAATAATCCTTAATTTTTGAGCAATGTTTTCGATAAATGTTCTTGCCATATGTATCCCTCACAACAGTGGCTCCAACTGTGGTTTTTCGATGACGTGATGTCCGTGGATGAGGATGATGACGAGTGCAATAGTTCCCAATCCAATCTGTAGAATGCTATTCATGTCGCCGTTGCCAAGAAGCAGCCCGTACACAACAGCGAGTGTAGCTGCACCTATTGCAGCTGTTTCAACCAAGAATTTCAACGGCAAGAGGTTATCTTGGGACCAAGAACGACCTTTGGCTTGTTGCAAGAGCCAGGCTGTATACACACCTGTAAGGGCAGAAATTGGTATACCTGCATAAGCGAGATACTCAAGATAAAGTTCGTAATCTGTTGGTTTAAAGAATGCCAAAACGCCTGTGAGGAAGAGGATGCCTCCATAGGCGGCCAAGATATATGCTCCTTTGACAAGCCACGAATTCCAATTTGGTCGAAGCATGACATACAAGAAACGGTCAGGACGATCAAGGTCCATAATGAGCAGAACACCAGTGATAGCGAGGAAACCGAG
>CAZTGO010000011.1:0-50860 GCA_964613395.1 uncultured Candidatus Poseidoniales archaeon | reverse complement strand
CATTTGAAACAAATGAAAATGGCTTATGTCGCAGGACTAGATAGCCATCAAGCAGCCCATCTTATGCAAACCATCAGTATGATGATGTTAAATCAGGACATTACTGTCTTTGAGCATGATGAACTCGTTAGGAATTTGCATACCCTCATTGACAGTTTGCGAGCACCAACTACAGGATCATCTTTACTGAACCGAGAATCAAATCTTCGAAGAGAGGAATCAGTGAATTGCATCCCAGGTTCTCCAACAACCAAAGTGTTTGATGAGTTATGGATTCATGGATTCTTGCCACCTCAACGAGATCCATGCAGACCAAGTGTCCAAATTTCAAATGAAGGTGAAAGGCATGATGTAATGAACGAGGGTAGGATATGGATGGACCCTGCCCTCATTGCAGGACCATCATTTGTTTGCCAAAATTTAGATGATGCTTCAAATTTGGGAACATTTCAACAAGGTCGTCATGGCATTGTGCGTATTTTTTTACCATACGAGCCACGCTTGAGTCAGCAGCAATTTCTCAATCATCAAGATATCAATATGATGCTTGACAGACGAGATACACCATGTCATGATATTGACCCAAATCATGAACCTTGGCAACATTGCCTCAATCGTTTCATTCAAGCCTGTTCATTTGTTAAGAATAGGTTTCGACATGATCTTCGCCTTTTCATTCATAGAGGAGGAGAAAAAATAGAGGAAGTGATATTATGAATATAATTTATGTAGCAAAAAACCCAACCCCAGTGCCACAAACAATAACAATCCCCAGAGGGAAGTCCCTTGGAACTTCAGGTGTAATTAGTCGTGAATCAATAACCGTACAAGTTCCACCAAGGTCCATGCGGGAAATCAAATTTGATGAGTACGGCAATCCCATTTCAGAAGGGTGCATACAGGATATTATCATAGCCGAAATTCACCAAGAAGACACACCACTCGATATCTTGACAAATCGAAAAGAATCAACATTGATTGGCCACGTGTCAGGTGATCATCGAGATTATTACTATGATAAGGCAATTGAATTGTACCCTCAACTCGAAATTGATGAGAACAGATGTATCGGCGGAGCACAATTGCTCGCTCAGTTTTCTCATCTACGAAGTGTACGAGAAAATACCACAGCCATGTTTTCTCCTGCTGCACTGAATATGACTTTCTCTTCAAGAACAGACAGCCTTTATCATGCTGCAAAAACTGGTCAAGTCTATATTGAAAACATTGTTGGAAACGGACACAACAGAGCCGACGCCATCCATATGGACATTCACAATCCAGGGAGCGATGTGGTCAAAATGATTGTTCCAAAAGGTGCAATGTTTGAGCAAGTGACATGGAACGGATATCAAAATCTTGTCGTCAATGATGATGTTTGGATTGAAATTCAACCAGGTCAAACTGGAAATTTTAAACTTCCAGCTTACTGTGCTAACGCTGGAGCTCATTCTCCAAGCAATAATCAAATGAACCTCACTCCATTTGTATTTCAAGACATGGGAGGTACATTCAACGATCAAAATTCCATGTGGCGAACAACAGACAGTGAACGAAATGTACGTTTGTAATATTGATGATGATTTTCATAGTGTGGTAAATCTCATGGTCAGTTTAAATACTCTTGAAATCATTCATAGTTCTATGTTAGGCTGCAGGAGATGTGGTGCACCTACCACAAGTGGTTATTGTCATATTTGCATCTCTATGCGCGAAGACATTTGCAAAAATTGCGGTGTACGAATCTTTGATGGGATCCGCACACAAGAACGATTTCTCTGTAGGCGATGTAAAGGTGGTGAGCAAAAATGGGAATAGACAACGGTCTGACAATTGTCCAACCCTTTAATATAGGGGAGGTCGATGGAAAGTTTATGGAAAAAACTAGGCATGAGATAGATCAGGTACGGAATTGTGTTAGCGGGTTGTGTGAAAAATTAAACGCACTCCTAAGTCATCCGACTGAAGAGTGGAACAACATTGAAGATATTTTGAAAGAATTCAACCAACAACTGATAGAAGTATCAAAAATACAAGCAAATGGACCCTGGAGCGACTTCACTGAACAATTACATCTAAATGATTTCAAAATCGACACAGATTTGAAAAACATTGAACATGATGCAATGCAATTGCTTTCAACACTTGACGTAGTGCGTGAACAACCCTCTCAGAAGGACTTTTTTGATGTCTTCTTACATGGCGTGCTTCAAACACTTGTTCAAATGAAATTGTCTCTCATTGCTATGGGAAAACATTCTGAGGAAATTAATCATGAATGGACCAAAGTGCAAGAATCCATTGATGTTGCTAAAAACAACAAAGAGAAAATTTCACTTATCTTAGAAGAAATGTGGTCATCAAATCTTCCAGCTTTCAAAGAAGGGGAGGAGACAAAACATTTCCGTGACAAGCAAACTCAAGTGCTCGAAGCATTGAACCAGTTCAGCAAAACCATCTCTTTGTTCCAATTTGGACAACCCACTTCATTGAATCTTTCAGATGTGGACCAACATATCATCACTGATGCATCACTGCCTAACAAACCAGTGCACGGTATTCCAATGTGGGCAAAGAATGCAAAAAAGGAACATCATATGCTTGAAATTTATGATCAAGAGAATTGGTTAGGCTTGAAAATGGAAACCGAGAGCATTGGATGTGCAGGGCATGAATACAAAATTCTCTATTGTGACTTTTTCAATTTTCTCGATTCAATCGGATATCAAATCTTGAAGCGGACCTCAACTTTGGAATCCCAACGTGTTGAGCCAAGGTATCAAACATTTTCTTGGAATGGTAAAACCATCCGATATTCCACCATGGAAGATGTATTTTTGTACCATCCAAATTGTCCTTTCTCAGGTCATGAAATGCGAATTGCAATGAATGCATACTTCAGTAACCACTCAGGTGGAGAAATTAGGTGGATGGTAGGGCAAGAAGTCTATAACCAAGTCCGAGATTTCAATGGACAGTCTTCTCACGGTTCTGAGGCAAAAGAATTGGTTGAATTTATCCGCACATCTTTTGAACAGTATCAAAGTCAACATGGCCTGCTCAAAAATTCCAAATTTAGCAGTGATTTTGTAGAAATTCTTCCAAAAGGTCGAGTGTTCGATCAAATGGTTATATCATCAGATAAGATTGACCTGCTACAAGACAATGTTTTCTCATTACTTGAGAATGCTGAACGATTAAAAACTCAAGGTATTGATACAAGTCGAGGAATTCTTTTAGCTGGACCACCAGGAGTTGGAAAATCTATGACATTGGACGCCATTATTTCTCAAACAGATTGCACAGCTATTTTCGCAACAACAGAATCATTGCATAACAATGTCGAAGGTTTGTTTAAACTTGCACAAAAATATTCACCAACTGTACTTGTATTGGAAGACATCGATGCTCTTCTTATCAGTGGTCAAAGGGATGAACATAAATCAGGTGTAGGTATGTCCGCTTTACTTAATGCACTTGATGGAATTGAAAACAACGAAGGCGTCATAACAATCGCAACCACCAATCATCCAGAGCACTTGGATTGGGCTCTAGTCAATCGACCTGGTCGATTCGATATTCGTATCGATTATACATACCCAAGCCGAGAGGAATTGAGGCAGTTGTTGACTCTTCGATTAGAGGATTGCTCCTTGGAGAAAAATGTGAATCTGGATGTGCTTTGCGATATGTTCCCACGTATTGGATTCACAGGGTCACATATTCATGATTTAATCAAACAAGCACATTTCATTTCAGCTCAAAACAATTCTGAGGGAGAGATTATACTTTCACAAAAATCTCTCGAAAAATCAATATCACGAATGGTCGAATCTCATGAAAAGTTCTTATCAGAGCGACATGTTCGTTTCAAAGATATTTCCACAATTCCTAATGTTGATTCTTTCGTTTGATGTAAACAATACATCATTCAATGTTGCCTTCTGGTGTATTTGGTGGAAAGCCAATGATACTTGCAAGCCACCCAATTGCTGCACAGATGACAACAGAACCAATCGTGGAATGTATCGTCCAGCCGAACGGAAGGACATGCAGGTCATTTCCTTCAGTCCAATATGTCACATTGGATATGTCGCTTGCACGAATATACCATGAGGCCAGTAACACAATCACTTGGGTTGAAACAATGAATGGAATGTACACTTTTGCTCCTAGTTTGTGATACATTGGTAATGCCAATTCAACAATGGTTGCCCAAATAAGCCCCATGTAGATGACGTTCCAATCAAATTCAGTGTAGACAAACAAGCTAACTGTATGGAAGGTGAGAATGAGGAACATCGAGCCACGTGCGGGTTCCCAACGCTGTAAGAAAATGATCAGCATGGCTGATGTGATTCCAGCTTGTACATACAGTGATTGTAGGCCGATTGACAATGCATCTTCATAACTATCATTTTTGCAAAAGTCGAGTTGACTGCTATAGCAGAACGATTCTATCGGTGCAACCCAAAGATTTGCGAATCGGAACATCAACAAAATAACGCTCCACGCCGCACCAATTCCAAAAACAAGCAGCATTTGTGATGTCAATCCCTTTTTTCCTGAATTGAGGTCTGCCCACGATGACCAGACCGGTGCACTCACTGACATGATGAGTCCAATAAAGAGGCCAATATGTGTCGGCGACAACAAGATATCGAGGTTGCTTTCAACGCCCAATGTTTCATGCCAAATCATATCGCCAACACCAGATATACCGAAAAGAATGATGCCGTATACACCGGGTTTGTGCTGTGGCTCAATTTCTTTCAATGATTCAAATGGATTGCGGATCATGTGAGAAATGCCCTCTTCGGGAAGCAGGACATAAAAAATGTACGCACCGTAAGCAGTTGCTCCTGAATACCAAATTGCGTGCCATGGCGTGAAGAATGTATCATCAACTGTGCCTGAAATATGTGCAAATGAATCAATGAGTAATCCGCCCAAGCACCACAATCCAAGTGCTAATACGATGACGTCGTAATATTTGTCACCAATTTTCGGGAGTTGACCCCACTTCTTATTGAAAAAGTATCCAAGGCCACCAGCAATGGCTAACGTACCAAAGAAAATTGTTGGGAATCCAAAGAGTAAATCTGGTCCTGCATGAGTACCTGCCATGCTAGAAACGCATCTTGAGTTCTCAATAACAGTTTGGTTTCAATAATGAACATCGGTGTAGATTTCATGAGTTGAAGTAAGCATTGGCATGAATTGAATTGACGATTCTTATTCCTCGTACCAGTTGCCATAGAAATCATCGGCATTATCAACTTGGATGAAAAGGGCGAGCGATATCCATACAAGTGTATTGAAACCACTTGCCATTTGTGGTTGCCCTCCCGCTTTGAGCGTCATGAATTCAAGGGTGTCAGAAGGCGAATGCCACTCTTGCCAAAATGAGATTTCTCCACCAGGTGAAAAGAAGTTGAACGTTGGATAGCCTGCTGAAAAGAAAGCACAATGGTCTGATGCGCAGGATTCAGCAATTTGCCAGAAAATGCGGTTCGAGTTTGTCCATTCGTATGCTAAATCGTCCTCAATTGTCGTGCCGACCCAATCGATCATTCGATTCATTCGTTCTTCGTTTGCACCTGCAATACTGATGGAGAGTTCGTATGGACCGTAACCAGGCGGGGGTATGATTGGATAGTTGAGGGCGACCATGTCGAAATTCATGTAGGCCTTCACCGATACATTTTCTGGCAGATGTTCAACATAAGCAAGGCTTCCGAGCAACCCCTCTTCTTCACATGCCCACAAAGCAGCTACGACGGTATGGTCAAATTCCATTGTAGCAAGTGCTTGTGCCATTTCGAGTGAAACCGTTGAGCCGGACGTGTCATCATTCGCACCTTCGTTGGTTCCACCCCCTGGAGGAGTAAAGACATAGGCAATGTCGAAATGACCTCCTACGATGATGTATTCGTCGGGATTCGTTCGCCCCCAATTATATCCAACGACATTGAGTTGGTCGGGGTCGTCTTCATACCGGGTCACCTCGACGAAATCAAAGCCCATTTCTCGCATATCTTCAGCCATAGCTTCTGCTGCAATTTCATAATTTTGTCCTCCTTCATGCAGTGATGCACTCGCACACCAACGATTGTTGTAATTTGATGTGATGTAGTCAATGGTGTCGTATGCACGTTCACCATCAACAATGCCAAGGCCTTCATCGACAAATTCGAGTGTGATGTTGAATTCCATCTGGCCACTTCGGATGAGAAGGTGACTCGATGGATGAAGGGTGTCGAGTGCTAGAAATTGAACAGCAGTTGTTGCTTTTTCAAACTCAAGCATGCCCACCCGGTGAACACCAAATTCATCGAGAAGATAGACTGCTGGCCCTGGTATGACTTCGAAATTTGTTTTTGAATCAATATCAAACGAGGAAACAATGCCCCTCGGAACTTGAAGGACTAGATTCTCATCGTCGAGTTCAGGGAAATCGATTGATGGAGCGACAACTGCATCTTCATTTGGATCGATACAGCCAGTCATTGGTAAGGTGAGCAAAAGAAGTGTGACGAACACAGTGTTTCTGCCCATAACCCCCCGACTCGTCTTTCGTATATTGGGTTCTCGATGAAAAAGTAATTTCTAATAAAATATCTAAAGATTGACTTAAATGAATTGTATATATGCAAAACACATGGAAGGCGACATTCAAAAATTGCAAGAATCCAGCATTCAGCATCGATTTTTTGAATTTACATTCCCGCACAGATTAGGATGGTTCGGTTTCGCCATTGCAATGCTACTTTTCCTCAGTTCTATCGTTCTCTTCATCTTGAGTTTATCCATTCCTGATGTCATTCAAACTGAAGATGCTCAAGTCATAAAAGGTGAAACAGAATTCGTACAGGCCGAGTTTGCAGAATCTGCCTTAGGCAAGGGATTTGATGGTGAGAAAGGTGCCTATTTTGTGACATCTGCCGAGATTTCAACCGGAGTTCTCATGCATCGATACTGTACGACGAACAGTGAAGGCGAAACCAGTTATCACAAAGTTGTGATGGACGAAACCATCGTTTTTTCAATAGGCTCAGAAACATTCGTTGCAGAAATTGGTCGCCATAATCTCGATGTTGAACATTTTGTTGGTGATTCATGTTTTGATGATATTCGAGAAGGTGATCGATTGAACTTATTCATTCTCAAACAGGAATCTACCTTCTCTGTGCTCTCATTTTCTGAAATGGGTTTGGATTTACCAGAGGTGACGCAAAGGGAGAATACTCAACGAACTTCGATGTTGTTATGCATCGTAGGTAGTTTGATTTTGATGCTCGTCACGCCAACTTCATTAGCAAACGATATTCGAGAATTCAAACAAGCACGTGAAGCACGGCCTTCTGTGCTTTATGATGGCAATGGATACTCTATGTCCACGACAACAACTCGAAAAGTCGATGATAAGGATTGGATTCTCTCCTCACCAACAATGGAAAGTTGGGCACCATCAAAATATGGGCCCGATGGAGATGGAATTCTCATTCCTGAGCATCCAAGAAGGATAGGGACGCCAAAGGCTGCTACACTAACACTCTACAGCCTCAATGGAGGTTTGTTCGTGTTGTTCAGTGTCTGGCTGATTTCTGACCTTAATGCAAGGGATACCGACGTTTTTGGAGATCTTTTTGGCACATTTGGTAAATTTGCGTTAATTCTCTTTGCATTAGTATGGTTTTTTTCTTCAGTAAGGAAGTGGAGATTACTGCACAACATTATCGATACACCAACGAGTACAGTTCGTGGTGTTGCGGTCGGCTCCGCTGAACTAGTAGGACAGGTTCGACCTTATACGCCGACGCATAATTTATCGATCGGAGGAAGAGCATTCGATGGAATTGTTGGTTACAGTTGGAAAGAAGAGGAGGAGCGCTGCACAAGGGACAGTGAAGGTAAGGAATCGTGTAGCTGGCATCTCGTCGATTCGGGTGAAGACTGGTCGAAGTTCATTCTTCACGATGGTTCTGGTGGAATTCTTGTTGACGCAACATCTTGGAAAGACATGAATTCTGGTGATGAACTCGATTCATGGCGAATTGGGAAGCGACGATGGACAGTTCATGCATTCTGTTCCGGGGACCCAGTGTACGCATTAGGTACAGTTGAGAAGAGAACTTTGGATGAACAGGAAGAAGGTCTTGACACGACCATTGGGTCTGCAAATATTATCATGCGTGGTAACAAACTTGAGGGAATGCAAGCAAAACTTTCCAGAGGTACAGAATTTGCACTTCTCGGCGGATTGCGAAGTACAACCGAGGCTGTCATCATTCCAGCACTCATGTTGTTGGCAAGTTTCATTCCGCTTATTTGGTAATTAATCCCAAATGCCCATGTCCATTTTTGCATCTTCTGTTGCGTGAATTTTGGGATCCCATCTCGGTGACCATACCAAATTAATGTGGACAGATTCAACACCATCTGCTTGGAGTGCTGCACGATGTGCTGCAGCCATAATTTCAGGTGCTGCAGGGCACCCTGGTGAAGTCAATGTGATGTCGATTTCAGCGTGATGCTTCCCCTCTTTTTGTTCAAATCGAACGTCGTAGACAAGTCCCAATTCAACAATCGATAGGTGCAATTCTGGGTCCTCGACGGTATCGAGTTTACTCATTACTTCTTCTTTCGTGCTCATAGTCTCATCTCAATGCATCATTTACTTCTTGTTGAATTTTATCAAACATGTTTCGAAATCCATTCGAACGGCTTGGAGAAAGGGTGGTGAGAATCCCCATCTCCATGGCAAATTCAGGTGTGAGGTCCAGAACGACTCCTGTTTCTTGTCCATGGATTGCTATTGTGAGAATGCCCATCAATCCTTGGACAAGTTGGGCATCGGCTGCGCTTTCAAAATGTACAATTCCATTATTGACGTGTACGCGAATGTGGGCTTCAGATTGACAACCACGAACCCGTGTGTCTTCCGTCCAATCGGTACGTTGGAGTTCGTTGACTTCGGAAGCAAATTCAAACAGGTATTCAAGACGCTCACGTTTGTCTTCTATGTCTTGAAACTCTTCGATGAGTTCGGACAATTGAGACGGATATGTCATGCAAATTTCTCCACAATATCTTTCATTTCGGCGATGAATTGTTCCGCTTCATCCATGGTATTGTAGACATAAAATGAGGCTCTCACTGTACCCAACAAACCAAGTCGCTGGAGAAGAGGTTGGGCGCAATGGTGGCCAGTTCGTACGGCGAAGCCTCGAGCGTCGAGGAGATGAGCTATATCTTCACTGTTGATTGTTGGATGGGTAAATGAAACAACAGCAGAATCTTGTTGTTCATGTCGTCCATACACCTCTACACCCATTTGACGCAATTCGTCAGCTACATATTTTGCAATGAGGAGCAACCGTTCATGCTCAGATTCAATATCGATTGTATTGAGCCAATCGAGAGCTGCTTTCCAGCCTATTGCTTCTGCGATTCTTGGTGTCCCTGCCTCAAATTTGTGCTCATTGGTTTGATATGTTGAACCTTCAATACTCACGTGTTCGATCATATCTCCACCGCCCATGAAAGGATGCATTTCTTTGAACACATCTGGCTGTACGAGGAGGGCTCCAATGCCGGTAGGTCCACACATTTTGTGAGCAGAAAAGGCAACAAAATCTGCCCCAAAGTCAGCAAAATCAAGATGAGTGTGGGGTACGCCTTGGGCGGCATCAATAAGGATTCTAACACCGTTTTTGCGACATAGTTCGATGATGTCTTCGAGAGGATTTCGAACGCCAAGAACATTGGATGTATGAACAACACATGCTAACTTAGCACCTTCCAAAGCGTAAGTGAATGCTTCCATGTCGAGTGTAAATTCCTTTGTGACAGGCACATATCGGAGTTCAACTCCACGCTCTTCGGCGAGCATCTGCCATGGCACGATGTCAGAGTGATGCTCCATTTCTGTAAGAACAATGACGTCACCGTTTTGCAAATTTGCTCTTCCCCAAGCATGTGCTACAAGGTTGATTGCCTCGGTTGTTCCACTCGTCAAAATAGCATATTCTGCGTTAAACCGTTGCTTCAGGGCAGTTCGGCAACTCTCATAGCCATCCGTGGCTTCTCCAGCAAGCGTGTGAACTGCACGATGAACATTGGCGTTTGAGTTGGTATAGTAATCATTCATCGCATCAATGACAACCGATGGTTTCTGTGTGGTTGCGGCATTGTCAAGGTACACCAAGGGGTAACCGTTGACTTTTCGTTTAAGGATTGGAAATTGATCTCGTAGACTCACCACATCACCTCTTGATATGGCATTCAAGGTGCACGGTTAATCGCGTACGAATAGCGTCGATAATGTGTGAATTTTTGATGTCACCAAATGCTGCAGTGAGAAAACCTTCGACGATAAGTGCTGATGCTTCTGGAGGACTAAATCCTCTCGACATCATGTAATGCATTTGGTCTTCGTCGACAGGGGCACTTGCAGCACCGTGGGCTGCAGACACATCGTCGGCGAGGACTTCTAATTCAGGCAATGATTCAGCCCTTGCTTTTGGCGAGAGCAAGAGGTTTCGAAACACTTGACCAGCGTCACTTTGATTTGCGTCTTTTGCAATCGTGAGTAAGCCAGTAGCAACGAGATGGCTTTCATCATCGCATGCTGAATGTGCCGCCAAGTTTGATGTTGTGTGCCCCTCCAAGTGATGAATCTCAACATGATGGTCAGCGTGCCTTTGACCTATTCCATGTGTTGACATGGCCTGTGTCATGTTGGCTCCCCTTGCCTTTAGGTTGGAACGAACATCTGATTTGATTCGAAATCCACCAATAGTTAATCCTGCGAATTCGACATTTGAGTCTTGTTCAAGTTCCCAATCCTGACATTCAAGATATGTGGTGGTGCTCGACAATTCATTGACAAGTGCGAAGGATGTGTGAGTGTTTCGCTTCACATTTGCGGTGATGTGAAGGCCGCACCAATCAGCCTCGCCTGAAAGGTGGAGGATAATGGTCGAAGCATGTTGGATGTCAAGATGAAGATGACTTGATGACAGATGGCCTGATGCCACACCAAAGAGATTCAAGACTTGGCCTTCAGTAGAGGTTGTCACCGTTGTTTTTGTCCTCGCAACTTCATGAAGAAATACACGTGCGTATTCATTGGATGCCGAAGGAGCACAGGGCGTGCTCTCGAGAGGACTGCCTTCATCTATTGTAAATCGGATTGGCAACGCCTCAGGAACAAGGTGAATGTCTGATGGGTGCATCCAATGCCATGGCGTGTATCGCCATAGGTGTTCAGAGCGAGGAGGTGGTGCCATTTCGGCATACTTCATCCAATTGAACCCTCCATTTCAAGTTCAAGCAATTTGTTGAGTTCGACCGCATATTCCATTGGCAATTCTCTCGTGAATGGTTCAAAGAACCCGTTGACAATGAGCCCCATGGCTTCCTCTTCCGAGAATCCTCTGCTCATGAGATAGAACAACTGATCACCGGAAATTTTTGACACACTTGCTTCGTGTTCAAGGTCTGCAGTGGAATTGGCAACTTCCATGGTTGGATACGTATCAGAACGTGAATGCTCATCGAGCAAGAGGGCGTCACACACTATTTTTGAGCGACAACCTGAAGCTTTTGGTGAAACCTGCAACATACCTCTGTATGACGAACGTCCTCCGTTCTTTGAAATTGATTTGGAGAGAATGTTCGAGGTGGTGTTTGGAGCGAGGTGGTGGACCTTTGCACCAGCGTCTTGGTGCTGACCTTCACCTGCATATGCAACTGAGATGACCTCGGCGTGGGCACCTTCACCACGAAGGAGTACTGCAGGGTATTTCATCGTCAATTTTGAACCGATGTTTCCATCAACCCACTCTACTGTAGCGTTTTCATAGGCTACACCACGTTTTGTGACAAGGTTGTAGACATTGCTCGACCAGTTTTGCACGGTAGAATATCGAATTTTAGCATCTTTCATAGCGATGAGTTCAACGACAGCAGAGTGCAATGAGTCTGTTGAATATGTTGGAGCAGTACATCCTTCGACATAATGAATTGAACTTCCTTCATCAGCGATGATGAGCGTTCGTTCAAATTGCCCCATGTTCTTTGCATTGATTCGGAAGTAGGCCTGCACAGGCATTTCAACATGGACGCCCTTTGGAACATAGATGAATGAACCACCGGACCATACCGCAGTGTTGAGCGCAGCGAACTTATTGTCGGAATAGGGCACAACTGAGCCAAAATATTGTTGAACAATCTCTGGAAACTGCTTGAGTCCGCTATCCATGTCGAGGAACAGGACGCCCTGGGCTTCCAAATCTTCTCGTATGGAGTGATAAACGGCCTCAGATTCATACTGAGCAGTTACGCCACCAAGCCATTTTTGTTCAGCCTCTGGAATACCGAGTCTGTTGAAGGTATTTTTGATATCCTCAGGGACATCATCCCAACTCTTCTCTGTTTGATTGCTCGAACGAAGGAAATAGGTGACATCATCAAATTTGATGCTGTTGAGTTCGCTACAATTCCCCCAGTCTGGCATCGGTCGTTCGTTAAAGTGGTGGAAGGCTTTGACACGGATATCTGTCATCCACTGTGGTTCTTCTTTCAATTCAGAGATGTCACGAACCACCTGTTCGCTTAAGCCCTTGTCGAAACGAATTGTGGCATGCTCAGGGTCATGGAATCCATACCGATAGTCGCCTACCGCATCCCTTGCTTGTTCACTCATTGTTTCACCTCAAATGTGCTGTTCTAACCAATCATAGCCTTGCTCTTCAAGTTTGGTCGCAAGTTCTGGCCCGCCAGTTTCTACGATTCGACCATCGATCATGGCATGCACATAATGCGGTTTAACGTGGTCAAGAAGTCGTTGGTAGTGTGTGATGACGAGGCATCCAGCGTTTGGAGCGACCATATTGATGCCTTCTGCGACGATTTTTAAGGCATCAATATCCAAGCCCGAATCTGTTTCATCGAGTAATGCAAGTTTTGGTTGGAGCAGAAGCATTTGGAGAATTTCCAGCCGTTTCTTTTCTCCGCCAGAAAATCCATCATTGACATATCTGCTCAAGAACGATCTATCCATGTTGAGCATGGTCATCGCTTCCTTCAATTCTTTTCGAAAATCTCGCGCAGATATTTCTGTTTGACGAACGCTTTGAGTTGATTTTTTGAGAAAGGTCCCAACTTGCACGCCTGGAATCACAGCTGGGTATTGAAACGAGAGAAACATACCCGCACGTGCTCGCTCAAAAACTTCCAATTCATCAAGTGACTTGTTCATGTAATGGATGGAACCTTTGGTGATTTCATATGCTGGATGACCCATGATGACGTTCGCAAGAGTCGATTTTCCTGCACCATTTCGTCCCATAATCGCATGAATTTCACCTTTGTGAATGGTCATGGTAAGGCCTTTGAGAATGTCCACACCTTCCACAGAAACGTGGAGATTTTCAATTCGAAGGACTTCTTCGCTCATCTTCCTCAATCTATGCTGCAGATGCTCCTTTATTTAGGGTTGTAGTATCGTCGAGGTGACCATTTTCCTGCAGGTCATAGACTTGATAGGTGAGAACCTCTTGCTTTTACCATGCAAGAAGATGATTTAGTTGCCTTCTACGCCGCCCAAGCAAAGCAAGCAATGGAGGATGAAGCAAACCGTCGAATCAATGAATCCGTCGATGTTCAGGAAGAAGATCGTCTTCGCAATATGAAGTTGAATGACCTCCTTGAATCAGAGTCGCTTGTTCATGCTTTACTCGCTCGACTTGGACCAGTTCGTGCCGCTCTTGATGGACATGGCGGTGGAGTGAGTGTCGAGGCCATCGAACGAGCCGAACAAGGTCTCGACTTTGTCCTTGACCTTACAGGTGCGTGTTTGTCCTGTGGTGCTGCACCTGGTACACTTCAAGGTATCAAAGGGGACCTCGAGGGCGACAGTGAGATTTGGCGAATTCGATTTTCGTCCTCCTTACTCGATACTTTTGATGAACTTGGTCGAGAATTCATTTTGGCACACGGCAACGTTGAATTCGTGTAAAATCGTTATTTTTCACGTTTGACATCTGTCAATGTGCTCAACGATGCTGTTTTGGACCCGTTTGGAAATAGGACTAAAAAAACAACCGACAGCGCAAGAGCATGGTGGCTTGGCAGCAAGGTGGTCGAAAAGACCCAAAACCTTGCAGAGATCAAGATCTCGGCAAATTCGAACTCACTCAACGTGACGGTTGGGCTCGCTGTGGCGTTCTTCACACAAACCATGGCCCTCTTGAGACACCCGCATTACTTCCTGTCGTGAACCCCAACATTCAGACGATTGCACCAAGAGAAATGTGGGATGTATACGGTATTCAAGCCCTGATTACCAATTCCTACGTCATTTCAAAACATGAACATCTCAAATCACACGCACTTGAACACGGCGTCCATGATTTGCTCAATTTCCCCGGAGTTATCATGACCGACTCTGGAACATTCCAGTCCTATGTCTATGGTGACATTGATGTTGGAGCAGAAGAAATTGTGGCATTTCAAAACAAGATCGGTGTTGATATTGCAACCATGCTCGATGAATTTTCTCGACCTGATATGAGTCCTGCACAGGTAAAACAATGCATTGATACCACTATTACGCGAGCTCAGGAAAGCATTGATGCTTCAGGCAGGACAATGTTGAACGGTCCAATCCAAGGAGGGATTTTCAAGAATTTGAGAACCATGTCTGCGGTAAAAATGGCCGAATATCCGTTTGCAGTCCATCCCATAGGTGGTATTGTACCCATCATGGAGCAGCACAACTACAAACAACTTGTTCAAATTATGATGGCAACTATTCCGTACCTCCCCAAAGATCGTCCTGTCCACATGTTTGGCTGTGGCCATCCCATGCTGTTTCCTATGCTTATTGCATTGGGGGCAGATTTGTTTGATTCGGCAGCATATGCACTCTTTGCACGTGATGGTCGTATCCTGACACCTTGGGGTACTGAAAAGTTGGAGAAACTCGTGCATTGGCCAATCATCACCTTGGAAGTTCATGATAAAACACCTGAACAAGTTCGGAAGTTGAGTGACGACGAGCGAACAAAATGTTTAGCACGATACAACCTTGAAATCACATTGCAAGAGATTTCTCGGTGCAAACAAGCCGTACATGATGGAACGATATGGGAACTTGCTGAACGACGAAGCCATCAACACCCAGCCTTGCGAGAAGCATTTTTGTGGCTCACAAGCACGCCACAGAGCCCACCTGATGCACAATCCATAGAATTCATTCGTTCCGATGGACAGGCAGGAGGTTCACCTTCAAAGGATGTCGATGGAGGGTCTTGGGAAGATGCATGGGACCATCTAATTTTGAGGCAGCAATCGATGAAAACAGGTGGTGTCTTGTGGGGAGGTCATGATACATTTACTCGACCATACGTACTCAAAGCACGGCGAAGACTTCACAATCGATGGTCACCTCGAACTAAAATCGAAAGAAAGGTTGTTATTTTTCATGGTGTTAAAGGACTTTATCGTGAATCTTTACGATCTTGGGCATCAGCTCTCGCTGACACCGATTCCTGTGAACTTTGCATTCTCACACCTCTTGGCCTTGTACCTTATGCCTTCGAAGATGTCCACCCATTTGCCCACACCGACGCGCCCTCGTGGATGATTTCGAATCCCATCGATAACGAATATATCAACCGAGAACTTTCGAGGCTATCTTTTTCCAACCCTGAGGTCATGTTTCTTGACCCGAGCGATGTTGCTTCATGTTTCGAATTAACCAAGGCATTTGAAAATGCTGGGCATGCCTTAGCTTTTACAGATTACCAAAATTCAGAAGGTAAAGTCTCAGAGGAAATTTACCGCCGACAAATCGTCGACAAAGTATGTTATGAACTCAATTTGAATCGAAAGGATGCGGAACTGTTGCTCAACGATTGCACTTTCGTTTACAAT
Source organism: uncultured Candidatus Poseidoniales archaeon (assembly GCA_964613395.1). Taxonomy (GTDB): domain Archaea; phylum Thermoplasmatota; class Poseidoniia; order Poseidoniales; family Poseidoniaceae; genus Poseidonia. The sequence continues at coordinate 34,915 of CAZTGO010000011.1, read as the reverse complement.
AGGCAAGGTCGAATGAAGAATGTTCTCAACCACGAAGGGGTCCATATACTCAGCACACGTCTCACTGATGGCGGAATCACCTTGACAGACCGTGGTGCGATGGAGTGCTACAAATATGGTCATAGACCAACGCCCCAAGGATTCCCTCTCGCTGAACTGTTTACTGGTATTGAATCAGGCATCGCAAAAGTTAGTGTTGTTGATGACGCTGTGCCCTTTATCGAAAAAGGAAGAAATGTCTTCCACGGCTTTGTCACCTCCGCGGATTCATGGGTCACACCCGGAGACAAAGTCCTCATTGTCAAACAAGATGGCACCTTAATCGGCCATGGTCTATCTCAATGCTCATCAGAAGAGTTTGGAATGTTTAGAAAAGGTGTCGCCGTTCGTGTACGGAGTTCGTTTCACGATTCAAACACCTCGGGCTAAGTCTTGATAGGTTGAACCACCTCGGATGACTAGAGTCAAATGGAGAAAGAATTTGTCATTCAAACCCAAAACCTCACCAAGGCATACGGTCCACACGTTGCCTTGGAGAAGTTGAATGTACAAGTTGCACATGGAGCAACAGGACTTCTTGGTCAAAATGGAGCAGGAAAATCGACGTTCCTAAAGACCATTCTTGGTTTGATACAAATCACTGAAGGTGATGGCACTGTTCTAGGTTATGATGTTCGAACCGAAGGAGAGAAAATTCGGAGTCATGTTGGCTACATGCCAGAATATGATGCGTTAAATCCAGGTATGGATGGTATTCATCAAGTCAAATACACCGGTGAATTACTCGGCATGAATCCAGTTGTTGCTATGCAACGAGCACATGAAACGCTACAATTTGTCGGTATTGGTGAGCAACGATATCGTGAAATTGAGAGCTACTCCACAGGTATGAAGCAAGCAACGAAACTTGCATGTGCGATTATCCATGACCCAAACCTTGTGATTGCCGATGAACCTTCAAACGGACTTGATGCGAATTCAAGAGAATTCATGATCAACACCTTACGACTCATGGTCGATGAAGGGAATCGTTCAGTTTTGATGGCAAGCCATCTCATGGAAGATGTTGAACGGGTTTGTGAGAATATTCTTCTCTTGCACAAAGGCAAATTGGCGGCTCAAGGAAAAATCGAAGATTTGAAAGCGATCGATAAAGAAATTGAAATTCATGTTTGGGGAAAGGCAACACAACTTGAACAGCGACTGAAAGATGATGGGTTCAAAGTTCGTCGGGAAGGTAGGATCATGCGAATAACACAGGAGGGCGATGAGATGACCTCAGCGATTCTTCGTGCGGCAGCTGACGTTGGCTCACAAATTCGACGAATGCATGAATATGAGGCGTCACTAGAAGATCTCTTTGTTGCAATAATGGAAAGTTTGGGATATAGCGTAAAGTCAAGCGATGATTTGCTTGGCCAACCGGTCGCAGCACGACGTGTTGACGCACCAGAGGAACTACAGCAGGGGTGAAATTGTTGCGAGAAGATGCGAGTGCCCCTGTGACTGGAAAAACTCGTTTAACTTCTGCTTGGGGTTCAAGCACTGGTGATGAAACGGAGGACGTTGCTGCTGCCACCTTGCCGAAAAGTGGTGAGATATTTGACCAAGATTACAAACCATGGAACGGGACGCTCAATCCACGATGGATGAGGAATTGGGCTATTTTACGTCATCATCTGTTTGGCATTTTTCGTAAAGGATACAGGCCATGGGGCATGCCAACACGAATTTTTCTCGTGATTGTCTTTATCGTTTCACTGACCGATGCTGGACTTACCTTGTTGTCTGGTGTTCTCGGCTCTTCAGAACTGCATCAGTTTTGGGGTGTAAATCGCAACAATTTGTATGGACACAACCTCGGATTTTTCCCTCGAAATATCCTGTACTATCCTGTTGTAACAGCATTGCTTGTTGGTGGTGTCATTTCCGAGGACCGTCATCATGGAACCTCAGCGTTGTATTTCTCGAGGCCAATATCACGATTTGACTATACAGCAATGAAGTTTATTTCAGTTGCACTCATTCAATCACTCATCATTCTCGGCACATATTTTCTTTACTATTTCAGTGAAATTATTGCGATGGGCCGTGGTTGGGCATGGATTGTAGATACGTTTCCAATTTTCTTAGCAGGCTTGCTTGCGGGTGTTTTTCTCGTCGTTACATACACCAGTTTAGGACTTGCAATGTCATCCATTTCTCGAGGGCGTTTTTTTCCAGGTATAGGCTTGCTTGCCCTCTTGTTTGGAACGAAGACCATCGCTGGTATCATCTCCAGATTGTTTGAACGGGATATCCTCTATTTATTGTCACCATATGACTGTCTTGCCCATGTTGGTCAAGCATTGATTGGAACACAAGTGAGTTATACACAATACTCATGGACATGGTCATTTGTTTCGCTGATCCTCATGAACGGTGTTTCTCTCTACATTCTTGCGAATCGAGTAAGTTCAATGGAGGTGACACGTGAATGAATCCTTCAAACCAGCAATTGCCTATCGTATACCTTGAAAACGTCTCAAAGGTGTACGGTCGAATCCATGCTTTGTCAAATGTCACTCTCGGTCTATCAGGTGGTGTTACAGGCATACTGGGATTAAATGGTGCAGGCAAATCAACACTGTTCAAACTCTTGATGGGTAAACTCAAACCCAACAGTGGAACAATTCGGCTCTTTGGTGAAGACCCGTGGAAGAATCCATCCCCATATGCACGAATTGGTTTTGTTCCTGAACATGAAAAAATGTATGATTGGATGACGGCACTTGAGTTCGTCTCAACATTTGCACGATTATTTGGCATGACCAAAGCGGAAGCAGAGCAAGAAGCCTTGCGAGTACTTGATTTCGTTGGCTTACTTGATGTAGCGAACAAGCAAATCGGACGATTTTCAAAAGGGATGAGGCAACGAACAAAGATTGCTCACGCCCTTGTCAATAAGCCTGAATTGATTATCCTCGATGAACCGTTACAAGGATGCGACCCCCTTGCGAGAACAACAATCAACAATGTGATACGAGAACTTGGAAAGTCGGGTTGTACGGTTCTCGTCAGCAGTCATATTCTGACTGAGATTGAACGTGTTACTGAACAAATCGTTATTCTCCATCACGGCAAACTCCTTGCCTTAGGAAATTTGCATGCAATCCGTGAACGATTGGACCAAATTCCACACACTATTCACATCAAAGGAAGTGATTCTAGAGCGATAGGGAAATCATTGATGAGTCATCCTGCTGTCTTTGGCGTTAATTTCCCGTCTGACAATGAATTAAACGTGCAGACCTTTCATTTTGGACAATTGCACCAAGACCTTCCAAGGATTATTGTTGAGAATGGCCATGATGTTCAGGTCATTGACAACCCAGACGACGACTTAGAATCGATTCTCGACTATCTTACAGGAGGACAAGCACATGGAAAGTGATGCACCAACGCCTTCATTTCGACGGTTTGATAGGAAAGCCGCAGCGGTTGCGGAGTTTACAATGAAACAATACTCGAAGAGAATCTCAACTTGGGTCATCCTTTCTGTAGGAGTGCTTGCGATGAGCATCATCATGTTGTTTTATTTCGACACTATGCTGCGTGATATTGAATCAGTTGACAACGACTATGACTCATTTGACCCGGATGGTGATGGCTATCCTACAGGTCAGGAGTTACTTTACGGAACCGATCCCTACTTTGACCTATCACACCCCGGCCTCATCGATGCAGGAATTGTACCCGATGACCCATCGGTTTGGGTTGATGAAGACGATATAGACTGGGATTCTCTAAAAGAGGGCTCTGTTGGCTATGATGATGATGGCGATTGTCGAAATGCACCGGTTGCTCCTTCTGCTCAGGATACAAACAGGGATGGTATCCCATGCAACATTTTGATCTCTGCAAAACAGTTTGGTGATGGGTACGATATTCGTGGTGATAATTACGTCGACGAAGATCCTGATGACGAAGCATACGCTAAGGAAGCTATACACCGAGCTACAATCCTCGCTTTAGGCAAATTCGGTTTCGTCTTCCTCATTGGTATCTTCCTTCCTCTGTTTATGGCGACTGGACTCATTCGTGAGGAAATGGAGTCAGGAACCATGCACTTCCTTATTGCAAAACCGATTCGAAGAGCAGAGATTTTCCTGTACAGAATGTTTGGATTTATCGGCATCACATATCCATATGTTTTGGGCTTGTGTTTGTTATGTGCCTTGCTCTTTGGATTTTCAGGACCATCGGAATATATTTTCCGTTTGAGTGACATTGGTATTTGGATGGTGATAGCCTTTGCAACATTACTTGCCGTACTCGCATATGGTATGATGTTCAGTATGTTTGGTGTTCTTTGGAAGCATGGAATCATTTTGGCTATTCCAGTTGCAGCATGGGAACTGGCGATGATGTTCGTATCGTTGTGGGAGCCTGAAGCCAGTGTTCTTCGTTTCTCGGTACTCGGGTGGGCCACGATGATCATCGATGCAGGTGCACTCATGTTGTGGCCTGACCTTGAATACATGATCGAAGTTGGAATGTGGGGTGGGGGCATGGCGCCACTTCAAGGGGCAGAACAACTGATGGTGTTTTCTTCGAATCCTGGGCTCGGCCTTTCCAATTTTGCTAGTTTCATTGTTGGTTCTGCAGTGCTTCTCTTCCAAGGCATTGCGTTTTGGCTGATTGGAAGTGCACTCTTCTCATCAAAGGAAATTTCGTAGGTGTTTTGATGTCAGAAATTTTCAGCGGCGATTTTTCAACAATGTGGTCACTTGGTCTTCGTCAACCTATCCAGCATCTCACATGGGATTGGTGGTGGTGGCTCTTAATGCTCGATGATGAAGATGGAAATCCAAGTGGAAAGCAACTGATGGTTCTTTGGTCAACGAAGACCAATGATTTGGTTCATGTGAACAAGACACCATGGAAACCACAAGGGAGGCCGAGTGAGATCGTCGATGGGGCGTACAATATCGATGGCATGGTTTGTGCATGGTGGTATGATGGAACACGGATGTACGAACCAATCCTCAAAGATGTATGCAAAATGACAATTGTCGATGATTCATCTTCACATTGGCCTTCAAAACAACACAAAAGCACTGGAGGGGGTGCAATCGTTCCACAACTCGATATCGATTGCTCGATGGGTCTGCGTTCTGATTTGTCTTCATTCTGGTTACATCTGCAAACAACACTTCCCGAAGGACATCAAATTGACTTTAATCTTGATATTACTCCTTGGAACCAAACATTGTCCCATGCCCGACATTTGCAATCCGATTATCTCGGTGGAATGGGGTACGATATTCTTCGAATTCATGGAGCCAAAGTTCACGGTTCGATTGATGGAAAAGAACAGCAAGGAACTGCATATTTCCAAAAAGTCTGTGTTCAAGCACCTTCGCCTCCATGGTATTGGGGTGTCCTTCATTTCGATGATGGTTCCTATCTTGACTGGTTTCTACCACACCTTGCATTGACGGTGACTTCTCAAACATCTCGCCCGTGGAAACAAAGAGATTTCAACCATATTTCTCTTTCACAAGGCGGTTTGTTTCACGATGCTGTTCACAATCGAACAGAACGATTCGGCAAAGTTCGAGTGAATAAGAAGGCGTCATCATTGAGTGAAGCGAGCCATGGTGCCAATCCAGGTGCACCCTTACCAGAATTTTTTATTGAACTTCAAAACGGTAGAACGCTGATTTCAATCCATGTTCAAGCAATTGAACGGGCACACTGGCATTTCGATCAACCCACTCGCGGTGGACTTTGGTCGCATTTAACATACAATGAATATCCCTTATCTGTTGTCAACATTGAAATCACGGACGAACATGGAACAAGAACACTTGATGATTACACATGGATTCGAGGAAACGCTGAACATTCATGGGGCATATTACATTAATATCGTTAGAAATCAAGGGGAAGTTATTTCACATAACGGTTACCATATTGCATTTGGAGGCACGACCATGACTGATGATGAGACCCCCGATACTGAGGAATCGACTTCTTCAGCAAAACAAGATGATACAGGAAATAAAGAGGCACTAGCAAAGAAATTTCGACTGGTACCGGGCGAAGAGCTTCTCCTTTCGAAACAACCTAGCACCTTGGCATTCCTAAACATGTATGTTTTAGGCGGACTCGTTTTAGGTCTCCACTTTTTGTTTTCCATCGCAGAGGATTACAACGCAAGTGATGATGCAAATGTAGGTTTGAAATTCGCAATTTTCTTCAATGACATCATAAGCACGGATACGCTCCCACTTGGATTTGTCTTCTGTATGCTCGTTGTCACTTGGTTAAACCGATTGATCAACATTCAAACATCAGGACGATGGGTCACAATGTGGCTTCTTCTCGTCACCTTTGCACCACTTCTGCTTCAAGTTGACAAACTCTATGCGACAATCATGGATTTGCTTGGAAATGATGTAGAGCCATTCATAGGGTTTGATTACAACCTCGTCCTATTCGGTCTTGTTTTTACCGCTCTTTTTTGGGCGATGACCTTTGTTTTCCATCGTAGCTTCAGTTATGCGATTACGTCAGAATCAGTTATATTCCAACACAGTTTTTTGTTATCAAAGTCCCATCGACGAATTCTCTTTGACAGAATTTCTGAGGTGATGGTCGAGCGAACACCAGTCGGTACGATGCTCGGTTATGCAACATTGACGGTTCTCACCGACTCAGGTGTTGGACTCGTCGATGAAACTGTTGGAGCTGGTGCAGCAGGAAATATCCCTGGAACCGACGAAAAAGATTCAGATTCAGCCTCCACAAAGGTTGGAAAAAATTTCTTGAGGAAAATCTTCGCACTCATGTTTTACCAACGCACAATTCGCCGAGTTTCACCAGATCCAAAGCACTGTTTCTACAACATCAGGAATTGGGAAAAAGCGAAAATGCTTCTCAATGAAATGCATTTGAAGAACTCACAATCCAACATGCTCTCTGAATTGAAAGATGTCATTCTTAACCAAAAGGACAACTGAGTCGTTTTTCCTAAGCATAGCCTTGAAGAACTTCTTGCCACCCGCAACGATTAGGTGATGTTATGTCAGACGAATTGAATGCGAAGGCAATTGAACTTTTCAGCAACGGAGATTTAGATGGTGCCATTGAGGAACTTGAAAATCAAATCAAAGCAAACAGCAAAGTAGCATCATTACACCATATGTATGCTGAATTTGCAAATATGAAAAATATGGAAGAACAAGACGATGTTATTCCCGGAGGAAAAATCATGATGTCGTACAAGAAAGCGATGGAACTTGATGAGGAGAACATGGAATATATCGCTGATTTTGCATCGTTCGCTTTGGAATGTCGCCGTGTTCCAGTCGCTGTTAAAGAATTTCAGCGATATGCACGCCGACTAGAAATTGAAGACATCCCATATGATGACGTACTCTACAATGCAAGTCGTAATCTTGTTGATGCAATTGAAGTGATGGACCCAACCCGAAAGGAATCAATGGTCCAACCATGGTTGCAACAAGCTCTTCTTTGGTCCGTTGCAGCACTCGGCTTTTCCAAAGAAGAGGCTCTTGAAATCTTGCAAAATGAATGATGAGGGATCGATTTGGGCGGTTTTGTACGCCTATTTTTCCGCGTTGGCTATCTTGGTGATGCATTTCATGGAAGCCAAATTCAGCCCGATGTAAAAACAGTACAAGGTGAATTACAACGCGTGTTTCGAAAATTGAATTGGTGGGATGATTCGGAAGAACACTCCTACCTCGTATTGTCGAGTCGAACTGATGCGGGCGTCCATGTGCGAATTAATGGGGGTATTGTCACCGTCAAGAAATCATTGTGGCATTCGATTACACCACGTAAATTTGTTCGTGCTGTCGATGATTTACTTGATGATTCGCTGGTTTTCCTCGATGTCCATGAAGTTGAACAAGATTGGAACCCAAGGCGAGCGAACTTTAGGACGTACAGATACATGCTCGAGGGGATGGATTTTTGGAAAGAACCACCTCATTCAGATTTCAAACATTGGATTGAGGTATTCAAGGGTACACATGATTTCTCTAATTTTGCGAAACTTGAGCCTGACAAAACACCTATGCGTACTGTCCTTGATATACAACCTTGGTTTGCTGATCAGCGTCTTATTGGATTTGAAATTACTGGAGAATCATTTCTATGGAATCAAGTTCGGCGAATTGCAAATGCATTGTTTCATCTCAGTATTGGTGAATTGGTATTCGACCAAGTTCAATCAGCACTCAAATTTCCTAGTGAGCAAGTCGACTTTGGAGTGGCTCCTCCTGAGTGGCTCATTCTATGGGGCGTGTCATGGGATGATTTCGAAATTCCACCGTCGATTGTATCCCCGGCCATTGAGGCACCACCTGTCGGACGTGATGTGGAGCGTACTCGGAAGAAAAGATGGCAACATGCACGGCAATTTGAACTGAAGATGATGCTTTTTGATGAATGGTCGACGCTCGGTAAGTTTGAGTACAAACCTCACGAACGAGAATGAATCTCGATTCGAACCTCATCACCATCTTCGATGTGCAATGTCTCTCTCAAGAACAGCGGGGAAATAATTTCGATGACGTCAACATGTCGTGTTAAATCAGGAATTAAGATGGCACAGTCGAGTGAGGTTTCATCCGTCGATATAGTTCCGAGGAATGCTGTAGCACCTCCAAAAGAAACGCCGTCACGTAAAAAACCACGAATCCGAATGGCCTCAATTGATGATGTATCAACGGTTGTTGAGCGTTCCCTCAATGTTTCATCAGCATCCAATGTATCGATGCCAGAAAGTTTCCGCAGTGCAATGTAGCGAATTAACACATCATTTTCGACCTGAATGTTGAGCGTTCCAGGCCAAGCAGTCTGTTCAAACAATTCCTTGAATTGATTTTGATAATGTGGTTGTGCCATGAACACGCTCGCTCGCCCGAGGCCAGAAGTAACAAGTCCTCGTAGGTGCATTGTACAAGCCTATATTTTCCCCTTTTTCATAGTGTGTAAGATGTCGTATTGGATTCTTCATATAGTCTTGAACATGAGTGACTCCATGGAGTCCAAAGATGAAGACAATGAGAATCAAAGTGAATCTGTTGAAAGCAATGGAAGTTTAAGGGATGAGTATCGGGAGCATTACCTCGATGACCTTCAACGATTTAGAGAAAAGTTTGAGGAAATGGGTCTAGAAGTCGATTCAGAGGTCGGTGAAAAAAATCTTTTTCGATGGTTCACATATTGGAGGAAAGAGGTTCGAAGATTTGCATCTCGTCTGAATGATGATTCGACACGACATGTCGTTCGATTTCCAAATCCAGAAGAATTTTTCAAATTCATTCATCGAATGCATGAGCAGGAATCCGATGAATCGCTATCGATAGATTCCAAAGGATTTGAACCAAACGACCGACATATGGATGAAGCTTCAAGGAAACGAAGAGATAGTTTCAGAAAAGAGTGGCGTTAATATCGTATGCCAGTCCCATACACACAGAATTCAACAAATGCACTGGGCCGGTCACTCTTTTTATCTAAACACAATGTTTCAATTCGAACGTTAATGACTTGAGTCCAACCTTGGCGTATTGCCTCTTCACGAAGCCGTTGGATTGTCTCCTCACGTCCGAGTTGAAGCATCTCTTGGGCAGTTGTAAGACTTCCACCGAAAATCGATTTACCGAACACCTTCAATTTTGCCCAAGTCGACAAAGAATACACTGTACTCAAAACGACAAGTCCCGATGCCTGAATTTCCGAAGCAACAACTGGTGAAAATGTTGCCTCGGAATGAAGATCTATGTTGGCTTTCGGAATTTTCTTTGTTGTTCGCATGTTGCAGAGCATATTTGGATGCGTTGATTGCGAACTTGATTGACGGATTCTAAGTTGAGAAACGCCTTTTGAATATACTCTGGATCCGAAAATGATTGAAATAGTGTAGATTGTTAAAGGAATCAAAATTGGAAAAAGAATGTAGAGATACAGAAAAATGAGTTCCGAGTCCAAAGGTACCACCCTATTGAACACTTACTGCAGTTCCATATGCCAACAATTCGGCAGCACCCGATGCGACAGTCGATGTTGAGAATCGAATATTTACCACTGCATTTGCACCTCGTTGTGCTGCATCCATGATCATTCGTTGCAACGCCTCATTCCGAGATTCATTGAGCAATTCGGTATACCCTTTGATTTCACCGCCAACAATCGATTTAAGGCCCGCAAAAATGTCCTTTCCCACATTTTTTGCTCGAACAGTTGAACCACTCACGAGCCCAAATGTTTGAACGATTGTTTTCCCAGGGATTTCTTCTGTGTTGGAGAGATAAAGCATTGGCATTCCATTCGGTTCCATGGATTCCGCTCAATCCGTTAAGGTTTAACACTTATCACAATATTTGTTGATTTTGTAGCCATTCGACATCGGAGATATACAACTGGCGAATATCGTCGAGATTCAATACGAGCATTGCAAGGCGTTCTAGGCCCATCCCCCATGCACTCACAGGCCATGTAATTCCAAGTGGTTCAGTAACCTCAGGCCGAAAGATACCGGCACCTCCGAGTTCGAGCCATTTTCCTTTCCATTTGACTTCAACCTCTAAACTTGGTTCGGTGTATGGAAAATACGCTGGGCGTACTCGTACCTCTGGAAGACCCATTTTTGTATAAAATGTCTTTAACGTCGTCACCAACATTTGTAAATTTGCATCTGGTTCAAGGATAATGCCTTCGATTTGATGAAACTCTGGAAGATGTGTTCGATCGATAGACTCATTTCGAAAAACTCGGTCAACGGAGAAGACTCGGCATGCCTTGTTTGGATGGCGGGCGAGATATTGAACTGTGTTGACGGTGGTATGTGTTCTTAGCAAAGGTCGTTTTGAAATTTCCTCAGAAAATTGCCCTCCCCATCCTCTAGAACCTGTATCTCCACCTGTTTGATGTATTGATTTCCAAGTGCTTAGGGCTGATTCTTCGATATCAATAGCATCTGGATTGGACAAATAAAATGTATCTTGCATCTCTCTTGCTGGGTGGTCTTGTGGAATGAACAATGCATCCATATTCCATCCTGCTGATTGAACATAGTCATCGACAAGTTCAGAGAAACCCATTTCCAAAAATATGGATCGAATTCGTTCAATCAAAGCTTGCATGGGGTGTGCTCTTCCGGTACGCGGTGTTGATGCTTCCAAAGACACATCGAATGGCCGGAATTGTACATCTCCCCAATGGTCTGATTGAAGCAATTCCGGGGTGATTTCGTTGACAAAATCAACTTCAGTAAGTTCATTCATATCAACTTGGGAACCTTCTGTGGAAATATTCCATGTTCGATGGATTGACTCAACGATTTCGACAAATTGTTTTCGTTGTTTGAAGTGTTCAAGTAATTCACCATCGCATTCATCAATTGGCAAAGGGAGGTGTGATAGGAACAATTTTCTCTTTGCAATCATATCGACAACCGATTGCTCATTTTCGAAAGATAATTCACCGTTATTGGTTGACATGCCTAATTTTTTCATCAATCCGATGCCTGGTCCGGCTTCACTTCGATCAAAATGTGATTGAAACTCTGCCATTGTCGGTTGTTCACTCGTTTGAATCCATGCTAAAATTCGTTCTTCAAGTAACCCCTTTTCAATTGCGATTTGTGCATTTTGGAGGGCTCGAATCATCCTCGAATGTTCTTCTTTTTGATTTGCTAAACCCTTCTCACACAGACCCTGAGCAGCACCCACTGCAATGGCTTGGTCGGTCCATTCACATGCTTTCAATATCTCTTCAACAGAGCAATTTTCCAATGAACCTTCTTTCATCTTTCGAAGCAACCTTCGTTCGATATTCGAAAGTTGGCCTCCAACCATGTGGCTTCCACAAAGCGTTGAGGTTTGAAACCTCCGTCAATTTTTATGTGAATTATTCTTCTTCCCAAAGTTCTAGATTGCATTGAGGGCATGTGTATCCATTGGGTTTTTTTCCATCGACAACAGTAATGCTTGAACATTGACCACAAAGAATTGATGTCCGAATTGGCTCGTCGAGCGTTGTATCGATACGGTACATCACTCTACCAGCTTCAGGCAGTTGCTCCGCAGGAGGTAACCAAGATGCGATTTCATCATTGGATAGTTCAATACCCCGATTCATTGTCATGCCTATAACAAATAAAACAACACCAGAGAATCCAATCGTACCTGCGACTGCATAAACGCCGGCGACAGTAAAAAACGCTCCAAATACGATGCATAATAGTCCGGATAACAGAAAATTCTCACGACTCAGTCTCGACATAACAATCACGATGATTGCTCAAGAGCAACAGATAGTGCATGTGCAACTCGTTCAATTTTTCCAGTAGGAATTGCACATAATCCAATTCTTACCCCTCCTTGAAGTGGAACTAAGTACACATGCAATGATGCACAAATCTCGACAATTTCGTTTGCCTTTTCAGTTTCTAGCCAAGCAAAAAACCCATCGTGTGTTGGGTTAATTGGAATATTCAATTTTGTACAGGCATCGACAAAGGCATTCCTTCTTTCAGTTAAGATTCCGTGGAAATCATCGAGCATTAAACTCCATTTCTCACTCTTTTGTTTATCAGCATGAATCGTGCATAATGCGTGTTGTGAAACTCGAGGAGAAGCAGACCATGTTTGACGACCAGTGACGCCTAAGACTTCTGTGAGGCGAGAAACAGCATCCTTGACAGGATGAATGCAGATGAGTGCCCCATTTCTCATGCCGTAGATAGTGTGTGATTTTGAAATTGAAAGGGCGAAACAAATGAGCAAATTTTCAGGCCATGGATTGCCAGCACGTATCGTTTCAACAATTGTCTCACCCCAGCCATGCGTCTCGTCGGCATAGAAATGGTATGCACTATCGAGCACAAGCGTAAACCCGACATCTGGATGATTCACAGCCTGTTGCATAAAGATGTCAAGGGCTTCCATTCGGCTTTCAAATGGGAGGCTAAGGCCTGTTGGGTTGTGTGCAGGATCGTTGAGCCAAGTCATCACATGGGATTGTTTGCTTGCGAGATGTTGAACCGATTGCTCAAAAGCGTCTCTGTCAAAAAAAGGATGCTCATTGTTTTGTTCAAGTGGGAGCAATGGGTATGTCTCTATGCCAAGGCCACAACCATCTAAAAAGCCTGCATATGGACCCCAATATCGGTCGCGAAGTAAGACCTTCTCCCCCGGATTAGCGAAACATTTTGCAGCTATATACAGGCTCCCTGAGCCTCCTGGTGTCGCAACGCTCGTCATATGAATGCCACAGTCTTCCAATTCTTGTCTCGAATCACCCAATGCAAGACTTATGGTCAGGTCGAGGAAATCAGGAAGACCTTTGAGTGGGGCGTATGATGCGAATTCAATATCCTCTGCTCGTTTCATTTCCTCAATGACAAGTGTGTTGATAGCTAGTGTTCCATTGTTGGTGAGTAGGGCTCCAACGGTTCCATTGACTGCGTCAGCACCCGCTTCAGCGGCTTGTAGGTAACGAGCAAAGCAACCGAATATGGTGTCGTTCCCTTGTTTTGTGTGTGCGTGCTCAGAGAGAAAATGCATTTCATTCTCTGAAGGCATGGACCTTGCAGAAGAATCAACTACATGGCTTTCACCCATGACTTGAAAGGGCGACTTCCGTATATTTCTTGAAGGGGAGAGCGCACGGTAGGTCAACGCCAACGTAGCACAGCTGGTAGTGCGTCTGATTTGTAATCAGACGGTCGGGGGTTCGAGTCCCTCCGTTGGCTCCAAGAATCTGCATGATGTCTTTGAACAAAAATCAAGAAAGGACAACTCTTCGAACTCATCATGTGTGCTAAAAAACTCGATGGGAAAGCATGTGCGGCTGAAGTTGAAACAAACTTGCTTTCCCGAATACAATCCCTTCAAGAAAAAGGAATTGAACCGCATCTTGCCGTTATCATCGTTGGCGATGACCCTGCTTCGCATGTCTATGTGAATTCAAAGATTGCCACATGCAAACGACTTGGCATACGTAGCACGCATATCGAACTTGCTTCGGATTCTTCTGAGGATGAATTAAAATCTAAGGTGAAACAACTTAACGATGATGATTCAGTTCATGGTATACTGATTCAATCACCATTGCCTTCACACATGGATGAAGAAGGTATAACAGATCTTATTTCTGCAGCAAAGGATGTTGATGGTTTTCATCCAACCAATCTCGGTCGGCTTGTTCAAGGTCGACTCGATGGTATGATTCCATGTACGCCTCATGGTGTTCTTCGAATGTTGGAATGGGCCGGAATCGAATTGAAAGGCAAGAAGGCAGTTGTTATCGGGCGTTCAAGGATTGTAGGCATGCCATTGTCCCTTCTTTTTGCTGCACGAGGCGTTGATGCAACGGTCACCATCGCTCATTCACGAACAAATGACCTTCCACAAGTTTGCAGAGAAGCTGATGTCCTTGTTGCAGCAGTTGGGATTCCTGAAATGGTTGAACCTCTATGGGTAAAACCTGGTGCAGTTGTCGTGGATGTTGGCATCAACAGAGTCGAAGATGAATCTAGGGAACGAGGTTGGAGATTAGCTGGTGATGTCTCAAAAGAAGTTCAAACCGTTGCGTCTTGGTTATCACCCGTTCCTGGTGGCGTCGGCCCGATGACCATTGCTATGTTGATGGAGAACACGGTTCGGTCAGCAGAAATCATCTCCATGAACACATAGAATCATAATTCATCGAATGCATGGTTCACTCAATGGCAATCGACCCCAAGGCACCTCAACTCGCAGCAGTAGCGAGGATTTTACTTGGCTTTACCATTGGATTTCTCATTATTAACACACAATTTGACCTCCTTAATGTCGATTTATTTGTACCCGTATCCTACATCTTTGTTGTGTTTATTTTGCTCTTGCTTTACATTAATTATTGGGCTTCAAAGGAAAATCCAGTTCCAGAACTCATTCAACAACATGCAAGTAATGAACTCGATGGAGCATACAGAGATGGCAGAACATTGTTTGATTCCACTTCAACAACTCATGATCAATATGGATTTGAAGTGTCCACACAAAAGTTACAACAAACGAGTCAGACTGTTGTTCAATCGATATTAAGTCAGGCGATTGAACCAGACCAAGAAGCAGTAAGTTCAGCATTAGATGCTCTTTCAATTCAATCAGTTGAAGTCACCGAACGGAAAAATCCCGAACCCATGAGTGAAACTCAACAATCAATGGCATACAGCAGACGGGGTGCAACTCCTACGGATAGCAAAACTGGAAAAGTTGTTGAACGAATGATTCAACCTCAAGTTGCCTTACCGGGTAAAGAAAAGAATGATGTTGCGAACATCGAGAATATCCCAGGATTATCAACAACACGTGAATTCGTAACTACTGGTATCTCATCGATACCTCTGCCAGATTTCGATGATGAAGAAGAGACTTCCACACCCGCATTTATCACTGAATTACCAGAACATGATACAGAGGTATTCGAACCAATGCTGGTTGACATGACATTGCCAGACCTCGACAGCCTCCCTTCAATTGATGATATCATGCTCGATGATATTGAGTTGAGATATGACCTTGAGTTAGAGGAAATTTTCGTTGATGACTTGAGTTCAAAAAAGGGCAAAGATTCTCCAGTTGTTCTAGAACTCCCATCCCTTGATGATTTAGAATTTTAACAACATTCTTAGACATAGCACTTTAGGCATAAACATGGATTGGTCTTCTGTCTTTGACCTCCATTCTCATACCAATCACAGTGATGGTGAACATTCTCCAATGGACGTAGCGATGTTCATGCATAATGCAGGTGTGAAATATTGGTCACTGACAGACCATGATACGATTGATGGTTGGCAACATGCTCGGGATGCAGCACAACAATTAGGATTAACATTCATCCCAGGAATTGAAATTACATGCGATGTGGGTTTACCTGCAGATGAAGAAGAGATGGAGAGACATGGCAAAGATCGTGCGTCGACTTCGTGGCATCTTCTCTCCTACTTTCCGCCTTCAATCCTTCAAGACCAAAAGCGATTAACAGAACTTCATGATTGGCTTCTTCCACTACAAACAGGGCGTCTTCCGAGAATGGTTTCCATGATAAAGAAGCTTGAGGAATTACAGATTCATATTAAACTCGAAGATGTGACCCGCAGAGCTAAGGGGTCGTTGGGCAGACCTCATCTTGCTCAAGCAATGGTTGATGCTGGTTATGTTGAATCCTCTAGAGAAGCATTTGACAAGTACATTGGTGATGGCGGCATTGCATTTGTCCAACGTGAAGAGCCACCTTTAAGCAAGGCCATCGAATTTATCCATGATTGCGGGGGTATCGTTTCCCTCGCACATCCGCTTTATTACGGGGTTTCAGTACCAAAACTAATGGAATATCTCCATGGTTTAGGCTGTGATGCTGTAGAGGTGTTCCATCGGAGCCATGATGACGCTTATCGATTCGAACTCTTCACAGAAGCAAAGAAATGGGGGTTGAGCGTAACAGTGGGTTCAGATTTTCACGGACTTAGTTTTGGACAACAACCAGGAAAGATGGTAGTGACAAAAGATTTCATGCCTCAACTTTTTTTGGACCTTTGAATAATGTTTCAAGGTTGATTGTGATTTCAAAAAAGATGATGATCGGCATTGCAACGAGAAACAGTGACAATGGGTCCGGTGGGGAAAGAAAGGCACCGAGAACAAATGCACCAAACCATATATGTCTCCTCAATTGCTTTAATGTTGATAAATCGACGAATTGGTATCGTAACATTGCACGAGTAAACAAAGGAGTCTGAAATCCAATCATGGATGCTATAACTAAATTGACCAAAAACCCAACGTAAGATTGTAATTTCCATTCTGTCGATAAACCAATGCCTTGAGCATCTTGAGTTAAGTAATCAAGTAACATGGGTACAAGGATAGTCCAAGAATAAAGAAACCCAAGGGTAGCAAGAAAAACACTCAAGAGAATTGGCCATAGAAACCCGCTGAGATTTGATGGTATCTTTATGTGAATATTTTCTATTTTTTCCAGTACATACTCATGATGTCGTCCATGCCGAATAAGTTCAATCAATGCAAAGGTGGCAATAAAAAATATTCCGACGTTTGCACTAATTCTCACCTGTAGAACAATTAACTCAATTGGAGTTGTGACAAGAATGTTTACGCCTTCTGGTAATCTTTTCTCATCGATGAGCCATGCGATGATTTCTTTTGTCAATGGAAAGGCCACTGTGAAGCCAAAGAGAAAGAAAAACAAATACCATTTCCATCTTCTCAGCATATATTCGCGAAGAGGTTGAATCATCTCCATTGCCGGTGATGTTTCAAATTGTTCTGCAAACGACAATGTTGACATATAATCATGCCTCCTCGTCAATCAGTATGTTCTTCCAAGCATGCGATGGTGTTGGGTCAACCCATGGCCGACCTTCTTGTTTCAATCGATATATTCTGAACACTACGAATGCAGTCATCCATACAGAAAGCAGTGACAGAAGGACAGCTTGGTTCATGACATCAACATGATAATCATTGGAAATGTGTATGTCAATAACTTTCGTGGAATTTGATTGCATTGCTGCATGGAACATAACGAAATAATACGCATCGGGGGTGGTTGTATCAACTTGATACGATTCACCGGGTTCGATTACAATCACCTCTGAAGTATCTTTGATGACATCCCAATCTATTTTACCTTCGGCCATGGCGTTTTCTGCTGATTCGACTTCCATGATTGAAATTTGAATGGCTCGTTGACCATCAAAATTTGTTATACTTGTGGTAATCATTTCATCAGAAGAAATGGGTTGAAGGATTTCAAATTTTGTATCACCTTCCGCAATCCTGTGCGTTGGTAACTCTTCAGATCGCTCATCTTGATACTGAACTGAACCAAAAATAATGCTGAGCAAGATAAGGGCAATAATGCCTTCGACCAGAATGTGTTTTCGAATTTTTTCAGTTGTAAGTCCTTTGAAGGCGGAACCGTAATCATTACGAATTCTTGGCTGTAGGTGATGGATGAATAAAGCACCAATCATGCCGATAAGAACACCTAATGGAATGTCGATAAACCAATGAATGCCAAGATAAAGAATTGAAAAGCCGAACAATATTGTGTTGGAGAGGACAAAAAGATGATATTTGTAATGCCGCCATTCTTTTAGGGTTATTCCAGTATGTTTCACATGCAGATAGTTGAGCATTAACATGCCCGTTGGAATAGCAATGTGCAAACTTGGGACTGCGTTGTCGAGAGGGTCATGAAGTGCATAAAACGTCGAATATGTGCCATCTTGGTAAAGCAATGCATCCATGCCACCGATCCAAGATGATGTCACTTCAACGTTAAAAAATAGATAATAAGGAACAGCTAATGCATAGATGAAAAGATAATTCATTGTTACCTTATCAGTCATATCTCGGTCACCTGCATATGCAAAATACACGGTCGTCACATAAATTAAAAACAAATAAATGAAGAGATAGTGGAAATTTAGAATTTCAGTTAACATGTCATTTGAAAACAGGTTTTGGATGTGGAGTGTAAGTTCCCCTTCAATTGAAAAGACCCAATCTGTCCAATGACCTGTTCGATGTTTGATTGGTTCATTTAATCGGTCTGTGATGGCTTTCCATTGAATGATGACTACATATCCTAGGGTGTGCAGATAATACCTCTTTTCCATGAATTCCTTTCCAAAATGACGTAATGGAACAACGAAAGATTTCTGTTGGCGCGTGAATGCCCAACAAATCACAGGTGTGAAGATGACGATGAGCCCCATCATCACTTCGTAAGGGTCCATGATTTGCCTACACTATTCTCAATTTAGTGATTACCTATCATTCATCTATTTGAACGGAGGTTCTATGCAAATACTCAATTGTGCACAATCCATCGGTATGCCACAGGAGGCCTAGAAATTGCATGTTCAGCATCCTGAAAACACCATTGGAGCTCTTCGGCACGGTATTGAGTTGTTTGACGGTATTGAACTTGATGTCCGATTAACCGTTGACGATGGCCTCATTCTTCATCACGACAGAGAACTTATGGCCTCGAAAAAGTATCATGACCCAAACAAAAAATATGTTGAGGAGTACAGTCTCGATGAATTGACTGGCATCGGTTTTACCTCCTTTGAACAACTATTGAACGATCCTGTTATTCATAACCAATGGAAGAATCATAACAAAATGGTCTGTATCGAAATTAAGCGTCCCCACCCTCGAGCACCGAATGGTGGTGGATTCAATGGGAAAAAACACCACATTGAACATGTCTCTGATTGCATTAAAAAAATTGATGAAATGCTTGATGAATTTCAAATTCCGAGTTCGTCGACCATGTATTATTCATTTCACAAACATATGAAACAATCGATTCAACGTTCATCGACATCGAGACGTTGGGCTTCTTTGATCCCTTACATAGTGCCTTATGGTTCAAGGAGATTTCAGCGACTGAAGGCGTTTCCAACATACCTCACAACATCGTTCTCTCGACTCTTACGACAACATCAAGCACAGGGAGCATCTATTCTTCCTTGTGCAATCGAGTATCTCAAGCCTTCAACAAATTGGATACCTCTGGGTCGAAAAGTTGGGCTAAAAGGAAAATCGATGCAGCGGTTGAACCACATCCGTCAAGGTATGCCAATGTACGTTTGGCCCGTCAAACCAATCCATGAAGCATCGGTGATTTCTGCTGGTTTGAGTGCACTGACAGATGTGTCCGACCCAACGAAGTCTTGGTTACCGAGTAATAATCCACGTTGGTTGAACCCAGCAACTCAACCTTTGCTTGAAGAGGAGCAGCGCCTTCTACAAAATTCAACATTTGAAAACCATGAAATTGTGCTTAGTGATTTGAAAGAAAATATTCCGATATGGTCACAATCAGAAGAATCTCGAAAAGTAAATCTCATCAATGAATGGTGCTCAAAATGGAGCGTTTCATCAAGGTACAAAACTGAAGCTTTGGAAAGTATGGAAGATGACGTTCCTATCTTTGCACCACGTTTGATAGGGCATCGTGGGTCAGGAAAAACAAGTCGACCAGTTATTGATTGATGTGTCGAAGGGATTGACCTTCTGCGATATATTTTGGTCTGTAAATTGGAACACCTTTTCCTTCCCTCATCACTTCTCGTTCATCGAAAATTTGTGCACCTATGCCAGCAACTCGTGCCCAACCAAAAAAGGTGGTGTAGTATGTGGGGTCGGTGAATCCAACATGGTGGAGCAGCGCTCCACTTGCGATATCGACATTTGCGTTTGGATTCGAAATCTTTGGGTTCTCGGCCAAAACTCTCGGAGCGACTTCTCGTAGTGTTCGGATGATCTTGAAGTTTTCATCGTCGGGACAAATTCGTTCACCAAGAGCAAATTGAACAGTCGCTCTTGGGTCTTCTGCTCGAAGGACAGCATGCCCAAATCCGTACACTGGTCTCTTTGCTGCGAGTTCATTTCGAACAAATTCCTCTACTTTTACAGGGTCATCCGTTCCAACGCTCAAAACAAATTCAAGACAGGATTGATTTGCACGGCCGTGAAGTGGACCAGAAAGGGCGTTCATCGCACCAGCCATAGATGCGTAGACATTTGCATGGCCTGATGCAATTGCCTTTCCAGTAAACGTCGAGAGATTTCCTCCGCCGTGGTCCATGTGGAGAACAAGATATGTCGCTACAATCTGTTCCATTTTCGATTTGTCAACGTCGTCAAGTTCGAGTGTGTTGACAAATCGTTTGACCATCGAAAGAGATGTGTCATCCTTTGGTATGTCATGACTCCTTCCTTCTCTGTATCGAAAGAGTAGGCCCATGACTCTCGGCATTTTCGCTACGAGGTTGAGTGCATCATCTTTCCAGTTGCCAGTGAGGCAGGTCATCCCCAAAACATGAATGCCGATGCTCAACCAATCCATCGGGTGGCCATCCTTCGGAAGAGTCTTGAACACATCTTCAACCTCTTGTGGCACGTCTCCACGAGATTGTAAATCGGAAACAAATGCTGAACGTTGTTCCTGGTTTGGTAACTCTTTATTGAAGAGGAGGTAAACGATATCTTCAGGTTGGTGTTGTGCTAACTCAGCAATGGGGTACCCGCAGTAATGAACGCCTTCTGTCGGGGTTACAAATGAGGTGAAGCAGGTGCCGACTGGGATCCCTCGAAGACCGGTGTTGAGATGGGATGAAGTCACTTGGAATAGCTCATCATCTTCAGCCATGTGAACCCCTCGACCTACCCGATTCGATAGTTCCGTATAAATGCCCTACCCAAGAAACATCAATTCACAATTTCAGTGTTGCTAGCAACACCTTATGTGTAATCCGATTACTTGAATTTGAACCCTTTCGACGCTTCTCTGTCGGCAAGGACATGCATTCGTATGGTTTTCCCGTCGATAATGATGGCATCCTCTGCATCAATACCTGGACATGATTCTTTTGTTTCTTCCCACTGTCTAGAACTTCTCAAGTTTTCAGCCCACCAAGGAAATGCCTTGCACTGTTGCGGGCGCACCTCATAGATTGAACATTGCTTTTTCTCGTTCAAAAATACACAAACCCCTGTGCTTTGGTTGCTTTTGAGAACAGTTCGACCATTCATACTTGCAGTGCAATGGGTCTTTAGAAACACATCGAACGATAGGTCAAAGTGGTTTGCGATTCGATGAGCGTCATTTTTTGTGAGAAAAACTACTCCACCTGGTTGATCGCAACATTTACCGCACTGTGACTGGCATTTGAAGGGCACACCCTCTGACCACCATGCAGTCATTCTTCTTCTCCTAAGACTTGAGGTTGTAATATGGTCTTTTTCTTAAGTGTTGAGAGGTGTACCATCTGCTTCACATTCAATTCAGGAGAAGGTCGAAGTTCATCGATATCGACTTCATGTTCATCAATAAACCACTCACCCTCTGGTTCATAGGAATCAAGTTGATGTTGCGGGGGTGTTCCTTCCTGTAATGATTGTAATTGTTCATCAATGACCTGCAACTTATCTGCAATGCTAATCAACTCTTCAATATCCGCATCTTGAATTCTTGAACTGAGTTCTTCCATTGAAGTTCCAATTTTCGAAAGCATTGCATCATCATGTAACGAAGTCACTCGATGACCAAATGCGGCTTCTACACGGTCGTCAATATCAACAAGCATATCTGCAGTTTTGAAAATATCTCCTGAATTCTCAAATTTGTCTTTCGATACAATGAATTTATCCTCTTCTTTGACATTCATTAGACTAGGAAGGGTGGGGATGATTTTTTGGATGAGTGACGCTGTATCATCTTGTATTTTATCCAGGGGGGTTTCTTTGGATACAATATCCTCAAACACTGGGGGTTCGTAATCATCCTCTCCAAAACCCTCTAGTTCTGAAAATAATTCAACGCCACCAACATCAATATCGGTGTGGACAACATCGATGGCGTTTGAAATGATTTGATCCGAAATTGATGGGACGTCCTTCTCAAATCGGGGTTGAATGCCATCATATTCTTTGATTGATTGCTTTTGTGAATGAACATGTTCCTCTAACTTATTACGAATGCTTCTCCAAGATTTTTGAGATGAATGAACCAAGTCAACAAGTTGTTCTTCTTCAATAATCATGTTTCTTTGTCGAGCATGCCATCTTCCGAATTGTACCAACGTAGAGGTTGAAGGTGGTGGAATGAATGATTCAATACCATCGAGAAGAAATCGCCTCATTTTTGAACTTGGTAAATCTTGGATGTGTCGTTTTGATGAAGTGATAATTTGTACTGAAGACTGTAACGCATGCTCAAACCATTCCCCCATATTGATTTTCCATGTGTCGTGTTGAGCGAACTGTTCTACATCGTCGACGATGATTGTCGAGCATCCATATAATGCATCTTGAATGGGTGTGTGAGATACATGTTCAAGGTCAAGTGCATTAAACCACAAGACATGTCCTTCTTGACGACGCAACATTGCCTGCCCGGTGGCACGCAAGAGAAACGTCGTTCCTGATTGCTCACCACCAACAATCGTGAGTGGATTGATCAGCTCCGAAGGAGAATCGATAACCCCTTCAATTAATCGAGTTGCTTTTTCATTTTCTTTTGATGTAAACCATTGTCGGAATGAATGGTTTTCACTCCACTGAAGTTTTCTGGGCCATTTGAACGGCTTTACTTCTCCTTGGAATTGAGGGCCATTGTTAAAATCGATTGAACGAAGTTTTTCTGTTGCAGTCGACCGTTGTTCATGGAGAACCTGCATCCATAGTGGTGACCCGAATTTGTCTTGGCCAACTATATTCTTAGACAATTCCAGCCCATCTTCGCCAATTGCATCTAATCGCCTCTTTCTCATATCGTTAAGACGTTGAGAGATGAGATTTGTCTCATAGTCTTGGTTGCTCTGACGCAGGAATGGATTGTCGTATTCATCGCCTCCTATCAACGGCTTTGAAATTGTATCATATGTTGGACGCTGAGCGACGCCTTGACGATGGAATAATGAAGGCCGAGGTGCTTTTTCGACAGTTCTACCGAGCAAGGTGTTCAATTTTGACAGAGGTTGTTTTACATTCTGTTTTTTATCATTGACGTCATCAAAATTCAAATTGTTAAATTCTGAATCTTTCAGCAAATTTTTTGCAGAAGCGATCGAATCAAGGAGTTTGTGACCATGAGATGTCATGAGGATTTCCCTCCGAATTTGCCTAATTTGTTTCCTCGTTCGTCGTAGAGTGTATGCCGTATCTCCTGTCTTTTCTTGATTGATGCATCCCAAATTTTCGAAATTTCATCGATGGACTTCGGTTCATGTGCGTATCTTGCGGTATTGCGAGTTTGTTTGTTTTCTTTATGAAGTGAATTTACCTCATCGGATTCTTTGATTGCGGATGGTGAATCAAAGGCGATTTTCCGAGGGCCTTTTGGTTCAGGTAATGATGCATCTTCGATGAAATTCGAGTTGTTGAGTCCGTCTTTTAACCCTCTCATTTCAAGAGGTATTTTAGGTAGTGCATCTTCGTTGATGTTATGTTGATATTCTACAGCTTTATTGATGGATGACTCTGGAAATTTATGTGGTTTTTTTATGCCTGGAAGTGTGTAATTTTCGATGTGCTCCCATCGCTGATTAATTTCTTTTGGTGTAATCTTTGATACAGGTGTTGGTGGCAATTTTGGTTCGGGTTTCCTCACCCCTTGCTTTTGTACACGTCGAACTTTTGGTTCTTTTCGAACTGGTAAAGGCTGGGTTTTCGTTGTTCGTCGTTGCCAATCTGCATGTACTTGTTCTTCTGAAAACACCTTTGACTCAGATACAAATTTTCCTTGAATAATGTCAGTTTCCATCATGTACGGTTTCCAATCTTTTCCATTGAGATGTACATCTTGATTTGAAAGTTGGCTCGAGGAAGGATTGGAGAATGAATCGAGTGCCCCTCGTAGTGATTGTGCGACTTCAGCACGTTGAACATCAGAAATCTGCGAACTCCCTCCTTCAAATTCTTCGGTTCTTTCCGGAGAAGGTTGGCTATCGGAATGAGTCATAAATTCAAGTTGAGCTTCGAACCAATGTTCTGCTTCAGCATCGTAGTCTTCGAAGACTCCATCGACAGGAATGCCATCAGGTTCTTCCGACCATGAACGTAATGTTACGGGG
The DNA here is from genome assembly GCA_964613395.1 of uncultured Candidatus Poseidoniales archaeon. GTDB lineage: Archaea > Thermoplasmatota > Poseidoniia > Poseidoniales > Poseidoniaceae > Poseidonia. The sequence continues at coordinate 10,227 of CAZTGO010000011.1, read as the reverse complement.
TCAATTGAAAGGGCTACTTGCTGAAGTTTTGCTGTTGTTTTTTGATCGAGAAGGTCCGTATCAAAACTGACAAAAAATAAATGTCTTGATTCCATACAAAAGTCAGCAATATTTCGTAAGATATCAAGGGCAATCAAATCGCCTCGAACCATTGAAAGAAGTTCAAATTCATAGAGTACAACACAACCGAATTGAACGCCAAAGAATTTTTCTTCGATTTTTTCGAGGAGTTGCCCCACATCTTGATGTTCTTTGGAAGAGTGGAAAATGTGTTCAAATGGTGATGTAGATTGTTGACGATTTAATATTTCAACGACTTGAAATCCATAGGATTGAAGATGGAGAAGGATTGGTGAAAGGGTGTTTTGGACGTGAGTGGGAATACTGTACGAACGTCCACGCTCGAGGTTGACATTTGCATAAGAAGATCGATTTGAATGACGTTTCTGAGCGAATTCTAAACCAACAAATTCATGTTCCAGATCCGTAGAATCAAATTTCATGTGGTGGGTTTGGTACCTCACACTTTTCCACCATTGGTCGTCGATGTTCTGTTGGTCAGACTCAGTATCAAAATGTAGTACGCTGTTTGGAAATGCATCCAACGCCTCATAGATGAGGGCAACATTTGCCTCATGGAGAGAGATTTTGCAATCTATTTCTTTTGAGTGATGTTCAAGAAACTCAAATGCATCCAGCGAAAACATTGGTTCCTCACGATAAACCATGGCGAGGTGTGGCTCACCATTCTTGAAGTAGACAGCACCTTCATATCCATCTTCTTCGTTTAATTGTTGTGAGAAATGAACGACGGCAGAGATTTTGTCACGAATAATTTCTTGGCCCAGAGATCTAAAAACGTCGTGACTACCCTTCCTTGTTTCGAGAAGGTCTCCTCTTGGTAAATTGACCAAATACTCACCCGTTAACATGACAGTGTTCAACTTCCTTCTTGAAGAGTGTGTTTGATGTCATTGAATAGGAACTATTTCAAGGGGCAATTCTTTCAGCGAATTCGTGGAATTCATCGCCAATCCTCTCTCAGTTGAAGAGCAAAACTTGTTCGAAAACGGACGAAATTTGTTCAATGAAGGAAAATACTGGCATGCACACGAATCATGGGAAGACCTTTGGAACATGTTGAAAAAACGAGAAGCACCTCAGCCAGAAATCCTCCTCATCCAAGGTTTAATTCAAACAGCAGCACTCCTTTTTCATTACGAAAAGGGAAATCTGATTGGTGTTCAAAAACAATGGGAAAAACTTCAGCCAAAATTAATCGGTTGGAAGTTGGCGTGGGGAATTGATATCAACAAACATCTACATACCATCAAAACTTTTACTCAAAGTAGCGGCACAACATTGAACCTACCTGAACATGTGCAAATTTGAAATCAAGGCGATCGTCATGGAAGATTCATCAGTTTTCACTCCAATTCATTCATCTACACCAAAAAAACAGAGCACATATGAAGCCCTTCCATCTGACATGATCCCGTTTCTAGATACTCCAATTGGAGCACAAGAATACAAGAATGGAATTCGAAAACTCATAACCATCTCAGTCGTTCCAGTAGTACTTCTCATTCTAAGTAGTGGTTTTCTCTTCATTCTTGTCGTGCCGTTCCTCTGGATTCTCTTAACAAAATATGTTCAAAAAAAGAACGCATATCCGCTAGCGGTCAACATATGTCATCCATTTGTCGACCAGGACATAGGTGGGGTTGCAAAAGTCCTCATTCAATTTCACGACGGTACTTGGATTGATGTGGGGGATACACGAGTCCGGAATGTTCGAGATGAACTGCGAGGGGGTTGGTTGCTTGTCGAGGATGAGGGCGATTATGCTACAATAGGCTACTTCAGTGAAGAGGATGAAAAGTTTGTATCAAGGTCTGTGGTGATCATCAATCAAGCACTTGGATTGCGTGATGGGGCGAATAATGTAAAAGATACAATCGATGATGCTCGTGTTCGTGAAAAGGACGATTCGGGACTTTTAGAACGTTCTTGGTTGGAGGACGAAGAGACCATTGAAATCGAAACACCGATGACAAGAATGTTCTCAAAAAACGAATAATTTCCTGTTGAGTTCACCCTCTAAGTTCAAAACCTAAGTCTCGTCCCTTCTTCTTGGTGTCTTATCAAAATTGGATGAAAAACCTCGATAAATTGGAGGCCAAGGAACGAGATATTCTCCTCGGCACCTCCTTGTCTCAACTCTTTTCCAAATGGCCATTATGGCTCAGTCATCCTGCAAACATCTCTGGTTTGTATGGTATTCTCGTATCATTGTCACTTCTGATGCCGTATGCATTTGGAGCAGATGTCAATGAGGCGTGGTTTGAAAAGTGGATTGTTCATTCAGCATTTCTCGTTGTAGCGTGCTCGATATCAGGATTCGCTTCAGCTCTCATCGTCCATTTCTCAAAGCGCTTTCCTGTTCAACCTCCTCGCACAATTCTCTATCCAATGCCATTCTTGGGCTTGGCCCTTATCACAATCGACCGAACTGACTTGGTATCCTTGTCAGCTCTAGTGACGTTAATTTGGATGTTTTTGTTGTTTCCTGGACCCTTGTATGTTCATCTTTCTTGGGCACCTCGTTACCGATTGCTTTGCATGCTTGAAGATGGAGGCAATCCGTTCGAGGGAATGGCACATGTCCAAGATGAATTAGAACCGGTTCACGAAGATTTAACGGATCAAGAATCTGAGCTGATTGAAGTTGTCGAAGCTTTTGATTCAGAAGAGTGAGACACTATCCTAAAGCAATCCAACTGCAGGTCCTGCTTTTTCAAAACATGATAACACTTCATTCAAATCATCTTTTGTCAATCCTGCTGACATTTGCGTTCGAACGCGTGCTTTATCCCTAGCAACCATTGGGAAAACGATTGCTCCGGCCATGACACCTTGTTTTGCAAGTTCTTGAGAGAGTTGTTTCGCTGTTGAGGACTCTCCACACATGACAGGGATAATTGGAGTGGTTGAAACTCCAGTATCGAAGCCCATGGATTGTAATTCCTTTCTGAAGTATTCTGTGTTTTCCCATAGCCGTTGATGATGTTGGGGCTCTGACATGAGAACTTCGATAGCGGCTTTCTGAGCTGCCGCTACACCAGGAGGTTGCGACCCTGAAAGCAACCATGACCGAGAGTGGTTGAGTGCATGATTTCTTGTGAGTTCAGTACCCGCGAGAATGCCGCCTTGTACACCGAGTGCCTTGGAAAATGAACCTGTTTCAAAATCAACTTTTCCTTGTAGGCCAAAATGGTCAACAATTCCTGCACCACCTTCGCCGAGGACGCCTTCTCCGTGACAGTCATCTACATACACCATTGCCCCATATTCTTCTGCAAGTGTTGTAACCTCATCGAGAGGGGCGATATCTCCATCCATGGAGAACACACCATCGGTTATGATGAGCTTTCTATCGCTTGATTCATGTGCTTTGAGCACGGCTTCCAATTCAGCCATATCGTTGTGGGCATAAACTGCTCTCGAAGCCTTTGTCAATCGAACACCGTCAATAATCGAACCATGATTCAACTCATCGCTAATAATAACATCTTGAGGACCTTGGACAAGTGTAGGTATGAATCCAACATTGACAGTGTATCCCGCAGAATAAATGAGAGCTGCTTCAACACCTTTGAATTCTGCAACCTTCTTTTCAGCCTCAAGGTGAAGGTCCATTGTGCCAGCAATGGCACGAACTGAACCACTTCCAGCACCGTAGTTCTCCGTTGCATCCTTCATAGCCTTCATGACTTTAGGATGCGTCGTAAGATTGAGGTAATTGTTTGCTGAGAGCATGATTGTCGATCGTCCATCGATGGTGCATCTCGGTTGGTTTGGTGACTCCAATGTGGGAGGCTCCCATAGGAGAGCATTGTTCTTTAATTCGTTATGTCGTTCCGCCATCCAGGAAATGTCGCCAGGCATGATTCCACCTCATCGCATCCTTCCATCAGTCGCACATGAATGTGATGCTTGGATTAAATGAGGATTATCTTTTGACAACGATGGTCAATAAATCACCATCTTTGAGTAAATGATCGAGTCCAACTCTTTGCCAGTCAAACTTTGCACTTGGGCCTTTAACTCTTGCAAATCGAAATTTTCGAACAAAATCTCTGTGCAATTTATTGCATATGTTTTCGACGGTTGAATCATCTTTAACGATGAGTGGTTCTTCTAAGTCAGCTTCTTGTCCCTGAGGCTTGAGGTAGACCCTCATGAAACCTAAATTATCGTAAATGAAATCTTTTAACGCATCAAGCCCGATGTCTTTGAACGCTGAAATTCTCATGATCGGCCAGTTTTCTGGCAGAGATTTCTCAATCTTCACGAGTTCATTTTCTGTTGCAATATCGATTTTGTTGACTGCAATGACTGCTTTTTCGTACACTCGATTGCTTGCGAGTGTATCAACAATTTGTTCTGGTGTTGCATCGTGACGCAAGGTGACGACTGCACTTGTGTAACCAAATGTTCGAATAATATCTCCCATTTCATTGTCTGAGAGGTGAGTTTGTTCTACAGTACTACGAACATCGATTCCGCCCCTATCGGTTCTTGAGATGAAAATTGGTGGCTTATCTTCATTCAGACGCAATCCTGAATTGTGCAACTCTCGATGCAGGACATCAAAGTGCCCCTCTTGAAATGGGTCGACAATGTAGAGCACCATGTCTGCACTTCGTATTACATTGAGGATTTCCTTACCTCTTCCCTTACCTTCTGCAGCACCTTTGATGAGGCCTGGCAAATCAAGAATTTGGATTCGAGCTCCGCGGTGTTCCATCACACCAGGAATACATGTCAACGTCGTAAATGCATAGCCGCCAGCTTCAGATTCTGCGTCTGTGATTTTTGAAATAAGGGTTGATTTACCTACTGAGGGGAATCCAACAAGAGCGACGGTGGCATCACCTGTTTTTCGAACTTCAAAACCCTTGCCACCTCCGCTCGCAGAGGCGTGAGCATGTGCTTTTTCTTCCTTTAATTTAAGTTGAGCGATTTTGGCTTTAAGTTTACCAATATGGGCGTTTGTAGCTTTATTCTTCTGCGTTTTATCAATCTCGGCACGAATCAATTCGATTTGTTCCTTGATTGTAGCCATACTCAGCCCCGACAATGCGTCTTGTGAGTTCTTCTTGAAGCCTCTTCTTCTCAAAGGTACTTTCAATTCATTGTTGAAATGTATCGGAGGCCTCAAACATGACCTCCATCTCGCATCTCCATGGGCATCGACTTGGTAGCGTTGCTCGTCGATGAATCATCGTTAGTCGATGTGTTGCAAACACCTTGGCACATTGTCTTTGATGGATTTGAAGACGGTTCGATTCGGTCAAAGCGAGTGGCAAAAGACGCAAACCTGCATCGAACGTTCGATATTGACATCGAATCAGAAATTCTTGATTGGATGGAATCAAAGCAAGTCGATGTTCAGAAATCTGTCCAAGAAAATCTTCTGATTGTTGATGATGGCTGCGACGGACTTCGTTTGTTGATGATGTGGGCAAGTCCAGGTTTCTGGGAGGTTTGGGAAGGTAGGGCATTCATTTATCTTGGCGTTGCATGCAATCAAGAGATTGAACAAGTTGACGATTTGTACACTGAGGCGACATGGAATGCAGTTGAGCAAAAACTCGCGGGTGTCTCAAAGAAAGAATTTGGTGAACGCGTCATTATGGATTGGCTAAAACGGCGAGAGGCACTTGGTGAAACAATTGACGAGACGAAAGACCCCAAAATTCTTCCAACGTTCGATGCACATACACGTGCTGCAGAGACGCTCATTGAGATGTTTGAAGCAAAGACAGAAGGTCATTTTGGATTGGTTGTCGGCCGTGACCATCTTCCCTCCTCAGAATGGGGTTTCGGACCAATGAACTTAGCCATATTCTTGAATAGTCAGCCGTGAGGTTCAAAACACTCGGTCAAAACGCAGAAACATGACCGATGAGCAGGATATTGAGCATGATGAAGTTCAAGATGCCATACCTTCAGAAGAAGAGATTGTTGAGGAGGAAGTTCAAGTCGACCCGCTTCAAGAAGCACTTGAAAGGGCAGAAAAAGCGGAGAAAGAAATCGCTTATCGTGATGCTGAGATTCAAAATATTCGTAAACGTGCAATGCAAGAAAAATCCGAAGTTATGAAATTTGGTAGCATGCCGCTTGCCAGACGAATGGTGAGTGTGCTTACCGATGTTGACCGTGCCCTTCAGAGCATTGATGACGATGACCAAAGTGCTGTCGCACAAGGCCTTCGCCTTTTACGAAACAAATTATGGCATGAACTCTCTGCAGATGGAGTTACTGAAATTGATGCTAAATCAAAACCCTTCGACCCAAGTACTATGGATGCAGTCATGACAATTCCAGCAACGGAGCAATATCCAACTGGTTCAGTTGTTGATCTTCTTGAAGCAGGCTATCTTTACAAAGATAAAGTGATGGTCGCTGCTCGAGTTGTTGTAGCTTCAGAAGATTAGCCTGCATGAACTCCGGTTTCAAATGTTGATAATCTAAACAACGCGTCGTTTTCAATCATCCATGCAGCGATCGTCTTAGGGAGCACTTCCTCGAGAACCATTTGAATGGCTTCCACATCATCAACAGTTGAAAGCATTCTCATTGTTTGACGAACCCTCCACCCTTCGAATGCATCCCTTTGTGCATATTCAGCATGTTTTACATTCCAACCTGCTTGTTCGTACAATGTTAATGTCGGTTCATCGGAGGAGTAGAGGGTACCTTTGCCGTGAGACCTTTCGGCATGCTTGACCCAACGTGGAGCATCGTTAATATCTTCAATTGTTACAACCGTTGCCTCAATGTTGTTTTCATTCATCCACTTCCGAATCATCTCTTCACGTTCTTCAATCGTCCATGGATTCATTGGTTCATACCCGCATTGTGCAGACCCTATCGCGATGACGAGTCCCAACCCATCCGTCTTGGCAAAAGTATGGGCTGCCAAGACGAGTTGTTCATGACCCTTATGGAATGGTTGAAATCGACCCAAGACCACACAATTCTTTGCTTCATTCAAAATATGATTCCACCTTTATCTCTGGAATGTGGTGCCCTGCGTCTCTAAAACATTGGAGCATTCTTTTGCAACCCTCAATCATCTCTTCAACAGGGGTTTCACCCATCGAGCCAACTCTGAACATTTTGCCTTTCAAATGGTCTTGACCGCCTATGACCTGCGTATTGTATTTTGATTTGAGTTGGGTTCGCCATGTATCATCGATGCCTTCTGGATATAATATTGCGGTGACGGTATCGCTTCGTTGCGAATCGTCCGCAAGAAGGGTGAAGCCAGCATCAGAAAACAAATTTCTTACGCCCGTTGCTAGGTGCCGACATCGACTCCAACGACCTTCATTCGTTTCTTCTTTGAGGTTTCGTAGCGATGCTGACCAACCCATTGCCAAATTGATTGCAGGGGTCCATGGCGTTTGATCATCACTGGCGTTTTTGAGTGCTGCAGGCAGGTCGAAGTAGTATCGCGGACTTACATCGCCCTGCTCTGTGATCGCATGAACTCTGTCGATGAATCGTTGATGAATAGCTATGGCTGCAATTCCCGATGGGCCAGCAGTACACTTCTGTGCACCGACAACAATGGCCTCAGCATTCCATTCTGCTGGGTGAACTGGTAGGCCTCCAACGGAGGTGATTCCGTCGAGAATGAATGCGGTATCATGACGCTGACATATCTCAGCGATGGCCGCTGCATCTTGTGTAATTCCAGAACTTGTCTCATTGTGGCAAATGAGAACGGCTTCATACTCTGAGCGTTCCAATTGGTTTTCGATTTCAAACAAATCAAATGAACGACCCCAGTCATACTTGAGGTGCTTGACTCGACAAAAGCGTTCACACATTTCCGCAACACGTTCACCGAATTTCCCATTTGTTGGTACGAGCACACGGTCGTTTGGACGAAACCGATTTGCAACAACCATTTCCATTGCAGCGGTACCGCTACCGCTGACAACAACGACCTTGTACCCATCGTCACCTGACCATGACTCTTGTTTTGGGATTCCTTGGCTTGGGGATAAATTAAACGCATACCTCAACCCAGAATTTAGACCAGCCATGACCTCACGAAACTCACCGCCTCGTGCAGTAATGACGGGTGTGGCCATTGCATTGAGGCATTCCTCGCTCATTCGAACAGGGCCGGGGACAAGAAAGCATGAGGATAATTCTTCCATAGTGCACCGAATACTCGACGGTTTTTCAATTAGGTGAAGCAAAGTTCTCTTCTTTGACAAATGCGTTGAAGTCATAGAGGAGCAATGTGACGCATTGGTATGCTGAGGGTGGGTATCGCCATGCTTCAAGGTGCTCGCCATGAGCATGCAGAGGCGGTACGAAGTGCTGCTTTGCAACTTGAGGTCGGTGTCGAAATCGTCACACTTCGAGTACCTTCTGATTTAGAACATGGCTTAGACGCATTAATTTTGCCGGGTGGTGAATCAACAACAATGCGTATTGCTAGCAAACATTTTGCTTTGCTCGAGGCCCTATTTACATACATAGATTCACACCCACAATTACCGATATTAGGAACATGTGCAGGGGCTATTTTGCTCGCTAATCCACCCCAGCCATTTCGGAGATTCATCGATGTGAACATCACTCGAAATTCATGGGGTCGTCAAAGGGATTCATTTGAAGCTATTGTCGAACTTCATCTTCCAGGTTCTACACCGATGTCCTCGCCTAGTGCGTATCCTGAACGTGATGGTTCTCATTTACCACTAATGATGGAAATGCAAGCCGCACCCATCATCAACGAAGGTTTTCCGGGAGTGTTCATTCGTGCTCCGAGATTTGGAAAAGTGGAGTCATCTTGCAACATCATAGCAACAGTCAATGATGAGGCAGTTGGCGTCCAACAAGGTAATGTTCTCGCATTGACATTTCATCCTGAGTTGACAAAAGACAGAAGATTTCATACTTGGTTACTCTCGTTAGCAAATGAGGTGGTGGAAAGATGACGCTCCATCTACCCATGGCAGAAGTGCTTCCCGCCGAACAAGGTGAGGCAGAAGGTTGCATTCAATGTCAGGAAGGACGCAAAATGGTCCTCTTTGTCACTGGAAAATGTCATTGGGGTTGTGACTATTGCCCCTTATCTGATAATCGAAGAGAATCTCCAGACATGTTCGCTAATGAACGTCGATGTACAACTTGGGATGAAGTCATCGAAGAAGCAAAAGCGATGAATGCAACTGGTACAGGTATCACCGGTGGTGACCCTTTGCTCGACGCAGAGAAATCCATTGAAGCCGTGACACAATTGAAACAACATCTCGGAGATGAACATCACATTCACATGTACACGTCGATACCTTTTGACATCGACCTTGCAAAACGATTTGCAGATGCTGGACTAGACGAAATTCGATTTCACTTGCTTGACGGCCGTCCAACAAAATATCTCGAGGTGATGCAGGCTTGTCACGAACAGGGAATTGTTGTCGGTGTCGAACTGCCATGTGAGCCTGACAAGGAAGCCTCGCTATTCAAACTCCTAGACGATCTTGACCAGACGCCAATTTCATTCCTAAATTTAAATGAACTCGAAATAACGATTGGTAATCAGGAAAACATGGATGTTCGAGGATTTAATTTGTCTTCTTCGATGTCAGCAGCCGCAGATGGTTCTGCTGAATTAGCCCTCCGTCTTCGTGAGGCAGGACAATCAAAAACCTATCATGTCAAATTTTGTACCGCCCAATACAAAGATGCTGGGCAATTACGAAATCGGTTCAAACGAAGAGCAGAAATGACGCTACGGCCTTACGAATCCATAACTGAAGATGATACCATTCTGTTTGGAGCGATACCAACAGCACTTGAAGACGCACATGATGACCTTGAAGAAATCAAAACCATGTGCGAACTCACTGACGGTTGGATTCGTTATGATGCAAAAGAACAACGAATCGAAATTCCTGTCGCCCTCGCTGAGGAACTTGCAGATATTCTCGACGTTCCTGTTCAGGTCATTGAAGTACATCCAACGCATGAGCGTCTTGAAGTATCATTGGTCCACCTCAATTCAATTTAATTTGGCGTATGCACATAGAACCTCGATTGATTAGCATTAAATTTTAGTGATGAACCCGTCAAATATCGGGCTCGTGGTCTAGGGGTTATGACGTCGCCTTCACATGGCGAAGATCGCCGGTT
>CAZTGO010000010.1:0-65835 GCA_964613395.1 uncultured Candidatus Poseidoniales archaeon | reverse complement strand
CATGGTCAAACAACACAGCCCCAGATTTCTCATGATTTCACAGCAAGCCCGAGACCAAGTCAGCGAAATCGAGATCGACGAATTTCTTGCCATGCGAAAGGATGGTTCCAATCTTGTGGTTATTGATGTCCGAGACGGATATGAGACGGCGAACGGGTATCTCGAAGGGGCGATTTTGATGAGCAAGGGCATCCTTGAGCGCGACATTGAGAAGCTCAACATACCAGATGACGAGCGAATCGTATTGTACTGCGGCGGAGGTTATCGAAGTGCGATGGCAGCCGTGGCGATGAAAACAATGGGTTGGACCAATGTTCATTCGTTGTGGGGTGGATGGCGTGCTATCACCTCTGCAGGCTTGCCGACCAGCACTGAAGCACAAGAATGATTCCAGTTGTTCAATGGACAGACTCATAAAGGGGAGTTTAATCGGCGAGACGCTGAGAAGTGGTGAATACAATGGTTCAAGGTCTATACCAGCATGTTCGACAAACATGGAAGCGTCCTAAAGACGTTATTCCTCACATGCACCGACAGCAACGAATGGCCGAGTGGCGACGAGAACCTGTGAACTGCAAAATCGAGCGCCCAACTCGCCTTGACGCTGCTCGCCGCCTCGGATACAAAGCGAAGCAGGGCGTTGTTCTCGTACGAACTCGAGTTCGACGTGGTGGTCTTCGCAAAGGCAAAGTCCACATGAAGAGAAAGCCATCAAAGGCCGGTATCTCAAAGATCACCATGGCAAAAAACACACAGCGAATCGCTGAAGAACGTGTTAACCGCCACTTCCCAAATCTCGAAGTTCTCAATTCCTACTGGGTTGGACAAGATGGAAAACACAAGTTCTACGAAGTGATTCTTATTGACACACACCATCCAGCAATCATCAACGACAAGCAACTCGGTGTGTTCTCGGGAGCAAATGGAAAAACATCTCACCGAGGCCGAACATACCGAGGAAAGACCTCATCTGGTAAGAAAGGTCGAGGATTGTACAACAAGGGTAAGGGTTCCGAGCAACTCCGCCCATCGTTGAAGGCAAATCGAAATCGCGGAAAGTGAAATTGCAGATTTCACAATTTCTGCCCCGTTCTTGAGCATGAATTTATTGATGGTCGTTGCTAGGAGCACACATGGTGCAAGGTGTCGAGTCCCTCAATGGTTGGGCTGGACTCGAAGTTTTCCTTCCGAACGGAAGGAAATTGGGCGTCGTTCACGATGCGGTCATTGATATTCAGTCGTTAAAATGCACACATCTCTTTGTCAAAGACACACCTGATGATCTCGTTGAGGGTGGCATTCACCTTGCAGTTCCTTGGCGCTGGATTCGTGCAATAAACGATGTTGTGGTTCTTCGTTGGTTTCCTCCGACACGAATTCCAAGGAATCCGTGAGGAAGTACTATGCCCATCGAATCACACATCTTAGGCACATCATCTGCCCGACCAACCTCATCAAGAGCGGTCAGTGGTTCTGTTGTCGTCACAGACGAAGGGAATTTTGTCGTTGACGCTGGTGAAGGATTTCAAACCAGGTTCCAACATCAACGAAAACATCTCAAACACATCGACCCTAAATCGTCAATTCGTCCTTCAAAGATCAAAGCTATTTTTCTCACACACGGACATCTCGATCACACTTGGGGGGTACTTCCTTGGCTGCAGTCCTTGTCACTTGATGGACGAACACAACCACTTGCAGTCATTGGACCTACGGGTCCCAAAGTGATTGAAGCACTGCTTGAATCAACGGCTCTACCGGCCGATGTTCCTGCGGTTGACCTCGTTCACCAATGTAGGTACTGGATGTCAATGGTCAATAGCGACCATGCTCTATCGTATGATGTGTCATATGTTCTCGGTGACCCTGATACTCAACAATGGGTTCAACTCTCACGAGAAGGTTCTGCGAAGATTCTCTCGACATCATTATCAGAATTCTTAGGTCTTCAAGATGTTGAAATCGAAGCCTTTGGGACCATCCACTCTGTTCCATCATGTGCGTGGTCTTTTTTGCAAAAAGAACGCTTAGGTTCATTTGACCGAAAGCGAGCAGCAGCATTGAGATTATCCGATGCTCAACGAACAGATTTAGCATCTGGAATGAATGTTGAACATGAAGGTACTTTGCTCACCGCATCCTCGTTTCGAGGACCTTCTCGCCCTGCGTTGCGGCTTGTGATCTCTGGCGATACAGCAGAGATGTCACCGTCGCTATGTTCCTTACAAAGTTGCAACGCATTGATTCATGAAGCAACCTTTGTTGATGAACAACAGGAACAAGCGAATGCTTTTCTTCATTCAACAGCAAGAGGTGCAATGCGAACTGCAAAACAAATGAACGCCCAACATCTTTGCCTAACACACTACAGCAACAGGTTGAGCGACACTGACCTTTCGATGAATCAAGCACAGTCCGAACATCCAGATATTGTTGTCACCGCAGCAAACGATTTCGACAGGATTCTTGTGGAAGATTCCGGTCATGTGGTTCACAAATATTGGGATGGCAAAGCTTGGAGTCAATGAAGCAATTGAGCAAATCTTTGAAAGCAAAAACTGTGAAGGCGCATCTATGCGAAAAGGTTCGGGCTACCTTGTGGTCATTGCCCTCCTTACAATGCTCCTCGCTCCAATTGCTGCGAGCGAAGGACGTGCAGCCCCGACGTGCCAAGCATATGGAATCAATTCGATTCCATCAATCATTGACGTTGTTGATGGTTCGTGTGTCATTGTCGAATTAGGCCAGTTAGAATCAGGAAGTGTCCATGAATTTGAGTTCATCGTTGTTGATGACGCTCTCGATATTCTGTTCTTTGATGAAAACTCAATCCAAGGGTATCAACTCGGTCAATCGTATCGTGCTTCATTTGACCAAACAACATCAACCGAATCTGCAAATGGTTCGCTTGAATTTCACTGGCAAGTCCCTGCATCTATTTCTCCCAAAGAATGGTTCATTGTTTTGGATAATTTAGCACATGATGGTGATGGGGGGCAAGGTGACCAAGGTGGTACAACAAGCAAAGTCGGTTTAGAATGGCAGATGAGTAGCGATTCGTATTGGACCCCATTTCACACACTTGTCAAGGTCAACCCGGACGATTTCCACGTTCTCCTTACACCAAACGATGCCCAATTTGATGCTGGAACCGTGGTAGTCATTTCGATGTGGGGCCTTGAAGGTGTTGGCGACCTCTTCATTCAAACCACTTCAATGCACTCTACATACACCAATGGTGAAGTTGGTGTTCAGTATGTCACTGGAGGGGCAATTCAAGGTGTTGATAACACGGCCTCGCTCACCTATGTCATACCATCAGACCTTGACGGTCAAGGCCTCTATTTTATTCTCGATAATTCAGATACGCCCCTTGGCGGTGGCGATGGGTCAACCTTGCTTCGTTCAACGGTTCGGATCGAACTTTCACCACCACTATCTCCGGTTATGGATGTGAGCTCAACACTCGCATCAACCGATGAACAAATCGATTTTAGCGCGCAAAATACGCCGAACGCATTGGGTCAAATCGAATCATATTCATGGGATTTTGACCATCTTACTGATACCAACGGGGATGGAAATTTCACCAATGACGTGAATGCGGTTGGCTTGAATGCTCAAACTTCATGGAGTACGCCTGGAACAAAAGTCGTCACGCTCACAGCGCTTTCTGTTGATGGAAGATCAACTTCGGTCAGTGCGAACATCTCTGTTCAAGACAACGAAGCTCCTAACGCCATTATTGCATCTTCAGCGGTTTGGGTTAACACAGCATTCAATCAGTTGTGGGGTCAGAGTGCGATTTATTCCTGTCTTGAAAGCAGTGATAATATTGGTATCAGTGCATGTGAATGGAATCTTGATGGGGAGTCGCTGGATGAAAATGTATCATTAACACTGAGTTGGACATCAATCGGTACGCATACGCTTCAACTCATTGTGTATGACGATGCGATGAATCAAGATAACGCTTCGATCACAATTAACATCATCGATACGTCTACACCAATCATTTCCAACGCCAGTCTCGATGCTCTTCCTTCGAAAGCAACATTAGGTCAGGCACAGCGATTTCAAACAGAAGTGTTTGACGAATATGATGATTTAGGGCAATTAAGGATTCATTGGGATGTCAATCCTAGTTTTGATGCTGATAGCAATGGAAATCCAAGAGATGATGCAGATTATCTTGGTTTCAACCCTCAAATCACATTTGAAAAAACCGGACTCCAAGATGTTGTCCTCACTGTGTTCGATGCATCGAATAATTCAGTTTCACATGCGTTTGCGGTCAATGTTGAAGTCGCTGAGACCGTGTCCTCAAACACTGCACAAATGGTCTTTACAGGCTTGCTTGTGCTCATTGCCCTTGGTGGTATAGGAATCTTTTCGTTTCGCTTGAAGCAACAAAAGCAAGCAAAATTGCTGTTGATGGAGCGTGGACTTCCCGAAGAAGAAGCGTTGTTGAGAATTGAGATGGTCCGCCAAAAGCGAAAGGTGACTCCATTCTCTTCAGCAGAATACATCGCAGGTCTGGACCTTGGAGAGGTGCGAACACAAGCCGCTATGGAAGAGGAACAACGCCGAAAAGAAATCGAAGATATTTACGGAACTTCACCCCCACCGCCATCTGGCGAAAGCACGATGCAAGCATCGATGTACCAACCCCAGCAGTCCACCACAATGTATCAACCGCAATCATCGTTGTCGGCTGCAGCATCTGCAGTCGCATCTGAAGCAGCAGACCTTCTTGGTGTCCAAATGCAACAACCTGTTCAGACAACACAAACACAAACCATTGAAAACTTCGAAGACCTCTTCGACGACGACGATGACGAACCTTCATCCTTTGAATCCACAGATGTATTTGAGCAGTCAATGACGAGCACAGAAGTTCAAACGCCAAAAGTTAGTTTACCTGATGCATTCATTGTAACTTCGACCTCAACACCAGAATCAGTTCAAGAACCTGTTTCAACACCGCAGGTTCAGGATCATCAACAACCTCAAGTCGAGGAAAAAACCACTCGAAAGGTCGTTCATCAATGCACAGAATGCTCGATTCGATTTGAAATCGATGTTCCTTCACATCTCACTCGAGTTCTCGTTGAATGCCCTTCCTGCCATCAAGACCAAACGCTTGGTTGAGATTTACACCAATTCATTGTTTTTCTTGCACAACAATGCAAATGTTTCTCAAAGGAAGTGGTCCGTAGGTAGTACATGGATGAGCGTGAGCCACGTCTTCTTGTCAAGGGATTGATAAGAAAATCAGACCACCGTGGCCTCTCTATCTTCCTTGTATGCCTCTTTTTGGCAGCACTGGCACAACCCGTGACCGCAGACCTTTCGGTCAAAAGAGACGACTTTGGCGTGCTTGAAGCCCTTGCCGAGACACTCGAGAAGCGAAAGAACAGTGGAGAATCTCTTGTTGCCATTGATGGAGCAACCCAAGCGTTAGCTCTTGTTGATGCAAATGCTCGAACAGTAGAAAGCGGGGATGCAATCGTTGATGCACAAGCATTTTTGGACGATATGGAAATGCGGGAAACCACACCTCTTGTCGCCCAACATCCAAGACCATATCAGTTTCTTCTCGATTCGACGACTCAACCCGATGGGTTGCCAGCAAATCTGTGGCAGACACTGTTCTCAATCGATAACTTTGGGGTGAGCAACCTGCTTGGATTTGGATTAAACTCCTATGTCATTTACATGAACTTCACATCCAGAAACAACGGACCATCGTATGAGGCATGGGAATACGGTACATTTACCGGAGAACTTCTTGTTGGAACAGACCTTGTGTTGTTTGAAAATTATATCGATGTCGATGGTGATACAAATTCTGATGTTTCCGTGGCATTAACGCTTAACGGTCTCACTACATTTGGAGAAGGGTGGGGTGTTGAGTTTTCGGATGGCATAATTCCGAGGATCGATGAGTTGTGGATCAGTCCTACGTTCCAATGGGAAGTCGACGTGATCAATCCTAATGATTTACTTTGGGAGAATCTCGAACGGCTTGAAGTATCCATGATGAAAGGTTTAGCCTTTGACATCACACTTTCCAATGCTGAATCCTATGCCATTGTTGTTGATACGAGTTTTACACAACCACCTCATGAAGCAAGTGTTGGTGTTGGCATTGAAGAAATGACCTTTGATGTCAATGCAATTTTCACGAGTGTTGCAGACTTGTTGTTTCAATTTGGCCTCGGTAATGTGAATTCCTCCGACCTTTCACTCACTTCAATTTCAGCACCGTATGCTATCTCTGTTCGAAATCCAAACGCACCGGGAACATCTCGGCAAACTGACTGTGAAGATGATTCGCATTACGACAAGATACTGGACCACGGAGCTGTGAGCCGGCAACACAAATGCAGCTTAGGCATCGGTGTTGGCTATATTCACTTTGATGAGGTTCAAGACCCGAGCAATGTCGATGTGCTTGAATTGGCCTACCTCGATGTAGGCTTTCATCCAGAATATGACCGTACATTTTTGCCGTCCGAAGTTGATATCACCCTTCGGAACGACAATATTGGAAAAAATTCGTTTGATACAGTCGAAATTTTTTCCGACACAGGAATTGATGTTTACCTGCATTATTATGAAGACCGTTCAGAAGTACCTGAAGGTGATTCTCCGTATGGAAATGTCACTGACTCACGTGCGTGGATTCGAGGTCTGCCATCTGGAACGATGCATCCTGATGAGATTGAAGCCATTTTTACAATGATTGGTGAAGAACCGAGCAACAGCAATTTTCCAGGTGAACTTCCAAATCGACTTTCGCTTATTGTCGCCATCAAAAATTTCACAGGCGACCAAATTGGGAACGTCAACGACCCTACACTGCCCGTCAATCCAGCAAACCCACCCAACACCCTCATTGTGATTGCAGGCACGGAGCAAATCGAAAGATTGACCTATCATTCAACATTCAAACGAGCAGGATATGAAAGCGATTCCTCTTCGATTCAACTTGATGTTGAGATGCTACCACGAGTCATTGTCATTCAGGGCAGTTTTACTATCCCCTCTACTGGACTCAGTCGGGTGAATTTTAATAATCCCAATTTGAACTCTATTGCACAGATTTTTGACAATGCACTCCTCACACTTGTCGAAGTTGTTCTCGATATCGGAGCGATATTGAATGGATTGCCAAATGGCATTGTCGGAACGGCAGGTTCTTCAGGTGGAGAAGTCGATGTTTCATGTTGGAATCAGGTAAAGCAAAGTTTGCCGTCGTCCTCAAGACAACCCGAATCGCTTGGAACAATAGCATTTGCATTTGGAAGCAGTACGCATCCAGTCATGGCGAACACAGACCATGTGTTGTTGTCTCAAGATGCTCTGCATTCCATAGTCGACGGTCGTCTTGGGCCTCAAGATCCTCTTGTTCCTGTGGCAATGAGCATGAGGATGTCGGGTATTAACCATGTTCGACAGTATTTTGACCCATCAACAGAAATCCGGGACATTATGTTTGAAGGCTCAAACACCGAATCGTTGTTGCTTGGCTATGTGTATCATGAGGGCACAAATATTGATGATGCCATCAAACAGGCTGCCATCGTCTCCAATCGGCCGACGACATTACAGATGACACAAACGCCTGTTTCGCTTGAATATGAAGCAAGTTCCCCGATTGGAACCATTACCTACGGTGGCTCTTCTGACAATCAGCAAAATGCGATTCGTCTTGATGGTCTTCCATCGAATTTCTCCCTTATCCTCGGCGAAACCATAGGCTATTCTGCCCAGGAACCGATGTCGTCAATTCAAATCCAAATGTCGAACGCAAGCGAACATCGTACGATGGATGGCGACCATTTTAGGTACTGGGTAAACAACGACACCAAGGAGGCAAGCCTCAGTGTTCAAATCTCAAACATCACCTCTGTCCAACGATTAAGTCCACTTGTCCCCGGTTCTAGTGGGCCCGAAGGAAATTCAATTATCGAACTCGCACGTTCATCTTCATCGCCGTTTTCTGTCTTATTCGAGGATGAAAGTGACTATGACAATCCATTCTTAGGTCTCAATGGACGAGTTCACATCGATCCACTCCCAGCAGATATTTCGCTTGCTTTCCCGAGCGGCATTAATTCAAATGGAATTGAGTTGCCAAGTTTCGGAGACCAAGAAGGTATTCAGGGTGTTTCATTCTTCCTTAGTGATGTCGTTGAAGTAGGCAACGTCATCAATGATTTTGTCTACCAAATGACCAATGATCTCGCAGGTGTAAATGGTGATGAGCAAACCAACATATCCTTCGGCCTTGACCTCGTCACAGGAGAAAAATTCGATGTCGTCGCCGATTTAAAGAAGGGTGATAATATTCCTGATACGCCAGATTGGCAACATGGTATCGGTGTTGAAGCGGTTGAGAACACACATCTCGAGTTTAATCTCACACGCATGCCGACATTCACACTTTCTAACCGTCAGATTATGGAAAACATTCTCGAGGATGGTGCTATTAGTTTAGATGAACGAGCACAAGCAGCCACGATTGTAGAGTTCCTCAACATAACAGGTGGATTAGACCTCATTTTTGCCTTGGAAGATGGCAAAATTTTCGATACAGAGATTCAAGGTTTGAACTTCACACTCCTCGATGAGCAAGGTGTTACGATCATTCAACGTCGGTCATGGCATCTGCGTGCCTGGTTGCCGAGTTTACCTTCGGGAGCCATCGATATGGCTTATCAATACACATTTGAAGATGGCGTACCAATCTATCAAATTGATATTTCATTGAGTCAATGGCAACCCGAACGTGAACAGTTTTCGATGGTCATTAACGGTCTTCAGGGACGTGATATCGACCTTGTAATTGATGGGTTTGATACGTCAAAGAGCAATGATGTCCTCATCAATGCACGATTTTCAACACAAGATAATTTCAGCGTTCCAAGATTTACATTTGATTTGCATTACGACATTGGAATGAGGCTCAATTCTGCACATGTTTTGTTGGTTGACCACCAAGCACTCTCTCGAGTTGAAGCCTTGGTGATGGGTATTCCACAATCAACCGATGTATCGGCAACCATCGGTGACATTCTCATTCTGGACCTCACAGTACCTGAGGAATTCAGGATTGACGGGCATTCCGCAGACTCGCTCATGATACAACAAATGCGATATGTAGATGGGTTTTGGTGGCCATCAACAGCGTTCATGCGCAATCTACCAGGCGAAATGCATTTGTCGACCTTAACCGATTCTCGCTTTGATATCCGAGAGCAAATCGCTTTCCAAGGGATGAGAACACTCGATTATTCTTCAAATACAGATGATATGGATTTGTATCTCGAAGCTTTTGGTCGAGCCATTGATTCGAAAGGAAACACGCTCATGCTCGCCGAAAACCTCCCCCAGCGATTTGTCCTATCACCCACAGAAGATTATGGCCTTCGAATTGCTTCGTCAGGGAAAGGTGTTGAGCGAGTATATCTCAAACAGACAGACATGCCTTCTTCCCCGGGTGTGACGATCAAACGAGTCGAGGTCATAGGGCAATATTTGAGTGGTGCAACCATACATATCCATTCTGGCCCGATGCAGTATCCAATAATCATCATCGACGATATCACTACTGGAAGGATTGTTGCAAGTGCAGAGGCCTATGTCGAACCTGGAGAAATGTATCCAGTTCTCGAAGGGTTCGATCTTAGCGGAAGAGCCGTGCTTTTGGACGCTCAATTCACTGGTGTTCTACCAACAGCATCTTCCTTTGGTATCAATGGTATCGTGACTGATTTGTCCATCGTTGGTGAGTTGACTGGTCAACGAGTCGAAACTCGGCACATCTTGGTTGTTGAACCACTTACAACGCTTGTCATCAGCGGGCTATCGATGATTATGGGGTGATCACATGTTACAAAAAGCCATGAATCAGGATGATGATGATTGGACAGCCGCCCAAGATGCTGCGAAACTCCTTGAAACAGTTCGTCGGGAAGTGACTCCAACCAGAGTAGGTTTTGCTGGCGTCATGATTTTGCTCGTACTCGGTGTTCTTTTGTCGGGTTGGTATTATGTTCTGCCGAGGGACGATGTGATGGTTGAAACTCGATATATGCAACGTAGCGGCCATCTCATGATGACTCAAATTCACAACGATGGTAGTCGCGATATCACAGATGTATCCCTCCAAATCTCATTCGAAACAATCGATGGCATCATCCTTGAATCAACACAAATAGATGTCGAACGAATATCCTCACATTCCTCTCTCGCTGGTGACGAACTGGAAATGCACGTTATTGGGTATTCAGTCTGGGATGACTATGTTATTCACATTGAACTGCAATGGAAAGATTACGATGGAGAGCGACGTCAGCAACAGTGGTATCATCATGTTGGTGAATGGTCCCAAGAAATGTTTTTTGATGAGGCGGATGGCAAAATTTGGCCACTTGGTTAAAGGATAAGTGAACACAATGAATCGACAAAAAGCAGTCTTCCTCGTCGTGCTCATGATGGCATCAATGATGTCCACTCATCTTTCTGTTCCAGAGGAAAACAATTCAGTTGAGTTTCAAAGCGATTTTGAAATGGTTGAATTTGCAGTTTCAGCAGATACATTCAACGATTTTATTGGCCAAGAAGAAACAAATGACCTCACGGAAACTAGAGAACTTTCAGCTTGGAGTTCAATCGGACTCTTCAACTCAAATGGTTTTGCCCCATCGCGCCCAATTGCAGCAGATTGGTTGACGCCCAAGGACTTTAGTCTCATAGTGATTATCGATGATGATGTGTACATGAAGGATGCAAGAAATTCAATTGATGCATTTTACGGCATCGAGGTTCGAGAATTCATTGCACCATCTGGACTTCTGGTGCAAGGAACACATACTGCTCTTTTGGAACTTGTCCATCAACCATTTATTCATTCATATTCATCAGCCCCCCTCGCTCTTTTTCTCGATGAGAGTCTTCTCGATGCAACCTTGTTCAATGATGGAGAGGCCTATATTTCCGGAATACCGTTGAGGGTGGAATCTTGGCGTCACGATGGAGGAATATCCGACGGCGTTAACATCGATGACGGTGAGGGAGGAACCGTCATACAAAATTTCGAGTCGATCACAAATCATCTCGTCGACATAGAACACCGATGGGATATTGGTAGAATTGACGGGTATGTCGATGCCAACAATCTCAAAACGCTAGCGAATCAACCTGCTATTCGAAGTATTTCTCTAGTACCTGAATACCAAATCTTCAACGACAATTCTAGAAGTCACATGAGTGTAAATACAATGAAGACCTATTTCAACACAAATTTGGACGGGTCAAATCAAATCATTGCGGTTGCAGATGCTGGACTCGACGAAGACCATGGCGATTTTGGAACGAGAGTTATCGGTTCATACGACGTTATTGGTGACGGTTCAACTGCCGATAAGCACTCAGGTCATGGCACCCATGTCTCCTGCACTGTCCTTGGCGATGGTTTCCGTGGAGGATATGCGGGTGTAGCTCCAGAGGCCGAACTGTATTTTCAAGCAATGGAAAACGACAATACAGGAAATTTCCAGTCTCCATCACTCAACAGTTTGCTCGATTCATCTTACAATGCGGGGGCAAGGATACATACAAATTCATGGGGCTCCTCTCAGGCGAACCAACAAGGAAAATACAATTCAGATACAGAGGACGTAGATGATAACACCAATTACTACGACCGGTATTACACTGGTCGTGAAGGACTTACTGTGCTCTTTGCCAATGGTAATGACGGCCCCGGTTCAGGAACAGTATCCCCTCCAGCAACAGCAAAAAATGCTATTTCGGTCGGTAGTCACATCAATCGCGGTCAAGCCTCTCCAAATACAATTGCAGATAGCTCATCGCGTGGTCCAACAGAAGACAACCGAATCAAGCCAGATGTCCTTGCTCCTGGAGGGTTTGTTCGTTCCTGTCTCGCCCAAGAAGCAACGGATACTGCAGGTGGCACGACTCAACCAGGAGGATGGTATATCCAGTACTCAGGTACATCCATGGCAACACCAAATGCCGCCGGTGTGGCCTCGATGATACGTGAATATATCATTGAAATCGCACAACGCCCCTCACCTCAAGGCGCCCTTGTGAAGGCACTTATGGTTCTTGGTGCACAAGATATTGGTGCAAAAAACATACCCAACAACGATGAAGGATGGGGCAGAATCAACGTTCGAAATTCCCTCGCACCGTCAAATGGTCAAGGAATCTGGGTTGATGACCGTTCAGTCATGTCAGGGACAGGAAACTCAAAGTCATACTCGTTCAACATTTCACAAGCCAATGCAGAATTCAAAGTCGTTCTTGCTTGGTCAGATGAGCGTGGTTCTAGATTTTCGAGCACTCAACTCGTTAACAATCTCGATCTTGAAGTCACGAGCCCGGATGGACAGACAACATATTACGGAAACGATTTTTCAGGCGGAAAATCTGTGAATACTGGGACTCGTGATTCTATCAACAATCTCGAGGTGGTTTTGATTGAAAATGCGGTTCAAGGGGTGTGGACGGTCAAGGTCGTCGATACCTATCATGGTGGATCAAAAATCCAACCTTATGCTGTAGCGGTCCGTGGACATGGAGTGAATGACCTTCGCCCAGACATCACTGTCATCACCGGTGATTTTGAAATGAGTACGGAGATTCCTCAAGTCGGTGAAGATGTCATCGTTTCAGTCCCATTTTTCAATTTAGGCAATGTCAAAGCGGATACATTTAATGTTGAATTTCAAGAAAATGGAGTTGAGGTGGACACACAGAGTTTTGACCTTGGCCCTGGTGCGACGAAGGTCATTCAGTGGGATTGGGTGCCAACGACTGCAGGTGAAACAACACTTCGATTCATCATCGACCCCCTCGATGAAATGGAAGAGATCAATGAGGACAACAATGAATTTGATTTTGTTGTAAATGTGACGACACCGGGAGTGAAGTTAGAATCTTCCAATCAAGAAATTCTTGTGACGAACTCAAACCAATCAACCTCAACATGGGAAATTGCATTGACAAATACAGCTTTGTTGGCGACAAATGCATCAATAGAAACGGGCACTGTTCATTTCGTTGATTCAACAATCGATTTGGGTTGGTACGTCGGAACGGGTGTGTCAAATTTCTCTCTCAGTGGCCAAGAAAGTGTGACGCTCAATGTTACACTTGTTCATCCAAGTCCACCTAGTCCAGGCCTGTACGTCGTTGAATTGCTTGGTATTGATGTCGATAACGGGGTGACATATCCATATGAGGTTCACCTAAAAGTTCCTGAAATTGCAAAGGCAAGGCTTGAATTTGACTACCAAATCGTTCCAGTTGACCCAATCGATGAGACAAATATCACCGTCCGATTGCACAATGACGGAAATGCTCCAATAGGTTACGACCTCTTCCTTGAAGCACCTGCTGGATGGATAGCAGGATTTTCAGATTTAGGTAGTGAAGCAGGGGCGATTTCTGGTTCTACTGGCCTCATTGACGCCGATAGTTATCGTGAGGTTTCACTCACATTTACTCCGCCACAAATCATGACTGCAGCCCAAGCAGAACGAACAGTTGTTCTTACTGCGATTAGTCAAACCGAGCATCAAAAGTATGTGGAATTTGAAATCCCGATTCGAGTTACAGCAATCAAAGACATACAAGTCCAATTGGAAACATCATTGGGTACAATACGTCCCGATTCGTCGATCACAATGATGCTCAGCATTGAGAACTCCGGAAATCAGGACCTGTATCTCCTACCATCACTTGAGTTACCATCTGGTTGGACATCACAAACAACGCTTGAACCATTCACATTGGAATGGCAAGAGACAAAAAATATTCTTTTTTCACTTAAAGCAAATACAAATGCTAAATCAGGTCAAATTCAACTGAACTTGGATAACGGGTCGACACGATTTATGTGGAATCAAAATGTGAATGTCGAAGCTCTCCCTCAACCGACTGTTGATTTTGTCTCCCTTGAATATTCAGGGCAGACCTATGAAACATTGTCAGGGGGTGGTGCTCAACCGAGTGGAGTCGAACTTGTCTATACCTGGATTCTCAGCAACACAGGAGAAACCGTTTGGTCTCCTTCAACGCTCTTGAATCACGATCAAAATTTGGTGGGCGATTGCGACCAGGTCGGTGAAATCGGTATGAACGATATTGTTCCTGTCAAATGTCGAATTCTCATTCGATATGACGCTGAACCGATGTCCCAACCGTCGTTTACCGTCACGTTTTCAGATGAAAATGCGAGTGCTGTTCGTACAGTCGGCCTCGTTGTTGCACCGGTTGAAAGTTATTCATGGACACTGAAATCCAAACCAGAATTTACAACAGGTGTTGAAGGAGCCATCGTTCTTGAATTGGAAAACACAGGTAATGTCGCCCTACAGCGCCGAATCACGATAGAGAACGTAGAAGATTGGGATATTTCAGTGGATGGGACGGATATACTCAATCTTGAACCAGGCCAAGATGTTGTCGTGCGATTGAATGTGATTTCTCACAAACCAAGCACGCGTGAAGTCACGTTTGAATTATCGGAAAGCGATGCAGATAGTCGCATATTCCGAATCGATGTTGCCTCATTTGGTGAACCAGTTGGAAGTGGAGATGACGGGTTATCGTCATCGGTTATCGTAACAGGTATTTCTCTGCTCATTTTCGGTTTGCTTGCCGCCGCAGGTGCATTGGTGTTGAAACAACGACGTCAACCGAATCCAAAACTTCCTCTCCCCCCACTCGGAGCAACATCGCCCGTACCTCAAACGATGATGGCTCCACCAGTTCAACACATTCAGCCCCAAGCAATAGCAGCAACTCCAATACCTGTCCCTCAACCAACACCACCACTCGTTGTTTGCTGGTTATGTCGTGATGGAATCGAAGGACCATCTCTCGCATGTGGCACTTGCGGAGCAAGGTATCACAATACAGACTCGTGCAAACCAAAATCCTCTGCAACATGTGAAAATTGCGACAACGCTTGTTCAAACTTTTTGCCTGTGATGTCGTGATGATTCGTGGTCAATTTGATTCGGTGAAGGCGAGGCTTTTGATAGGAGAACCTTCACCCGTTTTCATGGGAGGAGCGAAAGCATTGTCGCCAATGTCAAAAATCCGTGCAATTGCACTGGTTGGTTTGCTTCTCTTTTCTGTACTGCCGCTGATGTCTTCACCAGTGATGGCTGAAGGAAGAGATGCTTCAATCACCGTGCAAGCTATCCCTACCTCGCTTGAAGTGAACCCTGGTGAAGCTGGTGAATACACCATCCGCGTGTACAATACCGGCTCTGACCCCATCACAGTTTCATTGTCAACAAATGAAGAGGCGACACAAGAGTGCAATGCATACAATTCAGTGATTCAACAGATCTCAGGCCAAATCGAATCAAATTCGTATGAAGAAACCTCTCTCAATATCTCGCTCAGTCAAGTAGCAGAGGGAAGTTGCGACACCACCATTACAGCCAATGCTCAACTTGTCCCTCCTGCTGTAGGCTCACCTGCCCAAGAATCAGTAACGGTGACAACTACCGCTGGTGATGGCTCTGGAAGTGCTCTCTTTGCCATTGATGTCACGATAAACAATCCAGATAGAAACTGGGATGGCGAAGAATCGCTCGACTACACAATAGAAATCGAAAATACTGGGCAATCAGACGCCAACGTCAATCTTGCCCTAAATGATGGAACTGGCTCAGGTTGTACTTCCTCTTCCGATATTACGGTAACACTCAGCGAAACAACATTGACCGTAGGTCGAGACGATACAGAAATTGTCACTGCAACGGTCGAAATTCCTAATGGTCAGGCCGCAGACAAGTACTGTTGGGAGATTGAAGCCGTCGTGACGAATGACCCCTCCCAAGAAGCAACCGATTCCGAAGAATTTTCCCTAAGCGTGCCTGAACTCCACACATGTGATGTTGTTCTGAGCAAAAATTCTGTGAGTGTTGACCCAGGGAAAGAAGGGTCATTCAAAGCCACTTTTTCGAACACAGGGAATGACGAGTGGTCTCTTACAGCCGGAGGTGTTGGTGCAAAAGCTGCATGGATTGGAATGGACGAAGGTCAAGCCGCCTCAGGACTTCTCGAGTATGATAATGGCGAAGGTCAACGTGTCGTGGACATGATTGTGACACCAGATGATAGTGTCAATGCAGGCTCGGAAACAGTTGTCAGTATCGTTGGCAAAGAAGGAAACAGTGTCAAATGTTCTGCTGACCTTCGTATTATCGTTGGGCAATCTCGAGGAGCCAGCATTAGCGCTTCCACCACATTGCTACCGAACATTGAGCCAGGAACAAGTGGCATGATCACCGTCACAGTGCAAAACGAAGGGAACGGCGTCGACACTCTACGAGTTGCTTCATCAGCCCCGGAGAGTGGGTGGGCTATACGCCTTTCAGAATCCAGTGTAAGCGTGGGGTCGAAACATGGGTCTGATGACACAGCGAGTGTGGAAGTGACCGTTGATGTCCCAATCGATGCACTCGCTACCGATGAAATTCCAGTTACCATCAGCGTCTTACCGCAGAGTGGAGGGGCTGCGTATGACAGCGTTACATTCACTGTAACGGTTGCAGAATACCATGCCATGGAAGCCACAGCGCTATCCACAGACCAAACTGGCCGCTCAGCAACAGAGGTTCGATTCCCTATCGAGGTTGAGAATCAAGGCAACGTACAAGACACGATGCGATTTGCGATGATGTCCCAAACAGCATCTCCTGCATGGGATACTCACTTTGAAACTGAGAGCGGCACACCATTCACCGAGATTGATATCTCCCCGAGGTCGACATTGACCGTGTATTTTGTCGTCAGCATCGATGGTGAAGAAGAACTCGAATACTCTAGATTCACCGTCCGTATTACAAACAAAGACGACCCGAATTCAGCGGATGACGATGAAGACGGGCTACCTGACAATCAACGTGAATTTACGTTCAGAGCCATCCTTTCGAACCGAAACTTTGCAATGGACGTTCGCTTTGATGAACCAGATTTATCTCCGAGGAGTAAATCTATCCTTCTTCCTCCTGATGGCACAATGACGCTCGGTCTTTGGATTCGAAATACGGGAGATGGCGCAGACCGAGCCGTCATCTCAATGAATGGCCTTGAAGGAATTGCAACCCGAACAGTGACGATGTACGGGTTGCCAGTGGACGATGAAATCGATGTACCGATAGGTTTTGGAATTTGGAATGCATCATCCTCGTCTTTTGAAATGGATGGAACTGGTGAACCGATTACGGCGACCTCGAAAGCAGGCATTGAAAATAAAATGGTAGAAATCGGTAAGGTCGAAGGTTATACTGCTCGAGAGTATGAAGTGTTCGTCAATCTCACAATTCGAGTATCTTCCGGAGCAGAAAAAGGAGAGGGTGGCCTACTGGACTTGGTGGTGACAAGTGTCTCGAATGCAGCAAACCGCTCTGGTGCTTTGAGCGTTGCACTTGAAGTCAATATCATCCATGAACTTTCTATGGATCCCACAGATTTCGATCCTTCTAAAATCGACATTACATACGGAGAGCGTTCAACCTATGATGTTATGATTCGCAACACCGGAAATATTCGTTCAGAATATCGAATATTCACTTCAGAAGATCTTCGAGGATGGTCCGTTGTACTCGACGGTCCAAATGAGGATTGCAGCCTAGAAAATGGTGACCTCATCTGTTGGATTGAGCCAGGAGAAAGCATACCTGTCGAAGTCTCAATTCGTCCACCATATCAATCTGAAATCGATGATATCTACAAATTTACACTCTCAGCAGAACCGGTTGAACTTGAGGAGATTGGACGAGAAAATATTGAATTCAAAGTGTCGGGAACATCTGCCGATAACCTCCTTGGTTTAGACGACCGCACGACGTTATCAATCATCGGAAGTGTGTTTGTTCTTGTGCTTGTTGGAAGCTTGCTTCTCCGAAGGCGACAAACATAGGACTGCGTTGAAGTTTAAACCTCCTTTGAACCCTCTTTAGCATGTGGTTGATGAACAACGCTTATTGAGGGTCCCCAAGTCCGAAAGGGTAAGAGCGTATGCTCTATTGGGTGAATGAAGTGGCTACATTCGATTCTGTACCTGCAGAGTATCTTTCAATCGGCATTCTAACCATCGTTGGAATTTTGATGCCTTTGACGAATTTTATCATCACTTGGGTTGTACGGCCTCGAGTTGATCCAGCCCGCCCGCACATCACCAAATCCTATTTGCTTGAGGGATATGAACGAGACCATAGTTTGTATCCTCGTCGATTGACGACGTTCGAATGCGGTAGTGAACCTGTCGGGGAAGCGATGATACAGTTCCACTTTCAATACTACTGGTATGCGATTATTTTCCTTGTGTTCGATGTTGCTTTCATGTTCCTTGTGTTAGGAGGTATGCTCGTCGGTGATGCAACTTCAGAAACACTATCCGCCGCGGAACGCAGTACCGCTGTCGAAGATGCCAAAGCAGCATCTCTTGTTCTTCTCGGATTTTTCACCATGGTTTCTCTTGGTGTTTGGTATGTTTTTCGCAAGCGAGGACGAATTTACATTTGAGGTGATATGATGGGAACGCAAGAAGAGAATTATGCTGCATTCAACAGTAAAGCATTGCTTGAAGTCGTTGGAGATGTGACCGATGAGGCCCTCAAAGCAACGAAAATCAAGCAATTTTTGAGCGTGCTCGCCGGTCGATTTTTCAATTGGGCTGGTCGAAAATCGTTGTTCACACTTCACCTAGGTATCAAATGCTGTGCAATCGAGATGGCAGCAGCAGCAACCCCCCGTTTCGATGGAGACCGTTTCGGAGTTCTTTTCCGTTCATCACCTCGTCAATCTGACGTCCTTCTCGTCAACGGACCAATTTCAAAGAAATTTGCAGACAAAATCGTTCGACTTTGGGAACAAATGCCAGAGCCAAAATACTGCATCGCTATGGGCGAATGTGCCATCTCCGGTGGCCCTTACTTCCAGTCTTACAATATTCTCGAAGGTGTCGACACAGTCATCCCAGTCGATGTTTACATCCCAGGATGCCCCCCGCGACCCGAAGCACTCATCGACGGTTTCGGTTTGCTTCGTGAGAAAATCATTCGAATTGGTGCAGCGCCTAGTTCAGGCCGTAAGAGCGAGAAGCCAGTGATTGTAGGGGAGGACTGAACATGGGAATGGCCATCACACTTGAACAAAATGTTGCAGCTGCAAACGATTGCGTTGCCCGAATCGAGAAGCGATTTGGTGGCACTGGCATCACATCGTCGGTCGAACATCATTCGAACGCTCACAAGATGGCATTTGTTCGAATCACAACACCGCCACAACATTGGTCTGCCCTGGCAAAATGGCTACGATTTGATTTGGATGTGAACCATTGCTCAATGATTACAGGAACTCATTTCCCAGAAGGACCTTCGGATCGAGGTTGGGAAGTTGCCTATCATTTCATGCGTCAACCTGTGAAAAATCAAGCACCCCACACACACTGTGTTCATGTTGCTGAATCCCTCAAAGGTGACGATGTACCAATGGAATTCGAAGTCCTGATTCCTCTCGAGAATAACGACACACCCTCAGTACCCAGCGTGCAAAATATTTGGGTCGGGGCAGATTGGAATGAGAAGGAAACGTGGGATTTGGTCGGAATTCAATTCGAGGGTCATGAGAATATGCACCGGGTCCTCAACCCACACGACAGCCCTGAAGGGTTTCACCCACTCCAAAAACAACACAAAATCCGATATCATGACTACAATGAAATGTATGATGATGCACAAGGATTTGCTCGAAAACCAGCGGATGAGGGCCGCGTAAAGTAGGTGATATCATGGCACAAATGTGGATTACAATGGGCCCTCAGCATCCGATGACCCATGGGTTGTGGACGCTTCGTGTCAAAGTCGACGGTGAAACTGTTGTCGACACAGAAGCTGAGTTAGGATACATTCACCGAGGCGTAGAGAAGATTTGTGAATCAAGAGATTTCACACAAGTCACGCCTTACTGCGACCGTCTTTGTTATGTGAGTGCGATGACATGGGCGAATTCGTACATCTATGCTGCGGAAGATTTACTCGAAGTTGAAGTCCCCGAACGAGCAGAATATATCCGACTTATTGCTGCAGAATGTCAACGTCTTGCCTCCCACCTCATGTGGTTGGGTGCATATGGTCCGGACATCGGCAGCCTGACGCTCATGACATGGTGCATGCGAGACAGAGAAATGTTCCTTGACTTGCTTCAGGAACTAGGTGGTTCGAGAATGCATTACAATTATCCTCGTGTCGGTGGTGTCAAGCGTGATATCCCAGTTGGGTTTGCGGACAGACTGATTGCGAAAATCAAACTTTTTGAGAAGCGAATCGATGAATATGAGATGATGCTCGATGAATCGACAATTTGGCTTGTGCGACTTCAAGGTGTAGGTTATGCACAGGCTGAGGACATGGTCAATGCAGGTGTTACCGGACCAAACATTCGGGCAGCAGGCGTCAATTACGACGTTCGATGGGCCCATCCTTATTCTGTGTATGATCAAGTTGACTGGGAACCAGCAGTCGAGAAACCAACCTCGGTCAAAGGTGCGGACTGCTACGACAGATACAGAGTCAGAATGGAAGAAATGCGCCAATCATGCCGCATGATTCTCGATGCGATTGAGAAAATTCCAGGCGGGAAAAACACGAATTATGCCAACGGTGATGAAATGATCATTGCCAAGGCCCCAACACGTGCCCCGGAGGGTGCCACAGGGTTCAGCAACTACGAATGTACTCGTGGTGCCTCCCAATTCTACATTCAAGGTGGCGGCGATGGCCGCGGAAAGAACCCCTATCGGTTGTCGATTCGTTCACCGATGTTCATCACAATTCCATATGTTGCAAAAACAATGATTGGTTACAAAGTCGCTGACATTCCAGCGATTATGGGTAGTTTTGACCCATGTATCGGGGAGACAGACCGCTGAGGTGATATGGTGGATGACGCATACGACCTCCGAAAATTTCTATCCGGTCTTGTTGAAGATATTGTTCATTCAGCAGTTGAAGGCACGGCTCTCGAAGATAATGCAGATGCACTATCGTTTGGTTTGGGCACATTCCTCGTTGTGAATGTCGTCTTCTTGATGCTCTTCTTTTCGCAATTTGCTATCCTGTGGATTGAGCGAAAAGCTGTTGCTCGAATGCAGGACAGGTACGGAGCAACAACCGCTCTTCGTTCACTTTGGGTTGGAGAAAATGGTACAACTGCAGGTGAATGGTGGAACATGTTGCCCTTCGGCCTCGGAAAGCCAATCGGAGCAGTCCACAGTTGGCTCAACAAAAAATTCGGAAATCGAGATGAAAAATTCGCCACCGTCGACCGAGTGAACAATCGTTCATGGATGGGTTTCACGATTCTCCCTGGATTCTTCCAGAATGTAGCAGATGGTATGAAATTCCTTGTGAAAGAACACATGGTGCCTCAAAGAGCCGATAGACTCATCTTCGAGGTTTCACCGTTCCTTATCGTATCGTCGACTCTGTTGATTTTGGGTATGATTCCACTATCGAGCGGCATTTACGCAACGAACCCAGACCTTTCAATACTCTACGCCATTGCAATCTTTGGCATTGCACCAATTGGTGTATTTTTCGCTGGTTGGTCGTCCAACAACAAATACACGTTAATTGGCGGCATTCGATCTGCTGCTCAACTCACCGCTTATGAGATTCCTCTTCTCTTGACACTTCTTTCAGTCGCAATTCTCACTGGCACCTTCAATATCATCGAAAGCATTCACTTCCAACACTCAGCGGGTGTTTGGAACATTTTCCTCATGCCACTCGGTGCCGCACTATTCCTTGTTACAATGATTGCAGAGGTCGAAAGGGTTCCATTCGACATGCCGGAGGCTGAAGCCGAACTTGTTGAAGGCTGGTGGACTGAATATGGCGGCATGCGATTCGGTATGCTGTTTATGGCAGAATACATTCGAACCTATGCTGCCTGTTTCTTGTTCACGCATTTCTTCCTCGGAGGATGGCATCTTCCATTCCACGGCACAATCGGAAGTATTGAACTGCTGGGCATTGGTGCTGCATATCAATTAATTCCGGGTGCGGGTGTAACACTCATCAAGTCATGGCTCGTGTTCCTCATCGTTTTCGTATGGGCACGATTTGCCCTCGCCCGTATTCGTACAGACCAAATTCTAGAGTTTGGATGGCGAATGCTCCTGCCACTCGCAGTCCTCCAAGTCATTCTAGCTATGGTGTACCGATTGTACTTCTTTGACGCTAGCGGCATGGATGATTCTGTATCGGGCGGCATGGCTTGGGACCTGTTTGGTATCCCAATGCTTGTGCCAATTCTCACAACTCTCTTTTGGACAGGATTGTTCCTCGTCTATCTCAATGATGAAGGTAAATCAGCCAATGAAGAACGGATGTTCCATGTCTACACGGTGGAACCAGCAGGGACAGTTGTCCCAGGAACGGAGTGAGGTGAACAAATGCCAACGCACCCACATGCAAGACCAAATTTCAGAAACCTTTTTTGGTACCCATTTAAGATTACACTAATTACCGCATTGCGAACATTTCCGTTCTTAGGGAAGCGATTCGGAAAGAAGATGGGGGCATATCATAACACTTCACACCCAGAATTCCTCGATGACGGTAGTCGGGCACGTGCGAAAGCATCTGCTGTGATGAACGATGTTGAGAAACAAGAATTCGCACCGGACAGAGTGACATCAGACCTCAAACCGACACTCTGGAAACCTCAAACAGTTCAATATCCTTACGAGCGACTTGAAGACATGGAACCATGGCTCTTCGTTCCAGGCAATTACAATGGTCGAATTGGTGTCATTTGGGAAACTTGTACTGCTTGTAAAATGTGTGTCAACATTTGTCCAAATGACTGTTTGCACATGACAACCGAACTCAGAGTCGATGTTCTCGACAGTGCAGAAGGAGAATATGGCGGATACGGTGTTGACCTCGAGGTTGGTAAATTTGCAGCAAAGAAACTCGACGATGTTGCAGAAGCTCAACTCGGTTTTAATCACGTCACAGCCCACGATGATGTTCCACAAGAATGGCGTTTCGGCGAAGTCCTCGACCTCTCCTCATCGACCGCAACAATTCGTTGGAATGATACAGGTTCCGAAGAAGTGGTTGAGCAAACCGACCTTCTTACGGCAGATGATCAAATCGTTTCAGGACGAATCGACATTGGCCGATGCATGTTTTGTGGTTTGTGCATGGAAGCATGCGGCTTTACTTCGTTTTTCATGACCAACGAATATGATGGAATGTCAGGATTTACTCGCCAAGATCTATGGTTCGACGCAAGTCGAACACGGGTCCTCCCCTCTGTTCATCAAGAAGCGGTTGACGAAGAACTTGCAAAGCGTGCTATCAAAGAACGCACCAAGCGTGAAAAGAAGGCAGCAAAGGAGGGGAACTGAGATGGACATAGCAACCACAGTTGAATCTGCAGTCTTCTTTTTGTTTGCCACCATCACAATTGTGGGTGCACTCGGTCTCATTTACGCCCAACGCGTTGCCCATTCCATGCTCTCGCTCATCTTCTGTTTCATGGCAGTGTCAGGAATATTCATCCTTATGGGTGCGGAGTTCCTTGCTGCAATCCAAATTCTCGTGTATCTAGCGAGTGTTGGACTTGTCGTCTTGTTCGGTATCATGCTGACAAGAAGACAAATTCTAGAGGAGGATTTTGAATGAAATTTCTTTCTCTCATGACCCGAATGGGTCTTTTGGCCCTAGGTTTTATTTTAATCGCTACCGTAAGTGCCGACGCAGTTTGGCAAGAAGGAAGTGACGACGCACCTACAACATCGATGTTAGCCGATGATCTCCTCAACGAATGGGGTTTGCCGTTGCTAGCACTCGGTATTTTGATGGCAGTTGCAATGATTGGTGCTGCTTACCTCGTTCGAGATGAACGAATGGAAAATCTCCTATGGGAATTTGGAGGTGAGGAAGAGTGATCGATCCATCATGGGTATCAGGCCTCGCCGCACTTCTTTTCATCATTGGTCTTGCAGGTGCATTTACCCGGAAGAATGCCATTATCGTACTCATGTGCATCGAATTGATGCTCAATGCAGCAAATCTCCAATTTGCAGCAGCAGCGGTTCATCACGGAGACACAACGGGATGGGTCTACACACTCTTTGCTATTGCTATCGCCGCAAGTGAGGTTGCTATCGGACTCGCAATTTTCCTTGCCATGTATGGAAAGCATGAATCAATCACATTGGACGACGTCAATGTGTTAAAGAATTGAGGTGGTATGATGGGTTCAACAGGTACAACAGAAACTATCCACAGCAGTGTTATTGAATTTGCACCATACATTGTCTTCCTTCCAATGATTGCCTTCCCAATCATTCTCCTGTTCGGAAGATTGTTCAATGGCAACAAAGTTTGGGTTTCCACGTTCAAAGAAGGTGGAATTTTCGCACTCGTTACTATGGCTACGAGCCTCCTCCTTGCTCTTTTGCTCATCAAAGACTACATCGGAGCCTATGGCGATGACAGTAAAAGTGCCCTGCACGTGTTCGACTGGTTCTCCTCTGCGATGTGGAATGGCGGAGCAACAACAACAGAAATTTCATTTGGATTTGGCCTCTACATCGACCACATCACCGTCATGTTGTTGTTCATCGCATCTTTCCTTTGCTTGCTCATCAACACCTTTGCGATCGGATACATGAACACCGACCCGATCAACGATAATCGAAATCATCGATTCTATGCAGAATTCGTGCTCTTTTGTGCAGGAATGCTCGGTATGATTCTCGCAGATTCATTCCTATGGTTGTTCATCTTCTGGGAATTAATGGGTCTTTGTTCGTATTTGCTCATCGGCTTCTATTACGAACGGCCTAGTGCTGCATATGCCGCAAAGAAGGCTTTCCTCACAACCCGTGTTGGTGACGTGTTCCTGATGGTCGGTCTTGCTATGCTTTGGCATCTGTTTGGCTCCCTTGATTATGCAGTTGTCTTTGATTCAGATAATATCGCAGCCGTTGACCCTGCTTCTCTTCAGTGGGCTCTTGGAATGATGTTCATTGGGGCAGTTGGTAAATCTGCACAATTCCCACTGCATGTCTGGCTCCCAGATGCAATGGAAGGTCCAACACCGGTCTCTGCTCTCATTCACGCAGCAACAATGGTGAACGCAGGCCTCTACCTTGTCGCTCGAATGTTCCCATTCTTTGGTGCTGAAGCAATGCATGGTGAACTTGTTGACCTCGCCTTCATTATTGCAAGCATTGGTGGAATCACCGCTGTGATGGCAGCAAGTATTGCTTTTGTTCAGATGGACCTCAAGAAAGTACTCGCCTATTCGACCATGTCGCAACTTGCTTACATCTTCACGGGCCTTGGCTGTGCATTGTGGCTAGCAAACTCACTTGACTGGCATCACGACGACGACGCACATTACATCGTCATCATCGCCTTTGGTGCAGCACTCTTCCATCTCTTCAATCACGCAATGGCAAAGGGTATGCTGTTCATGGCAAGTGGTGCGGTAATCCATGAAGTCCATCATGCACATCACCACTTGCATCATGACGACCATCATCACACACCCAAGGAACTCTACATGTTATCGGATTACTTGGCTTCAAAGAAATTGAGCACATTTGAATTTTTCAAAACCATTGACCTCGATGGCTCGGGAGAAATCGACATGTTTGAATTCCAAACTGCGCTAAAGAATACAGAAGTTGCTGACCTTCCACCTTGGGAAATGGGTGACCTCATGAAAGCTGTTGACCTTGACGGTAACGGCACAATCAACGTTCCAGAACTTGATATTGTTCTTGCAAAAATCAAGGGCAAAACCTACGAAGAACACGAACACGATGACCACCATGACGACCACTTCGATGCACAATCGATGGAAAATATGGGCGGTTTAGCCTCCAAGATGCCAATTACGGCTACGGCTATGCTGGTTGGTTCACTCTCAATCATGGGTTTCCCTCTCATCGGTGGATTTTGGTCCAAGGAAGGAATCATTGCAAACGCATGGCGAGTTGGCCT
Organism: uncultured Candidatus Poseidoniales archaeon; assembly: GCA_964613395.1. Lineage (GTDB taxonomy): Archaea > Thermoplasmatota > Poseidoniia > Poseidoniales > Poseidoniaceae > Poseidonia. The sequence goes on along the minus strand of CAZTGO010000010.1, from coordinate 39,739 downwards.
TGAAGACCCACGATTCTTCTTCCCTGCAGCATGTGTTCTCCTCGGTGCAGCCATGACTGGATTTTACATGTCGAGAATGTGGCTCAAGACCTTTGCAGGTTCACCAAACAACGAAGTTGCAGCACACGTTGGTCCAACGAATACATGGATCAAAATACCACTTTTCACGCTCACTTTTGTGACCTTAGGCGGAATCCTCTTCGCAGGCATGGGCTTTACCCACTGGGCACCAGATTCTGGATACGCCCTCATGTCGGAGAAGGGACTTTTCGAAGGAATTGGATACGAACTTGGGCATGCGTTTGCCAACCATGACATGTTCTTCTTCACCCTAACATACATCGCCATATTCCTCGGTGCAATCGTTGGACCTGGTTTGGCACTCTCACTCTACGGTGGAGCTTTGGATGAGGGAGAAACTGCAAAACCGTGGTTTACGCCAATCTTGATGCTCAATGCAGCAATCAAAGGACGATATTCATGGGACAACTCAGCTTTTGCCACCTCAAGTCTTTCAAGAGCATTGCAGAATCGATTGTACTTCGACCATTATTACGACATGGCGATGCTCAAAATTGTGGCTGCGTTTTCACTCAAAGCAGCCCATGCAGACAGCAAATTCATTGACGGGGCTATCAAGACCATTGAATCTACATCTCAAAGCGCTTCGACATCGTTGAGAAAGTTGACAACTGGTTCTGCTCGAGATTACATCCTCATGGCTGCGGTTGGTACACTGATGTTGTTTGCTCTCATCTGGGGGGTGATGTCTTGACCGATTACATTTCTCTACCTCTCATCGCTTTCCCACTTGCATCAAGTTTGATTTTACTTATGTTTGTGTCAAACTTAACAGAGGAGAAAAAACAGCGTGTTGGACCAATCATCCGAATGGCTTCGCTCGTCTTTTCGCTGATTATGCTCGCATTAACAACAGGGATGTTCTTCGAATACTTTGGTGATTTTGAAGGATGGGAAGGTATCAATTTCAACACATATGAATTCCAAGAACGTTATCTTTGGATCGAATCATTAGGGATTTACTGGAGTGTTGGCCTTGATGCTCTTTCATTCCCAATGGTATGGCTCACAACCTTCCTTCTTCCAGTGACAATTATCGCGACATGGCATGAGAAATCAGCAGCGACATACTTCCCGCTTCTTCTCATGATGGGTGGTGCACTAATCGGTGTTTTCGTAGCACTCGACTTGTTTATGTTCTATGTGTTCTGGGAATTAACACTCATCCCGATGTTTTTCCTCATCCTCAAATGGGGAGGAGATGATCGCAAATATGCATCTCAAAAGTTCTTCATTTACACATTTTCAGCCTCAGTTATCATGTTGCTCGGCTTAGTGACATTGTATTTCCTTCAAGATACAACCACGCCGCTAAATTATGCTGGTTCAATGACCAACAGGTCGTTTGACATACCAACGATTATCGATGCATCGATGATTGCAAACACAAACGGTTGGTTCTTAGGCGAAAGTGTTCAAAAGATCCTCTTCGTTATGCTCATGCTCGGATTCCTCGTCAAATTACCGTCTGTGCCATTCCACACTTGGTTACCAGATGCACACGTTCAAGCCCCAACAGGTGGATCGATGTTGCTAGCTGGTGTTATGTTGAAAATGGGTGCTTACGGTATGTTCCGACTTCCGTTTTCACTTTTCCCGCACGCAATGGAATCCTTCCAACTCGCCCTCATGTTGTTTGGTATGGTGTCACTTGTATGGGGTGCGATTGTCTGTCTTGGGCAAACCAATCTTAAGAAAATGGTCGCATACTCATCAGTATCCCACATGGGTGTCATTCTCATCGGTGTTGCGACCATGCAACCACTTGGGTGGGCTGCAGCTCTTTTCATGATGTTTGCACACGGCATCATCAGTCCTATGCTCTTCGCTGTTTGTGGTGCATTCAAGCATCACTATCATTCGATGGAGATTGGTGCCATGCGTGGCATGGCAAAACACTCGCCTTGGCTCGCTACCTCAATGATGTTCGCTTGGATGGCCTCACTTGGATTGCCTCTTCTCGCAGGGTTCGTGGCTGAAATTATGATGTTCATCGCACTCTGGTATTTCATCGTCGCAGAAGGTTGGAGTATTTGGTGGATGGCTGGTCCTTTGCTCGTTCTTGTCGTCACAGCAGCGTACTATCTCTGGTCGATGCAACGTACAATTTTCGAAGGTGGAGAAGAGACACAACCTCCTGCCTCAATGGCTGGCCATGCGATACCAGATATCACAAACGCTGAGAAATTTGCAATGCTTATTCTCGCTCTTTTCACCATCCTGTTTGGTATCTTGCCATGGATTGCCCTCGATATGATGAGCGATTGGACAAACCAAATGTTTGATTCCGTGATCTTACCTATCCTCGGTGGATTTGAAGGAGGTGCCTGATATGAGCAACGCATCAACAAAAACAATGCAACCCTTTGGTGAAGGCTTCATTGAAGCATTTGCTCCTGAGATGACTATTTTTGTGGGTTTACTCGTGCTCATCATCGTTCCAAATCTCGGTGATGGTAAATTTAGACTACCTCTCACGAATGTTCGTCTACCGTGGTTCTTTGGCGGAAAACGAAACAAATTTGAACAAAATCCGCACCTACCAGGCCTTCTTGCCTCTGTTTTTACCTCAATAGCCTTCATCCTGACACTTTTGTCATTTGTCGGTGGTATGCACAGGGTTGAGGTGACATCCGCTTCAGGTCACAACCTTCTCACCATCAACGAATTTAGTCGACTGTTTGAATTGATTTTCTTTGGGGCTATTGCACTTGCATGCATCGCATCAATGAATCGACTCGCCCCCTACTCCTCAGATGATCGAACCGCTCAGGGTCTCTATAACAATCGAAGGCAAGCAGATTTTTACATTCTTATGATGACAACAGCAATCGGCATGTCCATCGTAGCTCTTTCACAGGACTTGTTCTTCTTGTTTATCGGTCTTGAATTGGCGTCATTCTCAACTTACATCTTGGTCAGTTTCCTCAAGGAGAGCAAAGAGGGTACAGAAGCCGGAATGAAGTATTTCATCGTTGGTTCGGTCGCTTCGGGAGTTGGTTTGTACGGATTATCACTCCTGTACCTTTGGTCAGGCTCACTTCAATTTGATGTCTTGAGTGACAAATTTGCCGCAGATGGATTGGATGCACTTCCACTCATTGCCCTAGGTTTCATCCTGGTCGGCTTTGGCTTCAAGGTCAGTGCAGCGCCGTTCCACTTTGCAGCACCTGACGCTTACGCAGGCTCCATGAGCCCGATTGCAGGTGTTCTTGCAACCGCAAGCAAAGCGATGGGAATGGTTGGTTTAATTCGAATCCTTCTCGTCCTCGCTTCACCTGATATGTCGGATGATGGTTCGGTTTGGCTTGTCGCACTCGGTGTCTTTTCCGTCGTTACAATGACTTGGGGTAATCTTGCTGCTCTTGGCTCAACCAACCCAAAACGAATGCTCGCATATTCATCAGTTGCTCATGCAGGATATATGCTTGCAGCACTTACAGCCGTTGGTGCATGGAATTGGAGTGAATCACTTTCAGGTGATGCGGCAGAAGCAGCCGCAATGGTGCTCACTGCCCTAATGTTCCACATGATCGTCCTCGTTTGTTTCAAACTGGGTGCATTCTTGGTCATCTCAATCCTTGAACAAGAAGGAGGAGGCCACACACTTGAATCACTTGGCGGACTAGCAAAGAGAGAACCGTTCTTAGCAGTGACCATGTTCATCTTCATGCTCTCACTTGCCGGCGTCCCTCCACTCGCAGGTTTTATGTCGAAACTCCTTGTGATTATGGGTATTGTCAAGGTTGCAGCAGGCGATATTGGGGCAGCAATAGCAAATGGTGAGTCAATATCATTCTCCGACATTCACTGGGTTTGGTATCTCGCACTTGTCATGGTCATTAACTCTGCAATTTCTGTGTATTATTACTTAAGAGTGGGTATTGTTATGTTCTTCCATGACGCTCCAGAAGGAAAAACACTGCTGCCGCAGGGTAACTCTGTTCGACTTGCCATTATCGCCTGTCTAACCCTAACCCTTTACTTTGGTATTTCATCCGATGGTCTCATCGAAGTTTGTCAAAGTGCTGCCGATGCATTGCAGGCTTCATGGCAGAACTAACTTGAAAATCACGTGTAAATCATGTGATGGCTTCAAGAAGGGTTGTCGTTTGGGAGTAAATGGTGAGCGTTCTTGGGTAGAAGGCATGAAGAAAAAGTCGATGCAGAGGAACTTGCACGACTTGAAGAGGATGGAGGTCAAGGTGAGACCAACATTCGTGTCAAAATGCCTGATAAGCGAATCAATGAAATGTTCGCCCTCGCAAAACAAATTCTCGGTGGTCGTCGCGTAACTGTACTCTGTGAAGACGGTGAAGAGCGAATGGCGAGAATCCCCGGAAAAATGCGACGTAGGCAATGGGTTCGTGAAAATGATTTGATCATTGTTTGGCCATGGGATTTTCAACCTTCGAAAGCGGATGTAAAACACCGCTATACGAAAACTCAAGCAATGTATCTTTCCCGCAAAGGTCTATTGAACGAGGTGGTCGATGATTTCGGTATGGATGTTCGGGTTGATGAAGAGGGCGATGACGACCTCTTCGCATCTAGCATGACGTCGTTTGATGAAGAAGATAGCGAGGTTATCTCTGAAGACCAAGAATTTGAGGACCAAGATGACATGTTTGCTTCGGATGAGGATGAAGACGATTTATTTGCTGATGACGACGAAGACGATATGTTCGCCGCCGATGAAGATGACGACGACATCTTTGCAGACAACAACGAATCAGAAGCAGAATTGAGTGATACATCAATCGAAAATGCTGATGAAATAGTCGAGGAAGAAGAGGTCTTTGTCGTGAAAGAAGAGTATCCTGAAGAAGAACAGGGGTTAACAGAGTCAGATGATGACAACGACGACGACATCGATGCACTTTTTTCCTAACACCATGAGGCTCAAGTATGGGCGTGGATGAGCACTGGGATGAAATCCGTCCGCGTCGGAAAAAGGGAAAAAAGAAAAAACAATATTCCTCTGAAGAGGAACGACTTGACGCTGAGTTCATCGAAGCTGAAGGTGCGAAGTTTGTCAAATCGCTTGAAACAGAAGCAGGGACATTTGCTTGGATGAAAGAGAAACGCTTCAGTTCAATGTTTAATGAAATTGAATCAGGGATTCAAGGTGTTCTAGGTAAAGGGCAATTTGAGTGGGTTGACCGCCGTGTTTTCGACCAAGTTTTCGACCGTCTAACCCTTATGGCTTTGTTTAAATTGATGAAAAGTGGTGTCGTGGATACCATCGATTACCCAATCGCACGAGGAAAAGAAGCACATGTGTTTCATGGAACTTCGATTGAAGGTAAGGAGGTCGCAGTCAAAATATTCCACACATCAAATGCAGTTTTCAAAAATCTCGTTCAATACATTGAAGGTGATATGCGATTTAAAAATATCAAGAAAAAACACCGAGATCTTGTTGAGATATGGGTAAGAAAAGAGTTTCGAAATTTGACTCGGATGCATAAGTGGGGGTTACACGTTCCAGCCCCGCTAGGTGTTCACAAGAATGTACTCGTTATGGAATATGTTGGTACGAAGGACGCTCCTTCACCTAAATTAAGGGAGGTTCACATTGAAGATCCAGCAAAAATCTTTGCAGAACTCGTGGAATTTCTTGCTGTATCTTGGCAATGCTCGGAACTTGTGCACGGAGATTTTTCTCCATACAACATTTTGTATCATGATAATCGTCCAGTGGTGATTGATGTAGGTCAAGCAGTTATTGCTACCCACCCAAAGGCACAAGAATTTCTCGTTCGAGATGTCAAGAATCTGGTTGACTGGGCTCAAAAGATGGGTGTCGAAACAGATGTTGCAGATTGTATGTACGATGTTTTGAACCTCGATGTCTCGAAGTACTCAATGAAATAATTATTCTTCTTCCCAGACAATTCGTTCATCGTCTGCAAGTTCCATAACTTCCTCGACTTCCTCTGGATTTGTTGGATCGACTTGCGATGCCTTCATTCGTCGATTTCGCCGGTCTGCTGCAAGGTTTAATCCAGGAACAAGGTCTTCGAAATTTTGAGTTGATGTATTGACGAATTCTTCACGGGTTTCAAGCATTTCAAGCGATCGACCTTGGATTCGAGCACGTCTCCTGTCCTTCTCCAAAAAATGAATGACGCTACCGTGTTCAGAGCCTCCTGCGAGCATTTCGATTGCGTGACGGGCGGAGTATAATCCGTCTTCTTCCCCGATAATGACAACAGTAGAGTTGTAGATGCTGATTTCCGTATTCGTAAGTTGTTCAATCCTCGATCGAATTTTTCCTTCTCTGCCAATAATTCGTGCTCGAATACGTCGTTGTTGGTTTGATCGTTTACCAACGAAGTCTCTAAGGTCCACCATTTCAAAAAAATGGTGGTCATCCAACAACCGAATGGCGGATGTTGGTGACATTCCACGACCTATAGCCTTGATGACATCGGGCAGTTTTAATGCACGAATAGGGTCATAGGTCCCGCTTTCTCCCCAAATGACTTCGACATCACCGGACTCTGAGTCGACCTCGATGCGTTGACAACCACAAGCATCCCGTATGGACTTCACAGTCGCTCCTTTCGAGCCAATGAGGACAGCAATTCTGTCCTTTGGAACACGTGGAAGTGTCTGTCGCATGATGGTACGGAATCGCTTTTGTTTTTCAATCCGTTGTTTTTCTCTGCCATCTTGAAATAAAGAAACCAGCTAAAACAAGGACGAGTATCGATGGTGCAAAAGAAGGTACAGAACCGGGATTGTTGATTGATGCCCCTGTAACGACGAGGTAATGATAGTTGTTCGCTTCATTGAATTCATCAATCACGTTCACATGGTCAATCGTGAGCCGAAGGTCAAACTGTCCAGTGTTTGGCACGGTATAATTCCAAATCAGCGTAACATTGCCCGCCTCTTGATTACTCACGGTAACTGAACGCGTTTCAAGCACTGTCCATGAAACAGAAGCGGACCTGTCCGCAGGAGCAGATTCGAGTCGAACCATGACGGTTCCACCAAATTGTTTGTTGTGTTCAAGGACACTTGTGATCGTGATATTGCCAGAGCGTTCGCCAGGTCGAACAATAATTCTGTCAATGTTTGTTTCTGACAAATTCCATGAGAAATCAATCGAAGGAAGTATTTGGAATGCCGAAGGTTCAGTTGTGAATGAATTCGATGCGTTATCGTAAATCACTGCTCGAACCATGAGGTATTGGCGTGATTTTGATGCCCAGTTTGACAACCCGACTTGAGCATCTAGACCATTTGTCCCAACTGTAATCCATCGTCCAGATAAATCTGGAACATCACCGACGCCATTCCTGTCAAAGCCGTATTGGATATAACTCGATGAATCGTCGATGCCGGAGAATGCATCAAATGCGACCGCACTAACATTCGCAAGTCCTTGACGGTCGGTTTCCAGTGGGTCCACAATCCAATCATCGAATTCTGGTGCAGAGGTGTCAACATTAATGGAAATGAATTGTTCAACACCAACATTGCCAACACGGTCGACTGCTCGAATCGAGATATTTGTTGTCCCTTCTTCAAAGGTTAGAGTCACAGTATCACTTGTGGTTTGCGTCCACATCGATTCTGTTGGGAGCTTGTATTCTACGTACGATACCCCCGAACCAGTTCCGTCAGAGATAGCAGTTTGCAGTCCTGAAATGGTAATCGATTCTGAGTTTTGCCAGGTGGAGCCAGAACCAATTGTTAACGTCCCAATCGTCGGTGCGGTACGATCGATGCCGATGTAAATCACTTCGGTTGCGGTGTAACCAGAATAATCGTAAACAGTGAGTCGAGGGCTCCAAATGCCTTCACTCATTGCCCCACTCGCCCATGTCCATCCGTAATTTATGTTTGAAGGCCCATCAGTCGAAGGTGTACCGGGACCAGGGACAGCGGTGAGGGTCGCTTGTTTGAGGTCATCATCCGATGCCTGCCATGAGAAACTGATGCTGCCGTTTGAATCAATGTTGTACCATGCTCGGTCAGTGCTTGAAGCACCAGTTCCGTAGGAGGGGTTGAGTGCTTCAAATTGGGTGATGATTGGAACTTGATTCACGATTGAGAACGTTTCACTGAATGCGACAACGGAATCACTCACATCGCTGTCCCATAGCGTTGCCCTCAAGACATAGGTGTCGTTAGCGTGCAACGTTGAATCAAAATATGTAATCCAAGGTGATGAGGTGATGTTTTTGACAGTTGTAAACGATGCATTATCATCAGATATTTCGAGAAGAATTGACTCTGCCGTGCCGGTTCCACTCACTGTAAAAGACAGAACCATTGAGCCAGTAATTTCCTCGTCAGCCTCAGGTGCATTGTTGAATGCGAACTCAAGACTTGATGATGTTTGCCGAACCTCGTTATCATCGAGGTAATGCATATCGTTTTGCAGGGTGTTGGCAAATGTCGTGATGAGCAGGAGCAGGACCAAATGCATGGATACATACCGGCTCATGGTTGAGGAGACGACACATTCTCCTTGAATTCTCCCCTTGTTTTGTTCACATAGAGTGCAATCAAACCTCTCCCATTCACGTTAGAATGATAAAATCAAGAGATGGGTTCAAGTGCTTTGCATAGTTTAGTAGTACCATGCAGCAGAAGAAAGGCGTGCTTCTTGCATGTTTATTTCTACTCCCGCTTCTAATTCATACGGGTTCAGCCGAATCGAGTGGAAACATTGAGTCATCATCCGCACAACTAAACATGACACCAAATCAACCGGTTGTCGGCGGTGAGGCGACCTTTTCCATCATCCTCACAAATGTCGGTACGGTCGATGTTTTCGATGTTCAATATGAATTTTTCAAGAGTGCTCTAAATGGAGAATTATTGATGGGTGGCGGTAATGTCATCGACATTCAAGCAGGAGAATCAGAAATCGTCAGTGCAACATGGGATAAGTTACCCGAAGGCGACCAGAGACTTTGGTTTAGATTCGCAGATGGTTCGAGTGCTGCTAGTTTTTACTACGATTTCAATGTCTTAGGATTACCAACACTACGAGTGATGGACCTCGAGACGACGCCTTCGGATTCAATTCGTTCAGGAGACACAATTGAGGTTGCAATGCGAGTGAAAAATACGGGTACAATTGACGCTGAGCAAAGCACACTCCTCCTTCAAGTGCCCGATCAGACAGACCAGTATCTCGCAACACCAGCGCTTGCTGCAGGTGAAGAAACGTGGCTCAATGTATCAACGATTGCACCTCAAACAGGCACCCATGAAATCATTGCAACACCCGATATCAACAACGATATTGAGGAGGGTTCAGAGACAAACAAAGCAAAAACGCTCGAAATCACCGTCATTCCACACATGGATTTGTACTTCAAAGATGGCATTACAATCACAACCGTTGGCAATGTTTTCGAAGGTCCATGGAGTGTTTCGGGTGCACTCGTTCGCAGTAATGGCGAGGGGACGACCACGGTTTCACTTCAACTGGAAATTCCAAATCCATCAGGTGGTACACTGAGGACCAATCATTTCCAGGTTACTTTGTCGGGTGGCGCATTGGTTGAGCAGCCATTCACCAACGAATTCTCACTTGATTTACTTCCTCCGGGCCAACATATTGTCACTGCAAAAATCAACTCAATTAACGATGCAGGTATTGTGCAAGAGCGAACGGATAACGATGTAGCGACAACGACATTGAATATTAGTGAAGTTCCAGACGTAGTGTTGGACCCACCAATTGCAAATGTAACCTCAGTTGACGCTGGTGAAAGCGTATCTTGGTTGATGACCATAACAAACAATGGTGATTTAGATGTGAGTGGCTTTTTGTACTACAAATTTGATGATGGCCCTGTACTCTCCATTCGAATTGCACCATTTGAAGCTGGAAAAACAGAATTCGTCCAAGTTGAATTGGATGCTGGCTTAGGGCAGCACATTGCTGTTTTCAACGCATCATGGGTTGCTGACCAGGGTAGTTTCGATGCAGATTTGTCCAACTCGGTATCAACAGGTTCAATCAATGTTAATTCACCATTGAAACTCAAATGGGATTATGCATCATTGCAAGTTCTCGACGAAGAAGGAGAAAATGCAACATTCCCCCTCAGGCATGGAAATATGTATACTCTTTCAATCGATGTAACAGCGCAATCGTCAACGGGTCCAATCAACATGACATGCATCGATGAACAAGGTGACACTGATATCGTTGTCTCACTTTCAATTGATGAAGAAAGGGAACGAAAGAACATTCAGTGTCAATTTATGGCGCTCGCCTCAATTTCAAACATCAAAATTATTCCCGACAACACGAATGCCATTGATTCACTCTCAAGGTCATACCAAACCATTAACCCCAATGGGAACAATGCGGAAGGCGACGCATCTTCCTCGGGAACTGCAACAATCTTAGGATTCAGTGCACTAGTTCTCGTCGGTATTCTCATCGCAGCATATCTGCTCACACGCGAGAGAGAAGAGGAAGTTGAACGAGATATATTCGATTACTGTCCTGCATGTGATGGGGAGTTAGAAGGAGGCGAAGACCGTTGTCCACATTGTTCATTTAATTTGAAGAAGGCAAGAAATCAATTCCACGATTGTCACGAATGTGGTGAGTCTATTCCAGATCTCATCGAGAATTGTGCTTATTGTGGTGCAATTCAAGACGTCGCCTCATTCTTTGAACGCCGCGAACGAAGAGAACCAAAGGCTCAGAAAACCTTCGTCGCACTCCCAGAAGATGAAGAAGAAGACGAGGATGAAATCGTTACAGGTCAAGAAAACTTTGACGAAACTATTCGAGAATTTGGATATGATGAAGTACAACTTGAGGAAGAATGGGATGAAAACATTGAAGCTGCTGAAGCCGAAGTTGAAGCTGCATATGACCGAAGAAATGCAGACGTGATTGCAGAAGAAGAAATGACCGAAGAAGAACTTGAGGCATACAAATCTCAAGTGACCACAACAATTCGAAAATCCTCCTCTGCAGAGCACGACATCGATGCGATTATCAAAGGTAAGAAATCGATGAAGGCCGTCAAAGAAGACGATTCTGAACTCTCAGCCTCCGATGCTCATATCCGTGAACAACTCTTCGAAATTACTGGTGAAGAGGGTGTACGGCCTGGTGAAAAAGTGCAAGTGGGCATGCAAATCAGTGATTCCTCCCTCGCAGGAAATGAGGTTCAAGAAGCCTCAATGGACTTTACAATTGAAGAAGATGATATGCCAATGTCAAAACTTGGTGATGATGTAGATGACGAATTATCACCTAAGCGAAAACGTCCAAACCGAAGAAGGCCGGCTCGACAAAAGAAGGAAACGGCCGAATGTGGTGCTTGTGGTGCCGAGATCGATGCGAGTGCAAATGAGTGCAACGTCTGTGGTGCTCAATTCGAATGAAGGTGCCTGTCAGCATTCATAGGGTTCGTCACAGCCGAGGCTCGGTTTCCATTAGCGTCATTCAGGCAAGACATGCCACGACCTTCGGTTGTATCAATACAGCGATGACTGCCCAAGAGATTGATAAAACTCGGGTTCATGGCGAGTCATGGTGCGAAGAATTACTATTATCGCAGCCATATTGTTGCTCACAACATCAATGCTAAGCGGATGTATGGGCCTCATCCTTGCACGAGAGTCAATCGAAGAACTTAGAGAGCCAGCAATCCCGAGTATTCGTTATGAAAAAATATCAATCTCGCAAGTATGGGACACCATTGAGGCTCAACCATTTACCTCGAGACAGACATTCATTGTTGATGACTCGACAAACCGCATCAGTATCTATCTGAAAGTGAATTTCAACGCTCCACCACTTCTTAACCAAACCCAATTTGTTCGGGCTTCTCTCACAGATGCAGAGGGCGTTGTACAATGGCAGGAGGATGTAAGTTCGGACTATGAACCGACTGAAAAGCAACTGTTGCCAGCCCCGTCATTTGCCATGGGCGAGTGGGTTCTGAATGTTGAAGCACGTGGTTATGGAGAGAGTTTTGTCAACCAAATAAAAGACGAATTCAGTTTGCGTGTCACCGTTGAAAAATCATGCATTCAGTATCCTCTCGAGGACAGTTGCTTCTAATGAAGTCGTTCTGGACACGCATGTGCCCTCGAGCAGTTCTTGCATTTACCGATTCGTTCATGGTTCCTGTGAACGTCTCCAAACACCATGGCGTGATGTATATTCTTGATTTGATCATCAAGTAGTTTCTTATTTTCATCATTCCACAACACCTTGAACACCTTCTCATTACCGTAATTAATCACCCCGTAAGTAGGTGCATGGCCAGTCGAAACTTCGACAAGTTTGAGATAAGATAAAACTTGAAGTTTGTGACTCTCGTGTGGAAATTTGGGAGGTCTTCCAGACTTTTGTTCAACAGGAATGAATTCTTGGTCGATAATGACAATTTGATTTGGTCGACCACGCAGGCCAGATTCTTGGTCGATGAGTAATGCTTCTTTCACATCATCTGAATCTGCGTACACAACTTGTGTGCTCAAGTCGATACCAATGACAGTGCTCAATTTGATCATCTGTTCGTGGGCAATCAATGCTTTTTTGAGTCTATAAGTAGCAAGCAAGGTCCATAGGAGTGCAGTTACGGTAAGAATAAACGCAGCTTTTTCCTTATCGTTTGCCCACTGTAATGCTATGGAATGGAGGGCTAATATGATGGCCCCAATGAGTAATGCAGATTCGATCCTACCCCCTTCAAACCAACCACCGATAAAATCAGGTGGTTCAAAAATTGGCTCGATGAGGACAGGGTCATCGTTGTTTGATTTCTCTAAATTAATCCAACTTCGCCAGGGTAAAAGGATTGTCAAAATTGCAAGGATGAGTGAACTGAGTGCCCAAAGTGCAAGGTATCTTGTGATTTCGTTGGTTTTTGCTTGAAAGTTTTCAATGTTGAGAAAAACAAATCCATCGATGCAGAGAATAATCACAATCCCAACCCACCAAGTCCAAATCTCAAGGTTTCTGCGTTCACGGATTTGGTTTTCTGTGAGTTCTAATGCGGCCTTTGAAATCTCTTCGTTTCGTTCGATTCCTTCGGTGAGCGATGCTCCTTCTCCGACAACTCCACTTTTTGACAAAGCCCAAGATAATGGGCAATATGTGAACTTCTCAACATCGCTCGCACTGACTTCAAGGACATTGCCCGAATCATCTTGGAAATACCCAAACTCGTTTGGAGACGCTTTTATCCTCTCGTAGACCACACTCAAGAAAGCACCCCCCAAGTTTTCTTGCAAAGTTATGAAACATAAATCTGCTTGCATCAAAACCCTCTAACGATTTCATCCTGCGAAGCGGTTTAATAGGGGCTGTTGGTGGCTCAAACCCCGAGGATTGCACATGAGTGAAGAAACTGAGTTGCTAATTGCACCCGACCTCTATGAAGAAAACGCAGTGAATATTGGTACTCAACAAAAGAGTGCAGACATGCAAAGATTCATCGAGAGAGTGCGAGAAGACGGCTTGTACATGCTCAATGTGAACATGACAGACCACCGAATTCGTTCGATTGCAGCCATGCTCAACACATACGACCCACCTTCAATCATGGTCGTCTCCGCTCGTCAATATGGACAACGACCTGCTCGAATGTTTGCTGAAGCAATTGGTGCACACGCATCTGTCGGCCGATTTATTCCAGGCTCACTCACTAACCCATCGCTTCGTTCGTATGTCGAACCAGACATCTTATTCGTTACAGACCCCGCTGCCGACCAACAAGCACTCATTGAAGCAGTCAACTCAGGCCTTCCTATTGTTGGCATTGTTGATGCAAACAACAACCTCAGAAATGTGGATGTTGCACTACCCGCAAACAACAAAGGTCGACGCTCTCTTGCACTTGTGTACTACTTGCTCGCACGTGAGGTTTTGAAAATTCGTGGTGCAACCACCGATGAACAATGGGCTTCCGAACAAGATCTCGACCAGTGGCTTTCAACATTCTAGAGCGAAAAACCATCTTTGAGAAATCTGCTGATTTCCGCTGCCATTGCATCTGGAGTGGCTTGTTTATGCATGATTGATCTCACTTTTTTTGAACCGGGTAAACCTTTGGTAAAAGCGACCGCATGTCGTTGCATCCATCGAGGTTGAATTCCAATTGTTTGATTTGCATAGTCAATATATCGATCCCAACACCATTGACGAGTTTTGAATTGTTGTTGTTCTCGATTCATCTCAAACCATCTTGGTTCATCTTTGACCCAAGGTAATTCTTCCTCTTTCATCCAACCGAGGCCGACTTTGATATCAGCGAAAACAGAAGGTCTTCCAATAGCACCACGACCAATCATTAGACCAGAGGCTTCAGTTTGTTCAAAGCATGCTGCTGCGGATGCTGCATCGACCACATCACCATTCGCTACGACTGGAACTTCAACAGCATGAACGGCTTCTTCGATTGCAACCCAGTTTGCGTTCCCTTGGTAGCGTTGTTTGAGGGTTCTACCGTGGATACACAATCGCTGAGCGCCAACATCTTGTAATCGCTGGCAAATTTCAGTTGCATTATTTTCTTCTCTTCCTGTACCTAATCTCATCTTTGCAGTCACTGGGATGGAGACCGAATCAACAATCCTCGACACCATTTCAACCAGCGTGTCTGGTTCGCCCATCAGGGCTGCTCCAGCACAAATTCTGGTTACTTTTGGAGCAGGGCAGCCAAAATTCAGGTCAATAATATCTGCACTTGATTCCAGCATTTGAGCCGCAGTACTCATGTCGTCGAAATCTCCTCCGAAAATCTGGGGAATGAATGGAATTTCTCGCTCATCCGACTCCATTTTTCTCCATGAGACAGCCGCTTCGCGGGTCAATGCAGTTGAATTCGTAAATTCAGTGATCGTTACATCAGCTCCGCAATCTTTTGCAAGCAATCGAAATGGTAAATCAGAGACACCAGCCATCGGTGCAAGAAAGAGAGGTCGTGGTTCCCCAGCCCACTCTCCCAATTTTTTGGTGATAAATTGACTCATGTGTTTTCCTCATGAAGAAGTAATTTGTCGAGGTTTCTTGCGACTCGTTCAAACCTTGAAAAAAGACGTTCTAATCTTAACATCACGCGTTTTGTAATTTCTTTCGGCTCTCGGCCTGCGAGCCGATATCCAAGCGGTAAACGGCCACCGAGTAAGTTGAGTAACAACATTTGTTCAGAGGCATCTGTACCGTTGAGGATTGTCTCAACATCGTTTACGCTCAACGAATTCTTTTGCAGTTTGGTCAGCAATTTGTTCTGTTGGTCGTTGGAAAGGATGCGCTGAAATCCACCTTTTTTCAACAACCAATCCTCGCCTCTTTTCTGGAATTGGCTTGTCATTGCAGACCATAGTGAAACTGGCAATCGATCTGTACGAGCCACACGTTCGACCATCCCGCTGCTTCGGAATCGTTCCATAATTCGTCCTAACCTCGCTTTTTGACCTCCGAACATTTCATGTGCTTCATCGAGAGATATCGGTTCATTTCGTTCAAGCATGCATCGAAATAGGGATGATGAAATGGACCCCTTCATCAATTCTTTACCGGGCCTCTCGCCCAGCAAGCCAAAGTCACCCATCCACTGACTAAGTTCGTCTGCACCAGTCTGATTTGAAACTGGTCTCATATCACACAAGCCTATAGAGAATAAGGCATGTTCTTCTTCGGGTAATTCGAGGGGGAGTGGTTGTGGTTGGCGTTTCCAATATGTGTCGAGGAAAGCAAGGCGTTGTTTGGCCAGAATAGAACAATTTGAAACAAAGAACTCCAATGCATTGACAAGACTACCTCCTCGAACGTAGTATTTTCTCCATCCTTTATCTTCCGTACTAAAACCGATTATTCCAGCCTCAACAAGTCGTTTGAGGTGGTGATTAAGGGAGGCCGATGTAAGCCCTAATTCATGAGCGAGAATTTGAGAATCCCAGCCCTTTTGTGGATGAGTAAGGAGGTAATCTTTGAGCATTCGATGCACTGGACCTGCTCTTCCTTTGTCAGAAGTTTCATCTCCACGTTTTCGAACCAGTGATAGCGTTTCAATCAACCAATCAATGAGCGCATCCGCATCATTTGTTTGAGCAGGGAGTGCGATTTCAGTTAACCGCAGTGAGAACATAGTCTCCTGTGTGCCTCACGAGTCTTTGAATACTACGCAATAATTATCGCTCAAGCGTTAGATTTTGTGACCATCGTAACGGTCGTCGTAGGCCTCGTAATCGATTTTATTTTGACCAGTCCATCTGATTGAGAGATCGATATGAGGCATGATATCCAAAACATCTTCATGGAGAATTCCTCGTCGACGAAGAACCTTCACAGCCGAGTGAACAGTTGCTCTCGTCCGGCCAAGGCGGCGTGCTAATTGGGCTTGTGACTTTGGTACACCATCCAATTCAATACTCTCAAGAATTGATTTCTGCACCGTTGATAATCCGATTGGAAGGTATGTAGCAGCACGCTCCACACTGACAAGTGCTCCTCGCAATTCTTCGATTTGACTTGGCATCCCAGCAAAGTAGCAAGTCCGGCCGTTTACAGGGACGACGGTGATCGCTTTTTGTTGTTGAAGTACATCTAGATGATGTCGTAGTGTTCCATTTGCAGCATTTAGGACTGCTTGTAATTCACGATAACATAACCCCGGATATTCGTCTAGCGTCCGTAGAATTCTCCGACGTTGTGGATGTTCAGAAGATGGAAAGCGTGTCGAAATGCTTCCTATAGCCATCGCACCTACTGCCCCAGCAGCGGTGATGAAGCCGTTTGCTATATTGACGGCAGTGCTTGTAGCTCCAGCGAAGCCAGCAGCCATCCACGGCCGCTGTCTCATCCACTGAGAGAGAAGTGCCATGGAGAAGAATTCAGACCTACTATATGTTAAATCATCGGCCTTTTGATTCATTCTAAGAATTTTTGACTGAACCTTGAAGAATTTTGAGGTGAGCGACCAAAGGAGAAAGCAATCGCCCGCACTGGATGCCATGACTGCTAAGTTGGTAATGGACTCGAATTGGAGGGCCATCATCGACAATACGTTCTACAAGACCTTCGCTCATGAGGAACTGCAGTTTGTCAGACAAAGTTCGTGAAGAAATACCAGAGAGAAGAACTTTCATTTCATTAAATCGCATTATTTTTGCTATGTATAGCGTTGAGAGAATTTCAATCGTCCATCGGGAACCGAAAACATTCAATGCCTCAACAGCCGCCTGAACCTCCCATTCAACAGTGTGATCAACACCTGTTGAGTGTTTTGCTAGTTCAGAACGAATCTCTCCACCATTCTCGACGGTTTGCTCAATAAGCCTCTCAATCTTCTCAAATGACTGTTTTTCTAGAAGGAGAGGGGGCTCTGGCATAGGAACAAACCACCGTCATGTTTGGCTTATATGAGTGCTTTCATTAGTAAAGTAAGTGAAATCAACTCCAAATTGACCAAATATGTGTTTGATTCAAGTAGGAAAGCCCCTCCATTCTTACTGATGAGCCGACGCATTACGCTTATTCGCGGAGGTGCGATGAGCAAATTCTCTGGCCTCGGCAAGGGTTATCACGATATGCTTGAAGTTTTACAGAACGACGAAGTCAAAGGATGGAAGCACAGCACGACGTTGGAATACGGCTCAACATCAGAACTATCAAGTGTAGCGAGATTAAGAAATCGGTGGTATTCTCACCCGAAGCGAGTAAAAAAACACCTCAATATTCCTCAATCCTCAGACCTAGCGCTTGTTACAGACCAGGAACAAAGCCACCTCATACCGCTTCATTCTAACATTCCCGTTGGTATCTATGTGCATGATTTGTTTCACATTTTCCCAACGGTCGAAGATTTTCCAGAAGGCGAGGTGAGTATCGGACAACGTCATCCAGGTTTACTTCGCAAACGCGACCTTAAAAAATTGAAAAAAGGATTATCCCGAGCAGATTTTTTCTTTTGCAATTCGGAGGCTACCCAACGATTTTGCCAGCAATATTTCCCAGACATTCCAACGACTGTCATCGCATTCCCTGTGAACGCCGAGGAGTATAAGTTCGAGGAATCGAAAAACAATTTTCCACAACAATTTGACAAAAAAAAGTGTAACCTCCTTGTCGTCGGAAGCAATGAACCACGAAAGCGATTGAAATTTCTTATCGAATGCTTACGAAAATTAGAGTCGGAATCTCTTCAAGATATTGTCATTCATCATGTAGGATCCAAGGTTTGTCATGAAACGGGTCTCGACATTGCCGAGGAAGCAAGAAATGCTGGTATACAATGGTTGTATCATAACGGACCAATTGATGATTCTTCACTTAACTGCATGCGATGGAATTCTGAGGTGTTGCTCTTCCCTTCTGCTGCAGAAGGTTTTGGTTATCCTCCTCTTGAGGCTATGATGGCTGGGTTACCTGTCTTGTGTTCAAATTTTGCAGCACACAATGAATTCGTCCCCGATGAAATGTGCATTGATGGTAAAGATGTTTCACTTTGGGTGAAACATTTGAAAGAAGTGCATCAAAAATGGGAGCAACGAGATGGACTTCGACAACCCTTCCAGCTGGATGAGTCGGTCATTGAACAGTTTTCAAAAAGCACGTATTGCACTACACTCTCAAACGCTTTGAATGAAGTTCTCAAAATTTCATAGCCCTCACATTCTTGAAGTCTTTTTCTTTCGGGTATCCCATGGAACCAATTCAAAGGGTTGCAATCATCGGTGCAGGAAACATGGGTTCAGGCATTGCACAAAAAACAGCACAAGAGGAATTTGACGTTGAAATGGTTGACAGGGAGTCTCAATGGGTTGAACGTGGCCAATCCATCATTTCCGATTTTTTGAGTGAAGCGATTGAACGTCGGATTTTCCGACAAGAGCAGGTTGATGCCATCCAATCGAGAATTTCAGGTGTTGTCGGTGTTGAAAATACAAACAAAGACACTGATTTAGTGATCGAGGCTGTGTTCGAGGATTTTGACATCAAAACACAGGTGTTTGCAACATTGGATGGCGTATGTTCTCCTCATACAATCCTCGCATCGAATACATCGTCTCTTTCTGTTAACGAACTAGCACAAGCGACTGGACGACCAGATCGATTTGTGGGCCTTCACTTCTTTTATCATCCAGCAAAAAACAGACTGGTAGAAGTCATACCAGCAAAAAGCACATCAAAAGAGACACTTGACAGAGTTGTGCAGTACTGCAAAGGACTTGGCAAAGTTGTTATCACGTGCGCAGATCGACCTGGATTCGTTGTCAATCGGTTTTTTGTGCCTTGGTTGAATGAGGCTTGTTATCTTCTCGAGGAAGGTGTTGGAACAACAGCGCAAATTGATGCAGTTGCAAGGAAAGCATTCCGAATTGGCCTAGGGCCGTTTGGTCTCATGAATTTGACCGGTCCACCGATCGCATTGCACTCTACCGATTATCTCGCTACTCAGTTGTCAACACCGAGATACACCGGTGCTCAAAATTTGAGAGATTTGGTCGAAGGCCAACACATGTGGGATATCCAAGAAGACGAATCATACACAGAAGAACAGTATGCTACCATCTCAGAACGTCTTCTTGGCGTGGTCTTTGGTGTCGCAGCACAGATTGTGGACGAAGGTGTTTGTTCAATTGAAGACGTTGACAGAGGTGCAAAGGTTGGACTTCGTTGGGCCCTTGGCCCATTTGAATTGATGAATCGTCTTGGTGTTCAGCGTTCGCTTGAGATGGCACTTGCTTATCGAAACATAGCAAAACATGGTTGGGACGTACCACAATTTTTCATCGACCAAGGTGATCAACCTTGGGCATTTACCTTCGTTGACACGACAATTGAAGGGGGGATTGCCACACTCACCATCAATCGACCAGAAGCAATGAACGCTCTTAATGTTCAAGTGGTCGACCAACTCATGAAACAATTTAATGCATTAGAATCCAACCCTGATGTGCATACAATTGTGCTTGATGGAGCAGGTAAGGCCTTTGTCGCTGGTGCAGATGTCAAATTCTTCGTTGACAAGATTCGTTCAGATGATTTTCAGGATATTTACGATTTTACTGCCAACGGTCACGATGTCCTTAATGCCTTCGAAAACTCCAAGAAAACAACAATTGCTCTCACAACTGGACTTGCCCTCGGAGGCGGACTTGAATTAGCTATGGCGTGTGATTATAGAATCGGCACTCGAAAAACACAATTTAGATTCCCTGAAACAAGTATTGGAATTTACCCTGGTTTAGGTGGTACTCAACGCCCAGCACGTTTGTGCGGTAAAGCAGTTGCTCGGTGGGCTGTGCTTGCAGGTAATTTCATGGATGCAAAAACTGCGTACGATGTTGGATTGCTCACACATCTCGTTGAGGTTTCAGATGTGGATTCTTGCATCGAATCGATTCAAGGGAAACCAGAATTAAAGTACAAAGGAAAACCAAATAATCCGGAATCTGAAGTGGTTCAGTTTGCACAGTCTTTCTATTCGGATGAAAATATGGAATCCTTACTTAATCATCAATGTCCTCAAGGATTCGATGAAGCGGATAAGATTGTTACAAGACAAATGAAATCATTAAAATTCACTGCTCCAGTTGGTCTGAGAATGGCTCATGATCTCATCAACACTGCATCATCTCCCTTACACGAAGGGCTTTCTTCTGAATTGAATGGACTTGAGAAAATATTCTCGACCAATGATGCATTGGAAGGCTTATCGGCTTTGATTGAGGGACGAAAGCCAACATATGTTGGCAATTGAGTCTTGTTGGTTAAACTCTATGTTTCGAGCATCATACCACCTGCTCCATGATTCAGTTTCTTCTTCAGACCAAAACTGAAGAGGTGCTTCATTGGAAATAGATTTTTCATGCTCGACCTCCAACAAAGAAGCATTTTGTGTGCATTTGATGCCTTGTTTCCCTAGAACATATGCATGCTGAAGCAGCAACGTGGAGAATGCTAAACTGTTTTTATCAGTCATGCTCCAATACGTGTCCATTCTTGGATGGGTGTGAACCCATAATTTGAACGGAATCTTTGCTCCTACTGGTTGCCTTAAATGAACGCTCCCAGGAAGGCCCCAGTCGATGAAGACTCGGTCATCAGCATCGATGAGGACAGATGTCTCAAGGCAGGCAAAATAGGAAAGAATGTACACGCCATCCCACCGGTCATGCTGAGCACAACATTCCTGTACAGCTAGTAAAATATCATCTTCAACATTTTTTTGAGCCGCTTGTTCTAAAGCATACATCCAATCAATGTCACGAATACCAATATCTACGAGTCCTGGAGGAATCATTGGTTCACCACCGGGAATTGAAAGGAACCTGACGTGATGCTTCCTATGCTTTCATGAGGTCCTGAAAAACCACGTAAATGTTGGAGGGTCCACTGTGCCCCATGTGCCGCAGAGATGAGAAAACCGAATTCGATATTTCCAATATCAAGGGCACCCTCGAGTTGACAACTTTTTGGTGGATGGTTCGGGGTCATTGCCTCGACCAGATTTTTGTCAGTCTGGTATGTGAGAACCATGAATCCATCGCCGCTGCATCGTAAATCAATCCAAGGGGCCTCTTGTTGATGGACCATACGACGTGGTTCAGGGCGGTCCACTGCAACGATGATGAAATCATATCCAATCAATTGTTCTTTATCGATCAAATCATCTTCAATACCAATCACATTGACCAGTGACCCCTCTTCGTTGTATCTCCTTTCAATTACACTCACTTTGGTTTGGCCTATATCGGTTGACTGAAATCGTTGATGACCAAGATTGGTTGATGAGACGATATCACCATCCATGACATTGATGGTACATGGAAGTTGTAGAGCGTGACAAGCTCTGTACAACGCATCCACAACATTGCTCCCTATACCTCCACAACCAACAATAAGCACTTGCTTTTTCAAAACCATACAGATGTTGTTGTTCCAGTGGATATAAACCATCATGAATTGAGTTGCTCATTCAACAATCTTGAAAGTTGAATGGCTTCATGGTCGAGTGAAAAATGAGCATCGACAAATGCTCGACCAGATTTTAAGCAACGGTCTCTATGTTCAATGTTTTGAGCACGTTCGAGTCCACGATGCCAGCTTTCCAAATTGTTTCTGTCAAACAAGAACGACTCATCAAGGAGACTCATCGTTTCAACAAAGCCACCATCACGTACCATGACGGGTGGAACACCAATTGAGAGTGCTTCGATTGGGGTAAGCCCAAAGGGTTCACCGTATGCATGTGAAATCACAGCAATTGACCCTCGAAAGACCCCACAAATTTGCTCTTGTGTCAGTTGTGGCATACAGATGATATCCACACCAATTGTTTTGGCAAATTGCGTCAATTTCTGTTTATCTGATTCATTTCCACCTCCGATGTGCACGAGGGCGATATTGGTATTCTCCAACATGGCCACACTTTCCATCGTTCCTTTCACAAAGGAAATTTTGCCAATTGTCGCAACGTACTTCTCTGGTAAATTCAAATTTGCCGTAGCCGTTTGCTCATCATTTGATGACTCAACTGGCCATTTTCCAAGGTCAATTGCGTGGTGAAGAAAGGTACATTGAAGCGGCCTTTTCTGCTCATCCCTTTCAGGAGGTAGGCCATTTTCTTTCGTGCATGGTCGAGTAAATTTGTATATTCTTGTTAATCGATTTGCTGTAAATTGAGAATTGCCTGAGAGCGTTGATTTTGGTCGACCAAGCAACATTTTCACAAATCGTTGATCGTCTTTTTTCTGTTTTCTAAACGCAAGATTTGTGATGAATGAAGGACGCTTTATTGTACCATCAAGCCTTCGATGGAGTACATCTTCGTACAACCAACGTGGAGGTTCAAGGCAATGATAATGAATTGGGATATGACCGGGTATGCGAGGTAAAATTTCGAGTGTTCCTCGACAGACTGAGAGGTGGACAACATCGATAGTATCCCATGGGATTTCTACACTTTTCCACAACTGAAGAGCCTGTTTTGAAGCGATATTCCTGACTTCCGATATCGCATTGATTGGAGGGTTGTATATGTGCTTGCTCTTGTATACCTCTACGGTCGTAGATTCCAGAAGTTGCTGAGCATCCTCAGGAAATGATAGGGTTGCAAGAGAAACCTTCCAGTGATTCTCTAGTTTCGGAATAAGTTGCAGTAGTTCTCGCTCTGCACCTCCAAGCGTTGCAAATGAACCACGAACGACAAGAACATGTCGTCGAGATTCTGTTGCATTGCCCATGTTTTGCGGTAAGAGGTTCAACCTTTCAAATCAACCATTCTTTTTCCCCTATCACAACAATTCTAGTGGTGATGATTCGAACCACCGAATTAAAAAAAGAAAAGCGGGTGGGAAAGGCATGGCCGCTAAGAAAGCCATCATTACCGGGATTACCGGTCAAGATGGTTCGTATCTTGCAGAACTTCTGCTTGAGAAGGGATATGTCGTTTACGGCCTCGTTCGTCGGGTTTCTCAACCAACCAGTGGGCGCAGTCTCATCAATCACCTGATTGGACATGAAAATTTTCACTTGTTTAACGGCGACCTCGCTGACCAAAACTCCATTGACAATGCGGTAAAAGAAATACAACCACATGAATTTTACAACTTGGGTGCTATGTCCTTTGTCCCAGAATCTTGGCGTTCTCCAATGATGACAGCTGATATCACAGGATTAGGAGCATTGCGATGTCTTGAGGCTATTCGAAAGAATGCCCCTGAATGCCGTTTTTATCAAGCAGGCTCATCTGAGCAATTCGGTAAAGTTCACGAGGTACCACAAACTGAAGCAACTCCATTTCACCCACGCTCACCCTACGGATGTGCCAAAGTTTTCGCTTTTGAAATAACACGAAACTATCGTGAGTCGTACAATATGTTTGCTTGCACTGGTATTCTGTTTAACCACGAGAGCCCTCGCCGAGGCCTTGAATTTGTGACAAGAAAAGTTACGATGACCGTTGCTCGAATCGCTAAAGGCATCGATGAATTCCTCACGATTGGCAATGTTGATGCAAAGCGCGATTGGGGTTTCGCTGGAGATTATGTTGAGATGCAGTGGAGGATGTTACAACAGGATGAACCGGGAGATTTTGTCGTCGCAACAGGTCGAACGCATAGTGTTCGTGACATGATTACACTCGCATTCAGCCATGTTGGTCTAGAAATTGTTTGGTCAGGCGAAGGGGTTCAAACGATTGCAACAGATCAAAACGGCGTCGTACGAGTGAAAACAAATCCGAAGTTTTTCCGCCCTGCAGAAGTTGACCTTCTCATTGGCGACCCAGCCCTCGCCCAAGAAAAACTCGATTGGGTGCCCCAAACTTCATTCGAAGAACTGATTCAGATGATGGTCGAGTCCGACATGAACATCGTGCAAGAGGCAATCGATGGTGGCTACACACCTCCAACACCTCCAGAGTGAGCCGATTTAATGCATACTCAAAACGAAGATCCATCTCTACCAGTTCTCTATTCATTCCGAAGATGTCCTTATGCAATGAGGGCGAGAATGGCATTGTTTCAATCGAAAATTGAATGGAATCACCGAGAAGTTCTTCTTCGAGATTTACCATCATCCTTAATCGAACATTCACCAAAAAGTACTGTACCCGTTCTCGTTCTTCCGGGTGGCAAGGTGATTGACGAGAGCTATGACATCATGCTTTGGGCCCTAAGGCAAAATGATCCAGAGCATTGGCTTGCTGACCAACAACAAGAATGGATTGACAGATTTGAAGATGAATTCAAAGGTGATCTTGACCGTTACAAATATCCGAATCGCTATGAGGACGTCGACCCCTTTCATCACCGTGAACGTGCATTGACATTTTTATTGGATTTTGACCATGTCCTCGCTTCTCGTCAATCAACGCAACTTGTTGATATCGCTGTTTTTCCATTTGTTCGCCAATTTGCTAATCATGATCGGTCTTGGTTCGATGCGTTGCCATTCAAAACCTTGCACGGCTGGCTCAAGCACCATTTGGAGTCTGAATTATTCGAAAGCGTGATGGTCAAGCACAAAGTATGGGTTCAACCCAGTCGAAACAACAATTGAATTGAGTTATCCTCAATCAATCGTTTCCAACATCGAATTGTGTAAGTACACGTTGTAGTTCATCTTGAGCATTTTCAAGGTACTTTCGTTCTTTCTTCGAAATATCTTGATTGAGGAGACGGTTCGAAATATAATCGAGGTCTTCCTTCGCAGCGTCTCGCTCTGCTAACATCTCTCGGTTTTCCCTTGCCATCTTCATTCGTGCAATGCGTATTCGTGCCATCTTTGCTTGAGAGTTGACATCCGGTGCCTTTGTTTCACTGAGTTCAACTGATGTTGGGAATGCAATGCCGATACCTTCACGTTCGAAGTAAGAGTCAATATTTTGCAGCAACCAATCCCTTGCAAGGAATTCATCACTGTAATCCTCAACCCATCCATACATTCTGAAGATCTTCGCATATTCACCAAGCTCATTGAGAAGAACACGAGGTTCGGGTATTTTGAGCAGGAGAGGGCAAGCACGCATGAGTTCAAGGATGACGAATTTCACATGGTCAATGTCCTCGTCATATTCAACACCAATGTCAAGGACAAGTGAAATACGTCGACCAACACCATCTCCACCGCCACGAGCGTGATTGATGATTGTTGAATTGACAAGACTATTGTTCGGAATAACAACGAGATTCTCTTCTCTTGTCAGTATTTTTGTTGATAAGATACCAACGGATGCAATCGCACCAAGATGCCCCTCGACTTCCACTCTGTCGCCGACCTCAAATGGTTGGTCGAGTGCAAGCATGAATGAGTTCACGATGTTCCCAAGCGTTTGCTGCATGGCAAGACCGATAATCAATGAAAATACTGCTAATGACGCAACGATGCCAAAGAGTTCCAGGTTCAGTTCATTGGACACGAAGTAAATTCCAAGGCCCCAAATCGTTGCTCTTGAAACGAAGACCAGAAGTGAATTACTTCCTGATACCTTCACGGTTGAAGGGTTTGCATATCTGTCGAGAAGTGCTGGTAAGATGACCTTGAAGCCAACACTTGCAAGAGAAGCGGCAAGCAGTATGTACGTAGAGGAAATGTAAGGCATGAGTGAACCGAGCAATTCATCTCCATCACCGTAAATCCAAATCATAGCGAAGTGAAGAGAAACCACCATGATGAAAATGTTCAGTCGCTTTCGTGTCGGCCAATAGAGCACATCATCCCACTGAGCCTTGGTTTTTTGGATAGCGGTGAGAACATATTTCCGCATAATAAAATTAGATATCATCAAAATAAATAGAGCGGTTAATGCCGCAATACCCCATTTAATCAGGTCATCGAGGCCATTGAGCGTTTCCAGATACTCGTCAATCATGGATTTCCCTTATATTACCTCAAATGTTCCCTTTTTTGAAGATTTGGCCGATAAACTCCTCAAGTATGCAGCCATGCAAACATGAATTCAAAAGGCCATTTGGTTCCAAATGGTCATGGAGGATTCGTCGTACGCTATCGGCAGAGTCCTTGTATTTCAGGTCAAAAAGATTCACATCGCCATGATCGTGTTGTCTGTTTTAATGATACCAGGGGCGATGACCGCTCTTGAACCAATTGATATGGAATCATACGAGATGGAATCTCCAGAACTCTCAGCTCAAAGCATCATAGAAGATGAATTTTCGGATTCCGAGATTATTCTTGGATTCATGGTTGGCATTCGCCAACCGGAATTGGTACCATCACCGGAAGATTGGGAGCCCGTTCCGCTGACATCCTCCGGAGCTGCAGATTATGCAAATCTCCCTCAAGTCTCTGAAATGCTGCCAGCAGGAGATGCGTGGAGTGGAATAGAAGCACCAACTGGAGGAATCCTCAACCTCTCAGTCCTACGGGAAATCGATGAAAAAATTGACTTCATTCAGCAGCATCCTTTGGCACCAGCGATGAAACCGCTTGTAAACGATGTCACCGGTCAGCAGTCAAGCGGGGCTATTTCCTTACCCAACCATTTCCGTAGTTTCATGAATGGTACCTCAATTTTGACTCAACCGGGCCTCTCATCGTTAGGAGTGCCTCTCCCTGCCCCTACCAATTGGACCGATTGTTTCCCTCTTGATTGTCTTGAGTTTGATGACGACAATATCACTCAGCAACACATCGACATGGCCGCCTCACGAATGGCCGATGCATCAAACAACAATTTTCTTCGTTGGTTATCTCTCGACCGAGGATTCCTTCCCGATGAACAAGCCCTGCAAATCGGACCAGTCGAAGGCTCATTAGAAGCGGACGGTTCGTGGGGTGATGCGACAATGGCGAGCGGGCGTTGGTCTGCGTCATCGACATGGCTTTTGATTCAACTCGATCGGACCTCACTTCGAGAAATGGGCTGGGAAGTCGTTTGGAAAGATGCCCATCAGGAAAAGTCGGTCTATTTCTCTGATGATGGATTTCATGTTGGAGGTTATCGATTCCACGATAATCACCTCATTCTCCATCCTCCTCAGTACAATTCAACAATCTGTCAAGAGAGGATGGAGAATGGTGCAGGATGCTCAACCGAATGGTCATACATGGACCTCGAGGGGCAAATTCGAACCCATGATCGAACAACAATCACTCTTCTACTCGGCCAAGGCGTCAATGTTGAGGTCAACCGAGAATTGCAATCGAGTGCAGGCCTCATTGTTTTGATGATGCTTTGTATCACGGTTCTCTTGTTTGTAAGTTTGCGGAGGTGGAGCGATGTCGTCATCGTCATGGCTGCCCTTGGTTTTGCTCTTCTTTGGATGCAAGGTCTCATTGGCTATGTTTCATCTCTTACTTCCTGGTTAGGCCTCCACATTATTACACGTTCACAATTTTCAAATTTGTTGCCCATTTTGGTTCTCGCCTTAGGTATTGATGACTCGTTACATGCTCTCCACAGGTACAAAGAGGAGCGAAGAAATGGGAAGTCGACGGAGGATTCAGCCCTCATTACAATACGGCGAGTTGGACGAGCCATTACTCTCACGTCAATCACGACCATGGTTGCTTTTGCTGCGAATCTATTCAGCGATATTGCTGCATTGAGGTCATTTGGGGTTGAGGCTGCACTCGGAATTTTTTCTGCGTTTCTCTTGACTGGCATTTGGACGCCACTCATTCGAATGTCGGTTGATGATTGGTTCGCTTCTCGTCAATCCAGAGGACAACGAAAAGAAAAACAGCATATTGAACGAGATTGGTTGGAGAAGGTTCCTGTCTTCGCAGGACAACCAAAATATGCTTCAATTATTTTGGTCCTTGCTCTTCTTGTTAGTATTCCCTCGGCCATTGGAATGTCGAGTCTAGAGGGTGACTTTGCTGTTGAGGATTTCCTTGACGAAGACTCCGACTTTGCAGTAGGTGTTCATGAATTGAACCAACGATTCGCTACCGAAGGTGAGCCTGCAAATCTACTCATTATGGGCGATGTCCTTGACCCCCAAGTGTATGCTTCCATCGATATATTTCGACAGAAAATGAATGATTTACCGGAGGGCGTTCCTGACAAAGTAACCCGACAACCGGATGGGACAATAGATTTGCTCGCTCTTGATGAAATGGTTCTTGCAGCCCAAGGGTCTCTTGTGCTCAATTCAACACCCTTTGAACAAGCAGGTTGGGTCGTCAACGAATCTGAACACGGCGTCGGATGTCCTAATATGGGCTCAAGTTTGTTTGTTGACACGGGCGATAGAGATTGTTTGTCGTTCTTCTACGGTTTCCTGAGTCTTTACGGCGTCCCGGGTACAGGTCCAATTCCGGACATACCTCCGAGCATTGTTCGGTTATACATCACCCCAGACGTACCTCTTGACCCGCTTCGACCTTGGCTGGATGAAAATGGTGAACCAGCTTCCTATTCGCTTATGCAAATCCGATTCGGTGTAACTCAACCCGAAGATTTCCCTAGTTTAGGTGCTGGAATTGACGAAATCTGGAACGACCTTGAAGTCTTTACAAACCTCTCATCCGGTTCTTATGCGTCAATTGGTCCCGTTCAGGAAGATGACAAGCCACTCACATGGGTCATGCTGACAGGGCGACCAATCACAAGATATGCAGCATCGACAGCAATGCAGGAGGAAATGCAATCATCCCTCGTTCTCGGTTCGTTCTTTGTTCTTATTTCGTTGTCAATTGGTTTTCGATCGTTCTCTCAAGCCATTGTGACCTTCCTTCCAATCTTGGTCGTCGTCGTTTGGCTCTATGGACTCATGTTTGTCCTTGGGGCTTCACTAAATATTGTTACCGTGACCATTGCAACAATTTCTCTTGGGGTGGGAATCGATTATTGTATTCATGTCACTGAACGATACCGTGAAAGCAAGAAAAATGGACTTTCACATGACGAATGTTTGCATTCGATTGGCGGGGCTTGTGGTCTTGCCCTTCTCGGTTCAGCGACGTCTGACATCGTCGGTTTCAGTGTTATTGCATTATCTCCAATGGGATTGTTCAGCAGTTTTGGTATCTTTTCTGCAGCTATGATCGCCCTCTCACTCTTTGCGAGTCTTGTGCTCACCACCTCACTCTTGGGACTTAATGATGCTCTCAAAGCAAAGATTGGAAAAAACATTGAAGGAATAGATACAGAACCTCCCTTACAAACACATTTTTAAGCCATGACCTGTATTGAGATTTGATTGAGATGGGTCACAGAGAAGCACTCCTTTGGATTCTTATGTTTCCACTTTCACTATTTTTGAAATTTGATAGCTGAAGCACACCTCAAAATCATAACCAAGCGATGCGTTCTTGAATCATGAACGAGGCGGGAGAATTGCGAGGAGAGGGGTTGGCCCCATCTTCGTGGTGAAATCAATGCAAGATGAGGAGAACCAAGACGACGATGATTGGATGCAGTATGCGTCTGCAGGCTTTGGTCAAACCAACTATTCATTATGGGACGATGTCGAAGAGGTTGCGGCCGAAGAGGCTGATGAGACAGATTTAGACTCTGGCTCATTGGAAGTGGCAGACCAACTCGGTACACACATGGAGGAAATTCCGAGGGCCCCCTCCCCAGCAGGTCTCAAGCATCTCGTTCGGATAGGATGTTGTGATGCTTGTTTAGGAAGGTGCGGAGGGAAACAAAGATTTGGACAATCGATTCAAGAATCGGGCCTTGAAATTCGTTCCGAAGTTGAAACACAAGATTCTCATCTTTCCAGTGCTAGAGATGACACACCATTGTGCCCAATGTGTGAGAATTTATTTGAGGAAGTGGATGTACTTGCAGATGTAATCATTGAGAAAATTGATGACATCGACATTCGACGACTTCAACTTGGTGCACGCTTTCCCAAAGATCAACTCGAAACAGAGGAGGCTTTACGAAAGAAATTCGCAGCAGGTGGTTCTGAACCACTAAAATCATCGCTGGTCAACGACATTGGGCGCACGTTGAGCGACCGGTTGACGAAATCAAAACTTGTGAATGAATCGCCCGAAGCCCTTGTTCTCATGGACGTTCTCACATTATCGGTTGAGATAGATTTGCGTGCCGTATATCTTTATGGCCGATACAGAAAACTAACGAGAGGGATCCCACAAACACGCTGGCCATGTCGCTTATGTAAAGGAAGAAAATGCGAATCTTGTCAACAAACTGGTCTACAGTATGAAAAGAGTGTTCAAGACCTCATTGGTAACCCGATTCTTGAGATTTTCGATGCAGATGAGCATGCGTTTCACGGCATGGGGAGAGAAGATATCGATGTACGATGCCTTGGAAGAGGGCGACCATTTGTCATTGAGATGAAAAACCCACGAAAGCGGAAAATCGATACTGCTCAACTCGAAGAACTGATTAATTCAACCGCAAATGGTGATATTGAAGTTTCTTCAATACGAGAATCTTCGAAGAGCGAAGTCGTGCGCATCAAGGATACGCCTGCGGAAAAGTCGTACACCATCCGATTCGTTTTGGAGCAGATGAACGAGGCGGAATATGCTGTACTCACCGCTCCACTCGATTTGACCAACGAGGATGAAGATAGAAAAGGCAAGCGAAAAAAGCGCAGACGAAATGAGAGGCGTCAAGATCGAACAAAACCCATACAAAACGAGATTATCATCGATGAAGGTCATTCAATGGAACAACTTGAACTCCTGAAAAAAGATGAATTGGTCCTCATTGCCAAGGAGCATGGACTTGCAGTAAGTGGGACAAAAAAACAAATCATCGAGCGAATTCTCGAATTTGAAAGACGACCTTCACCACTTTTTGAGCTGCCAAGCGACGATGATATCATCTCGACCATTGAAAAATTGAATGGACTCAAAATCGCTCAACGTACACCCGACAGAGTGGCTCACAGACGGGCAGATTTAATTCGGAGGCGAACAGTTTTTGAGGCCCATTCACCATTGATCGAAATGAATGATGAAGGTTTGAGAGAAGTCGAATTTACACTGAGATGTGAGTCGGGCACGTATGTCAAGGAAACGATTCATGGTGATTCCGGTAGAACGCAGCCTTGCCTTGCCTCCATGCTCAAGTCAAAGTGTCGCGTTTTGTGGTTGGATGTAGGTGATATTCATGCGGATTAGGTTGCATTGTGCTCGAAACATGTGGCCTCAATCGTCGCGGTGCTTATATGGGGCATATCAGTCGCCGATTTGCTCCGAAGACGTATGTATGTGCATTTAAGGAGAAGAAGGTGAAAAAATGAAGCGCTCAAAGGGACAACGAATGGGAACCCGTAGCATACTTAGGCGACGAAAGTCCGAGAAAAGTCAGCTCAACATTGCTCGTGTCATGCACGAATACAATGAAGGCGACAGAGTTGCCATCGTTCTCGACGGTGGTCAGCAACAAGGTATGCCACATCGACGGTTCCATGGCCGAACTGGCTTTATTCAATCACGCCAAGGCCGTGCTTGGGTCGTTGCTGTCAAAGATGGCAACATGAGAAAGACCGTTGTTGCACGACCAGAGCACCTTCGACCCCTTGAATGAGGTGATGTGAATGAGTGATGAACAAAAGTTTCTAGATTTTTCAACCGTCCGAGACGAACTAATTGCTGCACAAGAACGACGTGGGCAACTTACGTACGAGCAAAAAGCTGCTTTGCAACATGCAGAATGGGCAGCGAGTGAGCACAGAAATGGTTTCACTACTGATCCAGAGGTGTTTGAAACACTCACAGCAGCCCTCATTGAACTCGAGGTTCTGACAAAATATCCGGACCTCGCAGCAAAAATTTCCGAAATCATTCCTGTTTATCCTGATGATGTCCGAACCATTCTTGCTTCAAAAAGGATTCAAATCAACGATGATGATGTGAACACCATCCTTGAGCTCGTTCGTCAGCATGTTGGATTTGAATAAATTCCACTCGAGGGCCCCCAATGTCCAATGATGGTAAGCGCCCCTTCGTGCCGAAGAAGCAACCGAAGAAGCAGGAAGACACATCGAGGTTTATGCCAAGCCGGCCAGCTGAAGGCAGAATGCCACAACGGCAACCAAAGGCTCAGCAATCTCGCCACCCAAGACAAGAGCGCCGACCTCAATCATCGAATCGGTCATTCAGAGAACATCGGAATACATCTGTCAAACCTCAAGAATCGAAACGTCCGAAACAATTGGAATCAGAAACATGGGCTTACGTCGTTGAACACGACTTGGATAGTGGCATCATCACCGCGCTTTCAGAACAAATGCTCACGCCATGCCGACTAAAAGCAGTCAAAGATTGTGAACCATGTCCTCCTTCAAAGAGAATCAATATCGGCAAGCGTGCTGTTGATCGTGAAGAAGTTCAACACATCGTAGGACTTGCACGTATAGACCGGATGTCGAGTTTTGCAACCATGCAACTTCCTCATGTTCTTCTTGATATGTTATCTAAGCACGAGCTGTATTTCCTTGAATCATTTTTCAATGTTGCAACAAATATTTCACTCAAAATGCACGCCTTTGAATTGCTACCAACGATTGGGAACAAGAAAGCGATGCAAATGGTTGATGCACGAGGTCGTGGCTTTGAGTCGATTGAAGCACTCAACGAACAATGCAACATTCATGCCATTGAACTCCTGTCTCAACGTTTCCTTGAGGAGTTGAAGGACCAAGATTTACAACCGCGTTTGATTTCACTCCTCCTGCCGGTGAAATCATGAAGACTGCACGGTGGTATGTCGACCAATTGTTGACGCATCAACCTGCGAACAAAGACTTAGGGCAACATTTTTTGGTCAATGAAATAATTCTGCAAAATATTGTTGAAGCTGGCGATATTTACGAGAATGACCATGTTCTTGAGATAGGCCCTGGACCAGGCACACTCACCGCACATCTTCTTCGAACAGGGTGCAATGTCACATCAATTGAAATTGACCAAGGTGCTTGTCAGCATTTGCATGCTGTCTTTGCGGATGAACTTGCGAGCGGACAACTTGAACTCATCGAAGGCGATGCACTACAAACAGAAGTACCACTTGGTATCACAAAAGTTGTTGCAAACATACCCTACCAAATTTCCTCTCCACTCATCGAAGTCTTGACTCGATTACAGCATAATCGGAATCGACCATTGACGACAATGGTTTTGATGGTTCAAGAAGAGTTTGCTGAACGATTGGAAATGAAATACACAGATACAGTTGGCTCTCTTGGCCTTGTTGTTTCACTTGATTTTGATGTTGAAATGATGGACAAAGTCTCACCCGATGCATTTATCCCTCATCCAAGGGTACATTCTAGAGTTGTCAAATTTACCCCTCACTCATTGCACATTCCATGCAACAGAAAACTCCTGGTCATGATCATCCGCCATTGCTTTGACCACCGAAGGAAGAAGTTGCGCACACTTCTCAAGAATCCACCAAAGCGACTGCATCGTGTTCGAGGATGGTATATGGGACGTTGGAAAGATGCCTATCAATCAATGAAAGACACACCAGTGATGGAACTTCGCCCTGAGGAACTCGATCTTGAGCAGTGGTTTCAACTGGTTTCGACGATTGAGCAACATGGTTCATAATGAGTTGTATGCAGTGATTTGTGGGCATTGCTGTTAGGGAGGGTTTTCTAATGAGTGCCTTCTCGCAGGAACGCGGGGGGATGCCATTTGGCAAAGAAGGACACATATCTTGCATTATTACGTCGTGGAATCGATGATACTACCGCAAATCAGTTGGCTGATGCTGGTTTGAAGATCGGGGATCTCAAAAAAATTGACAAATCAATCCTTGTCGAAAATTATGGATTGAAGCCGGATATTGCTCAAGGTGTTATCGAGATCATCAAAGCCGGGCCCCAAGCCCACGGAAAAGAACGATTCTTGGCCAAGGTCCTTGCCCCAGAACGCAAGAAAGAATCCAAAATTGAAGAGATGAAATTTCGACGACAGCAGAAAGACGTCCTCACAGAGCTCGCTGAACAAAAAGAGCGGCTTAAACAAGCAAAAGTCGAAACATTCCGAAATCAAAAGATTATCATGAATCGCCTCGGAAAAACGGTTGAACTTATCGTTAAACTTGAGAACAACCTACACGACGAGGGAAAAGACGACCAGAAAGTGAAAATTCGAGATCAACTTGAAACACGTGGACTTGAGGCAGCACGAGACCATGAAATGCTGGAATTAGAAGGAACGCCACAAGATATTGTTGATTTTAGGAGAAAATATGTGCCAAATTTGGTTTTCCACGCATGTCCAGAGTGCGGCGATGAACTCGACCCAAGACAGAGCAGGGATATGGACCGCCCTGACGATTGGGCATTTATTTGCTGGGAGTGCGAGACAAGTTTTATGCCAGATTTAACCCAAACCGTGGAGGGAATTCTTTCAGATCCTCGTATTTCGATTGACCCAAATAAACCACCGCGTTCTCCTGTTCCACCTAAGCCAGCAAGCCTTGATTTCTCAAGTGTGAACAACCTCATTTTGCAAGACCTCCAACAGACCGGTGCTTCTGCAGATGAAATGACCAAAGCGATTGAAGAAACTGTTGTGTCAGGTGGTCTTATGGACATCAACGATTGGATCGACCAGACCCTTGCTGCCAAGAATTATATCCAAGCCCAAGAAGACAGAGAAGATTTCATTCTCCGAACTGGTGCTGGTGCTACCAAGTTCAACAAATGGATGAAGAAGGCGGGCTTGTTCTTCAACAAGCAAACAGGTCGATGGACGCGTGAAAAGGCTCGGTGATGCGAGGCCATGACCGTGCCAAAGATGGTGAGAATTCTACGTGGAGCCGAATTGCTCGGGCAGTGTACATTGGACCCAGAGGAAACCATCGTTGAACATGCTCTTCGCATGGGGCTGAGCATACCAACAAATTGTACATCAGGCACATGTGGAACGTGTATGGTAACACTTCTTTCTGGCGATGTTCCCCTCGATGAAGATTTGCCGCCAGGCTTAGATGATGAATATGTTGCGGACGGGGGGCGCCTTGCTTGCATTGGTAAACCTGCCACCGCCGTTGATGTCGATATTCGACCGCCACTTTGATGATTGATATGTTTGAGCAGTGGGGTCCACAAGAATGGGTTTTACTCGTTCTTGAGTTGATAGCCATCGGTCTAATTCTGTGGTTTTTGGTTTGGAAAATACGCTCAAAACTCAATGAAGTTGAAACTCGTCATCAATTCGTGACGCAACGTCGCCTTGATGAAAAAAACATAGAACAAAGGAATCATCCACCAAACTGAAACAGTTACAAATGCGTGGTCTACGCGAGTTCCATGGTCGAGGTTCGGTTTCACGACATCTCTTCAGCTTCGAAAGAAGCGGGAATCGAATCGCTCGCTCGTACAGCCGAAGCAACAGAGGGTGATCATGTTGCATGGCTTGACATTATGCAACCGGATGAGACCGTTCGAGAATTTCTCCTCAGTCTTGAGATTGATGAGTTGATTATTGAGGATATTTTTGGACACGCTGACACCACTGCCCTCAAATTCAGTAATCATCGCTACATTGTCATCAATGCAAGGGATGCGGATAATCGACTTGATACTGAACCGCTCGCTATTGTGCTTCTCAACAATCTCATCGTTACGCTTCGACACTCAGCCATCCCTGCCATCAATGTGTTTCGAAAGCGTGTTGAAGAAATACACGATGATGACAAACAACTCGGTGTAGATTTCTTGCTCTACGAACTTCTTGATGCGGTGGCTGACGATTGGACGCCAATTTTAGGCCGCTACTCAAGAGACCTCGATGAACTCGAGTTTCAAGTGTTTGACCCGAGCAAGAAGTATGATGATTTACTCGAAGGACTCCATGACCTCAAGAGAAAACTTCGTCAGGCAAATAGGTCAATTGAATCCCTCCACTCAGTCACCATGCGAATGATGAAACCAGGTGAACGTTTTGTCGCATATAATGTTCAACAATATTTTAGTGACTTGCACCAACTCTCGATTTCATTGTTGAAGCGATGCAACAATTATTCTGCTGGAGCAACGTCCTCCCGAGATACATATCTTTCGAACATCAGCATGCAACTTTCAGAATCAAATGCTCAACTCACTGAAGTCATGACCACACTCACCATCATTGGTGCAATCATGTTACCACTCACACTTATTGCTGGAATTTTTGGCATGAATAATGACGATCTACCAACTGACACAATCGGTGGGTTTTGGGGCGTCATGACATTCATGGCAGTTTTTGCCATATTGATGCTTGTCTACTTCTGGCGAAAGGGCTGGATTGGGAGCCCAAAACGGTAGAAATCGGTTCAATCGTTTGAACCAATATTCCATGTGTCAGAAATTTCGACATCTTTTTGAATTTGAGCATTGATTGTTAGAGGCTCCATCGTCGCTCGTGCGTCAACGAGGGCGCGTTCCATCAACAAATATCCCAATTCTTGATGGCTTGTCGGTAATTCCTCATTTGGAATATCTTTGAAAATACTCTCTGGTTTGTGTGCTCCACTATGATAGATAATTCGGGCAGCATAAGCACCATAGGAGACCAGTAAGAATACAATGGTGAGTAAAACTGCTATGATAGCGACCACACCGATTGTATCTTGAATATGTACGAAAAGCAGCAATGACCACCAACCCGCCATACCATACATCGAACATACAATGAGGTACTCTGGCAGCATCACAAAGCGACCAGTCGGACCTCGAGCACTGACGATTGCCCTGAAATTATCATCATCAACTGCTGAATAGATACCGTGAACGACGAGCAAGACATTGAGATGAACAAAGTTCACAATCACGATGACACCTCCAAAAATCATGGCCCACCACTCGATGCTTGAATATGGAGTGGCCTCCCAATAGGTATCTTTTGATTCTCCAGTAAGTAGCCCGAAGAATAAAGATGCATTCATGGCTAAGACCAACGCTGCAGCAATTGTGTGTACTTCCCACACAGCCTTGTAACTCTCCTTGAGTTCTTTCCCAGTCGGGTACGCCTCATTGTATGCGTCTTTCCACATTCGACGATGGTCGACAGGGTAGAGCCATTCAATGAATGGAACCAATTTGAAGAAGTTGCGAATCGGCCTTCTCGCTGCTTTTGAATATCGAGATTTGCTCTTCTCCATAGTTCATCATATTCAATTCACTTCTCAATGCTTGTGGTTCCAAAACAGTCCATCGGTGAATTGAAGATGTAAAGCACGATGGTGGACCATGAAGAAATCACGTATCGAACTCGACGGAGCAGTGACATATGGACCATATTCTCCGGGGGTGTCCTCTGGGTCGATGGTGTGGCTAAGTGGTCAAATCGCACCGGATGCTGGCGACTTTAAAGCTCAAGTTCAAGCCTCGTTGGATAAAATCGATGCCCTTCTTGCAGCCGCTGGAACGAGTAAGCATCATGCAACCTTTGTTCAGGTTCTCCTCGATGACATCAATGATTTTGCAGCCCTGAACGAGGTGTATTCGAAATGGCTCGATGGTGTAGACATCCCTCCAGCACGGGCTGCATTTGAGGCGGGTGCATTGCCCGCTCATGCATTGGTCGAAATTGTTGTTCAAGCAGTAAAACCAGAGTGAACACTATGCCGGGCTCACCATATTTGGAAGAAATTCCGAAAGGTTTGCTCACATGGCCTCGCCTCTTGTCAAGGTTCATTCCAATTGCGAGCCTCCTCCTTCTCACCGCTTGGTATTTTGATATCCTCGTTGAAGCAGGCATAGGTCTTCTCATCATTGGAACAATGACTGCACTTCTCCCCCGAACTTGAAATTTCATCTATCCGACATACTCATTATGATGACGTACGAGGGAGGAACATGACAAGTGATTGGCCAGAACACTGTTTCAAGGCTTACGACATCCGTGGTCACGCATATGGCGATGGCTCAGGCGATCTCACACCTGAATTTGCCTACCGCTTAGGTCGCTCGATTGCGACCTATCTTTCTTGCAAGACCTTGGCTGTTGGCCGAGATATTCGAGAATCCTCACCGGCCCTCGCCAGTCAATTGATTCGGGGTCTCACCGAATCTGGCGTCGATGTGCTCGATCTTGGCATTGTATCGACCGGCGTGGTGTACCATGCATGTTGGACCCTTCCTGTTGATGGCGGTATTATGGTCACGGCAAGTCACTTGCCCATGCCAACACACAACGGATTCAAGATGTGCAAAGGAACACTTCCACTCGCAGGTGAGGAAATTCAAGAACTCAAAGAGGTCTTTTTGGGCGGCGAATTTGTTGATGGCGAAGGCACATCGAGGGACAACCCGCACATCGATACATATCTCCAAGCGATTCTGGAATCCGTTGGTGCAATATCGCGACCAGTAAAAATCGCTGTTGATTGTGGCAACGCAGTCCCCGGCCCGTCGATGCTCAAGTTGCTTCATTTGATGGGTTGCGACGTGCACGATTTGTATTGCGATTGGGACCCCAGCGAACCAAATCATGGAGCAGACCCAACTCGACCAAAAAACATGGTCGACCTTGCAAATCTGGTGGTTTCAGAAGGTTGTGAATTTGGCATTGGTTGTGACGGTGACGGTGACCGAATTGGAGCGGTTGATGACCATGGTGAATTTGTCTATCCAGACCGTCTCGTTGCACTCATGGCCGATGATATTCTCCGCAACTCTCCGTCATCTAACCAAGAGGAAATGACCGTGATTTATGATGTAAAATGTTCGATGAACGTGGAGAATGTCATCTCAAATGCTGGAGGCTATCCCCTCATGGCAAGAACAGGTCATTCGTTTATGAAACGAGCACTTGCAGAACGCCCAAAATGCAAACTCGCTGCGGAGATGAGCGGGCATATTTTCCCTGCTGACCGAGGCTGGTACGGCTTTGATTGTTCCCTTTACAACACTGCACGACTCATTGAAGTGTGGTCGAGGCAAGAACGAACGGTGTCATTCGCTTCGGCGCTCGACCGACTTGCTCCATCGCTGCCAACGACTGGTGAAGTCAAAGTACCGTGCGAAGAAGGCGACAAAGTGAGGGTGGTCTCATCAATTACCGAGGCCTTTTCAGATTTCGAATCCATCACAGTTGATGGAGTTCGGGTTCGATTTACCGACGCGTCTGGTCATCAATACGGTTGGTATCTCGCTCGCCAATCCAATACAGAGCCTGTACTCATTATGCGAATGGAAGCAGAATCGGAGGAACAACTCGAGCAAATGAAAGCGATTGCAAAAGAGCGTGTTTCACCACTGATCAACATCGAGAAATTGCTCAACGCTTGAA
>CAZTGO010000009.1:0-69147 GCA_964613395.1 uncultured Candidatus Poseidoniales archaeon | reverse complement strand
TTCGATGAGTTCGTCTGGCCCGAGACCAGGGGCATCGAGTTTCGGAATTTCAAAGGCTCGATTAAATTCGAGAAGTGATTTGACAATTGGGTTCATGTTCTGTCACAAATGAAATGGGCACATGAACATTGCACCCTTGCCTCTACCCGAATCAATGGGTACCATTATTATCGCCCGCATACACAAGGGCCCCCTTGTGTTCAACCCAACTGCATCAGATAGATTCTTTGTATGTGAATTAGTTTATCCAAACACGCCGTTGACCCATGCAAGAACGTAAATTAGGTAGCCATATCCCATCCCATATGCAATACCATAAGTTCGTGCTTGGTCTTCGTTATCGTATTTCGAAAGAGCGTAAATCCCCAAAATAATGAGATAAATCAACATAATAGTACGTGGTAAATTGTACCCTGGCGGATCAGGGGGGCAAGTTCCCCAACCCCAATTTGAACATCCATTATTTAACTCATTGAAATATTCCCAAATTGCTAATGGTATCGCAATTAGAATTGAGATTATCATCGGATTCAAGAATCGCTTGCCCAATGCTCGAATTGCAAAAAGTGCGCTAATCATGGCAATTGGAATGGAAATCATGAAACCACTCAAGACGAATCCAGCGGCATCACCTGTTGAATCGGCAAGCCAAAGGACAAGCCCAATGATAGGAACAATCGCCATCCAAAGTGACACTATATTGTAATAAGAAAAACCTTGATTTTTAGCTCCAATTACTGAGGTCTCAGTGGGAGGCAGTTTCTTTTCACCAAGATTTTCCTCACCAACTAATCTTGTCATAGTATCACGATAGGGTGAAATTAGTATATGATATAAATTGTCATCCGACAAATAAGAGTGAATAATTGGTTTGCTTATGGCCAAGAGGGTTTGTGCTAAACACCCTTGTGAGCAGACTCATCATATTGATGGGTTCGCAGAGGGTCATATACATCGCTACTCTTTAGTCTACAAGTACACTCCAAGCACCAGGCTTCCGAGAAGAACCCAACCTGTAAGCATTGAGACTCGAAACAAGACGTGTTGAAAATCATGCACTTGGTTTCGTTGAATGACCACAACAATGTTTGCAAGTGCCATGATTCCAGATGCCAGCACAAACCAAATGCTCTCGATTGGGTCGGCGTAGGCAAAACAAGCAAACCATAGCAAGGAGAGTTGAATCGTTGTGCGTGTTGTTGTTTTATCACCAAATTTCGACGGGAATGAATGGATGCCTTGTTCTTTATCGCTCTCAACATCCATTCGTGCATAGTTGATATCAAACGCTGCGATCCACAGAGCTACGCCAAGAGAAATCGGTAGGATGGTCGGTGCCCATAGAAATTCTGTATGAGTTTGAAAGTCTCCATGAAGTGCAGCCCAGCCGTGAACGTCTGCAGCAATGGCTAACCATGCTCCTGCAGGGGCAAGCCCGAGGCACAGCCCGAGCCACAGGTGGCATAACCAGGTAAACCGCTTCATGTAAGGGTAGGCAATGAAAGCAGCCACTGGAAGCCAGGCCATCATCAAAGCAACTCTGTTGAGTAAACCAGCGCTGACCAACAGCACCAGAAGAAAGAGGCCTGAAAGAATCCAAGCGGTATTCAAACTCATTGAACCCGATGCAAGATGTCGTTCTTTTGTTCTCGGATTTGCAGCGTCAATGTCTTTGTCGATAATACGATTCAACGCCATAGCTAGCCCCCGTGCTCCGACAGCTGCAAGCAGAATCCAAAGAAGGTCGATACTGAAGGGGAGGTCAAATTGCTCCAATGCAATGATGTAGCCTATCAAAACAAACGGGAGGGAAAAAAGAGTGTGCTCTACCTTAACGAAGGACATCACTTGCTTGAAGTTCATTCCTTTGGTCCCCCAAACGAGAGGTGGGGGGGCCATTGATATTTTTTGAGTTCGGGATGGCTTGCAACTTTTTCGAGGGTTTCTTCGTTGTGGAGGGTGATTGCAGGCCATCTTCGAACACCGTATTGGTCCGAGGGGATCGGTGTTGTTGCATCCCAACAAAGCCTATCTTTACTTTCGTCGAATGTTAGGCCTCGGCCAACATCAAATCGAGATGTGAGTTGCCAAAGAAGCCGCCGTCTTGCCTTTTTGGTTGTTAGGTCGAGGTCATCATTGGTGATAAACAACCAGCGAAGCAAACGTTGAGAATCCAATTGCCATATTTGATTTCTCAATTGGATAATTTGCTCTCGACGCCTGGATTCCGCCTCATCGTTCGAGCCTGTGCCGCCATCACGTGCAGTCGGACTGTCATTGATGCTCAGTGATACGACGAGCATGTTATCTCTCAGCATCCTCGCCTGGCGAACATACTCAAGAGCACGAACTTGTTCAATGTCAGTGAATGGCGTGGATGATACACCCTGTTGTCTCCATTCCGGTGTTTCAATGTTGAATGAACCTTCGAGCGGCGGTGCAGGAGAACGAGGGTCTGTACTTACAATTGACGAGGCATCAATAAGCAATTTGTCGTGAACGTTTTCAAACGGCGATGAGGCTTCTAAAGCGTCGGCAACCATCCCTGGTAAGACGATGACATCTTTCGCAATCTCGACTTTATTGTTGAGTGCGTCAAGAAATGCATCGAGGTCCTTAGGGTCATGGTTTTGGTCAACAGCCGTGATGATTTTGAGGAACATCATTTGTCCTGCTCCAAGCAATCCCAAAGCAGTCTTTCTCGCTTGCCGTGGGTATCGTTGCTTTGAGGCAACAATTGCTAGATTGTGAAAACCGGTCTCAAGAGGAAGATGGACACTTGCAACATCTCGATGTTGGAAACGCAAAACCGGAGAGAACTGCCTTCCAATTGCTTCACCAAGATACCCATCCTCCATTGGTGGTAAACCTACGATGGTAGCGGGCAGAATTGCATCTTTTCGACATGTGATTGCTGTAACGTGCAAAACTGGATATTGACCAGTCAGCGAATAATAGCCAAAGTGGTCTCCGAAAGGCCCTTCCAATTTCGTTTCGGCGGGGTCACAGTATCCTTCGATCACGATATCAGCTTCTGCAGGAACATAGAGATCTTGAGTCAACGCCTTTGTGATTGGCAACGATTTACGGCCAAGAATACCCGCGAATTGATATTCGGAGAGGTTATCAGGTAAAGGTGCAATCGCTGAAAAGATAAGTTCGGGGGGTCCGCCAATGCAAACCGCAACTGGCATTCGTTCACCACGTTCTGCATGTTCTGCCCCATGTTTGTGAATTTGCCAGTGTAGCCCTAACTCCTTTTGATTGTGGACTTGAGCACGATACATGCCAAGGTTATGTTCTCCGTTTGCGCTTTTCGTTACAACAAGTGGTAATGTGACAAAATGTCCTCCGTCCATAGGCCATGTTTTGGGGATTGGAAGTTTGGTCAAATCAAGCGGGAGCTGGACTCGTTGGCATTTCCCTCGTCGAACTTTCTTGGGCGGCATAGCAAGTGCATCACGTAGTAGTGGCAAGCCTTTCCACGGCTTTCTCATGTAGAGGCCGATATCGGGTTTCATCATTGCGACCATTCGATCGCCAATTTCAGTCTCGTGGCTTGCACCAAGTGCTCGGAGCGTTCTGTCATGGCTGCCAAATGCGTTCATGAGGAGTGGCATTGATGCTATTGTACCATCGGGCAATCGAGGTTGTTCAAACAGAACTGCAGGGCCATCGTTCTTTACGAGTAAATCTGCAATCGCTCCTGCCTCGTATTCCACATCGACAGGATGAGACATTCGAAGCAATTCACCTCGTGACTCGAGGTGGTCTACCCATTTGCGAAGTGTCCTCCATGCCACGCCTCTCGGTAGGTGTTCTCACCTATGAACCTCCGTATTTCGCTGATTTACAGCAAAATGAATCC
Source organism: uncultured Candidatus Poseidoniales archaeon (assembly GCA_964613395.1). Taxonomy (GTDB): domain Archaea; phylum Thermoplasmatota; class Poseidoniia; order Poseidoniales; family Poseidoniaceae; genus Poseidonia. The sequence continues at coordinate 65,279 of CAZTGO010000009.1, read as the reverse complement.
TTTCGGTGTTAAAATGACAAGTAGCATGAATTTCTGGCTAAGCCGAGGGGTTTTCGTTGGCATCTTCAGAACATCGAACCATCCTTTCGCGGTTGTTTGCTGGTTCGAAAAAAAAAGCCATTCCGACAATGCGTTGGAGTGCAGCCGACCCGTTTGATCGAAAACCAAAATTATCGACAATGTTCGCCCTCATTTTTGGGTTGATTCTCTTTGGTCTTGGCGATGCGGTGATTGTATCTGCGGTATGGGGTGTCACACCTTGGACTGTTTTAGCGATGGGTTTAGCAGAACAAGTTGGGACAACGATTGGACGAGCTACGTTCATTGTCAGTGTTGTCGTGCTCGCTTTGTGGTATCCTTTACGAGAAAAACCCGGAATAGGTACAATCCTCAATATCATCATCATCGCTGCTATGATCGATATCGCATTACCATATTTGCCTACACCAACAACGACCTTTGCCTCCTTTTGTACTGTGATTATTGGCACTGCACTTATCGCCGTTGGGAGCGGGTTTTACCTCACTGCGAACTTGGGCCCAGGACCACGTGATGGGTGGATGACAGGTCTGCATCGAAAAACGGGAATTTCCATCGGTATTGTGCGAACGGTCATTGAATGTACAGCACTTTTTGTTGGATGGCTCCTCGGTGGAAATGTTGGGTTTGGAACGTTGGTGTTTGCATTGTGTATTGGGCCGATGGTGAGCGTGATGTTACGACTCTTATCAAAATATAAAATCCCAATTGAAAATTAAAAAATTTAATACGAGATTTACCTGCCTCTATTACCGAATAAAGCCACCGTTTTGTTCATGAGCCTGTGTTGTGTGGTTAGGATAAGCGAGGAGTCATCATGAATGTCTGTGACGTGGTCATTATCGGTGCAGGTCCGGGTGGAGGCTCCGCAGCATTGCACTGTTCGAGGCTGGGATTGAACACAATGATTCTCGAAGCCGACCCAGAAGTTGGCACACCCGTCCATTGTGGAGAATGCCTTTCACAAATTGCTGTTGACAATCTCGATCTCGCCCTTCCCGATGAAGTCATTGCTCTCCATGTGAAAGGTATCCGGGTCATCTTTCCGGATTCAACCGCCAAAAAACTGACTGAACCGGGCTATGTTCTAGAAAAGCATCTCTTTGAACGATGGTTGTGCGATGAAGCGTGCAAAGTTGGGGCGAAACTTCACCTGCACCATAAGGTTACAAAAATGGAGCGGATTTACAATAGTGAAAACGAATTTTCTAATTGGATTATTGATGGAAAAGGCGAACAATTTCCTATCGAATGTAAAGCCGTCATCGATGCATCTGGAGTTTCAGGAGTGGCTTCAAAAATTCTCGATATGGGTACCGAAGTCGAGGTCATTGCTGGCTTTCAATACGAGATGCATGAGGTTGAAAATGATGGCTACCTCGACTTTTATCTCTGGCCCAAATACTCTCCACATGGTTATGTTTGGATGATTCCCAAAAAAGAAGGAAGAGCAAATGTGGGGCTTGTGACGACTGACAAAAAAGGTGCAGTCAAGTATCTTGATTCGTTTATTGAAGATACCTATCTCAAACCAAAACCGACTGCAAACCCACCTTGGAGGGCTGATGGAATGAAAGTACGCCCTTTCGGTGGTACGATTCCTATCTCAGGACCACGCAGTGTAACGGTTGCTGATGGTTTAATTCTCGTAGGCGACGCTGCTGGATTTACCTCTCCGTTATTTGAAGGAGGCTCACATCTCGCACTGTGGTCTGGGAGAGAAGCTGCACAAACCATTCACTCAGCCATTCAACGTGGATCGCTCGAAGCCAAACATCTTTCAGGGTACGAAAAAGCATGGAAGTCGACGTTTCCACCGTATCATAAAATTCTCAAAGGTAAAACAGCGTTGTATGACTTGAGTGACGAACAAATGTCTGTGATGGCCCGGTGCCTTCCCGAGGAACTTGGTAACATGTCTCCACTCGACAAGGCTTGGATAGGGGTGAAAATATTGTTCAGAAAGCCAACATTATACACAAAGAAAGTGATTTCAGTGCTCCTTTCATTTGGTTACTCTCGAGCAAAATTCTTTGGTTGGTAATGTACTTGAAACATAAACGGTTAGACTAACCATGTGGGAATTCATTCTTTGGATATCCCTCATCGCCCTCATCTATTTGATGATTCGACCAAGGCCTGAAGAGCACCCGATGTGGTTCAATCAGAGCCTACATATTTTGTTTGCGCTTCCATTTGCAATTTTAGCGATGTTGTTTGTCACGAACAACACAAATTTTCTCCATGTCGCATTACACGGCGGTGAACAACTTCCTCTCCGATACAGGTTTGCGGCTACTTGGGCTGCAAGGGAGGGGCCACTCTTGCTTTGGTTTGGCTGGATGGGACTTCTCGCTTACATCTACCGCCATGCTTTGGAGGGAGAACATACTGAAACACACACCCTCCGCTTGAGATTTCATTATGGAATGATGATTCTTCTCCTCCTTATCGCAATATCACTCCAACCCTTTGAAAAATTGGAATCCTCTATACGATCTCAAGGACTCAATCCTCTTCTCCAAACCGACCTCATGGTCATTCATCCCCCACTTATCTTCTTGGCCTATTCGTATTGCTTGTTGCTTGCTACCATCGGTCTGAGCTCAATTTTTTCAAATGAGGATTCAAAATTGAAGCAACGAATGGTCCCCATACTTCGTCCGGCATTCTTTATTACAACTCTAGGTATTGGTCTCGGAGGGCTTTGGGCGTATCTCATTCTTGATTGGGGCGGGTATTGGGCTTGGGACCCGGTAGAAACAGGTTCTTTCCTTCCGTGGATCGTTCTTGCCATGATGGTTCATTTACGCACCCGGCCCGGAAAAGTATCGGATTCGTTGTGGATAGGAGGGGCCCTCGTTGCAGGTTTTATGGCTATTTTTGCAACCTTGGTGACCAGAGCAGGCGGTGTTTGGGCCACATCCGTTCACACTTTCGTTCAAGATGATTCAGCCCTCTCGTCAAGTGACGTCTTTTTCCGATTCATGGCACTTCGAGAAGGCGATGTGGCCTTAGAGATCATGAGTTATCTTCTGATTTGCTTCATGCTCGTCGGTGCTTGGCTCGCCCATATCCGTATCAAATCGACTTCGCTTACCAATGCTCATGTCGGCCATTGGATGTTTTTGGTACCTATCGTTCTCGTCACTTTTGGTCTCTTCGTAGGGCCATCCCTCTTTGCAACCATTCCTCCAGTTGGCTATTTGATGATTGGATTGCTTCCGCTTCTTGCTTCGTACGCCTCTCATCACATCACACCGAGAAGCGAAGGATTGGCCGTTGTATTTTCAATTCTCACCTATTTTGTGGTCCAAGATGTCATGCTAACAACAGCCCTTGTCTGCTTTATTTTTGCAATGCAGTACGCCGAGCAAATACACAAATGGGGATGGGCTACTGCCGGAGTAGCACTTTCAATTTCAGCCGCTTGGAGCAACATGATTTCGATATATCAAGCCGCTATTATGATGGTTCTCTTCATGCACCCCTGGCTTGTTGTACAATCTTCCGATGATGAATCATCAAAGAGCATTGACATGTTCAAACCACGTTTTGCATTGTGGGGAAGCGTCGTCATCGCAGGAGTTTACCTCATTTTGACTTGGGTCATTCTTCTTTCGAGCATTGATGCAATCAGTTTTGAAACCCATGAATTGTATGGAGCACCGTTCTTATTTGCTCTTGGTTGCAGTTTTTACTTGTATATGGGACGACATCTCGACAGAAAGACAAAACAGATTGGGCTATCGAGCGTTGTTGTATTTTCACTGGTTGGTTTGTTCTTTGCACCTCATGCATGGGGTTTCGATTCAGACCATTCAATTTCGGAAATCGTTAGCAGAGGCCATCTTGCATGGGTGGTGCTTCCGATGATGTTGGTTGCAGCACCTTTTGTCATTCATGAACTCGTAACAGAAGTAAAAAGACAACGTCGACGAGGTAAGCGTTTGAATTCGATTTCGTTCAAGGCACATATGACGCATCTTGGCTTGCTTCTGCTCATTATTGGTCATATTTTTACCACAACCCTTGTCGATCGAGGGGATGCATCTCACCGTGTCACATTAATCCGAGATGAGGTTGTTGTGTACGAAGGCTACGGTTATGTGTTTACCGAGGTAGAGTTAACCACCGATGACTTGGAGGTGGGCGATGGCCTCGTCACCTTGTCCATCGAAATCTATTCAGTTGATGATGGAAAGGTTGGGGAAAAATTGACCACGTTGCAACCGGGTGTTTTGCGCTTTGATTCCACGATGTTTCCGCGTTCAGAGGTTGACACGTACTCAAGGCTCACAGGAGACACAGTTGTCATTTTTGATGGCACCCAAGCATCCTCCCTCATGCAAAGCGTTTCCACCGATGGAACTGAATCAGTCGAACTCATTCGGGTGACGATCTACACTCTGCATGGGTCGCATTTGGTTTGGCTAGGCTGGGTGTTGATGTTGATGGGCATGGTTTCCTTGGCAGCCCCGACGTTCAAGAAAACTGCAGAAGAAGAAGAGTGAAATCTTCCAATTAAGTTATGAAGGAGAGGTAGGTCGCCAAATCACCTAAGGTGATAGAATGGACGAAGGAACCATTGTGCATGTCGATTATGAACTCTACGACGGAGAAGAAGGAAAATTGATTGAGACTACACGAGAAGAGGTTGCTAAAGAGCACGAAATCCATCAAGAAGGTCGAAAATATTCACCAATGGTATGCGTTGTTGGTACAGGTCAGTTGATTCCAGGATTCGATGCAGCACTTTCCGATGCAAAACCAAACAAGGAAATTGAAGTTGTAATCCCTCCAGCAGAAGGCTACGGCGAAAAAGATGCAGAACTCATGGAGACAATCAGCTTCCAAAAACTTGCAAGTTCCGTTCAAGACCCGCGTTCATTGTACATCGGTGCACCAGTCAACATTGGCGGACGTCAAGGTATCGTCACCTATGTTGCAGCAGGACGAGCACGAATCGATTACAATCATCCTATGGCTGGTAAAACACTCAAGTACTCATTCAAGATTGTTGAAGTTGTTGACGGTGAAGTCGAAAGAGTTCAAGCACTCCTAGAATCAACAACAGGACATTCGGACTTTGAAGTAGAAATTTCCGGAAAAGACATTACCATCACTCTTCCCCAAACGATGTTGTTTGACACAAATGCTGCTATGACCAAATTCAGAGTTGTAACAACGCTACGAGAATCAATGGATTGTGGCACCGTCCGATTCGTTGAGGTCCACGAAGACCGAGCAGTTGCTGACCATGACCACGACCATGACCACGACCATGACCACGATCATGACCACGGCGAAGACTACTCAAAGAAGTCCGTAGCAGAACTCAAAGATTTGTGCAAAGAGCGTGGCCTACCTGTCGGAGGCAAGAAAGCAGACCTCATTGCACGTTTGAGCCAAGAAGAAGAGTGATTGAAACTCCTTCTTCTATGGGCACCTTAACGGTGCATCAAAATACTACCACTCGTGGAGCGAACTAGGAATGGTCGACATGGATGATGCGTTGAATGCCTCAACCAATGTCCTGGACTACGATGAATACTCCTTGCTCGAAAAAATCGTCATGTGGGTTGCTTTGATTGCAATCTGTGGGGTTCTAGCAGGATTCGTCTTAGCATACGATGCTTTTTGGGTGGAGGGGCTCAAACCCATTATCTGGGACCCGGTCGTCAAAGATGCTGGAACATCAGGTGATGCAGGATATACGCCTCAAAACACTGCAATCTACACTTCATCGCTTCTTTTCTGTGTTGTTCTCTTCCAGGCTCTGTTTAGGAAGTGGAATATTCCTTATGGAAAGAACATGACGATTGCTCTCATTGCTTGGGTTTGTTTGGCACCAGTACTACGGGTGCTAGAGGATGCTGATTTTTTCCGTACATCCGTTGACGTTTTCCTCATCTCACCTATCATCCATCTTGTGTTGGCCTTTCATCTCATTACCGTGGCAGTTTCCTCTCACTTTTTTGCTAGCTATCTCGACGATGAAACCTCAGATGCTTCTGAGAATACTCAGCGAATCACGCTCTTTGTTCTGATTGCTGGTCTGCTTTCCCTTCATTGGATGGTGTTCTATTCGTCTTCATACGAAGAGCATACCAACATTGGAAGTTTGTATGTGAATATTGGCCTCTTTGCTTCAATTTTGTCGGTTTGGCTTGTACTTGTTCAAACAAGAAATTGGGATGCTATGACTCGAGGCATGCTCTCCTTTGCTATCTCTGCAATTGTCCTAGGTGTGTTTCACTGGTTTCAGTTCCTATCTACACCCTGGGTGCAAGAATCAGGGAAGGTTTCCGAGGGGGCAGTCTTGTGGCCGGCTCTCATCGTGCTCGGCATCCCCTTTGTTGTCTGCTATGTTCTGTACAACATCGGTAAGGAGGACGCATATCAACTTGAACTCACAGGGTATAAACCAGGTATCATCCCTGATGGTTACAGCCTTGATGACTGGGAAAAGAACGCCGAATCGTACAAAGACCACCCCGTAGAACTTCTTTCAGGTAAAGCACTTCTCGCTCATCCAATGGTACTCGGCATGGTGTTTGGGCAATTATGCGATGGTTTTGCAACTATGATGGGTATCGATTTTTTCGGATATGGTGAAAAGCATCCAGTAAGCAATAGTGTCATCGGTATCGGTGGTCAAATCAATGATATGTTGGGCATTTCGCTTGGCGAGGGCGCTTGGTTTTTTGCCGTGATCAAAGCATGCCTTGTCGCCGCCATCGCCTTTCTCTTTTCCAAGATGCGAATTGAGCGACGTCAAGCACATTTACGACTCTTAATCGTTCTAGCGGTCATGATTGTTGGACTCGCACCAGGTTTGAGGGATATTGGCCGCCTCATGCTTGGTGTCTAATCCCGAAAGTTTGTTGAATGAAATTAAAGAACACCGACGCCTGCGTTCATCTTAGGGGTCGTCATGGATAGATTACCATCTCATGCAATGGTGAACAGCGAAGAGTTCACAATGCGAAAAAATCACAATGAAACCCTCATTTCGACTCTAAAGCACCACTTGGAGCGTTCGTATCAAGGAGGCGGAGAAAAGTACGTTGAACGTCATCGGTCCAGAGATAAGCGGTTGCCTCGTGAACGAATCGAACAAATCATCGACCCAGGTACCGCTTTTCTCGAATTATCGCCACTCGCTGCTCATGAATTGTATGACGGGAAAGCATATTCTGCAGGCATAGTAACTGGTATCGGCTCAGTGCATGGTAGGCAATGTATGTTCGTTGCCAACGATGCAACAGTCAAAGGTGGCTCGTACTATCCAATGACGGTGAAGAAACACATTCGTGCACAAACGATTGCACACGAAAACCATCTTCCCTGTATTTATCTCGTCGATTCAGGCGGTGCATTCCTTCCAATGCAAGATGAAGTGTTTCCGGACATCGGGCACTTTGGGCGTATCTTTAGAAATCAAGCAAGAATGTCAGGTGATGGCATCTACCAAGTCGCAGCAGTCCTTGGCTCGTGTACTGCGGGAGGTGCATATGTTCCTGCAATGTCGGATGAATCGATTATTGTCAAAGGAAATGGTACAATCTTCCTTGCAGGTCCGCCCCTTGTCAAAGCTGCAACTGGTGAGGAGGTCACAGCAGAAGACCTCGGTGGTGCTGATGTACACACGGCAAAATCAGGTGTAGCAGACCATTTTGCTGAAAACGAGGATGAAGCACTTCGGCTAGTACGCAACATCGTCGAGAACCTCGGTGTGTCTGAAAAGACACCATATCAGACCTCACCAGTGGAAGAGCCATTCTATGACCCGGAGGAACTTTTGGGCCTTATTCCAGAAGATAACCGCACCCCTGTCGATGTTCGAGAACTCATCGCACGAATGGTGGACGGTTCAAGATTTCATGAATTCAAAGCGAGATATGGTACAACACTTGTTTGTGGTTTTGCACATATTCATGGATACAAGGTGGGCATTGTTGCGAACAATGGCATTCTGTTCTCAGAGTCGTCGCTTAAAGGAGCACACTTCGTTGAATTGTGTGGTCAACGAGGCATACCGCTTCTCTTCCTTCAAAATATCACAGGATTCATGGTTGGTCAGGCTTACGAATCAGGTGGTATTGCAAAAGATGGTGCAAAACTCGTTACTGCAGTTTCATGTGTCAATGTGCCAAAGTTCACAGTCATCGTCGGAGGTTCACATGGTGCAGGAAACTACGGCATGTGTGGGCGTGCATACGACCCCCGCTTCCTATTCATGTGGCCAAATGCAAGAATTTCAGTTATGGGCGGTCCGCAAGCAGCAGATGTGTTGACCACGGTGAAGCAAGATCAACTCGCTCGTGAAGGCAAAGAACCGATGGCAGGGGGCGAATTAGATGCATTCCGCTCACCTATACTCGAAAAATACGAAGTTGAGGGCAGCCCATATTATTCGACAGCACGCTTGTGGGATGATGGTATCATCGACCCACGTGATACTCGTGATGTCCTTGGTTTGTGTCTGGCTTCGTCTCAAAATGCACCTTTGCCGGACAACAAGTACGGCATTTTTAGAATGTAATATTTCAATTGAAAATTTAAAATTTATATTGGAGAAATCGACATGGAATCATTACATCATCCACCGCAATACGAAAACATAACGCTTTCACTTGACGGCCCAGTAGCATCGATTACGCTTTCCCGTGAAGAAAAGTACAACGCAATGAATATTGCACTCATCAAAGACTTAGTTGATGCAATCGACTGGACATCCTCGATGAGTGTTGGCTCTCAAGGTAAATTGCATGACGAGGAAGGAAAACCGTACCTTCGCGTAATTGTTGTTCGTGGTGCTGGAAAGCACTTTTGTGCAGGTGCAGATATCGAAATGATGCGAGATGCAGGTGCAAAAAGTCCCGAAGAAAACCGGACTGACTCCGAACGATTGGATCGTCTGTTTAATTCACTATGGTCCCATCCATGCTTTACTATTCTCGTTGCTCAAGGTGTCGCTCTCGGCGGTGGAGCTGGCCTCGTTTCATGCAGTGACTATGCCGTGGCCACATCTTCGAGTAAGATCGCACTCTCAGAGGGTAAACTGGGCATTCTGCCTGCTGTGATTGGACCATATGTGTACCGTAGAGTTGGCTCAGCTAATTTCCGCAGACTTGCAATGCAAGCAAGCCGCATTACCTCAGAAGAGGCTCTTCGCGTAGGTCTCGTCGATGCTATTGCTGATGACGCCCATGGGGCAGAAACTCTGGTTGAAACAATGATTGCTGAAGTGATGTCAACAGGTCCACAAGCTGTAACACAGGCTAAATTACTCACGTTAGGATTTGACCGCTGGAATGGTGATGATGTATCTCTACGAGAGTGGACACTTGACTATACCAGCAAAATGCGAGGTTCTGATGAAGGCCAAGAAGGGCTTTCTTCATTTTTAGAAAAGAGACCTCCTCATTGGAAGATAGAATAACGGTGGAGGATATGTTTTCGAAAGTGTTGGTTGCAAACCGTGGCGAAATCGCCTGCCGCATCCTTCGTGCCTGCAAAGAAGCGGGGCTTGATACCGTAGCAATTGCTGCCAAAAACGACGCATCCTCGATGTTTACAGAACTTGCAGACCACCTTGTCATCCTCGAAGGTGATGACATCCAGTCAACATACCTCAACAGCGAGGCAATCATCAACATTGCACTGAAAGAGGGTGTTGGTGCTATACATCCGGGTTTCGGGTTTCTATCTGAACGGGCAGATTTTGCTCAAGCGGTCATGGATGCAGGCATCGTATGGATAGGTCCTTCACCACATGCGATCGAGCAAATGGGTGACAAGATGACAGCACGCATGACCATGAGGAATGCAGGGGTCCCAGTTATCCCCGGAGAAGAAATAGAATCAAAAGATGACGATGAGGCTTTGCGACTTCTTGAAGAAGCAAGTGCAAGCGTTGGATATCCGCTTTTACTCAAAGCCTCAAGCGGCGGGGGTGGGAAAGGTATGCGAATTGTTCGCAATCCGGCTGATTTTTCAGCGGCAGCTGTCGGCGCACGCCGAGAAGCACAGGCGGCTTTTGGTGATGCAAGGCTGTACATTGAACGATTGCTGGAGCACGCAAAACACGTTGAGATTCAAGTTCTCGCAGATTCCCATGGTCGAACCATCCACTTAGGGGAACGGGAATGCAGCGTTCAACGCCGTCATCAGAAAGTGTTCGAAGAAGCACCTTGCGCAACATTGACCGATGAACTTAGGGAAGCGATGGGAAATGCAGCCGTCGCTGCTGCAGAAGCGGTCAACTACGTTGGTGCAGGTACCGTTGAATTTATGCTCACCAATAACGGTGAATTTTTCTTTTTGGAAATGAATACTCGAATACAAGTTGAGCATCCAATCACAGAGATGGTGACTGGTGTCGATTTAGTGCGAGAGCAACTTCGCATTGCACAGGGAGAACCTATGTCAGTACAATCACTCGATATGCGAGGTCATGCCATTGAGGTTCGACTTTATGCGGAGGACCCAGAACAAAACTTTCTTCCATCGATTGGACCTCTCGCAGTATTCATACCACCAGAAGGTCCGGGCATCCGTCTCGATACAGGGGTTCGTCAAGGTGATGAAGTCACACCATACTACGACCCAATGCTTGCTAAACTCATTTGCTGGGCGCCTACAAGGAATGAATGCCTCCAAAAGATGCGAAGAGCACTCGATGAATTCATCGTACTCGGTACGACGACAAACCGCCAATTTTTACGAGAATTATGCGATATCGATGCAGTGGTTCATGCTACGACAACCACAACGACGATCGAGGATGTATGGCCTGATGGTTGGTCTGCTCTCCATCGGCCCGAGGTTCTTGAAGCAGGTTTGTTGCTTGCTGAAGTTGGTGAACAATTGGGTTGGGCACGTGCTTCACCCACTTCAATATCAGCCGATGGTGAAGTTGAAGTAAACCCGTTTCAAACAATTTCCAGGAGGTTTCCGCTATGACAGAGTACCTTCTTCACGGCGAAACGCATCAGGTACAAATTTCACGTAATGGTGATGTGTTTCATTTCGAAGGCACCGAAATCGAAATCGTTGACCAAGGGAAATGTCGAATAAAATTTCCATCTGGAAAAACAACTACAGGGTATTGCAAAAAATTAGGCGATACATGGTGGATTCAGATTGACGGCAGTACATTAAAGGTTCAAAAAATCGAACCAGGTGTACGTTCTGAAGTGTCAAGTGGTGATTGCATATCTCCGATGCCAGGAAAAATTCTCGAACTTTTCGTCTCCGTAGGGGAGCAAGTCAAACAAGGCCAACCATTATTGGTGCTGGAAGCAATGAAAATGGAACATCGAATACTAGCACCACAAGACGGTGAGGTCGGGGCAATTCATGCTCAAGTTGGTCAACAAGTTGAGCAAGGAAAAAGCCTCATTGATATTGTGTGAAAAAACAGTCATTAAAAACGAACATTTTTGCTAGCGGGCACATGCAGAATCCATTCTTTTGGTTGACAAACCAAAGTGTAACGAAACCAAAACAAACACTGCTCGTTGGCTTTGTGCTCTTTCTCGTATTATCGAGTGGGGGGATGCATCTCAAGTTTGACAACAGTGAGGACGGGTTTTTTCCGGACGATGAAAAGGTCGACTTATTGTATGAAATTGAAGAAGAATACCAAGCAAACCTCGATTTCATTCGAGTCATCAACGAAATAGAACAAGGTGGCTTGACTGAGGCATCCACTTGGAAACAACTTGTGATCGTTGAGGCCATGTTGCTCGAAAATGAACAATACCAACCCTATCACTATCCTCTGTTTGGAACTCAAGCAAATAACGGTCCAGGAGGCCATGCACTTCAATGGCTCATGTATCAAGATGAAACAACGGCAATGAATTGGTATGTGCCCCTTCTTTCAGCATTTGAATCACTTGCATCTGCTACAGACAATGCCTCGTTGGACAGTGCCGTGCTGAACCTTTCAAACGCTGTGGATGCAATCCCAGATGTTCAACCTCTTACAGCAGAAATGCTTCGCAGTTGGGATGTTCCAGATGATACAAATTGGCTGACAAGACTCAACTCAAGCGAGAACATGAGTGATGAACTTGGCGGCTTGATGGGTCTTTCCTCCTCTCTTGTGAGCACTATTAACTCGACCCACATCGATGCATACCTTGCTATCTATGGTACGTTCTCAGCCAAAGTAGGCCCCCTTCTAGGTATTCAATCCGTTGATTTTCGCTCAGCCATTCTCTCGAGCATCCCTCAATCTGACATTGATGACCCTTGGCAGACATCAGGACCGGTCCTCGTCACCCTTGTTGTGTTGAGTGAACCAGATGCGTTTAACTACGAAACGATAGGCGAAGTTCAAGAGGATTTCACCGTTTGGAACGAGGAGTTACTCAAAGAATTTGAGCAAGAAGACGACGTTGGCGAAGTCCGACTGTTCTCATTTGCTCAATTTTCAACAGGTTCATCAGCAACGATAGGTAAAGAAATCGGAATTCTCACAGGAACAGCATTCATTATCCTCGGTATCATTCTGTGGTGGAATTTCCGAAGTGTTCGAGACACAGCGTATGTGCTTTTCTTGACGATTATCGCCATCCTTGCAACCTACGGCCTGTCTGGATGGCTGCAGTTTGCAGGTATCAACATGACATTTAACGCGGCCATGAACTCGATTCCGGTTCTCTTGCTTGCTATCGGTGTGGATTATGGATTACACGTCGTGAAGAGAATACGAGAATACCTCGTTGAAGAGGACAGTAAACATCCAAACAATCGCTCGACGCTTCGAGACTTTGAACCTGAAATTCGACAGAGAGCGGTCTTACACGGCACACTCCTCACATCACTTGCCTTGCTGATCGCTATCAGTACCGACGTTATTGGTTTCTTGTCCTTCCGGCTTTCAAGCCTTGTGTTTTTGAAAGTGTTTGGAACTGTGATTGCAATTGGTCTCATTTTCACGTACATTCTCGCCATTACGCTGCTCCCTGCTCTTCTTTTATTGCTTCCAACGAAGAAATTACCAATCGAAAAATCTGGAGAATTCAAGATTGGGAAAATTTCACAAAAGATTGGCGATTTAGCGGAAAAACCTGCAACAGTGTTCGCATTAGTCATCATACTGCTGTTGCCAATGTATGTTGGTTTCCAGCAACTTGAGGTTGGCTTTGAACAACGCGACCAATTTGACTCTTCAATTCCAATCGTTGCTGACTTCATTTTACTCAGCGATGAATACGGCTCAAGTCGATCTCCGATTTATGTCGTTGTCGATGGCGACATTTTCTCATCAGAGGGGCGTGAGGTATGGAACGAGACCGTACTCGCCTTGCAAGGAATATCTGCAGTCACCGGTGTGCCGACCGGATTATGGAGTATACTTGAACAAACAGCAACAACAAACCAAGAGGTTGCTGAATTGGTGGCGGATGCTGAAACTGACGATGAAGCGGGGTGGTTAGCACTTGAAAATTGGCTTTTGAAGACCGAGGATGGACGTAATCTCACGAAGGCAGTTCTTGCTTCCCATGGAACACAGACAATTGTGTCATTCCAGGCAAATACACTTGATTGGCAAGCTACAGTGGACTTGACCGAAGAAATTGAGGCTACATTGTCCGGAGTTGAAAAGGAGCAGGAAGCAGTCGAATTACGAATTAGCGGAAGGTCTCTTATCAACGCTCAAACCACATCCGATGTTGCAGAAGCATCAATTGTCTCCACCACAGTTGTAGCCGCTGTCATTCTCTTCATGTTGATTGGAATTCAGACGACACGTACGAAGGACATCAAACAAGGTCTCACCAGAGGTGTTATCGCTTGGATTCCATTGATGATGGTGGTCGTCTGGGTCTACGGCCTCATGGGCTTTACCGGCTATCAAATCAATCCTCAAACCGTGACGATTGGTGCCCTTGCCTTAGGTCTTGGTGTAGATTACGCCGTTCACTTTACCACTCGCCTAGAGGAAGAGGCTGAACATGACCCTGAAGCCGAAATTTCGGATTGGGTTGCTCGTAGTTCAGCAACGACGGGTAGAGCCATGGGTGGTGCCGCTTTGACAACCGCAGGTGGTTTTGCGGTTCTCAATCTGTCCGCATTGCTACCACTTCGATTGTTCGGCCAAGCATTCGTCGTTGCGATTGGGTTAGCACTCTTGTCAAGTCTACTCATTCTTCCAGCCCTTTACGCACCTCTCCTCAAGCGTTATCATGCAAATGCAGCACACAAGGGGGGAGAAGAATGAACCCGCGCGTTTGGATTATCTTCCTATGCCTTACCATACCTGCACTGTTATCAGGATGTATCGAAAAAGAAGAGCCAGTGTCTGAAAGCATCCCATATTATGTTGGATTTGAAGCAGATACCCTCGGCCGAGATGTTGATTTGAAATCAACAATCAATTTCAACCGTGATATTGAGGGTCCAAAATTAGTCTTGTGGGTTGCAAGCGGGTGTTCAGGGTGCCATGATTGGACATATCTTCTCAGCGAACAAAAAGCAAACAACTCCGACTTTGAAGATGTCAATATTGTTTTCATTCACAGGTATGGCTCCTTGGAAGGTAAATCATCTGTGATGGACAGGTATGGGTCGAATGAGAGTGACACATACGCACCATGGCCAATTTTGCTTCCAAATCAGGACACCGTTGTTTTTGATGAACGAACCAAAGAAAAATCATCGTTCTCAATTTACGATGCCCTCAATAAACCGGTAACGCCGACGCTGCAAGTCATTGACTCAGACGGCGTTCTACTGTGGCAATCCAAATCCTATTGGTCAAATGAAACGGTCCTGCAAGACGCTATGTATGTGTACAATAAGGTGAAAGCATGAGCATTGAAGAGATTCTGTTCTGGTTTGCTAGCGTTTACATTATGCCATTTTGGATCGCCATGTGGTTTTTTCCGAAGCACGAAATCACTGAGAAGATGTTGCACAACCCCCTCATCTGCATCGCTCCTCTCTTAGGTGCCTACACTCTTCTCGTTCTCCCGGAACTTCCTGAACTCATCATCACATTTTCATCTCAAATGGTGACCCCAGAAGTCGTGAAGGAATTATTTGAAAATGAAGTAACTATTTACCTCGGGTGGATTCACTTTTTGGCGTTGGATTTGTTGGCTGCAAGGTGGCTTTGGAATCAATTTCGAACCTCAAATTTACAGGTGTATGTGACCTTCCCCATCCTCTTTCTTTGCATGATGGTGGCACCATTTGGTGTTCTCATCGGTATGGTCACACTCAAAACGAAGGGTGAGCTTGAAATGATGGTGGAAAAGACATCACTCGATTGAACAAGGCTCAAGCGTTGTTTGTCCACCCATGTACGGTCGTAGCACTTCGGGTATGGTCACTCGACCGTCTGCGAGTTGATGTTGTTCCATGATGGCAACTAGAGCACGGGAGGTCGCAACTGCGGTAGAATTGAGCGTGTGGACAATGGGTTGATTTGGATGACCTGGTGTTCCGTATCGAATGTCGAGTCGATTTGCTTGATAATCGGTGCAATTTGAACATGAGACGACCTCTTTGTATTGATTTGCACCTGGAATCCAAGCCTCAATATCGTACTTTTTGGAAGCGACTGTACCCATGTCTCCACTGCAAATGTTGACAACTTCAAAATGAATATCCAATGAATTCCATAAATCAATACAGTTTTCCAATAACTCTTCGTGCAGATTCCAAGAATCCTCAGGTTTGGAAATAACGATCTGTTCAACCTTGGTGAATTGGTGGACGCGCCAAATTCCAGCATCAGTGATACCATGGCTGCCGACTTCTCTACGGAAGCACGATGAAACCCCAACCAACCGAAGTGGGAGCATATCTTCAGGAATGGTTTCTTGCATGTACATAGCAGTGAGCGGATGTTCGGAGGTTGCGATCATGAAATATTTGTCGGGTTCAATACCGTACATCACCGTTTCAAAATCACCGAGGTCGGTGACGCCTTCGTAGGCTTGACGATTCATCATGACAGGCGGTTGAACAAAGGTAAAACCGCGATTTCGCAAGAATTCTACTGCATAACTTTGCAATGCAAATTCCAAACGAGCTAAATCACCCTTGAGGAAGTAGAAACGACTTCCAGTAATCTTCGCAGCACGCTTCAAATCGACCCATCGATTCATTTCAATAAGTTCGTTGTGAGTTCGAACATCGAAATCGAAATGCGGTTGTGTTCCATGCACAGAGTGTGTTGTATTTCCCGTTTCATCATCTGAGATAGGTACATCGTCATGGAGAAGGTTTGGAATCCTCATCCGTAATCGATCCCTTTTTTTGAGAGCTTCAGCAGTTTGCTGTTCCATGGTTGAAATCTCATCGCCGAGTTTGGCTACTTGTGCTAGGATCGATTGTGCTTTTTGCTCATCCTTGTCTTTTTTTGCTTGAGCAATACCTCGGGCAGCCTCATTCTTTTCACGTCGTAATTGGTCAGTTGCGTGGAGGAGGCTTCGCCATTCTTGGTCGGCTTGAATGACATCATCAATCGGTCCATGAGGCAACTTCCTCTTATCAAAATCTGCTCGAATGAGGTGCGATGATTCTCTGAACATTTCAATGTCGAGCATAAATTCACCACGTGATGCCGAATTTCAAGATTTCTTCTCCAACAAGGATCATGCCACCTATGACATAACCAAGGATTGCACCGCCATTGAGGAGAGGAAGACCCGCTTGAGCCTTACCTCGTGCGACATATGTCATGAGGGCGAAGTATCCAACAAGACCACCGAAAAGCGTACACATAGCAACCATGAACGCATCATTGTAGGAAACACCGATGTCCATTAACCATTGTAATGCAGATAGAACGAGCATACCGGGGAAAATGACATCGCCGAGGCCCATGAACATCGCTTCTTTCTGAGGTTTGCGCGGGCGTTGTATGTGCGTGCCTTCGCTTCTTTGAGTGGATGATATCTTCGGAGGTGCCCCTTCATCTTTGAAACTGTACCCTTTTTCCTGTGGGGCTACAAGCATGATTGGGAGTTTGAGGTCGAGCACGGTTTCTGCAAGATCAAGCATATGCTTCGATTTGTACACAGCCCATGCATCATAAATTGCTGCAAGAATCATAAAGATGATGGCCAATGTTGGAACGAAGGTTACCCCGAGCATCACACAGACCCCTGCTCCAAGGATGACACCAGTGGAATTGACCACATACCACTCTCTGTGGACAAGGAGAAGTACCATCAGGCCAGCAGCGAGTAATAATCCAATCATTGTAGGCCAAAACAAGAATTGCAATCCCATAAGGGGAAACATTTCATTGGTTATTTCACCAACACGGATAATCGTTGAAAGTTCTGATAATTCGTTCCATGTTGAATCGATGAGAAGCATGTTTGTTGTGTTTTCTTCATGGAGGAAAAGGGCATAATCAACTTCTGTGTCCACTTCAAAGACAGCTCGTTCAACCAACGATGTCGTGTATAACCAATGTGCACCTTCCTCGGAGACGATAAGAAGGTCAGAAAATCCATCTTCATTGAGATCGGTCAGTTGAACAGAATGGATTGATTTTGCGAAATTTTGTAATCCAAATCGTTGCTCCTCTTCCACTTGTCCTTTTCCGTACACCGATGCATTATTCACAGCTTCAAGGTCGATATTCAGACCATGAACATCACCATTTGCGTCACCGAGAATTGCAAAGAGCGGTCCTTGGGAGAAATTTGCAGACAATGTACTGACCGATTCGAATGGTGAAACACCAAGGTCAATGCTCGTGAATGATTCTTCTGGATAGATTTCATACAACATTGATACATTTTCGACGCTGTTCACTGGTTGAGCGGTTTGGATAGCGTCATTAAATTCTTCAAGTTCGAGAATGGCCATTCCAGATGGGACTGCAATCAGGGCTAGGTTTTCGTCAATAAATTCTGCTCGAAGCAATTGCCCGTCGGATTGGTCGAGCGAAAGTTTAGAGGGAATTTGCCACATCGCTTGTGGTCCAAACATTTGATTTGGACTATTTGTGTCAGTGTTCATGCGGTACATTTCGTTTGCATTGTTGACGATGTACACCGCATCATCGGTTCGGAAAGCGATTGAGCATCCAGTTCTAATCTCAGTAATTGGAATTGGTGTACCATCCGTATCAACATCGAAGCACAAAAATTGTTCAATCAAGGTTCCATCATTCACATCGATGACCCAAATGAACTGACCAGATGTGATTGTGAGTTCATCGCCGTTTTGCGACATGACCAAATTGGGATTTCTATCGCCATAGAGATGAGGGGTTGTCACTTCCCAAAGTGGAGTGCCAAGGTCCGCTATGTTGAATGCTTGAATCGAATTGTTGTAAACATCGAATTCTGATAGAAATGGTGTTGAAGTGATGAGAATTTCGTCATGAACAATACCAAGGACCTCAGCATTTAAGTCAATATTTTGTTCTTCGATGAATGGATCTGTATCAAAATCGAGGACAAACATGTGCATAAGAGGAATAGTTGTGTAAAGTAAAGCAATGGCCATGACGCCAAACATGCCGTATTTGATGAGCCATTCTTTCTTTTTCTTTGCAAGGTACAAGACCGCTGCGGTGAAGGCAAAGATGGCAACAAGTTGAATCAAAACATTGCTCACTTCTCGAGCGCCCGATTTCCCAAATGCGTGCAGTTCGCTTACGTCGTAATAGGGTCGGATGTAAATGCCGAGAAAAATCGTAATGACGAACATGAATGCCATGCCCACCATTCCGGTCCATTGATCTTTGAAGAGGACAAAAAGCGATTCGCCTTTCCGAAGTTCTTCCTCAACCTCGGTGAATGCTTGACTTTGTGGCCTATTTTTCCACGAAGTCTCCTCGCTCATGCATTACCGAAAGATTTCGCACATATCAGTTTGATGTTATATGTTCGGAAACAGACAGCAAAGAACATTTGAAATCAATCGTACTGCATTTGTTTCATGGACCACTCAATCGAAGATCGAGAGTGGCTCGAATCGCTCAAGGCCAAGGGTATGAATCTCGGTCTTGAGCGAACAAAAGCATATGTTGACAGGCTCGGTATTCCTTGGCCAGAACATGTTTTTCACATCGCAGGGAGCAATGGCAAAGGTACAGCATGTGCTCAAATGGTTGCGTGCCTTCAAGCCCAAGGAATGAATACACTTCTGTTCACATCACCGCACCTTATCCGCGTCGAAGAGAGAACAAGATACAATGGCAAACCGATTTCATCATCTCTCTATTCGCTAGTGTTACGAAATCTTCGACAACGTCTCCACGGTGAAGGAGATAACCTGACTTTTTTTGAAGCGACATATCTCGTAACCCTCGAATGTCTTCGTCATCTCGATGTCGATGCACTCATTCTCGAAACCGGTCTAGGAGGGCGACTTGATGCTACACGTACTGCTCCAGCAACATGTGGTGTGGTAACGAGCATTAGCTTAGAACACACAGATGTTCTCGGTCATCGCATAGAAGATATTGCGAAAGAAAAAGCAGGAATAGCCCGACCGAATTGTCCAATTTTTGTAAAACATCCACACTCAGAAGGCATTCAGAGGGCCTTCGAGGAGGTTGCATCGAATCCGACCATTCTTGGTATTGATGAGCAAGAAGGTCGAGCTCACCTCCATTTTATCGATACGACATTATCATGCGATTATTTTGATGAGGCTCAATTGTTGATTCATCAAACGCTTCATTCGTACCTTGGTATTGAATGTGGTCAACGTGTGCATCAAGTCTCATGGCCTGGACGACAACAACTTTTGCAGCACCATGACATTGAATTCTTCCTCGAGGGGGCACACAACCCCAGTGGTATGCAACATGCCCTTGGTTCTATGGCGAACAACTGGCCATCGAATTGGAGCCTCATGTTTGGTACTTCGCCTCAGCAATCGATGAGTGATATGATTGAACCTCTTCGTCCATGGCTCACAAGAAACCCACCTTTTCACATCATTCTCACGTCCCCCCAAAAAGGAAGGTATCCAGGCGTGCCTCCCTCAGAATTACTGGCGTATTTCGAATCGTACAACGTTCCAATCTTCGAGTTTGACCAACCCGAACAGGCCATCGACCACATCATGCACAATTGTACATCTCCGCATCGAGTGCTTGTCATAGGGTCACTCTATCTCCAGGGTAATGTGCTTGAGGCACTAGGCTATGATTCTGATGAGCAATTGAGTTTGTTCGAAGATTGAAAAATTTCAATCGAAGCAATCAAACATGGATGACTGTTCTGCCGTCATGATAGACAATGAAGGAAAAGCACCTATCGATTCGCATTCAACAATGTCTTGCATTAGCGGAGGCGTCGAATTGCCCTCGACGAAAATTTGGGGCGCTCCTTGTTGACCCTGAGCGAAATGTTGTCCTCATGGATGGATATAACGGCGGTCCTCGGGGTGGAGGAACCCTTTGCGGTGGTGATGAATGTCTCCGTGATACAATGAATGTAGCCTCTGGCACCCGGGTTGAAATTGGTTGTCATCACGCAGAAATGAATTTGATTTGTAACTCGGCAGCAAACGGAGTCAAGACAAATCAAGCGTGGCTCATCGTTACGGGAGAACCGTGCATGATGTGTGCAAAATTGATTCATCATGCCGGAATTTCTAGAGTTGTCATCGTTGATGGTGGTTTTGGAGGAGAGAATGGCATTGGTTATCTAGAAGACCACGGGGTTGAAATTCAACGGACTTCAGGGCCCCAAGATCCACGTTTTGCCTAGACCTAACCTTTCCACGGGTAAGCATATGACCAAATGATGAGGTCATTGATGATGACTTGGATGGCTAGAAAAATTGTTCCAAACAGCATCCAACCTGAGCGGGCAATATCTTGTTCGTACGCTGAATACGCTAGGAGTATGAAGAGTATATTGCCTAATGATGCGAGGGCGAGGATTCCAATCACGAGGATGGGTGTCCAAGCAAACGCATGCTGTTCATGAAAGCGTGTGCTCTCCAACCAAAACATCGAAGGGATGAGAAACAACATGTAGGCCAAAAACATTCGTTGGATGCCCTTGCCATCGTTTTCACTCCAAGGGAATTGTAAAGATTGAAGTTCTTCAAGGGAAAGAGAATACAACGAATTCCACCAAAAGATGAGGAAACCAATGGCTGCTAGAAACATGAAGGGAACCGTGATTTTTTGTAACGATTTTGACACACCACCCCATAATTGATCAGGATGTTCCATTTTTGAAACGCCCCAAACATATGAGGAGAGGACCAAAATTCCACCGATGATGACTGTTGTTCGAACGAAATCTCTCGAGATTTCCATGATAACGAGAACTCTTTGGTCAATATCAATGTATGTACCCGACCGAGATTAATTGCCCCAGAATCGTCTTGTTCTCGCATATTCGACCTCGGCATGATGAATTGCTTGTAGAAGACCTTCTTCATCGCCCCGACGAACTTTTCGTAAAATTCGTATCGCTGTGGCTTCACCAATTCCTCTTCCCATGAGGCAAAGAATAGCCTCATGGCCTCGATTTGCTACAATGTCGGCATTCTTCATCATCCTGTCCTGCTCGGCAGTATCTTCAGAGGCGACCCATTTTTCGAGCATATCGAGCATACCCTCTCTTGCACATGCAAGCATTCGACCTCCGCACCCCAAGCATGTTCCTACTTTGTCGATAGATGTGTATCTTGCAACCCTAAATCGCTTGGTTTTTTGGCACTTTAAGCAACAAAGAGCGGCCCGTTCATTGCTCAATCTTGATTTTAGTTGACTACGTAATTCAGCATTATCCCAATTCGGTAAGGTCATGTCTTCTCTTGTTCGACTCGAAATGCCCAATGGACCCGAGGCAGTGAGATGACAATCAATTGTTCCGTTTTGAATTGCTTCAAGAACATCTCTTGCACCGTTCACATCCATACGCTCAAAAAAGAGTTTACTCAACACTTCTTCCATGACAACGGTACCGCGATATTTCTTCAACAATGCCTGAAGGTTAATTTTCCGTGGGTCGACACCTTCTCGCAAAATTCCGAATAATTTTGCAACTTGGGCAAATCTCCAACGAACTTGAGAGGAATTTGGTAGCGTAACGCTGAGAATGTTTTCCAAGGCATCAGGGGGCGTTTCCAAAAGCCATTTTTGCACATCTTCGACTTGTACAGCAGACCCGACAGACAACGAAATCCGAGTTGGTTCACATTCCACTCTTCCCCAATTACCCGTGATTGTTGATGACATGACCAAGAGAAACTGGCCCAATGCTTCATTGATTTTTGACCCTTGACAGCAATTCACAACCAAAGCATCACTTCTCTCTTCAATAGTTATTGAGAGGTCACTAGGCAGATGCTCAGTATCCTCGACGTGTTTGACCACTTGTTCGAGGAGCATGCTTTGTCCAACGGTGTTGATGGGAACATCTTGCAGGGTGAAATCCCCTGTGTTCCTGTGTCCAAATTTATCGATTGAGGATGATGAAGAAATCGGATAATCCAATTCGATTGAGTTGGCTAAGAGTCGACGGAATCGACCAACTTTTTGCGCAATATCTTGAGGTACTGGAGGAATTTCACCCACCCATACTGGTGCTTTTCCATGCGATTTAATCGGTGCGACAAGCAATTCGCTTTGGTCAGGGTCAGCATCAACAATGATCCATGTTCGTCCAGCAATCACAAATTGACGAGTTACACCATCTTCATCCTCACCGGATTGATTCAATGATAAAACGAATGCTTCGTCAACCTTCCCAAGACTTTTCCGAGTGACTGCATCACGAACGGTGTACATTCGTTTGTTCGGTATCATCGAAAGATTGTTCCTTACCCAATCAAATGTTTTTCCAGCAGTACTAAACCATCCTTTCGAGAGGTGCTGAGGAATGGGTAAATTGAATTCTTTCACTTCTCTTGGTATATCATCTTCGTCTGTTGTGTATGAAGGCAGATGCTCGAGAACTTCATTTTCATCAATATTGATTTCGGAACACGCCTTTCGAATCAATGCCTTTGGCCATCGATACCAAGGTATGAGATGGGGCTCAGAAGAAAATCGAAGAATCCAATGTTCATCGAGGATTACGAGGATATGTTCTGTATCCGTCCTCGACCATCCATCAAATTGAGGTGATGAACCGATGATTCTTGTCGCTTCATCGATGGCCATTGCTCCATTGGCATGGGCCATCATGACCAATTGATTTAGTGCTACTGTCATCGGTCTTTGACGAAGTTCAACAGGTTCTATGTCTCCATTCATTGCGAGCATGGATATGATACTCGATTCTGCAAGGTGATCTACATCCCAAGAAAAAACAAATCCATTCCCAATGCCTCCAACCTTATGGTCTGCCCGTCCAATTCTTTGTAGCATTCTGTCAGATGATTTTGGCGAATGAAGTTGGAGCACGGTTTTTATTGTGCCTACATCAATACCAAGTTCTAATGACGATGTACAGACGAGAGCAGATAGATTTCCACTCCGCAAATCATTTTCCATTTGTTCACGTACATCTCTTGCTAACGACCCATGATGGACCCCGATTTCAAAGTCAGGGGCAAGTGTTGACAAGTGTCCAGCGAGGGTTTCGGCCTCGTTTCTGCTGTTGACGAACACCAGGCATGGAGGCTCTCGTTGAATCACATCGAGCAATTCAGTGTAAGTTGACCATTGTCTTGGTTTCATGGCATGTTTCACAGCGCCTCGTTCAGATTCTTCAGTAACTTCAGATGCACACACCTCAATGTTTGTTTCCCTGTTGCCAGTGTGAATGATTGGTTGACATTCTTGATGTGAAAGCCATGTGGCGACTTGTTGAGGATTCCCTACAGTTGCCGATAGTCCAAGTCGTTGAATTCGTCGCCCAACGAGGGTGTCGAGTCGTTCTAGCCCGATTCGTAGTTGCCATCCTCGTTCACTCGATGCGATATCGTGAACTTCATCACAAACAACCGTTTGAACATCTTTTAGCATCTCTCTCAATCTTTTGCCGCTCAACATCAATTGGAAGGTTTCGGGGGTTGTAATTAGCATGTGGGGTGGGTTCCTCACCTGTTTTTGCCTTTCGCTTTGCGAGGTGTCGCCGTGCCGAGTACCAACCCGTAAGCCGACTTCCTCCGCAATTTGACTCAAACGAAGATCGACATCCCGGTTTAATGCCCTCAGCGGAGTGATATAGAGGATGGAAAGACCCGTCCATTGCTCATTGAGGCATCGATGAAACAATGGTAAAATTCCAGCCAACGTCTTTCCAGAACCTGTAGGAGCAATGAGAATTCTGTCTTTGCCTTCGACGATATCTTCGACGGAAGCTGCCTGTATTGGCGTAGGAACCCATTTCCTTTGTTGAAGGACGTTGTGAAGTTTTTCGTGTAGGTGGGAGAAATCAACAGGCATACTCTCCCCACCCCGTTGGAACTATCTCAAGCAACCCTTCTTGAGGATTTGTGTGAGGTCGACGTTAAGAAATTGGATCAATCTTCGTCGTCTTCGTCGTATTCATCTTCGTCTCCATCATCGGATTCAAAGACATCATCATCCCATTCTACATCCTCTTCATCAAATGCACCTCCACCATAGTCGATGCTTGTTCTAGATGCAATACTGATAACGGCAATGATTGTAATGATAGAGATAAAGACAAAAATCCAAGCCAATGGATTTTCACGAGGCGAATCAAACCAACCAAAGTATTGGGCATATGCAATATCAATCGAATGTTCAGCTGAGTTATCGAAGTCATTCACCTCAGGAATGAGGTTATCGTAGTCGACGACCACACGCACTCTAGACACACCATCTTCGGTTGTCCAAATTGCCTCTACGTCGACCATTTCTCCTTTTTCGATACCATTAATGGTTACTGTATCGAATGGTTCAGCCTCGTCACCTGAGTAAAATCCAACCTTGAACAACGAAGAGGTGTTTCCTCCATTGTTGACAATTGTTGTTCGAACAGTGACATCAGAACCAGGCGAAACATGGTCATCGGAGACCGAAATGGAATGAATTCTCAATTCAGGACCTACGGCTCCAAGTTGAATCCATTGTCGTTCGAAGTCAATATCATCTGAAGCGAGTTCTGGAATTGGACTTGCTTCTGAATTCGATACCACAGGGAATTGGTTGCCAGCAGCATCCCATCCAGTGATGTAGAATCCAACGAAATCTCCTGCACGCGGGGTTATTTTTCCACCATCTGTAAGGTCCACAATCGCCGTCCATGTGACGATTTGATCTTCTTGTTGCATACCGAGCAAGGTCGAACCAGCACCAATAGTGATTGTTCGTGTTGAATCTCGCATCACCCAATGAACTGTTTGTTTGGAACCTGTGAGATCTGCATCTTCTGTACCTTGGAAGACGACAGGAACTTTGGTTAGGTCGTTATTGGCTGAAATATCTATCACGTTCAACGGAGCAATCCGTCGGGTGACACGTGGAGCGGCATCGTCAACAGTGACTTGTAATGTTGTTGAGACCAGTGTTCCAGTCATGTCTTCTCCACGGCCAGGAATATTGGTAATTGAGATGAGGCACGTTCTTGTTGGCGAAGATTGGAGGGTTTTTGCTGACGATAGTGGAACTTCGACATCATAGCCACCGTCGTTGGTTAAGGACCCATCGCTCCACAACTTTTCTCCATCAAAGACCTCGACGAGAATACCAACATCTCTTGGAGCAGCAACATCGCTTCCTTCGTATACGACTCTTCCAGTGAATGCCAAACGATCGTCTTTCCGTACTCGTGTACCATCGGCAATTGGTCCAGTTCTCGGTTCACTTACATCTTCAACTGAGAACATTTCTGGGTCGAGCATAAGGTCGTTTTCGACCCTAAATGTATGCTCAAGCAAGAGAATTCTTGATGGGTCAGCATTGCCAA
This sequence comes from uncultured Candidatus Poseidoniales archaeon, assembly GCA_964613395.1. GTDB lineage: Archaea > Thermoplasmatota > Poseidoniia > Poseidoniales > Poseidoniaceae > Poseidonia. Next base: position 39,390 of record CAZTGO010000009.1, on the reverse strand, counting down.
GTTCTTTGTAGAGTAGGGCGACATCCCCCATTTCTTCGTCAGGCCAGTCCCATGAGAACTTAAACTGGAATGTCACGATAATCCATGGCAATCCTGATTCATTCGTCCTTTCAACCATACTGCTCGTTGGAAGGAGGTCGATGTATGGTGAATCTGACCAAAATGTATTGTTACTGCCCGAATACGAAATTGCTTGCGCATCACGAAGTGGGTTTGGTCCCTCGAAGTCAAAGACAAGGGAAATGAATTCAAAGTCGATGACAGTATTAGCGTCAATGAATCCAAGTTCAATTGTTTGTGTTAAACCGGCGTAAACGGAGTCATCATCGCTGTGGCCAACCCAATCCAAGCCAGTGAATATAGCTGCAGAATCCTTTCGGGTCCTAAATGTCGCATCATCGTAGTTGAAACCAGGTTCAGATTCAAACTTCAAAATGTTATCATCATCATCCATCACGGTGTAATGCAATGGATTTCCAGCCTGGTCGCCACCATCCCAGAAGTATGATACTCGGCCCATGTTAGGATTTCTCGAGGTATCGATTGTTGTTAGGAACCATTTGTTCTTTGCAAGGGTGTTGTTTGATACAAGTTTGCTCACATATTCATTGTCATCAGCGATACCATTTCTGTTGAGGTCGTGGTCGGATTCAACCCAGTAGAACAGGCGAAGTTGCATTGGGTGGCCAACATCGTCATTGACGAGAATTTTGACATCTTGTTCTCTGTTTGCAGCTTCATATGAATCCTCTTTTGGATACACATCCATTCGTTCCGGTGCTGTGGCGTCGACCTTGTATGTTCGACGCCAATCTGCATTAGGTGTCAAAGAATTTTCTTGAACCTTCCAATTGTATGTTTGAACCTCGTAGGTGATTCCGTCAGGCACATTGATGTTTGGCAAATCAACAGATATGAAGAATGAACCGTTGTTATTGGTTGTGTCTCGAGCTGTCGCCTCAACATAGCCGTTTCGTGCAACACGTACATCGAAAGCACTGTCTTTTGGCGCATCTTGGGAATCGATAAACCACATTGCTCCAGTAAATTTGAGTGCCTCACCGGCTGCTACCCAAGAACCATCTGGAACATCCATTGAGGTAACTTCTCCATCATTATCTCGAACTTCGAGCCAGCCGAGGCCATAGGTTTGATTAACTCTCAAACCATAACTGCTCATCAAATGAAGCGGTTCAAAGCCTTGAGAGTCCATACACCCCACTCTAAACTTGACATCGTACTGATCTGGGAAGTCGGATGTTACATAGAATTTCCAATGAATTTCGAGAATGCCGTTATTTTCGACTGAATACGAAGATTGGTCGACGCTGATGTACATGCCAGGATCATTTGGTTCAGGGAAAATATCTCCAGATTCCCAGTACAGTGTTGGATTGTTAGCAATGCTGTTGGTTCGAATTTCCAAAGAGGCTTGACTGATGCCAGAAGCATCTTCACCGATGACGTGTCGAGAGACAACTTCGTACGGCGTAGAACGCTCATGAAGAATCGTGTTTTCAGGAATCGTGATGTCGAGATTCACAGTTTGCATTGTGTATGTGATTGAAAATGATTCAAGGGAGAGAATTCCGCTTGATTTTGCACGAAGGTCGATTTGAATATCAGCGATTCCGGCACCTTGGTCAGGGATTTGGGCGTTGAGGGCGTTAATGATGCCTGCGTGATTTTCAACTCTCAGTTCACCAACTAAGGCACCATTGCTCGCCGGCCAAGTGTACGCCTCGACCTTATTGATGTTGATACCTGGCTCTTGTGGAGCATTGGAGTATTGAGCAATTCTCAAATCGGTGAGGGTTGGGGTGTTTGCAGAATTCGACGTGCTCATTTCTAATCTGAAACAGGTGTAGTAACTGCTTCCACTCGGCATGTTCACATTCTGACCAGGTTGAGTGAAGAGCACCCTTCCACTTGAGCTTTGGCAACTGGAGGACGGAGATAAAATGCCAAAATAGATATTGATATTGGTTCCCGAAGGCACGGATTCAGTCCAGTTTGCAAAAGCAGCAACAACAGAACTTGTTTGCCCCCATTGGTACACATATCCATAGAGATATCCAGAGGATTGGTAGCTTGTGACATACGACATGGCGAGGTCACCTAAGACAGGTGACACACTTGAAGTACCATTCAACGTCGCTCTCCACACGAGGAATTGACCGGAGGATGGGAATGTTATCGTTTGACCGGGAGTTGCTGCGATCCATGTTGATCCACCATCGACGGATAAATCGACGTCAATCGATGTTCCATAAGGCATGTAACCGAAGATGCCGTCAAGGGATACCTTGTTGACAGCACGGGTTAGGGAAATGGCGCTCCCAATGACAAGTTGAGAGGTTTGGCTTGGGGTGCGAGCATCAAAGAGGCTACCGTCGCCGTATTCGTAGATGTATCTCGAATTTGATGAACAGTAGGAAACATAGTGACAACCGAAAAACATCGTATTATCTGGGCCATCGACGAGCCCATAGTGGCCTGCATCGGTCGAAGTAATGATGCCTTGTTCGTAAATGAAACCGTTGTTGGAGTTGTATGTGTAGTGGTAGTGGTGACTCTTTCGGTCAGAATTTGATGCTGATGGGTGGTTGTACATGTTGTAAATCACATTCGGCATATTCACAACCAAGCCGGCTCCATAGGCGTAATAATCGGAATTGTACGTCATAAGCCAAGATTGGTTAATCACTGTAGGTGATGAAGGATTGACTTCGTTGAGGTAGTGGTAGTAACTATTCCTGTTCCATGTGGCAACATACATCTTGCCAGTCGCATCATCAAAGTCAACTCCAGTGAGATAGTTTGAGGAACCGAAGTTGTAACTTGCTTGGCAAACCCAACCTGTAGAACTGTACGTCCATTTGGTAAGGAGGTAATAATTTCTTGAGGTGGTGAAAAGTATTGTATCGTTGTAAATTGTTGCATCGGTCAATTCGTAATAATTGCCTGTTTGACCACATCCTGAGTTTCCGGAGTTATAGTTTAGTGATGTGGTACCAATAACTCCTCCCGTTGAAGCGTTGATTCGCTCGATTATTGGTGAGGAAGTAATGTACGAGGAAGAATATCTCAAAACGTGATATTCGTAATCACTCACTGGAACAACAATTCCTCGATAGTATGCAGATGTTTGTGTAATCAGCGTTTGTGACACTTTCTTTGTAGGCGAAATGTATCCCTGGTCGCCAAGTGCTATGAATTCACCCGAGGTGTTGATGGACGCACTGTTCAGGTTACTCACATCAGATGTTTGGTCAAATCCAGCGTACGAAGTCGTTGGTGTACCCGCGAGGGAGATAACTTGATTTTCGACATGTAAGTTCTGCCTGTATGTGTATGTGTACGGCGAAGGGAGGTAACCGCTGCTCGAAACATAGGCATCGCCAGCACCTCCGTAATGGTCATCAGTGGTCCAATTGATCCAAGATGTCGTGCTCGCCTCGCCGTTTAAGTTGAAGGTTGCAGCGGTGACCTCTGCCCCGTAAGGCATGGAAACAACACCTGCCGTTCCGTTACCAGTTCCAGTAAATGTGTACGAGAATGATGTGGTTCCATCTTTGAATTGTGTCTCAGTCGTGGCACCAGAAGCCAATGGCGACATGGTTGAGAGGGTAAAAATGAGTACGAGGAGTAGGGCGCGGCGCATAGGTATACCTCAAGCGTATCTGCGAATTCAAACTATACCATATCAAGTATTCGCATATCGGTCAAGAAACAAATTCGCACATACTTAAAAATTCAAACGATTCAACAGGAGTATAGGGGGAAAACGGATGTCGGAAAAGCAAGGACTCATCGAGGGCCTTTGGGCGAAACAATATGGGCGCCAATATCAGTTATCTGCAATTGCAAGTGGGGCTTCAACAATCGTTTTTTTGTTGAGCGGATATCAACTTCTTTTCATCAATGGAAACCCAAATTATCCAGACTGGCAAGACATGACTGGACTAGCTATCGGAACCCTTGTCATTTCGGGGATTTTGATGATGGTTTCTATTCCAACGTTTTTTGTTTTCAAAGGTCACGTTGCTGTTTTAGATGAAGTTATGGCAATCGAAGGTCGCCCCGAGCTCAAAAAAAGGTTGTCAGAAGCTGAGCAAGCTGCCAAAGAACTTGGTGCAGGCCATCTAGAGAAATGGACAAAATTTGCTCAAGAAAACAAATTGTATCGCAAGTAAATACGGGTGTGAAGTCCTGAGTAAAAAAGCGGACCCAGTCGTAGTTCTGCTCACAGAATTTGTTCTCGCTGCGGGAATGATCGCCATTTTGATCTTCGGACTGTGGGCACACACTGGTTCAATGCCGCCTCTTGTGGTCGTGGAATCAGAATCGATGATGCATGATGAAGAAGGTGAAGTTGGTGCAATCGATGCAGGCGATTTAATCCTTGTTCACTCGACACCGTTCGATCAGATTATCACCTTTGCAGAAGCCTCAAACCCTAATTCTTCGTCCTATGGTTACGAGCAACATGGCATGTTTGGTGATGTGATTATTTTCAAGAAGAATGGAGGTGAAGAAACACCAATCATTCATCGAGCCATTCTCGAAGTACAGCCATTCTCTTTCGTTTCATCCACAAATAATTCAACCAACCCTTGCCCTAATGGAGGGATATACGACGCCGAGTGGCTAAATATGGACGGTCAATTTGGAGTTTGTGTCATGACATGGAAGGTTCCCGGAACAGGAATAGCAGACGTTGCAAACATCAGTATTGAATTTGATGGAGAACAACATGCACGCTATGACTGCAAATTTGGAGTGATGGCTCACGAGGGATTAACCCAGCATCTCAGTATTCGGGAATGGACACCAACGCATGCAGGATTCTTAACACTCGGGGATAACAATCATTGCTCAGTCGACCAGCGGCGAGTGATAAGTTCTGGAGGGTCGCTAGATGGTCCTGTTCGTCAATCATGGATGATTGGTACGGCTGGTGGTGAAATACCCTGGTTAGGCACTGTAAAACTGATGGTGAGTGGCCCTCCATCCCCTGGAACGTATTATGTCCCAAGTTCATCGTTTGTGTTCCTCTTTCTCGTTATTGGTATGGTCTTTATTGCCCCAGTTGTCTACGAGAAGTTAGCGATAAGAATTATTTCAAATTCACCAGAATTTGAAGAGGCTAAAATCTACAATGAAGAAGAATGATTGTGCCTTTTTATGGCTTCATCCATTGACAATTCCCCCATTGCAACAGAATATGCTAGAGCAGTAGAAATTGATACCTTTCCTTCTGATACTTCCCGACTCTCTCGTTGAATATTTCGTAAGTCGCCTTTACTCGGTTGAATTATCCGTTCTTCAAAGACGAGTGTGCCCGATTTCATGGCTATTCGAACCGCAGCTTTTGTGTGATCATGCCTGTTCCTACCTTTGCTTGTGGATTTTTCATCGATGATTTCGACACGGTAACCGCGATGGAAACTTCGATTGATAATCTGGTCCCTATGCAAAGGGGAGCCGTTGCCAACTTTGACTTGAATTGAGTGAGTGCTATAGCGACGACCGAGTTTTGATAAAAATTCGAACAATTCCTCAAATGATTCCGTCTGTTGAACGCCGATGATAGTGGCGTCTGTCCTCCATGCACAGGCTGGACGAGGTCCGGGGTCAATACCGATGGTCAGCAATGAGGTTTCATCGATTTGATGAACTGCCCTGTAGTAAGCCTCAATTGCGTCATCTATGTTTTCAGCATCTACCACGATTGAACTCTTATGATGACTTTTTGTTTCGTCAGTAAATAATACACCGAACTCAGGAGGGTGTTCTTCAAGTTCAAGAACTTCAAACCGTATCATCTCTTGCCGTAATCGTTGCATGAGGCGAAATGACATCACAAAATCATCGGTTTGAATGTATGCCCTGTGCACAGTCCTGGCTCATCATAATTCTCTTCTAACCTATCGGTGTTTTTTGTTGATTGTAAATTGAACACAAATCGAGTCAATTCTCCGAAGTGGCTAAGAACGATTGACGATGTTGAGCAAGCATGGGTCAAAATTACGAGCGGGAATTACGGCTTGTATTGGCAGGAAAAAAGAAGAACGTCGAAGGAGTCATTCGTTCATGCTCAATCGAGGAAAAGAATCGAATGCGAATGGTTCTCAAAAAACCATTTTTTGTGATACGAGTAGCCGGTTCGGGAATCGAAGGAAGCGGAGATATTTTTGCAGCAAGGAGCGATTACAGTTTTCCAATCGAGGTGAAGTCATCTCATTCCGAAAAGCTGTATTTCGATGAGCGACTTCGAGAACAATACAATGCGATCCGAAGGGATTGCCAGCGAAGTGAATTGCTACCATTGTATGCTTTTCGACTCAAGGGCGTTCGGGGTGACTCATGGCGATTGTTCAGAGTTGAGACCGGAGCAGTCACCGCAAAACAGTGGCAATTAGCACAACGAATACCTGCACTTCCGACAACGAGGACAGGCTCAGTGTATCTGAATTGGGAAGATGGATTGCCCCTGAACAAGTTCATCTCATTGATTTGTTACGACTCTAATCAAAGTCAACATGACACGAATGAACAAACAAGTGTTTTCGATGAGGCTGTAAAACGGAGTCAAATTTTTGCAGAGTTAGAACGACGTAGAACGGAATCTACATTGTTCAAAAGTAAGGTATGAGAATTGTTGCCATCAACATGATGAATAAAAAGAGCGATGAAAAACTGGTGGCCTTTTGAGCAAAATGTTCGACCCACAATGGATGGGTATGACCAAGCCCCAATTTACTTCTCAATCGTTTGAACCTGTCCAGCCACCCGTGGGCAAAGTCTCTGAACATATGCCCTCCATCAAATGGCACGATAGGAATTAAATTCGTAAATCCAAGAAGAATATTGACCCAAATAAGCCAAAAAAACAGATGAACGAAAAAGAGTAAGCCACCAAGCCCCAATAAGTTTGCAATCATTCCATCTGATGCTGCAAGTCTTGATTCTTCAAATGGGTGAATAGCGACGCCTTGAAACTCAAATGGAACGATAAGCAGATTGATGAAATGGAATGGAAGAGCAATTGCTCTTGAGATAATCCCGCCTTCCCATTCTGGTGAGAGAGGTCCTGCTAATCGATCTACACCTTGTGTGCCATCGGAAATACCCACAACGCCGAGAAAGGGGTCGCCTCTTTCAATCCCAATCAATTCTAAATTTTCTTCACTCCAACCTTGAGCTTTGTAATGTTCGAATTTATCACCTAAGAGGAGCGTGAGATTTTCTTGGGTTCCATTGACATGAAGAACATGAACAGATATGGTATCGTTTGCCTGATACCCTTCCATGACATCGTAAAATTGTTGAACATCCACGATTGAACTTTCATTGATTGATATGATAATGTCCCAAGGTTCCATTCCAGCAACATCAGCACTTTCGTCAACAACGACGCCTTGAATGTGGACATTCTCGTTTGTGGATGTAAACTGCGTTGCAACAAGACCGAGCATGATGAGAAAAAATACTGCTGCAAATATATTGGTCGCAGGTCCTGCAGCAAACATTCGCAATCGTTCTCTTCGAGGTGCCTGACTTAATTCTTCATATTGCGGTTCAGCAAATGCTCCGAGGGGAAGCGGCCCAAGTTGGAGCAATCCGAATGACCTTACTCGCATACCATGAGCCCTTGCTTGTAGACCGTGGCCGAGTTCATGAATCACTAAAGAAACGACGAAGGCAATAATTCCCCAGCCCAAAGGTATGACGGGATTTAATCCCGGTATGGCAATTAATTCTGAAGCACCGGGTGGCTCACCTGTTTGAGGGGAGAGAAGTGATGATACAAATGCGAGAATGACAAGCAAGGCAACTGCTACCAGTGAAATGCTGCAAACCCACACTGAAATTTCACCGTACACCCTCCAGAATTTTCTAGGTTTGGCGATAGTTTCAAGCGCCTTCTGACCTTTATTGGTTCGAACCATGAGGACGAAACCCAAAGCTCTCGATGCATTCCATCGATCGAGTGTACCATTTTTTTCGAGCACCCTGAGAAAGACATACCATGCAATAAAGAGGGCGAAAATGAGTCCAAAATTGAATGAAGGTTGCCACAAGGTTGATTCAACACTCGATTGAACCTCAGTCGCCATCATATCTCGTAAGAAGACGTCCTCTTTGAATCTTCACTGTGAACGTCAAAAAGAGGAAACCTTCAAATCGTGTCGCTAGATTGCAAACACATGAATCCGAGACGGTCACTCATCGAGAACTGGTGTTTGGAATCTTGGGGTGAAATCGCTTCAAATTCAACGATGTGGTCGGAGACAGAAGAAAAAACTGAAATGTTCTTTTGTTTTTCAAGTGGCGTCCTCATTGCAGTATTTTCGTTTCCCTCTGAAGATGAAGTTCAACTTGAACAACATTTGCACATTCCAATATCTCGATGGAACGTTGGTTCGATTCAAGCCGATAGAGCAAAAGATGGCAAAGTTCGATTCCGACATATGAGTCAAAGTATCATCCTATCTGCAGAATTTAGAGCTCCTGAATGGGGCCGAGCCTTACTTGAAGAATGGCTGATGACGATGAGAAGTGAATCTACTCGTCCAAAAGACAGGAATCAACGGATTGTAACAGTCGAACGTCTACGGGCTTCTGTTGAACGAAATTTGAAAGCAGCGTCTCTCGAAAATGCTCGGACAGATCTCGAAGAATTGAAAATAAAATTGAAGATGGCTGAAAACCATCTTGCAGGTTCCTCTGCGGATTAAATTTCATTGGTCGTATCGATACCAGGGAATTGGTCTTCGCCTTCTCTGTACACCGTTCTCATGTTACTGATGAAATTACGTTCCTTGACAACAATTGAATATTCTTTGATACCAAAATCTTCCTCGCCGTCCAATATACCTAGGAGAACACTCAACGTTATGCGGGCCCCTTCTCGATGGGGGAACCCAAAGATACCCATCGATAGTGGTGGTGCTATGACAGTTTCAGCCTTGAGTTCACGCAATCGATCGAAGAGGTTGTAGTACGTTTCAGGTAAGAGTTCTCGGCGGGAATCATCTTGGTTTGGTCGTCGACAATCAGGACCAACGGCATGGATGATATGTTTGAATCGGTCAGCGAGGGCATACGGCTCAGTTACTACATTTTCAGTTACAGCGCAAGGTGGAGCATTGATTTTCCTCATTTCTAAACAGATATTCCTTGTCACTTGGGTGAGTTCTTTGCCTGCTTTTTGATGAATCATGGCATCGAGGCCTTCACGTCCAGACAACCGGTTATTTGCTGGTGTAACGAGTACATCAGCGGAGTGCTCCCATACATCGCCTCCAATGACCTTGAGTACTCCCCATTTGCAGGTTCGAGCCATGTATAGTTCGACCATCATGTTGAGGAGGGAAGGCTGTCCTACATAGATAGTTCGTATTCAAATGATGGCTGTCATTGCATTTTCATCCTATTTCCAGTGAGATGAAAGGAACATGGCTATAACCATGAAGCGAATGGTTGGAATGAGTAAGATGAAACGGGCTATCGTTCTTGCGGCCTTATTTTTGCTTACTAGTTGGTCTCCATATCTATCTCAATCGCAAGAAGCCATTTCTACTTGGGAAGATTCGGATAAGATCAGTATTCCTCAATTTTCGTCTCATCAATCAAATTTTACGGTGTGGGATGAACTCCCATTTCGCACCATTGCGGTACCAAATGGATTTGCATACTTGGATGTTTTAAATTATTCAGATGTTGCAGTTCTCGTCAACAATCAATCTGATGTGAGTAAAGAAATTGCTTGGGCCTTTATCGAGGCAAGAAACATTAGTGAAGAGAGGATTTTTATCTTCGATCACCCAAATACCCCAACTGGAGAAACCATCAACAGAAACCAATTCACAACATATTTCCTCGAGCCATTCTATGAAATGCTCTCAAACAGAACGAATAGTTCCAAAATCAATTATTTGGTCACAACCAAAGGAATTCCACTTCGAGTATCTGGTGGCCAAAATACAGCGGCAAGTTTTGATCAAGAAATTTCACTAGTTGGGGGGCGTTACAATGATTCAATCGGTGGAAGTTGGTGGATTACACATGATTACGGCCCGCTTGCAGACAATACAATGAAAGCTTTCACGAGACAAGAATTTGGTTTCTTCCTCGTTTCACGTTTAACTGGTTACACGACAGAAACTGCCCTTGGATTGATCGACAAAGCCAACAATAGCCTAGGGAACAGAGGAAATTTTGTGCTTGATTTAGCAACAAACAGAAATGGTTCAGGATATAAGTACTGGAATGATGATTTGTATGTAGCGAATTCAACCCTTAACGGGACCTACAATCTACCGGTTTTCTTCGACGAGGAAACGGAGTTCGTCACGAATGTTTCCAATGTCATCGGTTATGCTTCTTGGGGCAGCAACGATGGAAATTGGAATGCAAATCGGTTACCAAATTCTGGATTTGATACATCTGATACTTCATGGAGCACACAAGCAAGATATTGGAATCATTCGTTGCCTGCAACCACAGGAAATGAATCGATTCGACTCGATACACAAGGTACAAAGAAACAAGGGGGTCAAAAAGCGCTTTCGATGACGCTCACTCCAGATTGTGATGCTCAACCTGGCAACGACATCAATGGCGTTCTCGCAGAATATTTCGACAACAGAGCAGTGACATTTAACACGAATGGTATGCATGATTTATTAGGTCGATTTCCAAATGCGGTAACTCTTCAACCAAACATCAACTTCGGTTCATCGAGCAACCCTCCTCCCGGGCTCGATCCACGGTTCAAGGAGTCGTTTAGTGTACGATTTACCGCATCTATCGACATACCGGAAGGAGGAAATTGGACCTTCTATCTCAATAGTGATGATGGTTCAGAAATGTGGCTGGATGGCCAGTCGCTCATTCAAAACCACGGAACACATGGGATGAGAGAAATATCAGGATATCGAAATTTATCAGAAGGGTATCACGAATTGAGGGTTGAGATGTTTGAAGGTGGGGGTCCACACGGCGTGATTTTGTCGTGGGAAGGTCCGAATCAATCAAAATCAGTTGTACCACAATCAGCCCTCACAGTCTTTACTTCACGCCCACAATCCGCCTCAATTCGTCACTCTTGGGATTTTGAATCAGGATCCGGTTCAACAGCATTTGATGGGCAAAATTCAGCAAATCTAACATTGCTCAACATGAATTCATCGAATTGGGTGAATTGTCCAGGCGGAACATGTCTATTTTTTGACGGCGTAGATGATTATGCCCAAGTTGATGTTCAGGACTGGTCTGGAAATTTAACCATAAGTCAATTTGTTTTGGTTGAAGATGATAATCAAACCGAGTATGCTTCAACATTTGCTATCGACAATACAGCTGGTTCATCTCAAAGTTTTCAACATATGATTCAAAATGGAGATTGGAAGCAGCATAGCAATTCTTCAAATGTGATTGGCCAACTCAAACTCCATCAATGGAATCACCTGACTACAGTCTACGACAACGGCACTGTTCATCGTTATATGAATGGAATTCACGTTGGTTCATTTCAACCGAATTCAAGTGATTTTAACAATGTAGATTTGTACAGATTAGGTGTGAATCGAGCAGGTTCATCTTTTTACAAAGGATTTATCGACAAGGTTGTGGTCTATGACCATGCATTGTCTCACGAAGAAGTCCATCAGTTATCGAGAGAGGTGTACAAAAATTGTGGACCGTTTTCCGGAGCATCAAGTTCAACAATTGATGTGTGGCAAAACATGACACTACCAAACGGCCACACCGGACATGCTTGGATTATCTATGGCCATGGGAGTAGTAGCGGCGAGGTCAGTGGTCAATTCGAAATACTCGTTGAAGGGTACGACTCTTCAGGAGTATTACTCTCTCAAAATCGGACAGACTCACAAATTTTAGCTGAAAACTGGAACAGCAGGACATTACGATTTAGGCCACATGAGAATGTCACATCGTTCCGAATTGTCGTTGAAGTCACACCGCTGGGTGCCAATGCTGATGGGTCATTCTATCTTGACACACTTAATCTTCGCTCAATACGCCCACACAACGGTTGGGTTGATGGTTCAATAGCCGAAACCGCTGTTTCAACAGGTGGGCGTTCATTTGCATGGGGCACTGGTTATGGCCAATCCCTTGTGGCAGATTTACTAGAAGACGGTGTATCTGGTCTCAAAGGCTATGTCTATGAGCCATATTTGACTGCGGTTGGATACCCCTCTGTATTGATGGAATCGTATGTCCAGGGATACAATCTGGCAGAAAGTCATGCAGCAGCCAACCTCATCACAGGTTGGATGGGAGTAGTTGTGGGCGATCCCAAGATGGCACCGTTTGCGGATCAATTTCACGATGTAAACATCATTGACGCACGTCTTCTCGGCTCAGCAAATGAAAATGAAAACTCCACGGTCGAAATAGCACTCGAAAACACTGGAATGTCCGCAGCGGTCGGCTCGATTGTTGTTGTAAATTTACAAGGAAATATCTTGCTTAACCAAACAAATCTCACCATTCCAGCCGGGGACCAAAACGGTTCTCGATTCAAAATCGAACTTGATTTCCCCATTTCATCGCTCGATTGGATGAATATTCGAATTAGGTGGCTCAATTCTTCACCTGAACGAAATTTCGAACAAAATATTGTTGATCTTGGCTTTCCTATCAACGCCAAACCAATTGTTCGTGGTGGTTATTGTAGTGCTTCCGAACTTGCGAGAGGAAGTTATACAATTTGCAATATTTTAGCATCTGATGATGTCAATGTGACCTCCGTCGTCGTCGAATGGAGAGTGGGTGCGTCAGGCGAATGGGTTGCTCAAAATGCCACATACTTGTTTGGGGAACGATGGGAAACTGTAGTGACCATTCCAACAAACTCAACGTTGGGTAATCTGTCCCTGAGGGCCACTGCATACGACTCAAATGGATTGTTCGATTATCAAGAATTTCAAAATGTGACAAGAATATTGAATGCTTCTCAGTCTTGGTTTGGACCTTATATCGAAGGTTTAGACCCTTCGAATTGGGACAGAGCATCTGATCTTCCGATTTCTCCAATGTTTGAAATTGAACGATCTCAGACATACGTTCTCATTGTTTGTGCCGAAGACGCTGACTTTGAACCGGAATATGAATTTCCTACATTAGTTGCTAGTCGAGGTAATCTCAGCGCGTTGATGGCTATTGATTCCTCAGAGTTTGGTGTGTATTGCTATGAGGCTTCATTTGAACTTGCAAGGTCCTCTTCATTAGAACAAATTGAATTCAGTTTATTCAATTCAAACATGGCTAGGGTCTCATATCGTGAAATTCAAGTGGGGGACATCGCTCCTTCGATACAGGTCACCATAGAATCAGAAAATGGTACCATCTTGGACAGAATACTCAACAACGGTCGCGAATTTATGCGTATTCAAGTTTCCGACATTGACGATGATGAGTTCACGTTTATCGGTGACTTGAGAATGTTATGGCCGGGTGGAGAAATACTTCAGGAGCCAATTGACATAGGACAGGGCACTTATGAAGTCATCATCCCATTAGAACAAGTACAGCATGCGCTCGAATCGGGTAATTTTTGGGCTCAAATTAGCGGAACAGGCCTCCATGGCTCAACAGCTTCCGTAGAAGTTGAATTTCCAGTGATCCTCACCCCCCCAAAGATCTCATTCACTTCGTTGTGTGGGATTTCTGGGGAAATAGAATCAATGAATTTTGGGCAAATTGCAACATGGACAGTCATTATAGAGAGTGATAGGCCAATTGAAACCAATTCTGTATCGTTAATTCAAGAGGGTTGGGCTGTGTCATTACCCACTCAAGAAGAACCGGTTTGGTTCGATAATCAAAATGCAACATTGGATTGTGATCGTGATACGACAAGTGTTGACCAAACAAAAATTCACTACCGGGTTCGGCTTGATAGCACATTTACTGAGGGCGAAGGTCAATTGCTAGGCTATCTCAAAGATGTGGATGGTTTGGTTCACTCAGTTCAACAATCTATTGAATTTACGCGTGCACCAACGATACTCGAATCAGAATTGCCTCAAAATATTTCGACGGGAGTCGATCTTTCTGCGAAGCTCATCGTTTCAGATGATGACGGCCTCTCAGGCATCATTTGTTCGTTGCAAATCTTGGATCAAGAACAAAATGTGCTGTCTCAATTTATTGAACTAGCAGGAGAATCATCAATGACATCAAATGAAATCGTGTGGATTTATCCGATTCCTAGAAATGTCGAGAATCAATCAATATCTTTGCAGTATGAGTGTATAAATGAGCAATTTGAATCATTTACTGAAACAAAAACCATTACCATTGATGCATATGTCGACCCGTGTTTTGAATCAAACTCGAGCGAATGTGCTGTAAACGGCAATACATCACAAACATCGAATGAAGTTGACTCGTCATATGTTGGTATCGTTGCCCTCATACTGGTCTGTGTACTTGCATTATCTGCACTCTTCATCTACCGAAGTCGAAAAGGAGGGCAGCACTGGGCTATCAGAGAGGAAGACGATGTATCACCCTCATCTCATATTGAAATCGATGATCTGTTTGATGAAAACTTATCCAACATTATCTCATCGACGCATGAATTGCCTGAATTTTTACCAAATGGGTGGACGATTGAGCAATTCACTTCATGGCTTGAAGGCCCAGTCCCCGAAGGTTGGTCAGATGAACAGTGGTCATCATATGTAGAAGAACATCAACAAAAGTTGTTTGATTTCAATTCCAAACTTGAGAAGAATTGATGATACAGAACACTCTAGTCTTACCATGGCAGTAGGGTATGTGCTCATCAACGTTGAACCAGGACTTGAAAGAGAGGTTTTAGAAAATATCCAAACCGTTGACTATGTCGAAGATGCAACATTATTGTTCGGGGACCATGACATCATTCTCAAACTCGTCGCACCAGAATTAGGAATCATTGCATCAACAGTTGTTTCAAAAATTCGACAAATCGAGGGAGTTTTACACACAAAAACGCTTGCAGGTGCTGAAATTTAGACCCCTTTTTCCCATGAAAATCGGTCAATTCCTGCCATTCGAGAAGGGTACTGCGAGCATTATGTGACGCAGTATAACGCTTTTTTTGAGAAATGACTATATACTCTATGAGTTAGTGGTGCTTCGGAGGTAATCCAAATGGCAGACGGAAAGAAATACTTCGTCCTTATGAAGGGCGGAAAAGATACAAGCCAGGTCTTTGCAAGCAAACAACCACGTGGAGCAGCACTCAAAGCTGCTACTCGAGGGCATACAGACATCCGCCTACGAGAGCGAGGAACCAAAAAGGTCCACGTTTTCACCGGATCTATTGCTATGGTTGACAAGCCAGCAAACGGACCTGCATGGCTTCCTGACAAGATCAAGAAAGCCAACGTCAAGAAACAGGGCGTTGAGCATCTCTGAGAGTTTAAACAACTCCAGAGTGTCTTGAATACCTGAGTTTTCAGGTTTCCCGAAAGGGTTGTTGCCCCCTTCCCCTCTTCGGACGGGGAGGCGGCCCCGAATTTTTTTCATTAGATTTTCAATTGTTCATTTGAACAAAGCATTCTTCATTCGAAAATCATCAAACAAAGGTAACGGTTCTGGAAAAGATGAGTTGCCACAGTTCAATTCCAGTCGTTCCATCTTGGCTGGCGAAGAAGATATTACCACCATGAAGATATATTTCACCGACAAATCCACCAGATGGGTCCAAATCGACGACTTGCCACGTCGTGCCATTAACTGCATTATGAGCCCACAATTCTTCACCTGTCGTGCCATCGTTGGCTGAGAAATAGATGGTGTATTGGTATGCCGTCAAATCTTCAGGACCATTGCTTCCAGATGTGGATTGAATGTTCGATACTTCCCAAAAGGAGTTGTTCACGGTATCGTAAACCCACAATTCGAAGTACGATCCTGATGTTGCTTGCATGTACAATCTCGTACCCATGACGGTAATGTATGAAGGTAAACTTGCTGCAACACCTGTCCGAATATCTGCAGCCGTCCACGTTGAATTGTTTGTTGTTTCATAGGCTTGCAATTCTTTTCCAGCACTTCCATCGTTTGCAGACATGTAAATCGTCGTTCCCATGACGACCAAACTTGAGGGGCTTGAAGCGAGAGGTCCCGGGTTGATGTCGATATCATAGGAGGTGCTTGAGGTTGTATTGTACATTCTCAACTCATTGGAAGTGGCGTAATAGAGATGAGAACCAACGACGACGATTTCTAACGGCCCTGAACCATCATCGACTTTCCAAACGCTTGAATTTGATTGCTCATACGCCCACAAGTCAAACACACCTGCACCATCACGGGCTGAAAAATACACCGTCGTACCCAACAAGGTGAATTGTCCTGCAAAACTACCTGAAGTTCCGGGGTTGATATCCGCAATTCTCCACGCCGTGGTGTTGGATGGGTTGAACATCCATGGTTCGAGTCCAGCCGATGCGTCGCTACCGAGGAACATGAGATGACTTCCCACAGCTTGTAGGCCGAGGGCAGTACCCGAATAGACGGAAATCAACGTTCCGTTCGTGTCAAGAGACCATAATTCTGCACTCCCTCCTGCACTTGCAGTGAAAAACATTGTTGAGTTCACTGTGACGAAATTTGACGGAGCGCTGTTACCAGAACCTACGTTCATATCTACCACTTGAGAGACGGAGAAGGTTGTACAAATGAGGGAACTTGTGAGTATTTCTCCTGCTTCTAATATGCCGTTTTGAGCAGTGCCTCCGCCTGAACCGTCATCAAGGCCCTGCTGAAGCAACTGCCCTGTTCCATTGCATCCAAGATACGAAGGGGCAACGGTAAGGGTAGCGACCATCATTGTTGAGGTTGAACTCCCATTTGTTCCGTCACTACCATCGTTGCCATCTGCACCATTACAAACAAAAACTGTATCATCGATTTCACCTGAACCCAAAGCACCATCTTCATTGTCGTCGATTCCGGTATCGATACGCGTACCACCATCGGGACAATTCACCCCGTTTGGCTCAATACTTGAGACGATGAGTGAGGTAAGACCATCCGAACCGTCTGCACCATTTGAGCCATCTTGACCATCGATGCCGTTGGTTCCATCAGTACCATCGTCTCCATCTTGGCCATCCGTGCCATTTGTTCCATCTACTCCGTCTGTGCCGTTGACCCCGTCAATTCCATCTGTGCCATTGAGGCCCGATTCACCTTGAGGACCTGTGAGGTCCACATTGAAGTAATTTCCATTTTGACAGACGGTGAAGCCAGAATCATTGGCGACAAAGAAAATTTGATTCTGTAGGCTTTCATCACAATCTGGTAAATCAGAAGATGATTGCACGAGATGAAAACTTGAACCCGCTGTACCATTTTCACCTTGTTGACCTTCTTGTCCAGCTGGTCCCTGAGGGCCTTCAGCAAACAGGGAAGAATATAGGGAAAGTGGTGCAACAATGAGCATACACACAACGAGAATCAATTGGGTTTTGTTGTGCGAGAATATAGCCGCTCCAGCGTCAACTGAGCCGGGTTTCGATTCGACAATCTCAGGCAGAGTATTCTTGGCCGCTACCAAAGATGTGACCGTTTCGACTTGAATTCCTTCGTCAATTCTCCATTGATTGATTTGTTCCTGTGTCCAACCTTGTCCCAGAAGTTGCTCATCGGTCCACATGTTTCAAAGTTGGAACCCCCTCTATTAACCGATTTGGTACAACGATTTGACATTTTTTCTAGAAAATAATCACTTGATTGATGAATGAAGAGACATTAACAAAAGTAGTATATAGTAAATTAATGTATTAAGAATTATGAACAAAAATAGAGCAATCCTCGTTGTTATGTTAATCGTTGCAGTCTCATTATCGGGATGTCTGGGTCGAGGTGGAAACGGTGACCATGATGCTCGTGACAAGAGTCCGGAAGATGTAGATGGCGATGATTACAATGTTTTGTACATCGGCCATAGTTTTGGACGTAAGTTTGCAGAATTACTCGAGGACTATGCCCATACAGCAGGGGAAACGAACCATGAGCAATACATCGAATTCAGTGGCGGTGAATCCGGTTCACCGGGCTTGTTGTGGGAAGATGCTGAGCACCAAGCGAATATCAAAGCCTTCTTGGATACTGGTGAAATTGACGTTCTGATTATGATATGCTGTTCGCCAGAGTTTATTCAAACCCTTGACACAGATCAAGCCATTTGGAACTTCACCGATTACGCTGTTGAAAAGAATCCTAACGTGCGCATCGGTTTGTCCATGCCGTGGAAAGATTTTCCAGGTGATTACGAAAACGCCAGCGAATATGCAACCAATTCAACGCTCGACCTCTATCCGTATTGGGGGAACCTTTCTGATGAACTCAGTGCAGATTATCCAGGTACGAATGTGTTCACCTTCCATCATGGAGCTCTTGCCTACGAGATGCGCGAGATGTTTGAAGCAGGCGATCTCGATGAGGACGTTGAACGACTTCAGGGGCCAAAAGCGACTTCACTCTTTACCGATGAGAAGGGCCATGCGGGAGATATCCTCGTCGACACAGGAGCGCTGATTTGGCTTCATGCCGTTCATGGAGTTGAACCGATGACATTGCCTGAATTCACACAATGGGATGTCGATATTCGTCAAATTGCTCAAGATAGCCTGGCAGAGTAGAATCAATGATGATGAACCTCAGTGCATGTTTTGACTGTTGAGGTTCTATCGAGAGAAAGTGAATCTAACTATTGTCACTCAAACTACGAACGTTGCTCAATCGAAGTTCTCCCAACCATGCAAGGAGAAGTATGAGGCCTCCTTGTACAATCAGTCGCCCAATATGCCATCCAGTGCTGTATTGAACATCATTGAGAGGAATATCATTGAGCCACATGTTGAGGTTTGCCCAATATAATGCGAGCAACATGACGATTCCAAATACTGCTGCCTTTTTTCTGTAAGTCTTCAGCATGATTGCGATACCAAATCCAATTTCCGCAATTCCGCTCGCATAGACCCAGAATGCTGGAAATCCGAGAACTGAAGGAACGATTGGGTTGTACCATTCTGTTCGAATGAAATGATCGACGCCTATGATGATGAAGATGATGCCGACAATGATTGAGACAGCATCACGAACGGACATAAGAACACCTGTAGAACATCATTGAAAAAGAGATGTTCTCGTCTACGCACGAAGTGTTCACTCGATAAATTGAGCCGTTTTTCGTGCCAAGTAAGGAATGTATCCGATGAGGAAAAGCATGAATCCAAGACCTGCGAGAGCAGTAAGTGCAAGAATTTCTTCGCTAAGCCCAATGGCAAACAAGACAGCCATTCCAGCGGTCACTCCAATTGTTTCAATGAAACTAGAAATCGAAGCTTTCCACGAATCGACATAAGAAAACGTGGACATGCCTCCACGTGCGTCTTTCAAGGCTTTACCCACAGGATAGATAATCATCTGCCCATAGCCAACCAAGGTCACGAGTAAGGTCACGAGTAAAACAATAATGCCTACCACCGAATTCTCTGAACCAATCGCTATTGCCATGGAAATTCCCCACATAATACCTAAGACGATAAACGAAACGATCCATCCGAGAATCGAAATAAAGCCATATTTGAACACACTCATTGCAGAAGCAAAATTGATCATACTTACTGAGTTGCTAGGTTCAACAGCGGCCACTACCATAGGCGTTTGCATCATGGGAGTAGGTGCCACTTGGTTTGTTTCCATTGGGGTAGCCATCGTTTGCGAGGGAGCAAAGTTCGGGTCTGTATTCATATGCTGCGACATGTCAATTGTCGCAGGGGCGGTCATTCCAGCATCGTGAGGTTGCATATATAGCAAAAGAAATTATTCTTTATAATAATTTTTCAAAAATGCCCGAGTGGAATACACATTTCCACTCAATACACGTCACGAAGATACCGTTTTTCTTCTCGCATCATTTTCTTTTCAATAAAGTCAGTTGCGTCTGTTTCAGACATCCCGCCGTGTTCAATTGCAATATCAATCAAAGCTCTGTGGACATCTTTTGCCATTCGACTCTTATCTCCACAAACATAGAAATATGCTCCATTATCAATCCAGTTCCACATTTCTTCACCGTGTTCCCTCATGCGATGCTGGACATATATCTTCTCAGCTTGGTCCCTCGACCATGCCGTTGTAAATTTGTAAAGGTGTCCTTCGTCCATCCAACCTTCAATTGTATCTTTGTAGTAATACTCAGTTTTTTCAGACTGATCTCCGAAAAACAACCAATTTCGTCCGCCTCCGCCATCATGTACTCGTTGTTCCATGAATGCACGGAATGGTGCAATACCAGTACCTGGCCCGACCATGATGATATCCGTCTCTTTATCCTCGGGAAGAATAAATGATTTTGTTGGGGACATGAACACGCCGATGGGTGCACCGGTTTCTCCGATTTCATCTGCCAAAAATTGTGTACACAAACCTCCACGTGGTCTGTTGTTGTATTCAAATCGAACAATACCTACTGTGAGTTCAACGAATCCTGGATGGGCATCATGAGAGGAGGCAATAGAGTACAACCTTGGTTTTAACCTGTCTGCTAATTCGAGAAACTCTTCTGGCGAGTATTTGACATTGAATTCTTTCATGATATCGATGTAATCTCGCGTCCAAAGGTAATCTTCGACGGCTTCTGTTGTTGCATTTATCGCTTCAACCTTCGATGCAGGATCGTCCGATGGTACACTTGGGAGCAACATTTGTGCTGAGCCATCTGAGCCAGAGGCGACTATCGTTCGATGCCTGTTGATAAATTTCATAGAGATGTCAATACCACTTGATACAATTTTTTGAGCTAGTGAAGCAACAAATTTTTTGTTCGCCATATGAACTTCGAAATCTTTTTTCAACGCCTCTCGAAGTTCTCGTTCACCGTTGTGGGTGGTAACGGTATGCGATGCGTCCCAGCCTTGAATTTCGATGATCTCATCAACAATGTGAGGGGGGTTTTCAGGGATAACCCCAAGAGCATCACCAACTTTGTAATCGAGTCCTGAATCACCCAATGCAAAGACAACGTGACGGGTTTCTTTGCTTGAACCCTCGCCGTTGAGGATGTAATTCTCGGTGATTTTTGTCATGTAGGGATTTTTTGCAGACCAATTTGACATTGATAACTCTCCATTGCCGTTATTATTTCGAAGAAAATGTCCTTTATCATCATTCGTATATGTCGTTGTGAGCAAGCCAGCCAACCGATTTGGATATGTAGGGTAATGTTTTGGGAAAAATGTGCCGCCAAAGGTTGAGGTTCTTGGAACAGGAAACGCCTTTCTTCCGCAAGGGCGCCTTCATTCTTTGACTCTCATCGACGGGCAACATCTCATCGATACACCACCAACAGTGCTTGCATCTCTTCGACGTGCAGACATCCCAATCTCTAACTTGCGAACGATTTTCATTACTCATTTGCACGGAGATCATATCTTCGGTTTTCCGTTTTTATTACTCGAACGAAAATATATTTCGGACAGGGAGGGAGTACATCCTTTACGTGTCGTCGTTGCACCTGGAGGCAAAGAACGTTTACACACCCTTTGTGAGTTGGCCTATCCAGGTAGTCTCATTGAAATTTTCAATCAAATTGAATGGGATGAAAACATGGAAGGGAAAGTTGAAGGCGAACTAAAATGGAAAAAATTTCCAGTACAACACGTCGATGAAGTTGACCCGTATGGCTATAGGTTCAGTTATCGCAACTTTTCGTTTGTTCATAGCGGAGATTCGGGCCCTTGCGAATCTCTGTATGATGAAATCAAAACTGTTGATTTTGCAATTGTAGAAATGGGTGTTCCAGATTATGTTCAGACTGATGAACATCATTCTCCTCAAACAATTCAAGATCTATCAGAACTTACAACCACACCTCTTATCGTCACTCACACCTATATCGATGAAGAAGGAGTAAACACACCAGCCATTTCAAAAGACAAGCCAAGTCACCCAAAACATGTGTACCATGCAAACGACGGATTCTCATGTGTATGGAATGATGAAAAAGGTGAGATGAGTTTCGTCTACAAGGCATAATATGTTATTTTTTGATGTAAAACAGACGATTTGAAATCCATACATTTTTTTTGTTTATATATCGAATTCGTACATGAATCATCGATTTGAACGGACAGAAATATAAGGGGGACTCGGACTCCCAAAAATTGTCCAATGTGCGTTTCATGGGAACATTTCACATTGCTATATGAAGGGGAATATAAATGAGTGAACCAAACATCTTTGATGACCTTCTATCAAAGAAATCGCTCTTCAAAAATAAAGAAATTCTCCGACACGACCATAGCCCTTCGTTGCTACCACATCGAGACGAAGAAATCAGCAAAATATCATACAATCTTGTTGAGGCATTGTATGGACATATTCCTTCGAATATGACACTTTATGGAGTCACGGGAGCTGGAAAAACAGCCGTAACCTCCCATGTCTGTCAACATCTTGAAGAAAAAGGTCGTCAAAAAGATCGAAGTGTCGAGACTATTATGGTAAATTGTCGACAAATCGATACACAATATCGTGTTCTCACATTCATCGGTAATTCATTACTGGAGGCACATGAAGCTGAAGAGATTCCATTCACTGGGTGGCCAACAGATCGTGTGATGAGAGAACTTGTCAAAAGGATGGATAAAAGAGAAGGAGTATTCATCATCGTTCTCGATGAAATTGACCATCTTGTTCGAAAAGTTGGTGATGACCTCTTGTACAATTTAACCAACATCAATTCGATGCTCAAAGTTTCAAGAGCATGTGTCATTGGAATATCAAATGATCTCAAATTTACAGATTTCCTCGACCCTCGCGTAAAATCTCGCCTCGGCCAACTTGATATTCTATTCAAACCGTACGATGCAGGGCAGTTACAAGATATTTTGAGGCAACGAGCAGATGCTGCTTTGGTTCCTAATGTCCTAGGACCTGGCGTCATCGAATTGTGTGCAGCACTAGCCGCTCAAGAACACGGAGATGCACGCTGTGCGCTTGATTTGCTACGAATTTCGACTGAAAAAGCAGAATTTGCAGGAGATGAGATCGTTGAGTCACATCATGTGCGAACTGCCCAACATCAAATCGAATCAGACCAAATCGCTCCAGTCATTTCGTCTTTACCAAGGCAACAAAAAATCGTCCTTGCTGCAATTCTCATTAATGAATCTGCAGGATTAAATAATATACAAACAGGAGAAGTGTACGAAATCTACAGGCAGGCGTGCAAACACATTCGCCATAATCCATTGACTCAGCGACGTATTTCTGGAATCATCCAAAACTTAGACATGCTCGGTCTCATCACCGCACGTACCATCAGTCGAGGCCGATATGGGCGAACAAAGGAAATTAGTTCAAGTATTCCAAAAAATCTTGAAGCCATCCCTCTTTTGACCGAGAAAGAAGATGATATGAAACCAATTTTCGAACATTCTTACAATCACCAATCAAGATTGGCATAAAGTCGTTAAGTATTGGGTGCGTTTATAATCACTATGTAGGTCGGAGCATCATGGCTGAAGGAGAATCATTCGTACCGAACCAAGAACCAAAGGTTCAGCCGTTGAATCCTATATCAAACTGGTTCATGGCCATTGGTCTCTGGGGCATATTTCTAACCATCCTCAACATGTTTGGGAAAGTTCATCCAAATTATCACATATCTTGGGGTGGACTTTTGACATTTGAATTTACAAACAAAGCGTTTGAACCTGTTTCTGAAGGTATTCAAGTAACAGCATCGGACGGAGTGTTCGGTCTTGTATGCATTGCGATGATGTATGCAGCTTTCAAAAATATTAACGGCAGCATTGGCTTTTCGAACTGGCTCCGAGGACTAGTGGTGAATGAAACCTGGAAATCGTTGGGGGGGGGAGATGAAATGCAACGAACTGTCGCAGCTTGGTGCCTTCTCTTGGGTCTTGTCTTCTACTTATGGTATGGTATTCAATATACTGCATGGATTGATGTCGGCGTATATTCCGTATCCATCGCTCTGGTCGGCTTTGGATTAGCCCTTATCTACTCAATGAACTCCCCAGAAGGAGATTCAAACGTCGATTAAACTCTTTTTGAGAATAATCTTGGATGGCCGTGTTTTGCAAAAACCGCATCGATAGAACCTTGTAATATTCCAGCAATCAATGCAATTCCCCATAAAATAATGATGATTCGAATCTGGATGGATGTGACTATTTTCAACGAAGTTGAATGCTTCAAACTTTGAAGATGAACGGAGCCCAAAGTTCCAGTCCACATGACACATTCGAAGAGGAATAAGAAGATGAAGAATAACTCAGGATATTGTACTCCCTCAACGTTCAAGATTGGGTTCATTGTCAAGTGAGATACACCTGTGAGAACCATCATAGCAAAAAGCAATGTTGCCAGAATGACAGAAAATGATGAGCCCAAGAAATCAAAGGAATTTTTCGCTCTTTTCCGTTTCGGGTATTTCCGGATAATCCTTGTATGGGCACGTGCATCTCTTTTCCTCTTCCCCAAAAAGCGTTTTAGACCAGTCTCAGGAACATGATGTACGATGGCATCAGGAGCATAGAGGATTCTGTCCCCCTCCAATAATAATTTGAGACTTACTTCCATATCTTCTGCGTGGTACCACGTTTTACCAAACCCACCTATGTTATCAAGTGATGATTTTTTGAACATTGAACAAGGACCGTTTGCAAGAGATGTGTACCTTGTTCTGGATTTGTATTTACGGTCAATTTCAACTGACCGAAGCAGGCTCACAGGGTCTGAGCCAATTCCAAACATCGTTCTTCCTGTGACGGCTACAACCCGTTCATCCTCTGAAGATGACTGGTATGCATTCATTAGATGACTGATCCAGTTTGGCTCAGGCCGAACATCAATATCAGTAATTGCAATCCATTCTCCACTTGCATGTTCAATAGCATATTGACGTGCTGCAGAAAGCCCAAGTGGTCCTTGTTTGAGAATTTTGATTTTTGGCCCACGAACACCCATTGGATCATCCCATTTTCGAAGTTCATTTGGAGTTTCATCAGTAGAGCCATCGTCAACAACGATGATTTCGAAAGCCTCATACAATTGCTTGCTCAATGCATGAAGGCAATGGTCAACCCAAACTGCTCCATTTCGAACGCAAACAGTGACTGAGACAAATGGCTTTGTCAATCAAGCACCTCAAACATACCTAGGATTCGAGCACATCTTTCTTTTGACGTCAGTGAGGTTGTTTGTGCAACAACCCCCTTGTGTGGTTGCCCATACAAAATAACAGTCTCAAGAGGAGCACATAAGTGAGCGAAAAGAGGGGCTAAATCTTCTTCCCCTTCAACTGTAATTACGCATTTTTCTTCAGACAAAAAGCATTTTTCAATAGCGAGTAACAATTCGGGATTTAGTTGACCAGCTGGATTTTCGACAATAATGTGGTGCTCAAAGACCTCGACATCAATCTTCTCTGAATCAGCGAGATCGGTTCGTTTTGTTTTACCATCGATAAGTGCAATGTCTGGTACAACATCCATATCTAAAGCAGTCTTTGTTGTAACATCACCAACTGTAACGAGGAGGGATTCTGTAAAATCATACTCAAGAAAAATATTTCCCAGTGCTATTGAAGGTTCATTTTCTGGCCCTTCAAATAAAGTTCCAAAAGGCTCTTTCAACATATCTCCAACCTCCTTCGTCATCAATAATGGATGATTTCGCCAATCCTTTCGAATCCACGGTAAGCCTTCCGTGTCAATGTGACCATTTCGAATTCGTGTGGAACTAATAATGCCTCCATCAGAACTCGGTAATTGCGGTACGATGATAATATCCAATTCTTTAAGATTATTTTCAACTCGGATTTCATTGATTTTCTCACATTCAAATTTCGTTTCGACCGTCGCAACAATTGCATCTGCTTTTGCATGTGAGGGGGCGGGTCCATGGCGATCAATCAACTCGAATAATTGGTAATTTGAGTGCTTATGTTCAACGAGCCAATGTTCAATGGCTCTCATTCTCATTTCAATAGGTTGAATGTGAGGTGATTTTTTCATTGCATCGCTTTGATTTAAGATGTGTATCTCGACTTGATTTGCCATTAAAAGTGCAGTGCTGAGTAATAATTCATGACCAGCATGAAATCGATCGAATGTGCCTCCAAGAAGGCAACATACGTATTGTTTCTGCATGCTCACAGTGTCTTCGACGCGGTCGACGATTTTGATTTCATCGCATAAAAGAGATTCCAAATGTTTGATTTTAAAGAAAATCTGTGCCCCGAATTCTAACAGCCTTCTTCATCGTGTCCTCAGAGGCTTGACCCTCGAATTCGGGGCGTACTGTCCGGTGGATTGGTTGTCTCATGTTCATCCTTGCGTCGCATGAGGACCCATAGTCCACCGAGGTTTACCGCATTGCACCACATTTCATCCCTTTCGGTCAATGTGGCCTTCGATTGCGGCCGTACCGTGGTGTCAGACATCATAGTCATTCGACTCAGCCCGATGTTGCAGGTACGGTAGTTGATGTAACAGATGCTTGTTTTTGAATACATCGGATTATTCTAGCCTTTTTGATACATACATTTTGAACAGATGTTGACCGATATAGGAATCATCTACAAGAAATGAGGATGATGAAAAGAGCGGCCACCGTTCAACAGGTTTCGACAACCATCCTAGCAAAGGATGAGTCTTACAACGAGGGATTCCAGATTTTTCTCGATGCAGAAGAATTTGATACAAATCTGTCAAATGTTGGTTCTTAAATTCAGAATTGGAGATGACTCTCTCAACATTCATGATATCAATGCTTTGGAGATCGCCGAACTCCACATCAACACCCGGAACGCTCCATCGCCTTTGATTTTGGGACAAGAGTTGAATTGACCAAGGAATGTGTTGTTTTGAGAGCCAATCTCGGCCGGATTTACTTGAGGATAATCTGTTGAACCAATGAAGGGAATCCTTTCTCCACCAATGTGAGGGGAAGATGTCGATACAAAGTTGAATAAATTCAAGAGAAAGTTGTTCTTTGTTCGAACGATGGTATTTCTGCCATGTTGAAAAAATTGGAAATTCACTACCCTCCAATTCTACTGAAATTAGACGTTCGAACATTTTCTTTTTTTCTTCCTCGGAAAAAGTTGAAGTTTGGAATACCATTTCCAACACATACGATGAAAAGATTGGCTGTTGAATCCATTTCTCAAAAGCATGTTCAATTTTTACACGATAGTTGACATCAATGAAATCAACAGAACAAAGGATAATTGCGGCAGCGTGAAATTGAATCTCTTCATCATCAACTGCCTCAAACAACTTCAGCAGGAACATAGGGTGGTTTAGACACCTTAGTTTTGTTTCTGACAACATCTCTTCTATCCATTTTTTACCACCATACATTGAGCTTTTCAAAAGCATCTCATCGCTCATCAATGTCATATCTTGTAATTCGACCCAGCCAGGTGGCAATTTGTCATGAATCCGTTCCCATCTCTGGGGGCGTTCTTCCATCGGTGAGGAAATCCATGACGCAAGAGGTTCTTGGCGTTCGACAGAATTCGCTAAATCCGTATCACCATCTGGATAACATTGTAGAGCAGCGTGAATTGTTGGTGTCTGAAATTCCGAATCCAATTCCAAGGTTTTTCCTTTTTGTGTCGAATAATGTTGCTGGAATTTTATTAATTCTTCAGCATTTCTTGGTATAAATTGCAACTGTTGAGGCTTTTGTTCATCACCATAGGTGTCTAAGTGGAACGAAAATGTCCCGAGTCTTGAGGTTCGAACATCTATCTCTCCAATATTTGCTGTAGAACGAAGAACCATCTGAGCGTTGATGAGTGGTGCATCTTCTACTTGTTTTGTTATCACACAAACACAATGCTGGTAGGAAATGCAACGTTCAAGCAGGTTGTCCTTGGGTAATGTATAGTTCCATTCAAGCACCCATGGTGTGGTTGTTGTGAGTAAAAATTCTGCAACGGCCCTCGAACCTCTTTCACTACAGCCTGCAATTGAAATATGCTTGAAATCTCCTTTTGAATCTTTGACCCAATCCACATTTTGAAAATCATTTCGAAGTTCGTTTAGTATTTTTGATGGCCTCATCTTTTTATCTTTGATTCGACGAAATAAATCCGAAGCTTTTGATTCGACTTTTGAATAATCCAGTCGAGGATGAATCAATTTAACCCATTCTACGATCACATTGAAGGGCATTTTTGTTTGACGGTTTTGTAGGGACACCGCAGTCCTTGATTTCCTTGCAAGTTTTTGGATCAGCAATTCCCGCTCGATTGAAGATGTTATGATGGCGTGTGTACCTCGATGTATTTGAAACGGAATTTCATGATCAATTTTTCCAAGATAATAATCACCCAATGAAAAATCTAAAGTTTCAGATTCATCATATTTCGAGTTAAACCATGTTTTCTCAGACAAATGAGATTCATGAGATTCCCGAATGATGTTACCCCAAGCGAGACCTAATTTTTTTTCAGGATGTTGAAACTCAATCAGTGTTCCTTTTGCTGGAGTCTCAGGAGAGGTTGAAGTCCCATCTGTTGCATTGTACCATCCAATTCTCGAGCCGTGAATTGAAATCCATGTCCCCCCTGCATTTCCTTTGGAGGTGTTGGATGGGTTATTGCCTTGCTCGTAACCTTTGTTCGGTATGAAATGAAGGTGATTTTTTGGCTGTTTTGTGTAACCTATCAAGACTTTTGAGCCTTCAATTTTAATGATCACAGCATCGAATTTCGAGGGAAACATTCCAAATTTAGACTTTAACATGTGATGTACCATGTCCGAACGAACTCTCTCAATACCCAACTGCGTCAAACGATGAGGTGCTTTACGAATCCCCGTGACGTCATCTCTCTGAATTTGACCCATCTCTCGAAGTTGTTTGCAGCCTAGGGACATGTGTGGTAATTTCATATTCGACCATTGTGCTAAATCAGAAACAGTTGCAGGCCCATCCATCAAACAATGCAAGATTTTTCGATGCGTACGGCTGCGAATCGGGCGGATTGTCATGAATTTCCCTCTTTCCAATAATTATTCGCAATAATTTACAGTATATATAAGTTAAATAGATTTTTAGTTACATTTAGTTACATATTTCCTTTGGAAGTTGTAGAATTTAACTTACATTATGAGTTTAAATGTAAAAAAAACACCGATATTTATCAGATTTATGTAACAAATTCGTTCATGAAGAGAGTAACGGTTATATGAGTAGCCTCGCTCCTTAGAATTACCAGGTGCTGAGTTCAGTAAATGGTAAATTTACAGGAGGAAGAAGGATATGAAAACAACACGAATTCGAGAAAAAATCAAGAAATATTTGAATGACAGACCTAGAAACACCGCTGAAATACTCGAACACATCAACTCCTCCATGCGCCATGGAACCACGAGCCAACAACTCGGAAATGTTCTCTCAAAAGACAAAGATATTGTGAAAGTCGGCTATATCAAGCGTTCAGGCATCTTATCAGGCGGCTATGATATCTGTGAATGGGCTACACGAGTATGGGTCGCAGAAAATTGCCCTGAATGGGTTGAAGGAAATCCAATTGTCATGGGGCCTGATGGTACGTTCACGACCCATGTTGAAAATGAATCATGAACCGTAGCGATCAACCTACTATCGTCCTCATCCGCGGTCCATCTTGTTCTGGTAAATCGTCACTTGTTCAAGAGATTGTCTTAGAGCATCCTAACGCAGTTGTTTGCTCAACAGATTCATACTTTGACATAAATGGGACCTATGTGTTTGATAAAACTCGCCTCAAAGAATATCATCAACTTAATCTAAAACGATGCTTAGACGCCATGGATGCAGGTGCACCGTTGATTGTGATCGATAATACAAACATCCTTCCTTGGGAAATGTGTCCCTATGTATCTGCATCTATTGAGAAACATTATGCTCTTGAGATTATTTCAATGCCAACTTTGGACCTTCAAACTCTCCTCGATAGGAATGTAAAACGAAAAAATACTGGCAAATTCATACCCTCCGAAGTAATACAACTCCATGTTGAGACTTATGATGAATCAATCGATGTCGATGAGTTGAAGCGGTGGTGTTTATCGAATCAACGCTAATTGTTTTCGAATATTGCCATTGCATCATCTACACTTGCTCCGCCGCAAATGATTGCGTGACAAGCTGCTGTCATTCGCACCGCTTCTTCGGTTCCTTTTTGATGGATGTTCCTTCCAGTTGCAGCGCCACGGCAGCCTGAGATGTTGACTTGATCATGAAGGCGTTGCAAGAATTCTCGAGGAGGAAGTGAGCCTCCTCCTGAACAAATAATGCCGGTACGGCCTGCTGCTTCAACAGCGATTTTGAATGATTCCGGTTGTGTCATACCATCCCATGCCCTTGGATAGTTGACTTTTGCAAAGTCTGCACCGATGCATGCGGCAACACCGGCGGCACCGGAGATTAACTGAGGGTCTTTTTCATCTTCGACAGCTTTGCCTCTAGGGTACATCCAAACGACTGAAATCATACCAAGTTCGTGTGCCTGACGGATAAATTGTGCCGCCTCGGTAAGCATTTCGTGCTCAAATTCAGATCCGATGTAAATTGTATATCCGATGCCAACAACATTAATTCCATTGTGAACCAGTGACATGACATCGTCCATATCCCACATCGATTGTGAGATAGGGTCTCGTTGTTTTGTTTTGACAACATGTGATTTTGAGTTTAGTTTCACCAAGTAAGGAATTTCAGGAAAATCTCGAGCATACATTGAGATGAGCCCAAGTTGACCTGCTAGCACACCAATCGTCCCTTCTTGGTGAGCACGGGCTCCGATTTCAAAGAGGTGTTTTGGGTCATTTGATGAGAGGGGGATGTTTTTTCCGCCATCATAAAAATCATCATTGAGGTGCTCTATCTTTTGATCACAAGCAAAGAGGTTCATTGAACCGGTGCCGTTCGTTGCGGCTCTCATGTTATCCAAATACGTTTCAATTAATTCATCGGGCACATCAGCGGGAACAGAAACATCCATGTTGCCAACTCCGAATCATCATTGACCAGTAAAGTTCGCTACCCGCTTTTCGACGTATGCGGCGATACCTTCTTTTGCATCTGAACTGTTAAACAAAGCTGCTTGTAGTTCACGCTCTAGTGCAAGGTGATACTCAAATGGAATTTCTGGACCAGTTTGGCACGATCGCTTGATGTTACCAACGGCTTTGACGGCTTTGTTTGGTAGGGTAAATTGCGAACACCAATCGAGAATGTCTCTTCTGAAGTCTTCAGGAGTGCCTTCCCAGATGTGATTAATGAGGTTGAGTCCATGTGCGTCTTCAAATGACCAGAGTTCACCGGTAACCATCATTTCGAGTGCTTTTGCCTTTCCAACGAGTCGAGTTAGTCGTGCAGTACCACCGGTACCCGCAAGAACACCGAGGTTGATTTCCGGCAAGCCGACTTTTCCAGCATTCTTTCGTGCGATTCGGATGTCAGCAGCCATGGCAATTTCGAGACCTCCACCAACGGCGTGGCCGTTGATAGCACAAACAACGAGTTTTGGTGTTTGTTCGAGCCTTGAAAGAGTCTCATTGGCGTGAAGGCAGAAATTGTACTTGAATCCAGGAGTTACGCTGTTGAGCATTTGAATTGAGGCTCCCGCAGAGAAGAACGATGCACCGTTTCCAGTGAGGATAATACAAGTGACATCGTCGTCGAATCGTGCTTTCACGATGGCCTCGTCGAGGTCTCGCATCATTTCATGGGTGTACGTGTTCGGAGAGCGGTCGCTTGATTCAGTGAGTGGTTTCCCCGCAGAATCTGAGCAAAGTTCGATAACGGCAATTCCGTTTTCGGTTACGCCGTAGTTCACAAGTTTGTTTGCAAGAGGTTCGAGTTTGAGTCCATATAAGTCGCTCATACCCCAATCCACTTGGATAGGTGTTAAGAAGAAATCGCTGATGTTTCTTGCCCCTCACCCTCGGCTGTACTCGTGAAGGAGACATGGCCTCCCCCTCGTCGCACAATTTCCCAACGTGCTTTGACCTCGAGTGCTTCTTTGCTTTGCTCCCAATTGTCTCTAGATTTTGCATTCCTAAATGGTAGTCTCAAAGGACGGGTTGGGCCTTGCATTCTTTTGAGCATAAATGGAGATGTGATGAAGAATACGAGACTCTTGAACAAACTTGGCCGAAAGAGGCGTCCAATCCATCTCAGTCCATCGCCGCTTTTCTTTTGGTCACGCATCCATTGTTTGCACATGCGTTTGAATGTCCTGTCGCCTACACGGTTCATGAGCCAACGATTCGCAACGCTTGTCCGGACATACGGAAGGAGTTGTCGCCGGACTTCCTTTTCGTAGGATTTGCCTCCCAGCATCTCCTGTGCAGCTAAAACTCCTGACCAGACAGCCATTCGCATTCCAAATCCCCACATAAAATCTTGAAGACCACCAGATTCTCCAACAAAGTGTTGACCTGTTTCAGGAATGGTGTAGTGACCGTTAAGTGTGAAGTCACCTTTCCCCCCAACCCGTTTGATTGGTTTCATGTCAATGTCAGGGTAAAGTCGCTGATAACATGCGATTGTTTCATTAAGAAAACGTTCACTCTTCTTTTGTTTTCTCCATAGACATGTGCAAATGAGGCCAACACCATCGATAATGATCATGTAACTGTATGCACCGGGAGCGAGTTTGTCGTTCAACTGGAATGCAATGTGGTTTGGGTGTGCTGTGTGAAAGATTTCTCCAAGGGCTAGAGCAGAGGTATCCTTTGGGCCACATGCAACTATATCTGCCTCCTTTTCTTCTATTCTAGATTTGTAATGTAGTGTTGCTCCAGCTTCAATAGCCATGCGTTTAAAGGCTTGGTCGATGGTGTGATCGGAGGTACCCCGTTCGACGATACGGTAAGCGACACCATTGGTTTTCGCCTGGGAAATTTCGTCGTCAGGATGGATAAGGTCAACCACAGAAAACGATGTCGATTTGAACGAAGTCGAATCGAACCCCCATGATTCGAGTTGGTCAAAGAAATCCTCATCCATACTCCAGTTTTCAAGCGCTTGAAAATCACCGTCAAAACGTGCTCCAGAATCTGCACGAATGTCGTGAACATGCACTTCTTTTCCCGCACGGGCTAGAAGGGTGGCGGCAGCTAGACCAGATAGTCCAGCACCCATGATTGTGATGGAATCCTTGCCGCCCATGTCCATGGTAACGAAGCGAGAGGTTTGAATGATGCGTTTCCTTCGCATCACTGTGAGTGGACAAATCCTTGTCGTTGAGGCAAAAGATTCTCTTGACGCAGAATCTCTTCGTCAGCAAATGGATTTAGAAGGCTGCGGGGCAGTTGTAAGTTTTCTTGGTATAACGAGGTCGATGGAGGGAGAGCATGAAGTCTACCGTTTGGAATTCGATGCTTGGGAAGATAAACTCTCAAGCGTACTGCACCGTCTAGCCTCAGAGGCGATTGAAACCTTTGGCGTGCTTTCCGTAGCCTTAGCCCATCGAATAGGTAGCGTAGCAGCAAATGAACCAATTGTTGCAATACACGTTGGGAGCGCTCACAGAAAAGAGGCGTTTAATGCATGCGAATGGCTCATCGATACATTGAAGATTCAAGCACCTCTGTGGAAGAAAGAGGTTACTTCAGCAGGTAGCACGTGGAAGGAGGGACTTGGTTGAGCGAAGACAAATCTGTAGACATCGAAGCGGTCGTTCGTATTCATGAAAAAGAAATACTCTATCGGAAAGCTGTGGCAACAGGGCTACTACACCTAAAAATTACGACAAAAGAAGCCATAGAATCTGGGGCTGTGAAAAAAGGTGATGTGATTCAAGCCTCGACGATTGCAGCAATCCAAGCCGTCAAAGAAACCCCACGTATTATTCCACACTGTCACCCAATCCCAATCGAAGGCGTCAACGTAGAGTGGATTTGGGAAGGTACGAATTTGCGATGCACAGTCACGGTCGAGGCTATGTACAAGACTGGTGTTGAAATGGAGGCACTCACAGGTGTTTCTGCAGGTTTGCTCTGTGTCTTTGATATGGTCAAATCATACGAAAAAGATGAGCAAGGGCAATACCAAAAAGCACGGCTGGAACAGATTCACGTCGTCTCGAAAATCAAGCAATAATTCATCAATCCAAGGTAGATTTCTTCGAACAATCTTCTAGGAAATGAACCGTTGAGTTCATGGGCGTTATTCGTTTGGTTCAATCATGGGAACAACATCAGACCTTAGTGAAGCATTTCTCAACGCTGTTGAGCAGGCAGCGATTGCTTGTGGTCCTTGGAAAGGAAAAGGAGACAAAAATGCTGCTGACCAAGCAGCCGTCGAAGCGATGAGAGCATGTTTTGACGAGGTTCCATTCGACGGTAGGGTTGCCATTGGTGAAGGTGAACGGGATGAAGCACCAATGTTGTACATCGGGGAACAATTGGGCTCGATGGTAGGTATGCCTAACGCAACACAAATTGATATCGCTGTTGACCCGCTTGAATGTACGAATAATTGTGCGTATGACAGACCAAATTCAATAGCCGTTCTCGCTGCTGGCCCTCGTGGAACGTTGCTCCACGCCCCAGATTGTTACATGGACAAAATTGCAGCAGGCAAAGACCTCGAATCCCATATTTCGCTGGAGGGGGATGTGGCTTACAATCTTGAACAGATTGCACATGTGCGGGATAAACCTCTGAGTGAAGTGAAAGTCGTCAGCCTTGACAGAAGTAGGCACGAAGAATTGTTTCGCGAAATACGAGAGGTTGGTGCTGACCTGCACCTGCTTGGCGATGGTGATGTATCGGGTGCGATTTGGGCTGCTAAAGATGACGGCCCATTCGACGTTCTTTTGGGCATCGGTGCTGCACCCGAGGGGGTAATTTCAGCAACAGCCATCCTTGGATTAGGTGGGATTTTTGAAGGACGTCTCGTGTTTCGAAATGAAGAAGAAGAGCAACGAGCGGTGCATATGGTCGGTGATGACCTCGAGCGATTGTGGAGTGCAAAAGATCTCTGTCAAAGCACGAATTCGATTTTTGCTGCAGCAGGTGTCTGCGATGGATATCTTCCAGGCGTGGTGCTTTCTGACCGAGAAGCGACAACGACATCAGAACTGATTGATGTGGAGACTGGACGTGTAACTCAGCGTGTCAAATCTCACGAACTTTAGGCGAAGGATATGGCACAGCAGGTCAGAATTGAGGTTCGATTACCGGAAGGTCACTGGGCTGGTGATGTTTCACGCCAAAACCCATCAGGGACGCTCCGTATCGAAGAACACATGCCTTTGTCCCGAGGACGTGGCATGGCAAAATGTTGGAGCGACCTGGATATGAGTGCATCCATCAACGACCATGCCGGTGTCGACTCCATCAAGATGCTCTCGGAACATAATTTCAGCGTTGACATCGTGGCTGGTGGAGGAGGGTTCTTGAAACCACTTCGAATGACTGGCGTTGTTCCAAGAACACCTTTTGAAATTCGAGATGGATGGGTTGAATGGCACATTGAATCTTCAAAAGAGGCATTAAAAGAACTCTTTCGAATGTTCGTTGAAGATTCAATACCTTACCGCTTGCTCTCAACACGTCAAAACTCCAGTCGTCTGCTCACGCCAAGGCAAATGGAGGTGTTTGAGTATGCTCTGAAAAATGGATATTATGACGTACCTCGAAGGATTACATTATCTGAACTTGCAGAGAAACTCGGGGTTGCAAAATCAACGCTTTCAAGTCAACTTCAGCGAATTGAATCTGGGGTTATGTTTGCATTTAAAGACGACATCAGAAAACAAAGTACCTAACATGTTCGCACGAACATGTTCGTAAAGGGTATAAGGGACACCCTTGTCTCCCGTCACCATGGACAACCTTCCGCAAACATGGGACGAATGGATTTCAAACTTCAACGATTGGCAAGACCGAGTAGGATTCAAGCGAGAATGGCTCGGTGACTTCGACCTCTCCATCCAATTTGATTGGGACAGAGCAGGCGACACTATTGAATTTGGTGACTTCAAAGGACAGCGCAAATGGGAGCGATCGCTCCAAGTCCCCCATCAGAGTATGCGAGACGCTCTCGTCACTCTCATTACAGTACAAGGTGACACAGAATTCGCCTCAGTTGAGCAACAACGACACCTTCTAGCAACCGCACCAACAGACTACGACAGGTATGCAGCAGCGAGAATTATGGCAGAAGAACAACGTCACGGCTGGCAAATGGCTTACCTTCTTATGACATACTTCGGACAACAAGGACGAAGAGAGGCTCAGAAGTTGCTTGAAAGAAATGCACAGGACGGCGACCGATTGCTCGGTGCCTTCAATCGCCCAATGCCACACTGGCTCGACTTCTTCTGCTACACGATGTTTGTCGACAGAGATGGTAAATTCCAACTCGGTATGCTCTCAACTTCTGCATTCAAGCCTCTTGCGGCATCTATGGGTCCAATGCTCAAAGAAGAGTCATTCCACCTAGGAACAGGCTCCAACGGACTCCGAAGAATCATCAAAGCAGGTGTTATTCCTCTTGATATGCTTCAGCGATACATCAACAAATGGGTTGCAACCGCCCACGACCTTTTCGGTGTCGATGAATCTTCTTCTGCACACTGGGCATATGTTTGGGGTGTCAAAGGTCGATGGGACGAGCGAAAGAAACTCGAAGGTGAAATCGAAGTGGACAAAGAAACATTGAACGAAGAAGCTCGAGGACATTACCACGACGAAATTGAAGGAGAAATCAAGAAACTCAACGGTTATCTTCCAGAAGGTGCCGCACCACTTTACGTCCCTCATGAGAATTTCAACCGTGAAATTGGACCAATGAAAGGAAAACGTTTCTTTACTGACGGAACAGAGTTCACAGGCTCAGACGATGACTGGGCAACCTACGTCAGCGAACATCTTCCGACATCTGATGATGAAGCTGCACTTATCGATTTATTCAAGCAGCAATGGGTAGCAGAAAAGCCATTGACGCCAAAGCAAATCGAATCAGGCATTGGCGCAAGCGCTTGAGTGGTGATCTAGTGATTCCCGTCTCGCTTTACGGGGTCGACGCAGAGATGTGCGAGCGATTCTATGATGCATTACCTACATTGGTCGACGATGCGTATGAAGACCAAACGTATATTGACGCACTCTATGCAATTCAAGACGAGCGAAGTATCGAGCATATTCGTATTTCAGATATGTGGTCAAACAGGGCTCCTTATGCTTGGCCAGAAGATATTGAAACAGAAGTCGAAATGGTGCTCAAAACCGTTTCCTATCCCGATGTATCACTTCTAGAGCATTTGCTCACACTTGATGACGTGGATGCTCAACGGGTTTCAGAGTGGATGCACTTTTCCACCAACGTCTATCCGATTTATTCAGACAAAGCATGTGCTACACTAACAAAAATGGGCTTACCCACCCCATACAAACCTGGCGATATCGCAAGTTATGGCCTGTATGTATCAAGAATTGAAGGCTTAAAAATACACGCTCCTGCGAAAGGTTTGCCTGAAATTGGGCTTCCTCGGTCGAGGATGATTCAACTCGGCCTGGAGCGCTTTGCATGAAACAATTTCTCGTTCACTTGAAATTGTTTATCGTTGCGATGATTTGGGGGTTTGGTTGGCCAGCAGGAAGAATTGTCGCCCTCGATGTGCCACCAGTTTTGGCTGCATGGATTCGATATATCATTGCAGTCGCCTGCTTCTTGTTCTACATTAAAGTCACAGGCAAATGGCAATTGCCTACAAAAAAGCAATGGAAGGGACTTTTTCAAATCGGATTCTTCTCGACATTTCTTTATCAACTCTTTTTCATGTTTGGGATGGGCCGTACGGCAGCGGGTGATGCTTCATTGATGATCACCCTCAACCCACTTTTCACTGCAGTTTTAGCGTCGTTATTTATTCATGAAGCATTTACAAAAAGGCACGCTCTTGGTGTTGGATTTGGTTTCACTGGCGTAGCCATCCTGTTCTTTGCATCACCAAACACCGACCTCGATACATCTGCTCGTTGGTTGGGCAATGGCTTCATCGCATGTGCAGCACTATCATGGGCTGCATCGTCAATTCTAATGAAGAAAATGATGCTCGGTGACGACCAAGAAAAAGGGCTGTCACCTTTGATTCTCACAGTCTGGTCATCAGTGACAGGTCTGCTTTTCCTCTCACCGTTTGTTGCGTTTGAAACCATTCAAAGCGGTACCTTTCATGGACCGTCGATTGATGCTTGGTATGGGATTGTGTTCCTTGCCATCTTCTCGACGGTTGTTTCCTATGTCTGGTATGCCGATGGAATCATCAAGATTGGTGCTGGAAAAGCGGCATTGTATGTGTACCTCATTCCTCCATTTGGCATTCTTGGAGGGTACGTTCTATTGGATGAACAACTCGGATTTTCGCTTCTTTTGTCATTTTTCCTCATCGTGAGTGGTGTAGCCATCGCACAGAGCGAGAAGCATCATGAACAAGGACCAGCCACACTAGAACATGGCAATTGAACGAGTCGCAGTCATCGGTGCTGGAACAATGGGAGCAGGCATAGCTCAGGTATGCGCACAAGCAGGTTGGACCACTTCACTTTTTGATGCGTACCCCGAGAGTCTTGACAAAGGTATGCAACGAATTGACGCTTTTTGGAACAAAGGAATCGAACGAGGCAAGACGACGCCTGCTCAAAAAAGTGAATGGCAAAACAATCTTCGGGCAACTGGTGAAATGGAAGATGCCGTTGCAGACGTAGATCTTGTCATCGAAGCTATTCCAGAGATTCCCAAATTAAAGCAAGCGGTTTTTTCACAATTGGATGAATTGGCCCCGCAGCATGCTGTTCTTGGAACGAATACCTCCTCCTTATCCATCGACATGATCGCTCAAGCGACATCAAGGCCGGAAAAAGTGATTGGAATGCATTTTTTTAATCCTGTACCGATCATGCAATTGCTTGAACTCGTGAAGCACGAAACGACGAGTCAAGCAACAATTGATTTCGCTCAGAGTGCAGCAGAGACAATGGGAAAAACCTCAATTCTTGTCAAAGATGTCCCAGGATTTGCAACTAGCCGGTTGGGTGTTGTCTTGGGCAATGAAGCCATTCGAATGTTAGCAGACGGAGTTGCGAGTGCTGAAGATATCGACACGGCCATGGTTCTTGGATACAAACACCCGATGGGCCCTCTTCGATTGACGGATTTGGTTGGACTCGATGTTCGTCGAGATATTCTTCTCAATCTTCAACGCTCTTTCAACGACGACCGATATGCCCCTCACCCTCTTCTTGAGCAAATGGTCAGTGAGGGTAAACTCGGGAAAAAATCGGGTCAAGGATTCTT
>CAZTGO010000008.1:0-69871 GCA_964613395.1 uncultured Candidatus Poseidoniales archaeon | reverse complement strand
TCATCATTAATGTTGAACGATAGCCAATCTGACATGTCGTGAGTAAACACCATGATTCATCGCAAAGGGAATCCTATGATATGGTATTCGGTTGAAGGTCAAGAATCGTACTTGTTAATTAAGGGGGTATCTAACAACCTATATGGAGCGCAGAAGGAGAGACCTTCCGGTAACCATGTATCGCATTTTGTTGTATTTGTCTCGAATGAAAGTCAGAGAGGATGAGACACGACGATTAATGAGAATTGAACGTGCCACAGGAATTGAACGAAAAGAATTGCGTTTACATCTTCAAAAATTAGTCGATTCGGGTTATGTCGAGGCTATTGAAGCAGGAAAAAAAGGAAGAGGAGGCCATTCAATCATCTCTTATGATATTCTAGAGTCCGGCAGGACTTTGCGTAGTGATCTAGGTCGATGGATTGACTTGTGCATTCGTATGGAGTATTATCCCAGTGAGTTTTTTTATCTTCCAAGTGATGCATGATAGAGGGTGATTTAACCCTCTAAAAACACTCTTCTTTGATTATATATTCGACCACTATGCAATAAACATGACCGGCAAGAAATCTGTCGATAAGGTGAGTAAAGGATTGAACTCGCTTATTGACGAATTCTCATCTGCAGTCAAAGAAATGGTAAACGCAGGTGAAGCAACAGTTGTTCATCTCGCAGTTGGCTCAAGTCGAGTCATCAAAGCTGCAATTGACGCAACAGGTGAAGTTACGAAGATTACCGTTGAAACCGCTGGAAATGTAGTTGGATCAGTTGCAGATGGTGTGAAGAATGCAGTGAGTCATGTTGGTCATAAGAAGGAGGAAGAAAACGAATGATAGGAAGATTATTTGCGGTTACATTTATCGCAGGAATGGCAGGTTTAGCAGTAGGAATGGCAGATAGTGCATTCAGGCATTATTATTACAAAATAGCGGATGGCGAGGATAGAAAATCACTCTTCGTTCAGGATGTTGAAGCAATTTCACAATATGACGGGAGCGTGGAAGAATGATTCCAGCAATTGTTGGAGGCGTTTTCATCGTGGCGATTGGATTTGAATACCTCGCACTAGGGGCCGCCGCTGGAACAGGTTATGGACTTGGAAGGAAATATGGACGCAAAGTTTGTGAAGCAGTGGACAATATTAATATCCCAATCCCTCAATTCCACAAAGATGATTGAATAGTGAATTTGATGTATATGATTGAGATGGAAGTTCGTGGGCGTTGAATCAATTTCAATTCCAGATTTTCCGCCAGCTGGGCCATGGGACCTGTATGTCCTTTTCCTCATATGGTTGCCATTTGTTTTCCGAGCAATTTTACTCACAAAACCACTATACAAAGTAATCAAATCATTTGCTCCGCATGCTGGATGGGCTGTAAAACAAATTCGTGATTTGCCAATTCGTGGCTTTGCAATATTGATATTCAATGAGACATTTGCATTTCTAATACCTCCGTTAAGTGTCTTGGTATTGAGATTGTTTGCAAATCCAGTTGGATGGCAGACATGGGACGAAGTTACACTTCTCGGTTATTTTCTGTTACTCTTTCTCATTATTGGTTGGATCATTGCAGATTTGTTTAGAATTCTTCGAGTTAGAAGAATGCTCCATGCAATTGTAAAATATGATGTTGGGAAATTACAAAAAATAGCAGATGCAGGTTTGAAAACAAGAAATTTCATTCGTCGGTTTGCGAAAAAGAAAACAAAACACACTCCTGATGAAACAGATGTAGGAAAATCTGCGGGTAGAGTTGGAAAAAGGGCTTTGAAAATTTGGGGGATTAGGGCTTGGAGAGCCAGACGATTGAATCCCAGCACACTACTTGCTTCTGTTGCAGTGGGTGCTGCAATCGAAGGAGCTCGGGCTGGTGCTGGTAAGGTTTCAGATTTTATTGACGATAAAATGCAAGAAAAGTTCAATGAAATTGCAAAAACAAACTCTTCAAGTTTACTTCTTCTCTTTCTTCGTGATTTAATTATGGGCATATTGCCAATCGTTTACTTGGCAGGATTGAAACAGTTTTTTTAAGAGCCGTCACATTGATGCACTTCGTCCTTTTCGGATTGATTGAGGACACCCATGTCTCACTTGATTTTACTTCGCCACGGCCAATCGGTTTGGAATAAGAAGGGCTTGTTTACAGGATGGGTCGATGTTCCACTCTCAAAGAAAGGCATTGAAGAGGCAATGGAAGCAGGTGCGAAACTATCAGAAATTCCAATTGACGAAGTCCACGTATCTCAGTTGATTCGTGCTCAAATGACAGCCATGCTCGCTTTATCAGAGCATCCGAGCAATGCATCACCTCAACTTTTGACGCCAGAAGACCAATCACACACAGGATGGGCAGATATTCACGATGTGAATCAAATCACCATCCCAGTTCACGCCTCTTGGAAACTCAACGAGCGGATGTACGGTGAATTGCAAGGAAAAAACAAGAAAGCCCTCATGGAAGAGTTTGGCGAAGAACAAGTACGAATTTGGCGACGTTCATTCGATGTCCCTCCACCCGGCGGTGAAAGCCTCAAAATGACTGCTGAGCGAACGCTGCCGTACTTTGAACATCACATATTGCCTTCGTTGAACGACGGAAAGAACGTTCTCGTTGTTGCTCATGGAAATTCATTACGAAGCATTGTGATGTCGATTGAACAATTATCCAGCGATGAAATTCTGCAGGTTGAGATTCCTACTGGCCAACCGATTATCTATGACTTTGAAGATGAACGATTCAAATTGCTTTCGAGAATGTGATACATTGGATTTTCAAATTTCAAAATTCATTGATGATTTGTCCTACTTTTTAGATTCAGTCAAATATCCGAAGCAAAAGAAATCAAATCAAACAATTTTTGAAATAATTGGTAAAGTAGATCACGAAGTTATTTTAGTAAATTCTTTGGTATTTTTTCTTGATTCTGATAACCCTCATTCATTCGGTTCAACAATTTATGAGAGATTTTGTTCTGAGGCAGGCATCGACAAAGATATCTTTGGAGATTTGAAAGATATTCAAACCGAGGTTTACCACACCTTCGAAGGTAAGAGTGGTAGAATTGATATTGTCATAGAAACAGATGATGGTATCATAGTTGTAGAAGCAAAGGTGAATGCTGGTCTAAAAAATCCACTTGACGTGTACGAAGATTACGCAGTTAAAACAGGGAAAAAAAACGTCGAACATATTCTGTTGACAAAAAATGCTAACAATACAACAAATTCATGGACGAATTTGACATGGGGACAAATTTTTCAGTTAGAAGCATTAGATTATGATTCATACAAATTATTGTGGGATAGCCTGAAAAATTCGTTTAAGGAGGATGTTTTGATGGAAAAAGATGAACTAAAAAAGATTGCAGAGAAACAGCACGAGTACATTCAAATGTACAAGAATATGCAAACCGTTTTTGATTATATGAAAAACAAAGCGAACACTGTTTTGAACCAATTGAGCACATTAGACAACTTTTCTAAGGAAGATGGTAGCAATAAAAATTTGCGAATTTGGGCTAGTAAATTCGGAACATCTGATTCAGCATTTCCAGTGGTTGTTGTTGAAGGAAAGTCAAAAGATGCAGTCATCGATATTTATGTTCAGCCGAGAGGGTATGCAATCGTTGTTTTCGCTAGGAAAGACGAAGGTCAATATAGAAAATTGCTTGAGGAAAATGGTTATGAAATCAAAGATTGGCAGAATTCAATTACCGATGAAAAACCCACAAAAAGAGCATGGATCTCGAAGTATCCGGAGGAACTTGACATCAACCTCGCAGTGTGGGAGGGGGGTGCCAACAATGAACAAGGTCCTCATTTCAATGGAGATCCCGAAGAACTTTCAAAACTCATTGAAAAAATATGGGACATCATAACCAAACCCTCTTGATGAATCAATCAAAAGGTTTTCATCGTGCCGCTTGTGAAAGCGATACATGGCTCAGACTTGGCGATTTGATGGCTTCCCCGGTCGAATTCTCTATGTCGACCTCGATCAAGGTACCTGTGAGGCAAGAGAACTACCACATGCTTGGTGCTTGGAGTCACTTGGTGGAAAGGCATTAGCAACAAAACTTCTCGTCGAATGGGACACAACGGATTACGCCCAAGCGGTACAACAAGAACATCCTGTGAACGGCAGGGTTGATTCGGCCTCGCATCCATCCACACCTTTACTCATCATGACTGGGCCGTACCAGGCCTCAAAGGTGGGCTCATCGGGAAGGGCAGTCGTTGTGACGCGTTCACCACTCACGGAGTGCTATATCGACACATACATCGGTGGAAATTTGGGTCATGAAATTCGTCGTGCAGGTTGGGATGGCATCTTCATCACTGGCCGAGCGCCTCAGTGGCAACGTCTCGAAATCTGCGATGATGTTGCGATGCTTCTTCCCGCAGACAACCTGCTTGGCATGACCACTTGGGAGGTCGAAGAGCGCCTCAACTGCCTTGGAGAGTGTCTTTCTATAGGTCCGGCTGGAGAGAACGGCATTCGCATCGCCTCCCCATTAACCGCTGGTCGACGTGCTGCAGGTCGAGGTGGAACTGGTGCCTCCTTTGGTTTCAAACAACTCAAATGTATTACTGTCATCGCCACGAAACAGGCTACATCAGAAGTACGGTATGCAGAAGAATTTGACCTCAATGAAGCTATCAAAACCCAACGTTCTGAAATGGGTATGCGAAGAAAGGCAGCCGACCCCTTCTACTCCTTCGGAACCAGTCGAGGTCCGCTCTATGCGTCTGAAAATGGAAGGATGCCAACGGGAAATTATTCTTCAACGGATGGTAATATCCCCGTGCTTGAGCAACTCAAG
Organism: uncultured Candidatus Poseidoniales archaeon; assembly: GCA_964613395.1. Classification (GTDB taxonomy): domain Archaea; phylum Thermoplasmatota; class Poseidoniia; order Poseidoniales; family Poseidoniaceae; genus Poseidonia. The sequence continues at coordinate 65,044 of CAZTGO010000008.1, read as the reverse complement.
GTAAGTGGTGGCTCGGGTGGAGTGACACAAGACGATGTTGCAAAAGGTGCAACGCCGGTTGAAATCTCGGCTCCTCTTGACCCATTCAAGTTGTCAGGCGAATACTGGCACCAACAACTTCCGGATGCGAAGCAATCGGGTTGCTGCACCCCTTGTCCAATTGCGTGTGAGGCTGCTGATCGGCCGACCATCGACGGTGAGAAACTGAAAGGTCGACCCCTCCATCACAATCGTGTCGAGCGACCTGAGTACGAAACGCTCGCAATGATGGGAGCGAACCTTGGTTTGACGTCAAGTCTCGAGGTGATGGATGGAAACGATGCATGCAACCGACTTGGAATCGATACGATTTCTGCTGGTGCTGCACTATCGCTCATGTGTGAAATTTCAATGCGAGGCTGGCTTCCAAAATCATGGTCGTCCACCTTCAAAGCGCCGTTTGCGTTTGGCCGATTCAAACAAGGTGATGACGTACCTTGGGAGTTTGGTGTACCCGAACTACCCCCGCTCGCCCTCCATTGCCTAGCCCATGCCACACCTGGAGATGGCTCATTGTTTGGAACGCTCACTGCTGGGGCAGTCGTTGCTTCCAAGGTGATTGAGGAGATGACGGGTCACCCCACCTCTCAATTAACAGCCCATTGCAAAGGCCTTGACCTTCCTGCTTGGGACCCCCGCGGAAAGCGTGGAAATGCTATGGCCTACATGACAGCAAACGTTGGTGCATCACACATGCGTGCAGGTTACAAGGAACCCACGGGACTTCCCAATGCTTCGGCGCTTGACCTCATGGAAGAATTGATTGAAAGCCAAAATGAAATCGTGATTCGTGATTCTATGATCTTGTGTGCGTTTGCAAAAGGAGCGACACCAGATGCGGTCATGCTCCAGGCATGGCAAGCGATGACCGGTGAAGATTGTACATGGCAGGATTTGCTCGACAGGGCCGCAAAACAATGGGATTTGGCACGACAGTGGAATGTCGAACATTGGAATAGACTAGGCATGGATGTCAAAGAACAAGATTTCCTCTCTTGGCGACTTCGAAAAGAACCGTTACCCAGTGGTGTAGCCTCAGGCATGGTCTCTTTCGTTGATGATGATGATGAGGAAGCCTGCCTTTCAAGATATTATGACCTGCGTGGTTGGAATGGATTGGGTGCACCCGTTCAACTGAATCATTGAACATTGAACGGCATATTCTCGTCGTCAACGAGTACCACATTGACCCCAAATCCCTTTTTATGAAACGCTATGAGTTGAATTTCATGGATGGCATGCCCACTTGGAGCAATGCCGAGAACGGGTAACCTCTTTCGAGCAAAAAAGCCCTTTTTTCGAGGTGTTTGTTGTTTGGATCCTAAACTCCGTTGCACCCCTTCGTAGTCATCATACCAAGGTAGAGGGCCTTCGGGGGTAAATCGTAACCCAAGAATCATGTCAACGCCTTGTGTTTCCTGAGCGGCATCTGCATCGGCTTCGCTCGGTAGGGCGGGTGCATTCGGGTGGGTGTGCAACCAATGAGTGAACCGACCGGCCCGCGAACCCCTGTCTTGAGAATAGATGCCATCGATCCATTCTTCAGGTAAATGGTGAACTGAGAACGAATCACCTCTATTGACGATATGAGCCTCAGTGACCACATAGCCTTGACCTTGGAACAAGTCATTTTGTTCATGTTCACTCTTGTATTGTGCAGCAACGTCTTGAAGGACGGGGCGGCTTCCATCGAAATCAAGACCGACGAGAATTTCATCTGGCAGCGACTGAAGAGCCCACCAAATGATCTCCTGCAGAACCGAACCGCGAAGGTGAACTTGAGCTTTGTATTGGTCACGCTGAGCCATTGAATCACGGTTATAATCAGCCATTAATGCTTCAAGCCATGGCTCAACCATGTCGATGTGAGAAGGTCCTTCTTCAAGAGATTTCATGATGTGAGAAACCGTATCTTTGAATAGAGTAACTTTGCACCCATAATCATGGCGAGAAAGAAGGGGGGTTTCGGGCGATTCCTTGGCTCGATTACCGGTACGCCATACGAAAAGTTACTCAAACAGGTCGAGAAAGCCGTCGAGGAGCTTGAGGATGATGACAAAGCACTCGGCAAGCGTCTGCGACGCCTCGTCGACGAAACCGGTCAGAAATACGAAGACGAGGAAATCGATGAGGAAGAACATGACCTTGTCATCGAAGCCATCGAAGAAGCCGACCCAAAAGGTCGAACATTTGGAAAATTTTCTGATGATGACTCATTTTATGCAGGCGATATCCCGGATGCACCTGAACTCAAAGGCGGCAAGAAAATCGACCTCGACGACTTAATGCAGGCGAAAGGTGATGAATTCCTCGGCAGTTTTGGCCGTGATGAGTTTGATGAATTCCGTGACAAGATGACTGAGGATTTCTTTGCAGAAGCCGATGCGGCCATCGCACAAGGTGACCACGAAGCCGAAATCCGAACGGAACATCGTGTCTTTGGTGGCGCTGAATCAGATGTCGAAGATGTAAAGCGTAGAATCGCACAAGAATCTGATATTCCTTCCGGCGGAAACCGAGAGCCTGCACCTGCAGCACCTGAGCCTGAGTATGAAGATGAAGCGGAAGATGATGGATACTCCGTTGATGAAGATGGCACAGAGTGGTTCGAAGATGAAGAAGGCTACTGGTGGTATCGCCCCGAAGGCGAAAACGACTGGATTGCCTACGAAGAGTAGTCTCGAAACACAGAGAGATACGGAACTTCAAATTTTGAGGTACCTACATCAGCACCTTCTTTGAGCATCAGTTCATTTTTTCCTTCATCACTCGACATAGCAACAATGAGCCCAGGTCGAGCAATATCATCCGACTGAATTCCAAAATTCAATTCTCGAAGGACCTCAAGACCTGTGTAGGGTGGCATGAAATGATCGAGTAACAAGACATCGGGCTCAAACGAAGCGATGGTTTCAACCGCTGATTGAGAATTCCACTTTTGCTGAAAATCAATTTTTCCCATATCAATGCCCTGTGATTCCAATATCACTGCGATATCGTAGGTGTCTTCGAAGGCCAGAACTTTCATACAATCACGAAGGTATTGGTTGTTGGTCCCACCAAGGAGGAGAAAGGAACCATCGTTCGTCATCAACATCTCGGTCGATAAGCGGCAAACTGAAGACGGAATCTGCATTATCATTCACCGACAAACCGATAGCAGCACAAGGACTTGGGAGGTAATCTTCCCCGCTTTCAGACAAAACGATTTGAATTGAATCACCCGCAGAAAGACGGACATCGAGAGGATTGAACTCCATCTTCATGAGATATGTTTGTAGTGGTAATGCTGGATTTGCATCGTATCCACCATCTCGATATCGAACATCCATTGTCGCATGCCCTAATCGAAGATTTTCTGAGTTGTACATGGTAGCAAAGATTTGACCACCATTGCATGTTAAGGTATCAACACTCAAATGCAAAGTTGGCATTCCAGAAATATGGATGTCGTTTTCAAGTTCGGGAAATGTGATGACAACTTCGTTATTGAGATTGACAATGTTTCCAGTGACATCCGCATTATCGAGTGAGGTCGGCCACCATTGCATGTCTTCTGGAGGCCAAGTGTCCTCGACGTGCCACATACCATCGTTGGTTTGAATTTGCACATGTGGTTCAGGCTCCTCGCCCATGCCCATCAGGTAATAGCCAAACCAAGCGTACAATTCGACGGCCCAATCCATTCGGGTCATATTTGGATAGGCTTCTTTGCCGTAGCCGCTTGTCATTTCACTGTGGCGGTCTGGTTGATCTGGGTAATTATGAGCCCACTGTCCCGCAATCGCCCTTGTATGAATGCCTGCGTCTTTGAGCAATTGGTAGGTGGGGAATGCATGGTACGGGTCAACATTCCAGTCTTGTAAGCCCCATACGAGATACACGCTGCCCTCGTAGTTTGCTAAAACATCTGGAAGGTGACGTCGCTCATCCCAGTAATCGTTCCATTGAGCTCCTCCAAAATCTGCTCCTGCCCATGTCGTGAGCGGGTTAAGTGGGCCTATCATGTCGTCAGTACACATTCTTGAATCATCAAAGGTGGGATCAGCAGTGCTGGCTTCGTAAAGGGCATCGTAGACCATTGCTCTTGACTCAGAGGAACCGTTTCTATAGAACATTTCTTGAACGCCAATTGAACCTGATATTGGAACGATAGTTTTGAGGTACGGTGAAGGATTTTGGGCAGCTTCCCAATTCGTTGTGCCTGCGTATGATTTACCCATCAAGCCAACATTTCCGTTTGACCACGGTTGTTCACCAAGCCAATTGACGACTGCTTGTATACCCACTTGTTCTCCAAGTCCTTTTACATCTTGGCAGTGCGTTGAATTTCCGGTTCCAAATGTGGACGCTTGTGCTAATGCATAGCCATGTGGAAGGAATGTATCATACACCCACTTGCCAACGCCTCCATCAGGAACTGTGTTCGGCGATGAGTCGGCACCTGCGATTCCTTCACCACCAAAATCATAGTATGGGTGAATGGTCATGATAACCGGGATTTTTGTTCCTTCTGGAACGTCAGGAAGCCAAAGAACAACATGCATCAAATCGTCCTCAGGAGTTCCGATATCCTCTTCACTCGCGGGTAGATCTACTTCGACATAGTGTTCAGTGTATGGGAGGGCAGAGTATGAGCCATTTTCAGGTAATTGTCCTCTCATGGTATCCATCGGAAGATCCATCAAATGTCGAAGTTGCAGTGGAGTTGTCCACCATTCCTCGTCATAATTTGTTTCTTCCACCATTGAATCAAGGACGTCTGTACCCACGGTCATAGCGAGGAACAGAAACACGATTGATACCGCAAAAGTTGCACCAGCAGAGGCGTTCAATTGTCGTTGGCTTGTCTGCTCGTCTCGGCTGTTTTGTTGAACTTGTAGAGTTGGAACAGGTGGAAGGTCAATGAGTTCCGCCTCGAGAACGCCATGTTCTCCCCCCACCATGCCATAGCGTTGCTTTACCATTTCATGAGGCTAACGCTTTTGTGATATGTTTTCATCAATCTAAAAGGAACATAGGTTCTTTTACCTGTGTAGTGTACCAAGTTTGACAACTATGCCATCAAAAGGGGTCCTCACAGTCATCATTATGGGCACATTGGGACTTATCCTTATTGGACTTAGTTTCCCAGAATTCAGTGAAATGGATCGTCTCTCAAGAGAATTCTCAGATACGTATGATGATTGGGCTGCTGCTGAACAAAAAAACGGAACGCTGACCCTTATTGACAAAGACCAATATGGTGAAATCGGATTCTCATTCTATGTGAAAGGGACACTACAAGATGAAAATCAAAACGGCATTTTTGACCACTGCGAATCAACCAGTATTGAAATCACATCTCATCCAGAGCTCTCAGAAAAATTGGACTCTCAAGAAGCCTACAATAACACGAATAGAGGTGGTTTCTATTCCATGGTTTCAGAAGCTGATGACTGCAGGGTTGACTCTTATTCTGACGAAGCCTATGATGGTCTAGCAGAGAAACAAGGTCTTCTACGAGTGGGTCGAGCTTGTTACGGATGTTTAGCAGGTGATATGGTATTCACATCGAATCAATCGGTTTGGGTATCGTATGACGACGTTGCCGTTGAAGAATTATTCAATGTAATCGATGATACGCTTTTTGCTTCATTTGCCTATTTGTGCAGTGGTGTTTTCAGTTTATGCTGTGGCGTAGTTATCTTCGTCATCAGTTTATTTTTCAGGAAAGAAGAGACACCACCAGTGATTATTCAACAATTGGGGACACATCCTGTGGTCCAACAACAAATGATCAATCAAAACAACGATGGACAAACCACGTCTGCACCATGGGCATCTCTAGGATCTGACGACCAGGAAATCGGAAAGTGATTTCTTCGAAATATTTGGCACCATAGCGTGTTCTGCTGGATAGCCAACTGGCATGAGGAGCATAGCATGTTCATAGGTAGGGCGTTCGAGAAGTTCGCGTAGGAAGCCCATTGGCGAAGGTGTGTGCGTGAGTGTGGCAAGCCCCATGTTCTGCAAGGATGCAATCAACAATCCTGCAGCAATTCCACATGATTCATGTGAGTAGTACGTTGGCCCCATCTCACCATTTGACCTTCGCCGCTGTGAATGCCGAAACATCACAATGAGCCAAGGAGCGTCAGTGATGTGTTCTTTGATCTCATCCGTGCCAAGCGGCTCAAGAACTTCAGCCCAAGCTTCAGGCATTCGCTCTGCGTATGTTTTTCTTTCCTCTTCTTCAGCAGCATCTCGAATGGCCAATTTAAGTTCTGGATTTGAAATCAAAACAAAGGTCCAAGGTTGAAGATTTGCTCCTGAGGGGGCTGTTCCAGCAGTTTGAATGGCAAGTTCAAGAAAATGTTGTGGCACAGGTTCATCTGAGAAGTGGCGGATGCTCCTGCGTTGCTTCATGCACTCAAGGAATTCTTTACCACTCTCGAGCATGTCATCTGTTCTTCTTGGTGTATGAACGAATGGAATCATGTCAGGGGACATAAAAAGGCCACGAGCAGCCATCCTTCAACACTTTGGTTTCCAAACGGTGACTCAACCCGTTGGTTCAAACGAAATTCGAAATCGAATGTTGAGCACCTTTGTCTATGTTTCAGTTTATTCTGTTGGAAAACTACGAAGCAGGGCCATAGCGTGGAGTAAAATCGCCATCGCAATGACGGCATGTATGTAAGACATTGCTGACATTCCGCCGCTGTACATTTCGCCTAATCCATATTGTATGACCCAGGCTCCAAAGAGGCCCCAGGACATGCCCTTCAATTTGCTGTCATCTGTTTTGGACATGACAACAAATATTGCAGTCAAGAGACAAAGGACCAAGCCAAGTTGTGCTGTCCAAACGTGACTTTGATCGGTATCTGCAGAGGATTGTGATAAGCCCGTGGAGGCCTGCCCAAAGATCATGATAATGGCACCAATGAGTGAATACTTTGCATAGTTGATCATGTTCATGTTTACATTGCTCATGATTATCGAATATTCATTGATGCTTTGAGCATATCGCAATTTTTTCAAAATTCCGAGCGTTTCAAATCTTATTGTGGATTAGCCATTGCATGGCAGGGCAAAAGAGCGTACCCGTTCTTCTCATTGTTCTGCTTACGTTACCATTCTTGTCGTTCTCAGGTGTTGCACCTCAAACAGATGAACCGCTTTGGCGAAGTGTTGGCCTTGACCCTGAATTATGGACTGACCGACCGGTTGCTGAAGATTCACCAATGATGCCATCCTACACCGGTAATGCAGTCATTGAGATGAAGGTGAGTTACGTCGAGACGCATCTTGCAGACCGTGAAGAAGGCACCATCATCATTGAGTTGTTTGAGCAGTGGGCCCCCATCACCACTGAAAATATGATTCAACACGTCGAATCTGGTTTGTATGATGGAATTTTTTTCCATAGAGTCATTGATGATTTTGTCACACAGTCCGGCGACCCTGAATGCAAAGAAATAGGCATTTACCCAGCAACAAGCCTCCAATGTGGCAGTGGCGGGACTGGGGAAACAATTCCATTAGAGCACGATGAAAACCTTAGTCATGTCGATGGAGCAATAGGAATGGCTCGTTCTGCTGACCCAGACTCCGCAGATTCGCAGTGGTACATCGCAGAAACCGAAGCTCACGGTCTTGACCCAGAAAACCGTGATGATGATGGGTATGCAACGTTTGGTATTGTGCGTGATGGCATGTCACACATACGAGCGATTGCACGAACACCAACATCGGATGATATGACCGGTATCGAAGAAATTCAAAATCCCGCATCAACGGCTGGACGCCCATTGTACCAAGCAAAAATTCTCTCGATGGAAATGATTGGTGTAGCAGACCCGGATGGTTTGATTCGTTTTGGTGACCAAACAGAACCAACCGAGGACGGTTTCTTCCAAACACTTCTTGAAACTACTGTTGGTATAGGCGTCATTTTGGCCGTCGTTGTCGTAGGTGTTCTCGCATTTCTCGGCCGTATTGACCCACCGTTGTCCATCGACAAACAATTCATTCTAGACGCAGAGTTGGAGGATGTTGAGATATGATACGAACATTGACATATTGTTCCGTTGTATGTATGGTTATTTTAGCGGGATGTGTTGAGCCTGAATCCAGAGAGGATGTCATTGAACCAGAGCCCTTGCAGTTTTCCTCTACACCCTTCCCGTATTGGAGCGGATTTGACCACACCAATCAAAGTTTGAATGGTACATTGTGGACAAATCAAACTGCGTTCGTGGCTTATTTTTCTGCACCTTGGTGCACACATTGTGAACCAACAATTGATGCATATGACGAAGTGATTCCACCAGGGAAAATGGTGGTCTTTTCAAGGGAGGGCCGTGAAGAATATTCGAATATGTCCGAGTGGCATGAACGCACAGAATCGAACCTAAACAAAAGTATTGAACGGCCTTTTATTCTCTTGCCTTCGCTAGCGCAAACACTCGATGTGCAATCAATTCCTCATGCAATATTCATCAACGATCAAGGGCTCGTCTACAATGTACAAATCGGCAAGCGTACAAATCTGACTGCGATTGCAGAATTGTGGGAATTAACGTCAGCAGCTACTTTTGATGAGAGCACAGGTTGGTCTTATTATGGCGAAACGATGTGAAGGTCGAGAACAACATGTCGTATTCGTGGTGCATACCACTTAACTTTCTCAATATGTAGAATCTGCACAGTTGAATCCCGGTTCTTCTCATAAGCCAATTGTTCGAAGTAGTGTCTTGTTTCTTCCGCCCATGATTCAATTTTTTCTTCTTCAACATTCATGTGAACATGAAGGACTCCTCCTGAAGGCTTCAAACAATCATAACATACTTTCCACACCGATTCCGAGGTTGGTAAAAGTCCGAGAATACACCTGTCTGCTGTTTGTTCAAACATTGGTAAGTGAAGTCGATTGTCTCCCTCATGTATCTCAATAATCGATCCTAATTCATTTTCATTTACACCCCAAGTCAAACCTTCTATAGAATGCGGATTCATCTCAAAGGCATGTATTTTCTTTGGTCGTCCATGTTTTGCAATTGGAAGCGAATAGTATCCGATTCCAGCAAATGCATCAAGAATAACCTCATCCTTCACATCCAACTCTGCCATTCTTTTTCGCTCAGTTATGTTACCACTTGAGAACATGACCTTCCCTGCATCGAAGCCAAACTTGACGTTGTGCTGTTTGAATTCAACCCATGAATTACCAAGAAGCATTTCAATTTGAGCGTCACGTGTGATGGTATTAGCAATGGGTTGTTGCCGAGCAATTGATTGCACGCCAAAAATTTCAGCGACCTTAGGCCAAAACCTTCCGTCTTGTTCCTCAATGAATTCAACCCATTTCTGTCCTTGAAATGCGTCTTTTGGAAACAAAAGGAGTTGCCCTAACCGCTCCCATTTCTTTGGAAGAAAAGGTTCGAGTTCGCTAAATGAAACCTTCGTCGTTGAACATGATGAACGAACGAATGCGGCGAATTCATCATAAGGGGATGATTGTTCATTTTTCTTGGCAAAACTCCATGGTGTTACGTCAAGTTCTGGAAATTCAATTCGTATTGCACGAAACTCATCACCATGTTCGTTAAACGACGTCGATAGTGGCATTATGATGTCTTCATTGTCTTGGTCGGGTATGAGTGTTGTATCTAAGTAGCCCCAATCTTGTAATTTTTTTAGGCAAGCATGTGCATGAACCCGACTGATGCGAACACCATTGGTTTGGATGCGGTCCAGCACATTTCTCCGAGCATGGGAATACATTTGAAGTTCATTGCACTCCCGAGACCATGGCCCCGAAGAAGAGTGGTAATCAAATCTCAAAAACCTCCGTTCATTTTCTCTTTGGATTGATTTTGATTGTTCCAATGTTTGTCCCATTCGCATCAGCGGCATTTTCTGATCTTTGTACAGGTGTTGCATTGGTAACAAGCACAAACGGGCAATGTGACGAATACGATCATGCCGATGACGAAACACCATTTCACCAAGAATGGATCAAAGCGGATTACAGGTTTGAGTTGCAATCCACAGATCAATTTAGTTTGCAAATTACCTGGGCCATTCATGAATACAATAGAGAAGCACTAGGGTTTGGCGCCGGTACCGATTTCGGTAACGAATTGGAGGCTCAAACAGACCTTGATTCATATGATGGTGTCCCTGTTGATTTGATTCGTGAGGTTTTCGATTTCCGCCCTGATGGTGCATCAACGCCGACCGTCGGTCAAATCATTAGTTCCGCAGCCTATTCAACCATAGAAACATCGCTATCAAGCGGGTTCGGCGAGGTACTTGATTTGTCAACATCGTTTGAAGATGAAGTCCAATTTGGAACGGATACTCTCCAATGCTCAGTAGATTCATACACGGATTCTATCGGCGAAGGGGCTTCTGAAGCCAATGTGTTTGAACCTCCAATTTGCCTTACAGCACAAGCGACCATCAAACTTGATTCCTCGACCTTCAACCTTTTTGACAACGAAGATTTGGATATGGAGCGTGCCTATCAAGGTTTATTGGTGATGGGTGCGGAGGTCGAAACGCCTTTTGGAATTCGAGCCGAACCTGGTATGAATGCCGTGTACACAATAGCTCCACCTCCCTATGCACGAATCATTGAAACCGACTCGACTGGAACAATTTTGCTTCCGGGAACTGCGGCATCAAAAGGGCAATGGTCGCTCGATCACCGAGATGCAACAATGAGTGATACTGAAGTGACTCAAGATATCACGTTCAGAGTCGCCCACCAACCTGATTCTCAAACCCCTACCGTAGAAGTTCCCGAAGGAGCGAAATCATTGGATTTACGAGTGATTCTAAATTTGGAAGATGAGTCTGCGGTAACCCTTGACTTTATTGCAGGAATCTATTATCTTGAGGAAACGACGTTAAGTGACTGGGGTATTTCGATTTTCGAACTCACTGATGCTGCATCAATACCTCTCATCACCTCCGATGGTATCCGACTTGCGTACCATAATGGAATCATTGACCTACCGACCCTGACACAACAATTTCCAATTGATAACATCACAGACGGCATAGCTTCGACAGTTTCTGACCTCACGACCATCGAAATGAATCCAGCACAGTGGGTTTCGTCAACCGGTCAGACAAGTCTTTTCCCGGCTGCTGGAGGGCTAAATTACACACATTCAAGCGATTGTAAAGAACCAATTACAGTAGGTGTGGACATCAATTATTGTCTTCAAGGTTCAATGGCAATGGACGGCACATATCCGGTCTATCTGCAAGCGTCAAGTGAGCCATTCTCAATGAGACTTGTTGACATAATGAAAAAGAACATCGATAATGAAACCATACAAGATTTGCTCAGTTCAGTCGATGAAGACACACTTGAGCGATTATTTAATTCAAATATTTCGGTTGAAACAGTCCTTCAATCATCGTATTTGGATGCCATTGTTCCTGATATCTTGCCAAATACCTCCCTTGCAGTCGAAATCATTTTACCATCTTGGATTGAAACAAAAGATGGGGATTCAAAACTTGTCATAGAGAAAACAGTTGATGGCATGCAAGACACATCACTTTCCTTCAGAGGCACAGATCCGTATGACTGGCAACATGAAATTCTCGATGAGGATGAAAATGTACTGTGTTTGGCTGATCAAAAGTCTTGCGTTATCTCAGATATCGAATTTGATTGGTCCGGATTAGGCATTCACGAGTGGACCCAAGCCATTAGTTTTCAATTTGCTTTTAACGCTGAACTCGATGTTTATCGAATAGGTATACCACTTGACCGTATCGAAAGGGAAGGAGCGACACAAGTAACATTCCCTGCAATGCCTTCGGATTTACTACGTCTTCTCATCGATATCTCAAGTCGAATGAATCAACCAATTCAGTACAGTGATATCTACCTGTGCGATAGCGAGTCGACGCCCATTGACGTGTGTAGTCAACCACTTACTTTTGTTGCTACAAGGGAAGGCATGAAAGATTTCTTTGAACAATTGAGCGAACGAATTACAGATTATATTCATCAATACGCCACCTATTATGTTGAGAAAGAACTTGAAGAAAACCCTGACTCACCATTGAAAGTAGTTGACTTATCTGCTTTCCAAATCGAATTAAAAATTTCAGGGATAGACCCACCTGTCGGTGAGGTTTCCGATGAAACACCGCTTGGTTTTAGCATAAATATCCCAGAAGTTGAATTCAAATTTGATATGAATGGTGACTTACAAAAACTTCAGGCGGGTGATCCTGCGGGTCTTTCAATTTCGATCTTAACCGACGCAGCTACTGCACCGTTATACCAATCGATGCATGCGATGGTTAACGTCTTCGAGTCACTCTTGTTCAATTCATTTGTTAGCCTTCAAGGATTAACATTTCCGACCACAGATGGCGAAGGATTGCAATATGAGACTGGTCGAATCAATCCGGTTGTAAGTGAAGAATTTGACATGAGTTTCAGCGGTCCAGTCACTATGACACTTCCTCGAGGATTTCAATTGATCGAAGTTTCTTCAACAGCGGTTGATGAAAATGGAAACACGTTGTTGCAGATTGATGATGATGGCGGCCGACAAAAAATCACGTATACTATTCCACCATACGAATTCGAAGACGATATTTCCTACAAAGTTCATATTTCCTGGATATATTTCCTCATCCAATTCTGGTATTACCCAACCATTGTGTTGCTCTTATTGTTCCTTCTCATTCGACGCCGAAGGCGAAAGAAGCGCTCGAAGAAAGAGCGGTTGAACCAACAATATGAGGCTGTTCAAAAGACAACGTTGGATGATTCATATTTCTCAGCATATGTCAGCCCATCTATGAACGATGGATATGAAGCAGAGAGTCTTGATGATTTCAAAGATGGAAACTAAGGGCGTAATTGCTCAAAAATCCTCTTTGCAAGGGATGGTCCAATTCCAGGGACGGTCTTCAAATCGTCAATACTTGCTTCTTCGATACCTTTCCTTCCGCCAAAATTTCGAAGAAGTGTTTGCATTTTTTTTGCACCTAATCCTTCCACTTGTTCTAATGGGTCACTCAATTTCTGCTTTTTCCGTCGATTGCGATGAAATGTATTGACAAACCGATGAGCTTCATCTCTTGCATGAACAAGGACTCTCCCTCTCTTGTCGAGAATGATATCATCTTTTGATAATCGATGCAATGTTTCCTCTCGTTTTGCAAGGGAGGCTAACTCAAATCGGTCCTGAACACCAATTTCTTCGAGTGCACGACGAACGAATTGGAGGTGAGTCTCACCGCCATCGATCAGCAGTAAATCTGGCCATTCTTCTTGCCGTTTTGCCCATCGTTGAACAACTTCTAGCATCATGTGAACATCATCAGGTACGTCTGTTTTTACAATATATTTCTTGTATTCCCGCTTTGATGGTCGTCCATTTCTTAGGACAACGCTCGCACCTACCCTTTGTTCACCAAGAAACTGAGCCATATCAAAGCAAACAATGTGATCAAGTTGTTCCATGTTGAGTAATGTTGCACCATCATCAGCAGCTCGTTGTTCTATGGAGCCATTTGATTTTGATTTGATTCTTCGAAGGCTCATCTCTGCATTTTGATGTGCTAATTGAATTAAAGTTTTGAAATCACCACGTTTAGGTACTCGAATTTCGATTGAAGATTCCCTTCTGTCTTGTAGCCACATCGTTGTTGGCTCCCCAAGAGGCGTGGGTGTAAGAAGAATAGATGGCGGCTTGTGATGTGCGTAATACTCAGACACGAAGAGTGAGATACATTCACCAATATCGCCTCTGTACACCATTGGCCATACATCTTTGCCTTTGACGATGCCTTCATCAGCGTGGAGAACAACAATCGCTGCAAGGTCACCTTCAATATGAATCCCTAGTGCATCGCACTGATTGTACAGCGTGCTTGCAATATATTGTTGATTTGTAATCGTTCGAATTGCTTTTATTTTGTCACGAATATATGCTGCGGTTTCGTATGCCTGTTGTTCTGATGCTTCATCCATATCTCTGATGAGTTCTTCGAGAAATTCAGTTGCATCCCCATTCAAAATTTTTCGAACCGTTCTCACATTTTCATCATATGTCGTTTCTTGAACGCACGGCCCCAAACAGAGTCCAATGTGCATGGCTAGACAGCCTTGAGGTAACAATTCCTTGCAATCACGAATACCAAATTGCCTTCGAAGTAATTGCATCACTTGCTTGGCAGCGCCGGCATTCGGAAATGGCCCCCACCGTTCAGCATTTTTTGGTGGGTGACGAGTGTACATGATGCGAGGGAATTTTTCTCTTGTCAAAGCGATGTATGGAAAGGATTTGTCGTCTTTCAACATCGAATTAAACCGAGGCTTATGTTCTCGAATGAGGTTTCGCTCAAGAATAAGAGCATCTTGAGCAGACGCTGTAACAATAAAATCGACTTGATTTGAACGCTCAACTAATTCAGGAATCATCGCACGATCGGGTTGCTGGGCAAAGTATGAGCGAATTCTTTCGTTCAGCCTCGTTGCTTTTCCTATATACAGGACTCTGTCATCAATGGTTTTGAATAAGTACACTCCAGGAGAACTCGGGAAATGGAGGTCCTCGAGGAAAACTGGCACGATACATGGTCACCAACATGTTAGAAAAACATGTGTCCTACGCAAGATGAAGCCAGTCAACATGAGGGTTAAGAGTTGGAGTTGAAGTGATGAACCAAACAAAAATTCGATTGCTTCATTTGCTCAATGAATTTGGTGAGTATCTCGAGAATGCTTGGGATGTTCCACGAAGTATCTCGTTGCCAGGCCTCGCCGATTCGATGAATATGGTTCGTTCGGGTTTGCACAAGCCACTAAAACAACTTGAAGAAAAGGGTCTCGTGAAGAAAAGACTGGCACATGTCATTGGAGGCGGTACAAGAAAGAGGCAGGTGTTTCACATCACCAATGATGGTCGTTCAGCAATAGAATCACTACTAGTCCAACCTCCTTCCGTGCTTAGCGAGGAAAAAAAGCCATCGACAAATACGCATGTCTATGGACGTGATGATTTCATTACAACTTGCTTGAATCATTTAGATCAGCATTCTACACTCGCAATCGGTGGATTATCAGGAATTGGCAAATCAACAGTAGCAGACATTGTGACCGAGACCCTTGAATCAAACCATTTCATGATTCGAAAGGTGAATGTTCTCGAAGAAGATGATGCAAATTCTCTTTTGTCAATCTTTCATTCCGAAACTGAACACTTACCAAGCTCAAATGATGGTATTCGTGAGTATATTCTATCCGTTGAAGGAAAGAATGTGTATGTTTTCGATGACTTTCATTGCCTGTCGGATCGTCATTTGGCTAGTGTATTTTCTCTTATTGACGCATGTACATCAAAAGATGGCAATGTCGTCATATTAATCGGAAAGCAACCAATGAACACTCCAGAGGAATTTGAAACATTCATCCTCGAATCCTTGGAAATTTCTGATGCAATCAAATTACTAGACAATGAAATTTCAGTTGAAGAGCGAACACAAATTGCTACTTCACTCGGAGGACACCCATTTGCAATATTGTTGTATGATCAACGATTTGAATTACCAGAACAGCAAGGTGATGTACAGTCATTTGTTGAAAATTCTGTTCTTAGCGGATTCTCAAGCGAAGAATCTCATCTCATTGCAATGTTAAGTCTCCTTCTCAAACCCATTGAAGTGAAACATTCTCCTTATCCTGAGTTGGTCGCAAACCTGGATGAAGCAGCATTACTCAAATGGTCAAAAAATGAAATGACTTTTGAATTGCATCATTTCATTCGAAATGTACGTAAAGCAATGTTGACTGAAGAACAACTCAAGCAGTTACATGAAGAATATCTTGAGCATTGGAAAACAATGAACTCGAGTGATGATATCGACATGTTTCGATTGTACCATTTGTTAAGTTGCTCAAAACCCAATGAAATTGGTAGAGTTTTAGAGGAATATTTTGACGCTCTCATCGTTCATCAGAGCAGTCAACTCGCATCATTGTTGGCATCATCATTAAGCAGAAATCCCGAACACGAGGAACTAAATTATTACGCTGCCCTCACCGCTCTACAACGTAATGAACTCGATGAGGTTGAATCAAATTTTCGATATATCAAGGGTGAAATGAGGGATGATGTCGAGTACCAGTTACTTCTTCAAAGAGGTAAACAAACTGAAGCAGAAAAAATCTTACAAAAACGAATTGGAAATGAACAATCTATTCATGTCAAGAATAGAATGTTGTTGTCAGGGATTATTCAACGTCTTGAAGACCGACTTTTCGACACGAAGGAAGAACCCAACTTTCAACAGATTGAGAGGCTTCTCGATGGAATTGAATTACCTGAGAATCCGCAAAAACGAGCTGCAACATTGGTCAGTATATCTATGATAAAACACGCAATTGAAATCTATAGAAAGGACTACTCTAAAGCAGAAAATATTAGAAATCAATTGATTTCTCTCTCTCATGGAAATAATATCCTCGTGAAGTCTATGCTTTTCAGAAGTCAACTTGCAAAAGCAGAAAAGAATGAAGGGCAAGAGCTGTTGTACGATTGTATAGAATTCGTAGATCAATTGACTCATTCACAACACAGGTTAGGTTTTTTAATGTCAATTACAGAATACGCATTCGTGTTTGAATTTGAAAAATTAGATGCTCTTATCGAGCGATGTAAACAAGAGGTGGACGGAATTCAGTCATTGTTTGCACATCGAATTCTTGGCCGATGGTGGTATCTTCAATCAAAAGTTAACACATCGAGGAGATTGATCAGTTTGAAAGAATCTTCCATCCATTTTCGTATAAGTGGTTGCATGAATAATGTCAACAAGATTCAAACTCTTCTTCATCGTTTATTGTGAATTTAGAGTTCAGCACCGATCAGTGTTTTTGTGTCTTGGATTCCTTGAATCGGTCGTATTTTTTCAACAATAGTGGTCGTAAGCATGGATTCATCGTCTGCTTGGACCCTTGCAATGATGTCGAATTCGCCGAAAAGCATCCAGTGATTTGTAACGAATTCAATGGAGTCAAGGGCAGTGTACACATCTTGCTCTTTTCCAGGTTCCGTCGTAATCAATACAAATCCAATCGCCATTCTATCACCTAAACCGCTATCAAAGTTCTCGTTTCTTTCACACCAGGAATTTGTCGATACTTTGTCAACAATAAATCAGTAAGAGTTTTTGAATCGTCAGCGGAGACATGTGATAACAAATCAAATTCTCCGTAAAGGGCGTGTACCTCAACGACGAACTGATCGTCAAGAAGATTAAGATAGACTTCACGCTCATGACTTGGTTCAGTCTTGAAGAGGATAAACGCCTCAGGCATATAAATCGCAATTCATCTAAGGTCTTATTGATTTTCCTTCGCTGAATTCAATAAATCAATCCAAACGAGTGAAAATGATATCTTGAACATTATTGCGGTGTATTCAATAGGTATGTGTCGTTAGGCGATATATGACTCGCTTGGATGTTAAAACCCAAGCATCTCTATTTTTGGTTTGTCTTCTCTTCCTCTCCACAATTCCATTGACTAATGAATCGAATGATTTTGGATTGGCGACCCAGTCTGAAGCATCTGGCCGGGCACAAACAACTTGGAGTGGAACTCAAACGTTGACATCAAATTATTACATTGGTGTTGCAGATGAATTGATTATTCAATCGTGTACCACTGTAGCCTTCGACGGAGGTGTTCGAATTTATGTTGAAGGCCGCCTTACTATTGAAGGAACAACGTCCTGCCCGGTTGTATTCCAGGCGTCCTCTACCGCCACGAGTGGTCACGAGGGCATTCAATTTAATTCAACATCTAACGGGCGAGGTTCAAACATACAGAATTTGACAATTTCAAATTCGGTATATGGGGTCACAATTTATGGCAGTAACCCCATCATTTCTAATCTCACAATCAACAACCCACAACGTGTTGGGATCGATATGTTCAATTTTGCTTCACCACAAATTCGCAATGTCGTGATTGACGAAGCAGGTCAAAACGTTCCTTTCCAGAACGATTGGCGATTTGGTCTCGGTATATCTGTTGGATCTGGCTCAGCCCCAATCATTGATGATGCGACAATTTCTACCGTACAAACACGTGCAGTGAACATTTGGGGTTCTTCTGGAGGATTGTTTCGAAACATCACCATCGACAATGCGTCGGGCTCAAGTTGGGTTTCATCAGCAGGAATTTGGGTAGAAGATAGTCAACCTCTGCTTACAGATCTTCAAATTGACCGCTCAGACACTGGAATTATCATTCGTCACATCACCGATGGCGGATATACTCGGGCAGTCGTTAAAGACGCAGTGGTCAGTAATTCGATGTACAGAGGGGTGTATGTGGATAAAAATGACCATTCCAATTACACGAATTATGAGACGGCTGATTTCACCAATCTGACGATTATAGGAACAGGTTCCAGCGGTGCAAAGACTCCAGGAATTGCATTTGCAGCCCTCGAGGTTAATGCCACGGGTGCTTGGTTTGAAGATACACATGTTGAAGATTCAGACGCTGTTGGCGTCCGACTGTATTTTGTCGATTCATCAACAACGTTTCGGAATTTATCCATCGTTGACTCAGGTGAATCTGGTGCGGGTGCTCATGAAGCAGGCCTAGCGGTGAGCTCTACGTTCTTCGCACCTCACTTCGATGGCCTTGAGATATCAGGCTCAGTCGGGTCTGGGATTCACACATCATTTGGAGGTGCAATGCAAGGAACAAATTGGTACTTACATAACAATACTGAGTACGGTATCGACCTCACACGATCTTCCGTGATTGTAGAAGAGATTGTTCTTGAAAACAATGGATTTTCAGGAGCAAAGGTTGATGACGCTCGCTCAGTGGAATTTCACAATCTCACAAGCGTTGCAAACGGATTTCTAGGAACTACATCTCTTGAAAGTTCAGGACTGGCGTATAAGAAATCGAACGATTTAGAGAGTTCATCGGGCGATGTACGATGCCAGAACTGTGTGATGAGAAATAATTCAATGCACGCAGTTTACGCAGAAGACTCAGTAGATTTGTGGCTTGAGCAAATTTTTGTTGAAAGTGTGAATCCAAATGACCCTGCTATGTATTTTGATAATTCAGGACTTACATTGAATGTACAGAAAGGGCATTTTCATCTTACAAATGTTGAGATTCATCAGGAGCGAAATCTTCTTTCGAACCAACCCGCCTTGTATATTTCAAATGCAGCAGCAGTCATCGATGGCCTTGAATTTGGAGGAAATCATTCCGGTATGTTTTGGGATGGGGCGAACAATGGAAATCTAGCATCCATGATTTCAAATGCGAACTTCTCAGGGTTTGATTGCGCAATTTTTGAAAACCATTCGAATTTATCAGGCATCTACAATTCTTGGTCGTCATCGTGCATTGGAGGTCTTTCGTTTATTGATTCTTCAGTCAATTGGTCTTTTGCTACGGATTATTCACAGGTTACACCACTTTCACTTCTTCGTAGTCAAGTCCGGCTTCACCAATCCGTTGATATCGCATATGCCACTGCAACCTATCTTGAAAACTCGTATATTGATGTGGCCCATGACATTCTTGTTTGGGTTCAGAACAATAAGTCAAACGGAATTCCCTATGCATATTCAAGTATAGAATTCGATCAATTCAACACCAACGCTACCATTTGGACAAACGAACTTGGTACAATTTCAATGGATAATTATGTATCTTCAAGATGGACATCGGTTGGAAACTCTGGTTCCACAAGCGTCACGGTTGACTGCGGCTTTGATGGTGTGACAAATTCAACAACTCAAATTTTTCAACAATCAATGACGATGTATTGCGTTTTACCTATCGAAAATCAACCACCGTATCTCCGTTGGGCTTCACCATTGGAAGATAGTGTCTATCCTTCGAACGCTGATGTTTTGTTCAACGCAAGCGGTACCTTTGATATTGATGATGATGAATTAACATACTCGTGGACAAGTTCAATCGACGGCGATATCCTCGCAAGTTGTACAGGAACATGGTCATACCCCGAAGGGCCTGAACTGGGCTCACCTTTCATTGCGAACGGAAATGATACCTTCAATTGCTCATTAACAGATGGAATTCATGTGATTACACTCGAAGTGTGTGATGATACTGGACAGTGTGTAAATGCATCACGAGTTGTTGAACTTGTCAACACTCCACCGATTTTGTTGTATGAATTTAACCCACCACTCAATGCATGGAATGAACTCGTTATGCCTCAAACCGGCACACTCATCATCAATACTTCGGGCACTTATGACCCTGAAGACGACCCCATTGCTTGTATGATCAGCTTCACTGGTTACAACCGACAAGGACCAGGTTGGAACAATGCATGGGTGTGTCCAGAAGAACTCGGATGGAATTTTGACCACATTGCAGATGACCCACCTTCAGTTTTCCAACTACATGTTACAGTTTGGGATATCGCCGGAAATACCGCAGAATTTACAACAAATGTTCGATTGTTCAATGAGATTCCTGAGCCAATATTTTCAGTCGAACGAGATTCGAATTACAGCGAAGCATTGGTAACGTTCAATGGTTCACAAACGATCGACCCTGAGGGTGACAACCTCGAAATCACCTTTTCTTCAAATTTAGACGGAACTTTGGGTGTCCTCAACAACGGTTCGACGAGTTGGTCCGGCTATTTATCCAGAGGAGTGCATATCATCACCATGCAAGTGAACGATGACCGTCCTGAGCATTCAAATTCATCGAGGACCACTACACTCCTTGTTTCAGTGGACAATTCGCCACCTAGAGCTTTGATTGAACCCTTTGAAATGACAACATATGATTCTTCAGAATTGATTTGGTTCTCTTCGAATGGTTCAGGTGACTTTGATGCTGCCTGCGATACATTCCCTGCTGAAGGAGAGTTCCACTGTGCACCATTTGAGCCATCGATGGGTTCAGAATTTTTGATTGTGACTTGGACCTCGAATCTCGATGGTCGATTGACACCTGAGGGCGAAGATTGGTTGTATTTTGAGCAACGACTGAGTGCTGGCAACCACATCATTACCTTGAGTGTAGATGATGGCATACACGAACCCGTTGTGACGACAGCAGAAATTAGCATTCTCCCATCTGCCCCGGTCATTCGAATGACATCACCAGTTAATGGCGAAGAGTTCCTTTCCTCGGACAAGATTTTGCTCGATTTGCGGGAAAGTATGGACTACGATAACGATGAATTCACATTTTCTCTACGCTCAAATCTTGTTGAGGAACCCATTCTCATTGAGAGTTCAACCGAGTCAATTCATACTATCCAACTTGGCCATGGAACACACTCATTGACGATTTTAGCTACAGATTCAACTGGGATGGGGCGTTCTGAAACATTTGAGATTACAGTGTTTGAATCGAATCCAACCGCGATTATTGAATCACCTGAAAACAGATTGTCAATTTCACCAGGAGGCGATATTTTGCTCGAGGAGTCATCAACGGATGCTGACAATGATATTGTTTCGAGGGAATGGCGTCTATGGAATGCTACGAGCGGACAATACCAAGTGATTTCAACAAAATCAATTGATACCATAACAGGATATGCCCCAGGGGAGTATCACATTTCGCTCTTCATCGAAGATAGTCGAGGACAATACGATGAAGCACACACGAATATTACACTGCAATCCAGCGTTCCAAGATTCGTTCAAGATTCAGTCGAGTTGAGTACATTGAAATTTACGACTGGTGAAAAATCAATACTGAAGGTCTCGGTCGTCTTAATCGATGATGATGGTACAACTCAAGATGTAAGAATTAACATCACTTTTGGCATTCAGAATTGGGAGGTCGCCATGGAACCAACAGGTGCAGATAACCGATGGGAAGGAACACTTGAGTGGATTCCACAAGAAGAAGGTCTACCGTTTCTGAAAATTATTGCTACAGATGGTGAAGGAGAAAACGCATATGTTGACATTATAACACGGACACTAACGGTTGAAGATGGAGAAAGTTCGTCGTTTAGCTCGTTGCTCATCGGCATTGGAACTGGTCTCGTCCTCACATTCCTTGCCGTATTGTTCATTGTTCGTCGAAGGGCGAAATTAGCCGATATTGATTCGATGATTTCATGGGAGGCATTCCGAAATCCAGAGCAAAAAGATGTCCCAGAGTTGGATTCATCTCAAAATGAGACAGATGAAGAGGTCATTATGCCCGCAATGGTTGACCTAGACGATTTATGAGCATCATTGCTCAGGCAAATCGTTGTTCAATGAGTCTGGATTAGAATCTCTTCCGCCCCAAGGCGTTAATGTTCTGTGAATCCCTAGCCGCTTGAGAAATAGGAATTTCAAGTTCTTCCAGCCATCGCCCCATGTGTGAATTTCTGCCTCGCCGACACGAGGTCGATAAGGTACTGAGATTTCTACTGCTTTTTTCTTCCCAAGGTGTTTTCTTGCTAAGATTTTAATCTCCTCAGAGAGCGGCATTCCATCGTTAGTCGGTCTCATTTTTTCATCATCAAAAATTGATTTTCGGAAGACCCACATACCTGATTGTGAATCCTTGAAACCGTAGCCAAAGAGCACTCTTGCGGTAAAGGAGAGCACCCAATTTCCAAAGCCGTGAATGCCGGACATTGAACCCTCTTCTGCTAATGTGAGTCTATCGCATGAAATGAATTCGAGGTCATCTTGAAGCAATCGCTCAACGAGTTTTGGAATCAATTCTGCTGGATATGTACAATCAGCATCCATCGTGACAATGATGTCATTTGATGCGACGTCAAAACCTGTTCTGTATGCTCTACCATACCCTCTACGGTCTTCGAGGTGGACACGAATTCCTTTGTCTAAGGCAATTTTTCGAGTTGCATCCGATGAATTACCATCCACAATCATAATTTCAAGATTTTTACACCAACCTCGCGGAATCGAATCGATGGTCATCGCTATTGCCTCTTCCTCATTTCGAGTAGGAAGAAGGACGGTAACAGATACCGGGAGGACAGCCGCCATGGTTTCGTGCAGGGCTTGTAATATATTGAATCAATGCAAGAAAACCTTGTTGTGAAAGGCATCAATCCATTGGTTTGAAGGCTTGAACACCGTCCCGTCGACCGTGCATATTGCGATTGTCGCAGGCGAGTACCCTCCTCGATGGGGCGGGATAGGCTCAGTTGTCTTCCATCTTTCACATCATTTTGTGCAACTTGGTCATGAAGTGTCGATCATCACTCGAAAACATTCAGGACCATTTCCTTCGCAAGAGGGTGTCCGGGTTATTCAGGTTCCTTGGTTGCCTCTGCCTATGGCTTTTACTCGGTCTTATGGAAAGAATGCAAAAAAAGCCCTCATTCGTCTCCACCAAAAGAGTCCAATTGATGTGATTCATGCACACTTACCTCTCGTATCTTGGACGAGGAGGGATTTTCGCACATTGCAACAAAATATTGCACCTATTGTATCGAGTCTTCACGGGTCTTGGCTTGGTGAACGAGAAGGAATCCGACGTGCTGCAAAGGCAAAGGAATCCGCAATTTGGCGAAATCCGAACGACACTGCAATTTGGATGACTTCGAAATGGTATGCAAGGTATGAACGGGCGGGTGTTTTGGAATCAGCCCTTTGTGTAGCGAATTCGGAATCGACTAAACGAGAGTTTGAACAGTGGTACAAGCCAAGTCCGAATTTTGAATGTCAAGTGGTTCTATGGGGGTGTGATCACATGGTCTTCAGACCGCCAAATTCAGATGATGAGGATGAACAAGTTCGACATGAAAAACTCCGTTTAGAATATGGCTGTGGTGATGAAGCCGCACTCAATTACCAACCAACCACTGAAACACCAATGTTGTTGGCTGTCGGTCGTCTTGTTGCTCGAAAAGGATACATGACGTTACTCCGAGCAATGCCAGAGATTTTAGCGGCAAATAGCGGAGCAAAACTCGTCATCGTGGGTAGAGGTCACATGAAGAAATCCTTGGAAAAAACCGCAAAGAAGCTTGGGATTCAAGATTCAATCATTATCCAAAGCTCACTATCATTCGACCAACTTGCCCAACATTTCCGATCCGCAGATATGGTGATTTATCCTTCATATTACGAAGGCCAGGGCCTTATTCCACTCGAATCCTTGGCCAGTGGCACACCTGTTGTCACTGTCAACCAGCCACCTCTAACTGAAATGATTGATGACGAAGTCGGCGGATTGTTCGAACGTGGAAATCCTCGTGACCTTGCCAAGGTTGTGATTGAGACCTTGAGTTCAGATAAGCGATTACATCAAGCAGAACGTGGTAGAGCAAGAGTACTCAACAAATTTACCTATGAACACAATGCAGAGAAATTTATAGAAATTTTTGAAAAAGTTCTGAAAAAGAATCCTTAATTTGATGACGAAATCCTAAGTTACTATGTTGTGATATTGTTAAAATACAGTTTCCATTGCCTTTGTCATGGACAACGACGTTGAGCATGTAGAAGAATTCGTTGAAGAACTCGATGATGCAGCCCAGCCTCTTGATGAAGGAGGAGGTGATGTACAAGATGAATCGTTAAATGACGAGACATTGGATGTTATCGAAGGGAGTGAAGGAGAACCGAACCAATCAGCGGAAGACAATGCCCCATCCCCTCAATCCCAACCACAGATACCCTTACCTTCACAAGATGATGGACTTCAATCAGACGATATTGGTGCAAACGACTCATCAAATGTTGTAGCCTTGTCAAAAAAATCAATCGCATTCCTCCTAGCAGCTATGTTCATTTTTTCTTTACTTGCTGTAGTTATCGCTAACGGAATGAATGATCGTCAATCAGAACATGATTCAAGAGACGATGCAGACCCTGTTGACTTGGAATATGTTCCAACTGTGAATATGTTGCCTGATTGCGATGACAACGAAGATGAAGGTGCCATTCTCGTTCTCGAAACGGCGACAATTTACACATGCATTGATGATGGTTGGTCCAGCACTCCTCTTCTACCATCGACCGATAGTGGTGCAGGCAATACGACCTCTGAAGATCCTCAACCTTCGATGATAAAAACAGAGGAAGTTGAACCAGGGCCCGAATGTGCGAATGGAGGCATTCGAATCTTGGTCGGATTCGATGAAAATAACGATGGAATGCTTCAATCCAACGAGGTAGATTCAAGTTCAATTCTTTGTAATGGAGAAAATGGAGCAGATGGTTCGAACGGCCTCAATGGAAGTGATGGTGCAAATGGTACTGATGGCGCTGACGGTGCAGATGGTGTAAATGGAACCGACGGAGCACAACCCTCTGATTTTTTGGCTCAAGTTTCAGATGAACCATCAGGCGTGAATTGTGAATTCGGTGGTTCAAAAGTTGAGTATGGCTTTGATGAAAATTCTAATCAAGTCCTCGATGGCGACGAGATACAATCAACGACATATATCTGTGATGACGATGAGGGTGGCAATTCAAATTCGCCATTATATCTCACAAAGGTAAGCCCAGTACCTTTCGAAGAATGCAATGCAGGTGGACAAAAAATTGAGCAGGGCTATGATGATGGCGATCTGAGTGCTACGGCATTGAATGGTGTCTTGGAAGATGATGAAATTGATTCAACAACCGTATATTGTTCAACATATGATGTTGAGATTCCTATCGAGGTGAACCCGAGCGGGCCGTCTTTTGCACAATCTTTCAGTTCTCATGGTTCAACACTCTACTTTTCAGCAACCGATGGCAATTCAGGAAAAGAGTTGTGGGGGTATGATACAGATAACGAATCGTATTGGCAAGTCATTGATTTGAATCCGGGTACAGGAGGCTCATCACCATCTTCAATTGTTGTCATTGGCGATGATATCTTCTTTGCATCGGATGGGGATGATTCCCGATCTGAACTATGGCGATTCGATACGTCAACGGGTCTATCAAGCAAACCGGCAGATTACACTGGTACGGGCCATAGTTATCCAAATCACCTTACGGCAGTTGGGGAGTTGCTCTTCTTTTCTCAAGAGAGTGGCGACCAAGGAAATGAATTGTACATCATTAACACAACCTCGATGGAGGTTTGGTTTTTCGATCTTGAGATGACGCCGGTGGAGGGGAGTTCCCCAAGTGGTTTTACACATATTGGAGATGAAGTCTTCTTTACAGCGGCAACGTTATCTGAGGGGAGAGAACTTTGGAAGTATGATATTCAAAACAATTCGACATCATTGGTTTTTGAGTTGAATTCAGATTCTTCAGACGGCTTAACGGGAGAGATTTTCCAATATGGTGAAGATTTGATTTTTCAAGGCAATAATGGTGTTACAGATGCTGTATTTAGATACAACACCTCATTAAATCAAACACAACAAATACAATCAATTGATTCAAGTCTTTCTTCTGTCTCATGGCTTCATGTGTATCAACATCACTTATTTTTCATAGCAAATGATGGTGTTCATGGATTGGAAAATTGGGTGACAAATCTTGAAAACGACACCACATGGATGATGGCAGATATAGCCGAAGGTGCGGCACATTCTGATTCAAGATACAAAATTGGTCATGAGGGTAAATTGTTTTTCAGAGCCGAAGACGGTATTACTGGAGAAGAACTTTGGGTGTATGATATTGCGACCAATCAAACTCATCTGTTAAAAAATATCAATCAAAATGGAGCATCATCTCCAAGAGAATTTGTCCTTCATGCAGGTGAAATTTACTTCTTTGCTTCGACTGGTCTTGGAGTTTCAGAGATGATGAAGGTATCTTCATCAATTGAAATTTTAATTGAGTCATGATGAAACTTGTGTGAATCTAGCTTTGAATTTTAGATAGTGTATTCGAACCCATAATCGAAGTTTATTTCGAAATGAAATTCCAAGTTTAGATGAAAAGATATCTCCAGACCTTCGAAGAATTTCTTCAAAAATCTGAACATAAGCATCCAACATAATTTCTGGCTGAATTCTAGACCTTGGCTCGAGAAACTCGAAGAGGTGAATGGCTGATTCTTGGTGACGTCGTACAATATCGAGATACTCGACGATGAATGCCTTCCAATTTTGCATTTTTGCTAAATTTGGATTTCGCAAATCTTTGATGTCAATGTTGTGTTCCGCTAAAACATCGACAGGCAGGTAAATTCTTCCTCGTTCAAGGTCCTCATTCACATCTCGTAGTACATTGATCAGCTGCATCTGAATGCCGAGGTCAATAGCATGGAGGCGTGCTGCCCTGTCTTCATAACCATATATTTCGATAAGAACAAGTCCGACAGCGGAGGCTACTTTGTAGCAGTAAGCACGCAATTCGTCCCATGTATTGCAGCGGACGTCAAAGAGATCATCTTCCATACCTTCCAGAATTGTTTCAAAGTCTTGGAGTCGAATAGGATACCGGGAGAAGACATCTTGTATGGCGATAAATACGGGGTGTGCTTCCTTAGTAATTTTATTCTCACTTGCTAAAAATAAGTGTTTTCGAATAGATACGAGAGCCATGAGCCTCGAAAAGTGAGTCTTTTCATCGTGAGCTGGATTTTTTCCTGAGTGAATTTCTCGGATGATGTTGTCCCTTTCACGCGTTTCATTGAGGAGAATCTTGTCTGCCTCCATTGTAACCTCTTCATCACCATCAACAATATCATCCACCCATCGGCAAAGGGCATACACAGCATGAACGGCCCTTCTTTTGTGATATTCCAACGCAGAAAAGGAGGAATAAAACGTCGTGGATGCATTTTTACAAATCATTTCACAATGAGCATACGCCCTATCGATGTCAATCCGGTTCAATGTCTCACCTCAACTACTGGATGGCAAAGGATTGCCTTCAGAATTTTTGATGTTTTGATTTTTTGCAGGTTTCGAACTTCTCTTTCGACTTTCAAACCATGTGTCAACACCGTTCCAATCAGGGTCAATACCGAGGCTGTCGAGAATAAGCTTCGATGAAATTCGGGCAGATTCGTAGATAACAGGCAATCCGCTACCAGGATGCGTTCCACCACCAACAAGATACAGGTTTTTGATTTCATCAAATTCGTTTTTTGGCCTTCGCCAAAGCATTTGATCAAGGCCGTGTGCTAAGTTGAACACTGCACCACGGTAACAATGGTCCCCCCAATCTTCTGGTGTGATTATCAATTCAGTTGCAATATGATTTCGAATGTCCTCGAATCCTAATTTGCTTTCGATTTGGTCGAGAATTCGTTCACGGAAGGCGTCTTTTTCTTTCGTCCAGTCAATATTATCGTGGATGTGTGAGACTGGCACTAGTACATACACAGTTGAGCATCCTTCAGGAGCAAGTTGAGGGTCAGTCACACAGGCGTTCTGCACGTATACTGATGGGTCGTCCCATGTGATTCTATGATGCTTTTCTATGTCCTCCAAGTTACTTACATAGTCCTTTGAAGCGTAAATTTGGTGATGAGGCAAATTGTCAAAAGTTTTGTTCACACCCAAGTACATCATGAATGTTGAGCAAGAATATTTTTTGTTATCGATTTTTTTATTTGACCACTTTTTCCTTATCGAATCAGGGAAAATTGATGTCATGCCTTGAGCGAAGTCAGCATTCATTACAACTTTGTCAGCATAAAATCCACCTTTTCCGGTGCGGACGCCCAAAATTTTCTTTCCATCCATTATGACGCCCTCAACACTCTCACCCATGCGGAATTTAACGCCCAAGCCCTCTGCAATCTCAGCCATTCGTTCGGATACACTGCCCAAGCCGCCAAGCGGATGGAATATTCCGTACTCGTATTCCAAAAATGCAAGCATTGTGAAGAGACTTGGACAGTTGAAAGGAGACATACCCAGGTATTTTGTTTGAAATGACATGGCGAGCATGAGCCTGTCATCATCAAATAATTTCATCAAATCCTTTGCTACACTGCGCTGTGGGCGAAGGACTTTTGCAACTCTCATAGCACGCTTGGAAAGCAAATCGGTAGGGCCGTACCATGGCTCTTGAAGACATGCTCTTGACTTGTCAAGTTTTGAGCGATTATCGAGTACATACCGTTCGAAAGCTTTCGCATTTTTTTCACCCGATAATTCTTCGATTCTTGACCTCATTTGGTCCAGGTCACTTGTGCAATCCAATGACCCGCCTTGTCCGAATATCAATCGGTAATTCATTTCGAGTTTGTGTAATTTTAGTTCTTCATGAGCATCAAGACCAACCGCTTTGAAAATGTCTTCAATTACCTCGGGGAAGTGGAAGAATGTTGGACCTAAATCGAATTTGTAACCGTCCCTTTCGAAAACTTTGTTCCGGCCGCCAACGCTGTTTGACCGCTCAAAAACGGTAACATCAACGCCGGCTTTGGCAAGGAGGAGAGAAGTCGCAAGCCCACCAGGACCTGCACCAATAATTGCGACTGAAGGGTTTTTACTCGAGGCCATGATATCACGCTGTTGAATTTGGTTTTAAACTAAGGTTTTGTTCCACTACGAATGAGTTGGTATGAAATGATTCTGGAATAATTGAACTTACATCGATAAGGGATGCAAATTCATCTAGATACGGACCCATGGAACTTATCAGATCGACATGAGGATAGCCTTTGAGAACCATTCCATCCATGTACATGAGCGACCGAATGATTGGAAACGCTTCTTCGCCAAATGCACATCCTGCAAGGACAGCTGCTTTGACGGTCTTCATCATTTGTTCAGTGAGAGAGACCTCTGATACTGATGTGCCAACGAATCCATCATAAAGTTCAAACATCGAATCATAGTACCGCTTCAATGCTTTTTCGGAGGGTGGGGTTCCAGCCATGGTCAGCATTGCATCAAAAGCGTTTTTGAGTTCGCCTTTTGCAAGGTAATAGAAAAACCCAAACAATGCGTTTCGAACGTGTTCAGGTGCCTCACAAATAGCACCAGTATCGATGAATGTGAAGACACCATTTTCATCCATCATTGCGTTCCCTGGATGGAGGTCGCCGTGAAACGAACCAATGCCGAACATGTAGGCACCGTGGATTCTAAACAGCTCCAACATGTCATCCCACGACATCGTCTTTGATTCTAGATGGTCTTCGAGGGTTGGAGATTCGATTTTTTCGACCACGAGCACCCGTTCGTTTGAGAGTTCTTTCCAGATTTTTGGAAACCGCAGTTTTGGCATTGGAAATTTATCACTATATTCCATAGCGATTTTTTCTAATTTATCTTTACCTGCAATCTCATTGGTGAGGTCGAGTTCTCGAAGAGTATAATCTTCAAT
This sequence comes from uncultured Candidatus Poseidoniales archaeon, assembly GCA_964613395.1. Taxonomy (GTDB): domain Archaea; phylum Thermoplasmatota; class Poseidoniia; order Poseidoniales; family Poseidoniaceae; genus Poseidonia. Next base: position 34,771 of record CAZTGO010000008.1, on the reverse strand, counting down.
ATGGGACAAAAGGCCGAGTGGATTTCCAACTTTCCTCAATTTCGGGCGAAAGAAAAGTCCTATTCGAATCCAGTTCTTCATCCTCTTGACATCTTTGCGAAAGGATTTTTCAAAGTCCGATTTTATGATCTTTACAACAACTTTGGAGCCGTCATTGAGTTGAGCATTGTGGATTTGACCGATGCTCGCAGCAGCAAAGGGTTTGGAATCTATAGAACGAAAGTTTGAAAGGAAATTTTCGTTTGTGGATTTGTGTATTAGTTTCTGAGAATCTTCTTCCGGGATTGTTGCAGCACGGCTGTATAACTGCTGCAACTCGATGCATCTTTGAGGGTCGAGTAAATCAGGGCGGAGAGCAAAAATCTGCCCTAATTTGACAGCAAGCAAACCCATTGATTGAATTTTTTCGATATTGACAGGCTTCTTCCCAGTCACTTCACGAAAAAACCGGAGGAATGTGAAGAGTTTCATACTGGTTAAACACCCCGTTCGTTTATGAATCTCCGTTTTGTATCTAATCAGATAGTTCTCTCGGAGCAACTGATTGACGATGAATGATGTATCTCCACAAATCATCGTTACTTTGAGTGCCCTGAACTCTCTGTACAACCACCTTTGACTCCTTTGTAAATCTCGTCGATAATGCACCTTCGATGATGCCATCATCCATTTCCCACATCGGGAGGGCGTCGATATCGTCGATAGGTGGGTGATTTAGTCCCACTCGTACATAAAAATCTGGGTCGACTTCGTAATCGAGGGTTCCAAGTCCAGCATACTCCCACCAATCCATCATCTCATCGAGGAATTCAATATCGTTCTCGATACCTCGAAGCGAGAATGCAATTTCTTGACCCACACGGTTGCCAATTTGCCGAAGCATTCTTGAAATATCAATGCCGATAACTTTGAGATTCGATAATTTACCTTCCGATAGTTTTCTTCTCGCTTCGTTCACTTCATGACCTGCGGCAAAAAAAGCATCGGGGTCAAATGGTGTGTCTTCTTCGGGTAACTCTCCATCAAAACCTAGGGCAACGGATACATTCTTCAAAAACGAACCTTCACCGATAGTCAAACGAAGTGGATCATTAATCTGATTTTCAGTGAATCTTGCCACAGCGGTTTCGAATGTGACCGCACCTTCCCAAATCGCATCAATGAGATTGAGGTGTGCTTCTGTGAACGGACCAGACTCGATGATGAGGGCTGCATCATCTTTTCCTCGACCAACAGGGTTATCCTCAATATTGAGGTATTGAACCACTTCATTTTGATCCATAACGAATCCAAGAGAATCCAATTCATCTGAGTGCCGTACCTCAATATCATCATGAAGTTCGTTAAAAAATCGAATTGTTCTGCCATCTAGGTGGGTGATGATTTGCACAACTACGCCACGAAGTGCTGCAGTGTTCACAGCTTCCAATGCATCTGGATTTCGACAGAGATGGAGAATTCCAAACTGGCCGAGAAGTAAGATGAGTCTCTCTTCAGATTCCATTGCCATCTTTTTGAGCCTGCTGTAAATGTGCGAGCGTTCCTTTAACACTGCAAACCGCGGGTCATCAATGTCACGTCTCTTCTTTTCATATGATGGCGTTTCTTGACTGATGTTTTTTGCTAGGTCTTCGAAACCTTCGACAAGTCGTCCAAGTTGTTTTTTTCTCGCTTCGATGATGTGTTCCATCGCTTCGTCAACGGTAAGACTTGAAAATAACATAGGGCGATCGGCAGTTGCGGTCACAATTCCCATTTCTTGTAATCGAGATAGACTGTTGTAAGCGTCAAGACGAGTCGTGTTCAGTTGTTTGGCTAATTCAGATGCCTTCATTTTTGGATTTGAACCTAGAATCATGATCGAACGAACCTCTCGTTCACTCAACCCAGCTTCCATAAGAAGTTCTTGCCACATTTATTCTCCTCCGGTGACTGAGGAGAGGCTTGCAAGGATGTTCGCAACATGTTTTCGGGGTCTGAACAACCAGTCGTATACGTGTTTTATTGTGTTATCAGGGCCAATGATGAATGAGGATTTGGATGGAAATTTACCCACGTGGAGAGGGACATTGAAGGCTAGTCCAACTTTTCTCTCCTCATCAGCCAAAAGCGGAAAAGGTAGGTCGCCAAGAGTTTCTTTGAACTTGAGTAAATCTTCCATTGAACCGGGGCCGATGCCGACGATTTCACAGCCTGCTGACTTGAAGAGTTCGTACTGCTCCTTGAATGTCAGACATCCTCGTTTGCAGGTTGGCGAGCCATGTTGTGAATAGAAAAACAACACTCTCCATTTACCGTTTAACTCTGAACTGTCAAATGGCGTGCCATTGTCGGATAACAGAACGAAATTTGGTGCTTTTTGACCGATGAGTTGGTTCATTTTTATCAATCCTGGGTCTAGAGTATGTGACCCATACGCTTTGCTTTGGTCGCAAGATATGTAATGTTTTGCTTGCATTTTCCTACAATTATTGGGACTCTATTTTGAATTCGTATACCTTGTTCAAGCAACTGCATTTTTTTATCGGGGTTGTTGGTCATGAGGTTAATGTCTGTAAATCCAATTGCTTCAAGCATCGTTGCTGCAAATTCGTAGGTACGTCCGTCTGCAGGAAGTCCGAGTTCTAAGTTAGCATCGAGAGTGTCAAAGCCTTCGTCTTGGAGTGCATAGGCTTGCATCTTGGCATATAGTCCAATGCCTCGTCCTTCTTGGCGAAGGTAGACGATGGCTCCCTTGCCGTGCTCTTGAATAGCTTTCATTGAGGCTTCTAACTGGGGGCCACAATCGCATCTGAGGCTGCCAAATGCATCTCCCGTTAGACACTCCGAATGGATACGAACAAGCGGCATTTTGTCATCCGTGCCTTCGAGGTAGAGTAAGGCGTGTTCTTTGTCGAGTATCGGGTCGTAAAACGCTTGTATGCGGAAAGTACCAAACTTCGTTGGGAGTGATGCATCTGCTTGTGGGGTATTTTTGGGTGGCGTCGGCTGAAGCATAATGTTAATTTTTCCAACTCAAATATAAACTCTCGTCTTTTTCCACTAAGGACTGAAACTGCTGTATATATACAATCGAACCAAGACTCAATATATGGCGATGACGACGTGCGACCTTGGTGTTGCTGCAAGAGTCGTCAACGACGGGAAAATCCTTCTCGTTTGTGAGGCGAAAGGGGCGTTTGCAGGTAAATGGGGCCTTCCAAAAGGATATGTTGAATCAGGCGAAACTCCGGAATCCGCAGTAACGAGAGAACTCAAAGAAGAAACAGGGTACAGCGGGCACATCCTTGGTCTCGCCGGCCTGAGAACAGCACAAAGAGACAATGGATGTGCAATCTTTCTAACCTACGACGTAAGTGTTGAAAACGAAGATCACCCATACGATTCCAATGAAATCCAAGAAACACGCTGGTGCTCGCTCTCCGATTTGATTAAATTAGAATTTATCTCCGAAACGATGTACCAACTTGCTATTGATGGACTCGATATCAATCATTCTACATTGCCAGGTAAAACCCCACTCTCAAAAACAGGGGAAATGTACAAAGTGTACTCATGTGGCCATCTTCTCAACTTCTCACCCGGAGGCCTCTCATGATCGGCAGCCACAGAATACGAACACACGGGGCCATAAATGAGGATGGTTCGTGTGTCGTCTATTGGATGATTTCCTCTCGCCGAACAACATACAACCATGCCTTGGAGCATGCAATTTCTCGTGCTCACGAAGAAAATGTACCTCTCGTTGTAGTCGAACCACTCGCTCTTAAGCACAAGTGGACAAACGATCGATTCCATACGTTTGTTCTTCAAGGAATGATCGACAATAAAGCGGCGTTTGAGAATTCGGGAGTGACATACATACCCTACGTCGAAACAAAGCCGAAAGAAGCGAAAGGCCTTCTTCAAACTTGGATGCAACACGCCAAAGTCCTCATCATTGACGATTATCCCACGTACTATCCAAAACGAGTTGTTGAACATGCAATTTCATACGGTTCTTGTGAGGTGCAATGCGTCGATTCAAACGGATTCATTGGAATGCATTCAGCAGATAGAGACTTTACAACAGCCTATTCTCTTCGACGTCACCTTCACAACACAATTTTGGATCACATGCAAGATTTTCCTCTTCGTGCCCCGCTGAAGAAAGCTCAAGGGCTTGCTGCAATGCCACTTTCAGAAATTGAAAATATATTCAATCAATCAAATACTCCAATAACTCCTTACGAATTTTTGTGGAGAGCAAGTCAACCTGATGAAATAGGAAGAGAGGCATTGTCCGTCCTATCAATAAACCACGATGTTGCACCGGTGCCTCATGTCAAGGGTGGTCAGAAACAAGCCCTGAACAATTGGGTTGATTTTTTTGAAAACAAACTCGAGCGATATCACGAAGATAGAAATCATCCGGAGTTAAACGGGGCAAGTGGCTTGTCTCCATACCTACATTTTGGACATATCAGCGTCCACAAAATTCTCTCAGACATATTCCGAGAGCACCATTGGGATATCTCAAAAATTCAACATCCCAACGACGGCAGAAGGTCAGGTTGGTGGAACTTACCTCACCCTATTGAAGCGTTTCTCGACCAGATTATCACTTGGAGAGACCTTGGTTTCATTCATTGCAGTCGTCATCCAAATCATGCTGATTACTCATCATTGCCTGACTGGGCAAAAACAACACTCACCGAACACTCGAGCGATGAGAGGGAGTATGTGTACTCATTCGAAGAATTCGAAAATGCTGAAACACACGACGAATTGTGGAATGCTGCACAGAATCAACTAAAGAAAGACGGTGTGATTCAAAATTATCTACGAATGTTGTGGGGGAAGAAAATCCTCGAATGGAGCCCCGATCCTCAGACGGCTATGGAAGTCATGATTGCTCTCAACGACAAATGGGCATTGGATGGAAGAGACCCAAATTCGTACACTGGAATTGGTTGGGTCCTTGGAAAATTCGATAGAGCATGGAATGAACGAAAAGTGTTTGGAAAAATAAGGTGCATGACAACGCCATCAACCAAAAGAAAGTACAGCACGAGGAAGTACATTCAAACATACACAAGTGACTTAGTCCATTGAATGAGGTGGAAAATGTGCCAACCTATGTCCATGAAGCTACTTTCCAACATCCTCAAGAAGATGTTTGGTCGTGGTATGATGGACCTGGAGCATTTCTCCGAATCATGCCAGAGTGGGAAGGTTTGACGCCTGTGCAAGTAGGGTCATTATCGGATGGAGAAGAGACCAAATTTCGAATAAAATTGGGACCTCTCCGACCAATGTGGGTCGCACGTCATCACTCGGTAGAACCAGGCCATTCATTCTCTGATGTTATGGTTAAGGGGCCCTTTGGCAAATGGGACCATGAGCATTCAATCAAAGCTGTAACCAAAAAAGAATCAAAGGTCATTGATTCTATAGAATGGAAGTTGCCATTTCACTTTTTCACTGGTTGGACCTCATTCATCACAGTTATTCCAAGACTAAAGAAGATGTTTAGATTTCGAACAGACAGAACTGCGAGCGACGTCGCTGCAATTTCAAAAACGAATCATTTACCGAGAAAAAAAGTACTCGTCACAGGTTCAACTGGTTTGATTGGAAATCAGCTTTGTGCCTTCCTCGAGTGTGCTGGACATGAAGTATATCGTCTTGTGCGGCCAACAACCAAATTACCGAAAGTTGTGAATCCGAAATTTGTTATTCGATGGAATGAAAAAACCGGTGAGATATTGGAAGGAGACTTGAATGGTTTCGACTCGGTCATTCACTTAGCAGGTGCAGGCATTGGAGATAAACGGTGGTCAAAGAAAAGAAAGACGATTATCCGCTCAAGTCGAGTAGATGTAACAACAAGGCTTTGCGAGGTACTTTCAACTTTGGACCAACCGCCTAAAAAATTCCTATGTGGTTCAGCTATTGGATATTATGGAAATCGCGGAACTGAACGTTTAACAGAAGATTCAAAGATAGGTCAAGGGTATCTCTCTGAACTTTGCGAAGAATGGGAGCAATCCACGAAATCACTGGACTCACTCAACATAAGAGTCGTTTATCTTCGAACAGGTCTTGTCATGACACCGATGGGTGGCATCTTGAAACGGTTGTTGTTGCCTGCAAAAATGGGTGGATTAGGGCCTGTCGGAAATGGCAAGCAAATGCAATCATGGATATCACTTGATGATGAAATTTATGCCATTCATCATCTTATGATGGACGAGGATTCAAATGGGCCATACAATCTCACTGCACCTCAACCAGTATCTCAAAAACAATTTGCTAAGGTATTGGGTAAAGTCTTGAAGCGACCGTCGTTTGTTCCTCTACCTGGTTTTATGATCAAACTCATGTTTGGGAAAATGGGTCAATGTTTGGTTCTTGATGGGCAAGAAGTTTACCCAGAACGTTTACTCAAAAGCGGATTTGAATTTACCCACAATGACCTTGAATCGTGCATCCGACACAATCTAGGCCGCCAAAGTTGATTATTCATTTTGAATAAAAAGATGGGTGGTTCGAAATTCCGTTTTTATTCAAAACGAATGAAGTTGTTTGAAAGGAGAATTAAACTACCTCCAGAGTATTCAATTTGAATAACACCATCAACCGACTCGTTGTGTAATCCTCCAGAACCGAGTGATAGCGTCCTATTATTCAGCGAGTATTTCGCACCCGAAACAGAAATATCAGAAATGTAATCATTTGTGAACAGTGAAAAGCTGCTTCCTTTTTCTATTCGAATTGAATATTTCCGACCAGGCATTAATCGCGCAAACGTTGAATTTGGAGTATGAGCCCTTATGTTTTGATTGTGAGCAAATAAAATCATTTGATTTGAAAATTCATGTTGAGGATCTCCTCCCTTCAATCCGAAGACAATAATTTCCTCAACATCCTTCATCCTGGCATAGTTCAGTGCTTTCTCAAAATCATTCATATCTTGATTTTTATCGAGGACGCATTGAGTTCTAGATTGTTCAATGAGCGTACTATCGAAATCTCCAATGACGAGATGAGCTTCAATTCCCTCAGACAGCAATCGCTCATATGCACCATCGCATGCGATAACAATTGAACTGTTTTCAATTTCTTCGATGAAATGTTGTATTGGATCGAGGTCATTATTGAGACAAATGACTGCAATATTCCGGCTCACATTTCATGTAAGTGGACGGGCCTTTAGACTATACCTGAGATATTTTTTCCGAATCTGATGTGATAATGTCTTTGAAGGTCATCAGATGTGTAATGTATATGACGGGCTCATCCTCGCCGAAGGTCGTTATTCTAACACTATCAATCGTCATGCTGATGATGGCTTCTACCTTGCCATTGCAATATGGTCAAACAAGTCAAAACGAACTGGAAAATACATTCACTGAGCAATATCCTTCATCTCTTTTTGAACAGCAAAATGGAAATGGCCATGATCTGTCAGGAGATCTTCTCACAGTCGATGGCCTCATCGATGCCCTTGTTCTAGAAGAATCTGCACTCGACATGTGGAAACATTTCGAAACTCTTCAAGATGTAGAAAACCAAACATTGAGTTTTAACTTCTTTTTACACCCTTCAGAAGCCATTCATTTCTGTTGGACCCAATCAAACGGTTCGGTGTATTACGCAAGCCAATCTGTTGAAGGTGCTGTTTCAATTCTTCATGTAGACAACACAGTGCCATATGAAGCAAACGTGACTCCAGTCCAATGTGCGATTCAGTTAACCGACTCTAATTTGCCTAGAATAATTTATGCGAATGGCGACGATGTTCGCATTGCGCGGTATGCTACTCAATCTCAAGTGTATTGGAATCTGAGTCATGTTTGGCATAAGCGAACAATTCTCGAAGAAGCCCACCCAACAGGATTTGAGATGGTGTTGTCGGACCTCAACACAATGTGGGCGGTAATGACAACTGAAAGTGGCGAACTTAAACAAGTCAACTTCAGTAAGGCATTTTGGACAGTCCGAACTTTGGATGCTGGCCCCGTTGGTCTTGAAGTAGAGTTGAAGAAGGATGAAAACGGCGTAATACACCTGCTCTATTCACGGCCTTTGGAAGGAGAAATACGACTCTTGAGAATCGACGGTTTTGATTCTACGCTTCAAGTCGTCAGTCGTGATGCTTCAAATTTAGAATTCATAGGCATGGGGCTCGATTCGAACAATATCGAGCAATTAGCAACATCTTCATCAACTTCTGAAGGGTACACCATTCAGTTGTTGAGATCACTCCTTGGTCAACGACAAGGACGATTATCTCCCTCACCAATGGATACCGTTGATGGAGTAGATGATAGCGAGTTAACAAATGTTCAGTTTGGAGATTTCAATGGTGATGGTTTCGATGATATGGTGTTGTCCATGCCGGAGGCGACATTTGATTCCAATGCAAACTCCGGATTAGTTCACATCTACCACGGCTCAGTTGACGGGTTCTACACTTCACCAAATGCAACCATGGCAGGCACAAGCGAATCTCAAATGCTAGGCTATTCATCTTTGGTTGAGGACTTGAACAGCGACGGCCTCGATGACCTTTTCCTATCGAGTATTGGCGGCCAAGGACAAGTTGAGATATTCTATGGTACAACAGATGGCGTGAACCAAACCTCTTCTTTCCTTCTTGAAGGTGCTCAAAACGAATCGTTTGGTTCAAAGGTTGTCCTTCTCGATACCACGAGTTCAATAAAATTCATCGCTGTTTCATCCAAAGATGCACAAACAACAGTATCGAATGATGTTACACTAACTGGTAAAGTATCCGTTTTCAAATTTGAAGACAATGAGATTTCTCTCCATCGAAATATCACTCAAACTGGAAATGGCCCAAAGTTTGGCCGTACATTAGAAGCCTGTGACACGAATGGAGACGGTTTCGATGAATTAATAGTCGGCAATTCGCCTGACCTTACCTCGTTTAATGGCTATTCTTCTGTAGAATATTTCGAAGGGTCATCCTCTGGAGTCGATGGAACACCTCAAAATATCTTGACGAGTATTGTTCAAGGAAAATTATTCGCTTATTCAGTTGTATGCCTTGGCGACGTGAACAATGATGGATATGATGATCATATTGTGACCGAACCTTTCAACGGTACTGGTGCTTATAACGCTGGAAAATTATGGTTGTATCATGGTCACCCAACCGATTTTTCTGCAGAGCCAGATTGGACATATGTATCTGAAACCATAAATGCCCAAATTGGGCGTCAAATCGTTCCAATTGGAGACCTAGATGATGATGGATATGATGATGTCCTCATATCTGAACATAGTTCGGGTAATTCAGGACGCATCGAGATTTTCTTCGGAGACGGCGATGGATTTGAATCACAAAGTGAGTTATTTGTTCAGGGTCAAGCAGAAGATCAAGTTGGTTTTCTCCTCGGGGGAAATTTTGATTTCAATCAAGATGGACAATGGGAAGTTGCATATGGTAAAATCGTGGATGACGGAAGTGGAAACGACCAAGTAAGTATTGTCGTTCATTCCAAAAGAGAGTGGGAGTCAATTTCCTTTGCTTTTACCGGAACATTACAATCCGTTGAACTTGGCACGTCGTCCAGAGCTGAAACGACAATCCTGCACCAAAGTCATGATGGTTTGACCTCAAGCATTCATCAATTAGAGCATGCTGGTGATGGTACGAGTTCGGGTCAATGGATTTCTCAGGATATCATCTCAAATGCAGAAATCAATACGTCAACAATCTTCGATGTCACATCTTCAGGACGTCCAATCTTAATCGTCAGTCAAAACAATACTGGTTTGGTGTATCACACTTGTGATGGCACAACAGCCCTTCACAAGGAAATCTTATCCACGGGTACAATGGGCCAATTCCTTGGCTCAACGATTGATAGCGATGGCGAGCAACATCTGGCTTTTACATCAGGTAGTGGAAATCAAATCTTTTACACCGATGAAGATCAAGGGACTTGGTCAAGTGAAATGGTGACAACATCGATGGTGCTTACATCACCAATACAAGTTCACACATCGTCATCCAATCAGCCATACTTGGTGTACAGAGATTCAGTGAACAAGAATATTGAGATTGCTACAAAACCTTCCTCGAGTTGGAATTTTGATAGTCTTTTGTCAAATAACGAAATTTCGAGTTCACATTTTTCGTCGGTAATGCTGTCGAACAATACGCTCGTTGTTGCTGCTTTGGTCGATGACACAACGACAACGAACTTGACGGTTTGGGATTGGACCGAATCCTCGTTGGTTTCATCAACGCTCGTTGAAATACAAGACAATAATGTCATCATTAAATCAGGCGTAACATCAAATCAAACTGTTTACATCTCGACGCTTACCTCAGGAGGAACCCTTTCGATGCATTACAGGTATCCAAATGAAGCCAATTGGAGCACCGTTTCAATTCCTCAGCCACCGTCTTCATCATCGGGTTATTCGCTTGACATGAGTACAACAAATCATCTTGCACTAAGCGTACGTACGACCGATGAAGTCCACATTTATTCAATGGATGAAGAGCAGAATTGGACGCTTACATCACACAGCCTTTTTGCCTCGTCGACTGGAATTTGGGATTTCGTAGTAACATCTTCGCATTATGTGATGTTGACGACCTCTTCAAACAATTACCTTACATGGAATTCTATCGAACAAAAAGCCTCAACGTCTCACACATCAAATTGGAATTCGATGTCCTTTGGTTTGCTCCAAATTGAGTCGACCACCGATGCACAACTCGATTCAAATGAAACCATACATCTCTCGTTGTGGGATGAATCGAATGATGATGTTGAAGTCCTCAGAATATACAAGGACGTTGATAGAGATCATGTTTTTGATTTAATTGATGAATTCCCTGACCTCGGTAACCAATGGAGCGATTCAGATGGAGATGGTTTCGGTGACAATCAAGATGGTCCAATGTTTGATAGCTGTCCAACTGAAAGCGGGCAATCCATTTTTGTCATTTTTGGATGCAGTGACTTTGAATCAGATGGTTTCCCAGATTCTATCGATTCATGTGCTGACCAAACAGGCACTTCATGGATTGACCGATATGGATGCACAGACTCGGACCAAGACGGGTGGTCGGATAACACATTCACACATTTCTTTGGAGACAAATTCATTGATAATTGGAAACAAGCAATTGATTCAGATGGAGACGGTGTTGGCGACAACCATGGCCCAGATTGCTGCAACACATATTATCCATGGGGAGAAATTCTAAGTTCGAAAGACCCAGACGTGTTCCCATACCTTTGGACCCAATGGAAAGACACCGATGGTGATGGGTTTGGAGATAACGATTCCGATGTCGTCAATGGAGATTACTGTCCATGGGACTGGGGTGCTTCTTGGCGTGATCGAAATGGATGCCTCGATTCAGACTTTGATGGGGCAAGTGACCCTTCTTTAACAGGTGATATATTCGAATGGAATATAACCCATGGGGCTGATGTTTGGCCAGACGATCCAACACAGTGGGTAGATAGCGATGAGGATGGATATGGAGATAATGATTCACAGCAGGCTACCAATCCAGACCATTTCCCTCAAACCAAAGCAGCAGCAAACGACTCAGATGATGATGGTTTTCCTGATGATTGGACTGAGTTCTACACATCCAATCAAACTTCAGATAACAGCGACGGTCTTATCCTCGATGATTGTCCGTTTGTTTGGGGTAATTCTTCTCGAATTCTATTTGGTTGTTTAGATTCAGATGGGGATTCTTGGGCAGATTCTATCGATGATTTACCATTTGATCCTACACAAAGCACAGATACCGATGGCGATGGTTTCGGAGATAACAGCAACGGAAACCTTGCCGATCAATGTGTCAATGAACCAGGTGTCCTCGATGGAACCCAAGGTATTGGTTGTCCAATCATCGATGAGAACGACGATGACCTTGATGGCGTCATCAATGAGCAAGACGACTGCCCGAATACACCATCCGGTGAAGATGTTGATTCAGTCGGATGCGGTGAATCTCAACTTGATGATGATGGAGATGGTGTTTTCAATGACCGCGATATCTGTCCATCATCAATGTCATCTGTAGGCATCGATGCTGATGGCTGCACTGAAGAACAAAGAAATGTAGACACTGACGGTGATGGGGTTCGAGACTTTGAAGATGAATGTTCAGACACACCGACTGGAGAATCTGTCGATATATCCGGGTGCGGGGAATCACAGAAAGACTCCGACGGTGATGGAATCCTCGACAGTTTGGATGCATGTGATGATACGCCAGAGGGATATCCAATTCTACCAGATGGTTGTACAGACGAATTCACGCTCAATCAAGGAGATTTTGATGAAGACGGATACGCAGGCGATTACACATATGATATCGATTCTGAAACCGGCCTCCATACCAACCAATCTGGTGATGCATTCAAAGCGGACCCAACGCAATGGTTTGATACAGATGGCGACGGATATGGAGATAATCCTGCTCCAGCCAATCGGCCGGATGCATGTCCACTTGTCACCGGTAATTCTTCGAACGACAGATTTGGTTGTATCGATAGTGATGGTGATGGATATTCGGATGCAAACGGAACATGGGCGACGATCCATGGTGCTGATGCATTTCCCCTCGACCCAACACAATGGGTTGACCTTGATGGTGATGGTTTAGGAGACAATGTCGATGGCAACAATCCGGATCTTTGTCCAAATACGGGCATAAGTTATCTCAATCAAGTCAATCAAAATGGGTGTGCCCCAAATCAAATCGATTCTGACAACGATGGTATTCTTGATTCGATGGATAGTTGTCCTAACCAACCAAAAGGTTCTGATGGATTTGATGATGGATGTCCTCGGGTCATTGAACAAACCGAGAACGAGGAGACATTGCTCCTTGGCTTGACACCAGTTGCCTTAGGTGGAATTGTTGGTGGAATCATCGCTGTGATTGTCCTTGTTCTCGTTGTTTTACGATTTGTGCTTAGAGAAGACGATGACGATGATTATGATGACTATTATGACGATGAAGATGACGATGATGAAGACGATATCTTCTCTCAACTCGACAAGAAAAAGTCTCCACGTGGGAAGGAATCTTCTCGTTCATCTGTTTCATCAGCCGCATCAACAAAGGCCACCTCACCAAGAAGTAGGGGGCCATCGGGTGGCCCAACCGGTGGACCAACTGGCGGACCACCAAAAGGACCGTCGAGAGGGCCAACCTCAGGACCTTCGGGAGGCCCGCCATCTTCTTCTGGAGGGCCAAGCGGTGGACCGCCGAGTGGACCGACAAGAACTCAAGAAACTCCACAATCTTCAGCACCTCAAGCCGCAAAGCGTGTTGCAAAGAAACGTGCTGCAGGTGAAGTCCCAAACGAATCCAAAGCGAAGGTTAGGAAAGCGAAAATTGATGTCGACCTCGATGTCTTTGAACCGGGTCAAGAAGCCGATAGAAATGCTGCAGTTGATTGGATTGTCGGTGCCATTGCAGATGGCGAGGCAGAACGAACGATGCTTCTCCAGTTACAAGAGACTGGATGGACCGCAGAACAATCAAGGGCCATTATCAATCTAGCAAAAAACCAATCCTAATTTAATTCCAAAAAAACATTAGGCATAAATGCGGATTAAGGTAGGACCAGTTTGCCGAGGGGAGAGAAATGGCTGAACCAGAGGAATTTGACGCATCGGTTCCAGATGGAATTGAAGTCGATGATGCCGCAGCCTATTTTGGCGTCACTGAATCTTCTGATGCACTCCATACCATGTTGGCAATGAATCAGAGAGATGCGATGGTGAAATTCTTCAGTCTTTTATCTGATATTGTCCTTCTACCTGGAGAATTCAATTTCGAAGCCGCAAGTGAGCGAATGCAATGTGAAGGTGGTGAAATCTACTATCTTGTTGCAGGCCATTTAGGATTAATGAGTATACAAGACCCATTATCGAGATTTATTGGTGAAACAGACTCAATGGGTGAGTCGAGTTCAGCTGATGCGTCGTTAACGGATGAAGAAAAACAAAAATTGGGTGGTATTTCAGATCCAATGAGGTTGATGAAAATTCTCGCAGTTGGTTTCACGACAGGTGGGGATGGAGAGTTTTTGAAATATCTTGATGCGATGACGTCATACATTAACAACCCCAAGGAATCAAAGGATACTCTGATTCAAATTAGCAATGAATTGGACGCATCACTGGATGTCGAAGGTCATGTTTTACCAATTCCCGCATTAGCCAGCAGTTCTGCTTCAGCATCTCAAATTGACACTTCACTCATCGTTGAGACCCAAGAATCTCAGCCAATAGAACCTCTTGAGGAAGTTTCCTTACCACCACCAGTCCCGCTTCCTCAAATTGATGAGAAAAAACCAGAATCGAATGACGTACCTCTTCCATCGTCAAACAAAGTTGAACTTCCAAAAGTGGAGACTGTTGAATCCGAACCTCAAAAACTTGAATCCGAAAAACAAATGGAAAGGGCAACTCAAGATGCGTTTGCAGGAGCATTCACTCTCGGAATACATGATGAAATACCCCAGGAGGAAGTCAGTGAACCCTCCCCAGAAGACCTGCTATCAACACTAGCAGAGGAGAATGAAACAGAGGAAGAGCATGTTGAACATGTTTTGGAATTTGAAGACCCGCTACAATCCCAAATCACAATCGATGAGCCCTCTGCAGAGCCAACTGAGCATGTTCAAGAAGAAGAATTTGTGAGTGCAGCCGAACGCTTTATTGCAGCAGACACCGATGGTAGCGGGGCCCTCTCAGTCGAGGAATTAGCAGAAGCGACTGGCACAAGCATCGAGGAAGCAGAACGTTTGCATAAGGAAGCAGATACAGATGGTGATGGTTCGGTTTCACTAGGTGAATTCGTTTCATCTGAAGCTGGAGAAAAAGCTCAGGCCTTACCCCGACCGATTGCTCCAGTTCGCAAACCCCTCGGAGGACAGCAACCTCAACAACAGCCCCAACAACAGCCCCAACAGTGGCAACAGCAACCCCATCAACAGCCCCAACAATGGCAACAGCAACCCCAACAACAACCACAGCAATGGCAACAGCAACCCCAACAACAACCACAGCAATGGCAACATCAACCTCAACAACAACCTCAGCAGTGGCAACAACCTCAACCGACGATTCGTTCAGGTGTTTTTTGCCGAGGTTGCGGTATTGGATTAGATCCATACTGGCGATATTGTCCAGTTTGTGGTGCGCCAAATCAATGATTATTCGATGAGGAAAACACCTTCACGAATGATTGGTGTATCGTCGAGCCACATGTCAGGTGCCCTAATCACACCAGGAATGCTGAGGCCAACTCTTGTATGCCGTCCAATCGAAAAATAACAGGTGCCGAGTTTCTTTTCATCTTCGAGAACATTTCCTAGCAACCGTGCATTTGAATTCATGCCAAATCCAAATTCCGAGACAATCCAGACGCTGTCTTGTTCTTTTGACGAGAGTCTTCGAGCAGCCTCACCGAGTTGTTGTCGAAGTTGTGCAGCAACGGAACCTCCTTTGATATCGGTGATGCTCCCTTCCTCAATGGTGACGAAAATTGGCTCCTCGACAAGAGTTGCATCCCATGAACCGTCAATAACAATCGTACCATTCATTGTTTTCTCACGAGGTTGAATAAAGATTTTTCCAGCTGGAAGGTTTGTTAGCATTCTTGGCCGATTACAGATCCCGTTATCGTCAAGTTTCCAATCTCTCCAATTGACTTCAAAAGTGATGTTTGTTCCAGATTCCGATTTCACATTTACAATTCGGCGCCGTCGTAAAATAGACCCCATATCACCGATTGTTTTCTTCATGTGTTGGAAATCAGTTGACATACCACCGTGAATAAACATGTCAACGGTCATGCCCGGCATTGTCGCAATTCGTGCTCCTTCACGTAGTGATTGTTTAACTGCCATTGTATGAGTTAGCGAATATTTTGTAGGGGCAATAACAACTTGTTGCTGCCGCATGAGATTAGCAACAGGAGACGGAGGCTCCTCCCCATGATGTCGTCCTTTCGGCATGACGATGAGCAACACACGGTCAGATAATTTCGATGCAGCGTCGTGCAATGCTTTCCCAATTTCTGTGGTTGTTGGATCGCATACGATGAGAATATTTTCTCCTCTTCGCAGGTCCATACAGGTTTTGATGACCATTTCGGACCTTAACTGCATCAACTCTTCAATGCTTAAATCTGCATATTCCGTGTCGACGTTGTTTGTTCCGATTTCTTCCGGAACCGTTTCCGCAACAATCGAATCGATGTCTGCATCTTCTTGGTGAACAGGTACCTCTTCCTCTTCCTTCTTCCGCTTGAAGGGAGTCACCATGACCATCCTAAGTTGCTACGACTCTTCAATGTGTGTGTTTTGAACGATATCGAGTTGAATTCTTGGAGATGATGTGTCAAAAAATTTCTAATTCAATGAGTTGAAGCGATGAGCATGAGTGCCTATACCGAATTCATTCAAACCACCGAAGATATCTACCGCTTGTCTGCTATCGCAGGCCATTTAGGTTGGGATCAAGAAGTTCTGATGCCCCAAAAAGGCGGGGAAGCACGAGGGGAGATGATGTCATGGTTGGCGAAAGAAAAGCATCAAAAATTAACAAGCGAAACATATGGACATCTCATTTCAATCTTAGAGCATGACTCTGCACTTTCAGAGGATGAAAAATCAAATGTGCGTGAAATGAAGATTGCCTATGACAAGGCTAAGGCGTTACCTGTAGAATTTGTCGCAAAATATGCACAGCGAAGGTCGAATGCTCTTCGAGCATGGCAAGAGGCACGAGCAAAATCCGATTTTTCTTTGTTCTTACCTCACCTCAAAGAACTTGTACAAATGACAAAGGAAAAAATAGCGTTTTATCCCCCTACAGAAACGCCATATGATGCATTGTTGGACGAATTCGAATTCGGGATGAAAGTGTCGGATTATGACCCATTGTTCTCTGGGTTAAAAGGTCGAATTGTACCTCTTCTGCAATCTATTATCGAAGCAAAAAAACATCGCGATACTATACAGTTACCAAGAGGAATGGTGTTTTCTATAGAATCCCAAACAAGATTTTGCACCGAAGTATCAAAACGAATGGGCTTTGATTTTGATGCGGGCCGGATGGATCAATCAACACATCCATTTTCATCAGGACTTTGGAAAGGTGACACTCGTTTCACCACAAGATTCGATGAATCAGATCCTTTTTCCTGCCTATACGCTGTGATGCACGAAACAGGTCATGCATTGTATGAACAAGGCTTACCTCATGAATACGCATTTTGTCCTAGAGGCCAAGCGGTTTCACTCGGTGTTCACGAATCTCAATCACGTTTTTGGGAAAACCAAATTGGACGAACCGCTTCATTTTGGAAGGTCGTTCTACCATTGCTGAAAAAAGAATTCCCTGAGATACCTCATTGGGATGCGGAATCCTTGAATCTTCTTGCAAACGATGTTGAACCAGGATATATCCGTGTTGAAGCTGATGAAGTGACGTATAACCTTCACATCATGATTCGATATGAAATCGAAAAGATGATTTTCAATGAAAATCTACCGCTTGAAGACATACCTCAAGTCTGGAATTCAATGATGAAGGATTGGTTTGATTTGGACGTTGAAGATGATGCCAATGGATGTCTTCAAGATATTCATTGGTCTATGGGTGCGTTTGGTTACTTCCCGACATACACCTTAGGAAACCTCTATGCTTCTCAATTGTTGGATGCCATGTCAAAAGAAATTGGGGATGTAACCACGATGATTGAAAGTGGAAATTGGCAACCAATACTTGAATGGCTGAGAGATAAAATCCATGATCATGGGAGTCTATACACTCCAGCAGAACTCATTGAACATGCAACCGGTCAACCGCCCACTGCAAAGCCGTTCATCGAGTATTTAGAAGGAAAATATGCTGCTTTGTATGGATTAGACCTTTGACCATGGACCCATTTGCAAGGGTTCACCTACTTGGCCAGGTGAAACCAAAATTCTTCCTTTTTGGCCAGTTTCTTCTGTACGTTCAAACACCGTTATGCCTCCAACAATTGTCTTGACTGGCCATCCAACGAGGCCAATTCCCCTGAACGGATTCCATCCAACTCTTGACCATGACATGTCGTCTTTAACAACGAATTCTCTTTCCATGTCAACGAGGACGACATCGCCATCATAACCAATGCTCAACTCACCCTTTCCTTCCATATTGTAACACAGAGCGACATTCTTCGACATCCACCTGACGACATCTTCAATTGTACAACGTCCGAATTTTGCATGCGTAAGCATCACAGGTAATGATGTCTCAACCCCTGGCATGCCGCTTGGTGCTTTGGGAAAACCGAGTGATTTTGCTTCGAGCGTGTGTGGTGCATGGTCTGTTGCAATGCACTGAATTGTTCCGTCGTGAAGTGATTTCCAAAGTTGCTCTAAATCCGATTGATATCGTATTGGTGGGTTCATTTTCAAACGAGTTCCTTCTCGCTCAACGTCGATGTCGTTGAATGTGAGGTGTTGAGGAAGTGTTTCTGTGGTGATATGTGCATCCTTAGTTGAATCTTGTTCCAAAGAAGTAATTGAAGTCAACCAGTCTGCTTCAATTCCGCTCGTGAGGTGAAGGATGTGAAGGCGATGACCATGTTTTTGTGCAAGCTCAACGGCCCGCTTTGTTGCAAGAAGAGCAGTTTGATCATCTCTCCATTCTGCGTGGGCAGCAATATCTGTTCTATTTTCATAGTCAGGAAACCTCGATGATAATCGATGTTCGTCTTCTGCATGAACAGCAATAAGTCCGCTTGTCGTGCTGAATATTTCCTCAAGGGCATCTTGCTCATTTACAAGTAAATCACCAGTTGACGAACCCATGAAAACCTTGATTCCACAGATGCCAGGATGTGCAATCGGTGTCGAACCGTCTCCGACACATCGACGGAGTTCCTCAACATTGTCTGGTGTTGCACCGACAAAAAAGCCAAAATTGTTGACGCATTTTGATTTTGCAGTCTCGATTTTCTCCATCATCATCTCAAATGTCGTGATGGATGGTACATTGTTTGGCATGTCAAGAAAAGAGGTAACGCCTCCGGATACCGCTGCTGCTGAACCCGAACCAAGGTCCTCTTTTTCAGGTTGGCCGGGGTCTCGAAAATGGCATTGTGGGTCAATGATTCCGGGAAGAAGAAACAATCCTTGAGCATCAAAAAAATCCTCATCATGTTGCCTAGTAAGTTGAGAGTTTGTCACAATTTCAGTGATGATGCCATCACAAATTCTCAGATCTCCGTTCACAGCACCAGTTGGGAGAACCATAGTCGCGTTTGAAATGAGTAAATTTCCTTTCATGTTATCCCTCTTACCTATTTGGTGGAAAATGAAGCCTTTGAACCTCTCGTACATCTTGTTTGGTTAAAAAAAACCGGAGTTTAAAAGAAAATATACAAAATCACGATACATGCCTGAGTGTAATATTGACTCAAAAGGAAAAGCAGTCCGATTGATAGGCGGAATCTTGACCGTTGCTGCAGCAATCGTTTTAGGTGTGCTCATACAACTTTCAGTTGTCCCAACCTCACAGGTGAGTTGGCTTGCTGTAGCAGGTTTAATGTTCGGTGGTTTATTTGCAATCTACGAAGGTCGAACCGGCTGGTGTGTTGTTAGGGCAATGGGTTTCAAGACGCCTCTATGATTGGCGTTGAGCCGCTTTTGGCCGGAAGGCCTTCACAACATTAGGGTTCATTTCCATGTAAGGTCCTCCGATCAAATCAATGCAATATGGAACTGCACGCCAAACCTCATCGATGGTCTCCCGTATTGCTTTTGGTTGACCAGGTAAATTGAAGATCAACGTCGAGCCTCTTAACCCCCCGAGTTGCCTCGAAAGAATTGCAGTTGGCACATATTGTAGAGAGATAGCTCTCATCTGTTCACCAAAACCATCCAAAATTTTGTCACAGACTGCTTCGGTTGCTTCGGGTGTGACATCTCTTTTGCTTGGGCCAGTTCCACCGGTTGTAACAATCACATCACACTTCAAAACATCTGCTAATTCAACAAGTGAGTTCTCAATCTTGTGTTGTTCATCAGGAATGCAACGATAGTGAACTGTTGCTGAACTGAGTAATGATTGTTCAAAAAATTCAAAGATTGCAGGTCCGCCTTTGTCCTCGTATTCTTGGGTTGATGCTCTATCACTAATCGTTAAAATGCCGAATGTACAATGATCACCCAGCGATGATGGATTGCCATGAATATGCTGAACTTCTTCCATGAGACCACCTTATTGGTCGCCATACTTTGCAGTGATATCTGCTTGGAAGTTGTCAAGCAGGGTGTCCTCAAACAATTCGGTTTGCCTTCTCATCTTTGTTGACCGGATATGAAGAACTGCCATCATTATGAAAACGATAATCATGATTGGAATGACAGCTTCAAGTTTGTATTTGTGCATGAATTTGACAATCCCTTCAGCCGTGTATGCCCAAGTAATCGAGGCAGCAGCACCACCAACAAAAGTTGCGAGAAGCACCCTCATGAATTTCATTCTGGATAAGAGACCAAGCATAGCACCGACAAGAACACCTGAGGCCATGAAAGGAATCCACACGAAGACGATGAGGCCCCAAAATCCCCATTTGTTGATCATTTCACGTTTCTCGTTTGCCATGTATTCAACGGTTGAAAGCGTGTCCCCGAGGAATTTTGTTTGCAACATCTTTCCTCCTAATCCATCTTGACGGGCAACAGCAACAAGTCGGTCATCATCTTGATTCGTGGTTCGTCGCTCAATCCTGCCGGCACCAGAGCGATCAGCTAACGTCGAAATTTCGTTTCTTGTTTTGACAACCAATTCCTGACTACCTAGAATATCCTCATTTCGATTTGAGATGAAGGCAAACAATTCGTCCTTGATGTCCTCAGATGTCTTCTTGAATCTAAAGAAAGCAAATCTTTGCATTGGTCTGTAAATGACGGAAACGAAAACAATCTTGTCATCACTCGTGACGATGGCCCCTTTCATAGTAAGGTCAACCCTCCTCGTAAAGAAAAGGTCTAAACTATCCCGAACATCATCTTCAATCCTGGAAAGGCTGTGAAGTTCGGAGAAAAATGAAGAGTAATCTTGCTCACCGGCTTCATCATCCACAACGCCGATGCCTACTCCTGAGTCAAAATCAATCAGTTTGCTTTGACCGATGAGTTTTACAGTTAATTGAACTGGTTTGAAGACCCTAAACAGCGCAAATTCGTCGAGGATTTCACGTAGGATTTCAGCACGAATGTCTTTGCTATCTGATAGAGTTCCTTCGGTGTTTTGGTAGGCAATGAGGATATCAACTGATAATTCCCGTATTTGAATTTTGAATAGATCCCAATCAATGTTGATATTCATACGATTTGACGAAGATTCAACAATTTGTCGAACGAGCTGTTCTATGTGGTTTCTCGATAAAATGTCGTCCGTGTCTTGATGGTAGACTTTGTACATAATCGGGTAAAGGATGAGAAGGGATATGACTGAAAGAGATAACGAGATGAATGCCATCCACCAAGCAGGAACGCCAGCAGCACCACCTGTGAGCATTGCGGTTTCCCGACCCCCACCCAGTTCAGCACCCATCAAAAGATAGGCCCATTCACCGAGGTCTTGGACCGACCAACAAGGGCGAGCACCAGCCTCTGTGACCCTAACATCCTTCGACATTGAGTTGTCAACAAACGGTAAAAATGCAAAGGCCTTCTTGCTAATTTCGACTTCGAATGATGTTGTTTTGTTGAGTTCTAAGAGGAGTGTCCCATTCATCAAATCACGTTGGTTATACACATCAACGAAAAAGTTGAGTTTGTAGAACCCAGAATCGAGTTCTTCATACGGGGCTTTGAAGTATGCTTTTCCATCAGGATTGTCACTAAGATTCACAGTTCTCCAAGTTGAATTCGTATGATTCTCGACCTCAATGACTTGCCCATCGGAGAGCTCGAATATTGAATACCTCATGAGTGCAAATCCTCCAGGTAAGTTGTGCCCTGATATTGAAAATAATTCTTGATCTGGTCTCAAGTAAACTTGAAGCCATGGTTCATCAGTAATTTGTAAGCATTCATCTCCACTATCGAGGAATGTCGTTGACGCAGCATGGTCAAACGTCGTTGAATTCCCCAACATTCCAGATGACATCGAGAATAAAAGGAGGGCGAAAACTCCACCATACATCACGCCTCCAAACAACACATAATCCTCGATGTTGGTAAGAAATCTCTTTCCTCGACCAAGCCTTCTTTGGCGAATTTCGGCGAGTTCTTTCAGTGCTTTATCCTTAATTTTTGAATCAGGGTCATGACCTTCGTTGCCATCGTCATGATGGGCATCAACTTTGGCCATGGTTGACCGAGTAAGAATGATGCACATGAATCCTTTCATGGAATTTTTTGCTACATCAAAAAAAGGTGGGTAGGGCCGGACTTGAACCGGCGACCTCAGCATCTTCAGTGCTGCGCTCTCCCAACTAAGCTACCTACCCGGTGCACCTGCGACGACCCTCTTCATTTCAATGCTTTGCACCGATAGAGATGCGTACCCGCATCGTCAAACCGAATCAAGAACTTGCTGTTGAATATTGAAAATATGTTGTAAACCATGTCCTGCAACATCAAGAAGTTGATTCAATTGCTCTCTCGTGAATGTGGCTTCTTCACCTGTTCCTTGTATCTCAACAAATGACCCATCACTAAGCTGAATGACATTCATGTCTACATCTGCGTTTGAATCGAGTATGTAATCGAGGTCGAGGAATGTTGAATCATCGATAAGGCCAACGGATACTGCAGCAAGGTCATGAGGCATCACATTCATTTCATGGTTACGAACTTCATCATCAGACAATGATGGTGCTGACCAAGTTTCTTTATTGTCATCTGTTTTTCGAAGTGATGGAGGCAAGCAAAGACCTTGGCGTATCAAACGGCGAATTGCTAATCGAAGGGCTATGTTCGCAGCGGAGATTGATGCACAACGCGTCCCTCCATCCGCATTCAAAATATCACAATCAACATCAAGAGCAATTGGACCGAGTTCTTCTAAATTTACAGCTGCACGAAGCGAACGTGCGATGAGTCGTTCAATTTCTTGTGTTCGACCCTTCGCACCGTTTCGCTCTCTTCTAAATCGAGAATCTGTAGAGGCCGGTAACAACGAATATTCTGCATGGACCCAGCCTTTTGTTGCGTTTCGAGGGAACCATCGTGGAAGGTTATCTTGCTTTGTTACACAGCAAAGGACGACAGTGTTGCCTTGCTTGTACAAAATACTCGCAAGTGCATTTGGCGTAAAGTCAAGTTCCACTTGAATATCTCGAATTTGGTTTGGGTCTCTGTCAGTTTCGAAATTTTCTTTGAATTTGGCCATGGTCGACCCAGGAACTTTCCTTCATCAAGTCTTCCGAAGACCAAGTTGATGAATGGGCATCTTCAAATTACATTGATGTGACGCAATTCTATGTCCACAAACCAACCAGTCATCTGTGCTGTAGCCCGTACGCCGATTGGAAAATTCCTCGGTCAACTGTCATCTTTCAGTGCCGTTAATCTAGGCGTTTTTGCAGTTCAAGAAGTTTGCAAGCGAGCTGGAATCTCTCCAGACTCAGGTATCATCGATGAAGTTCTTTTTGGCCAAGTTCTTCAAGCAGGAGCTGGACAAAACCCAGCAAGACAAGTTGCACTTGGTGCTGGTTTACCGGTTTCAACGCCATGTACGACGATAAACAAAGTGTGCGGTTCCTCATTAAAAGCCGCAATGATCGCTGCAACAAGCATACGTGCAGGAGAGTATAAAGCGATTATCGCAGGAGGTATGGAATCCATGTCGAATGCACCACAACTCTTGATGGGTCAACGAAGTGGAACAAAAATGGGAAATTCAACCTTGGTCGATTCGATGATTCATGATGGACTTTGGGATGTTTACAACGATGTGCACATGGGGACAACAGGAGAAATTGTTGCAACAGAGTGCGGAATTTCGAGAAACGATTCAGACCAATTTGCAATGCAAAGTCAGCAACGTGCACATGAAGCATGGAACAGAGGTGCATTTGATTGGGAAACGTTCACAATTGAGGTTCCTCAACGACGTGGAGAACCAATTCTTGTTTCAAAAGATGAAGGAATTCGACCGGACACATCGATTGAAAGCCTTTCAGGCTTGAGACCGGTTTTCGACAAAGGGGGGCAAGTAACCGCAGGAAATGCAAGCACCATCAACGATGGTGCTAGCGCAGTTCTCATTGCAGACCGAGAATTTGCTCAACAACAAGGATGGCCAATTTTGGCAACAATCATCGATTATTGTAGTTCAGGTGTTGAGCCGGAGCGTGTGATGAGTGCACCTATTTATGCTGTGAACAACCTTCTCGAGCGAAATCAATTGACTGTTGATGATGTTGATTTGTTTGAACACAATGAAGCATTTGCATCGGCATCTTGTGCAGTGGCTAAAGAAGTGGGTATCCCAAATGAGAAATTCAATGTCCAAGGAGGTGCAGTAAGCCTAGGGCATCCACTCGGTGCTAGTGGAACACGTTGCTTAATTACCCTTCTTGGTGCCCTACGAGAGCGACAACTTTCATCAGGTATTGTTACATTATGTCTTGGCGGTGGTAACGCTGTTGCCATGTATGTTCGCATGGAATCATGAGATTCGCTTCAGTTGAATTCGTACAACTTTTGCATGTCCACGATGTAAATCAGATTCATCCAATTCCGTTGATTCGACCTTTGCATAAACAATCTCCATTTGAGGTGCATGATTGCCTGTGAGTTCATCGACAATCGTATCCAAATCAAAGAGAAGGTCGAGTGACTTAGGTCCACCGCTTGACAAAGGCAGTTGGCTCGTGTGATAGCCCTCCATGATAAAAAAACCCCCCACTTTCAATGCGTGCAACATTCGAGGCATGTGTACACTTCGAATATCGCTCGGTGTATGAAACCAGGAACATGCAATCAAATCAAATGATTGGGGCTCGAATGTCCTCGTCACCAGATCATCCACGTCATAATCGACGTTTACGCCATGTTCACGTGCTAGCAATTCGCATTTTCGTTGGCCTTGTGCTGAGAGATCAAAAACGTGACTTTTCCATCCTTTTGTTGCAGCCCAAACTGCATTTCTTCCCTCTCCGTCGGCAGGGAACAAAGCAGCATTTTCTGTTGGAACTGGTAACAATTCGATTCGTTCCTTTAACCAAACATTCACCTCTTTCCCATAAGCATACACTTCTCCGGAAAATCGTTCATCCCACGCCGCTGCATTATTTCTTGAACTCATTCTTCCTCACCTTCATGTCGTGTCATTGGGTTGAGTAACCCGTGGTCCGTTTCTATATCACAAGCCCCTGGTAACACGCCTAGAATGTCATCTGTAGATAGACCAGTTGCTTTGTAAATTTGATTAGCGACGTGCTCTTTTTTTGTCAAACCAGGACGCAAAACAGCATACCTTTCACAAAGGTTCGAAATATGTTCAGGTGTCGATGTGACAAGAAGTGGAATGCCGTTGATGGCGATTATACCGATGCCAATACGAAGGTGTATGTCTTTGTACCACGTTCGTTGACCTCGAACAATAAATCCACCTTTCCCAACATATTCACCCGTTTGTGCAGTCTTCGAAACCTGTGCAGGTTTGACACTGTACACCGTTCCATGACCTCCACCGCTCGCCCATGCACGACTCCACGCAAGGGCCATGACGGCGGCTTGTTCCAACTTGTTTTCATCGATGATTTCATCCTCGAGTTTGTCAGCAATTCTGTAGGATGGAATTGAACTTGGTATGTGTACAGATGGTGAGGGGTCAGCAATGAGCCCATGGTCTGAACGTAGACTGCAGGAAGGTGCACCGTGCAAGTCTGCATGGAGGTAGATATCTTGGTTTGAACAGTGTTTTTTCACAACTGAGTCATTGCCTTTTGCATCCTTTCCTCCAATCAACAGGTGACCTCCAGAGGTAATGGCCCACTTATATCGTTCAAACCAGAATTTTTTCGTTCGTTTTTTTGAGTTGATTTTACCACTTGATTCTAATTTTGCTTCTTTTTTCTTGGCACGTTCCAATTCAACACGAGTAATTTCTAGAGCAGAAAGAGCACCTTGTGATTTGTTTTTGTGCTTTCTCGCCTTCTCAAAGTAGACTTGGGCGTTTTGATGAACGCTCGCGCTCAAATCGATGTTCACTTTTTGGCTTGGTTCACCTTTTTCATCACATAACAGAAGGTCAATTTTTCCTTCAGCAGGGTAGACCTTTTCTATCCAAGGAATTGATTTGATACTTTCACTAACTTTTACCCATCCATTTCGTTCGATTGCATCGTTGGTTTGTTGTATGATTTGCTCAACATGTTCGTATTGTTCTTGAAGAGCTTGCCCAATGGCTTGATGAGATTCGATTGTTTTTTCAAATTGTTCAAGCGATCGTTGCTGTTGTGTATATCGACGTTCCAATCGTTCAATGACTGTGGAAGGTCCACGTCCAGCAAAGGATTGGGCAAGTCGTTCATCTTCTCTTCGTTGATGCGCACTCGCATCATGAAGGCCAATCCATGCATCAATAGCTTGTGAAAATGATGTGAAACGAATGTGGTTATATTGTTCGTACTGTGGCAGTGAAATCGGACTAATTTCAACGAGTGAGTTTGATATCTCCTCAAATGTTAGTGAAGGCACTTCTTCTGCATGTACGTTCAAATGATCTTTCAAAATAAGATAGCCTTCCTCACTTTCTTCAATTTGTTCTAGCGTGCGTTGAAGGGTATCATACACAAGTTGAGGGTCGACATCGGATACTGCGGTTGAAGGTTCATATCTACACCTGTAGCAAATTGTTTCACTAAGTGTTGAACCTAGGTTTAATTTTCCCCCAAGTGTTCGACCAAGAGGTTGGTCAGATTCCACCAAGAGTGTCGAAAATTCTTCTGGACGCAGAGTGCGTGGCTCGACAGGTGGCGGCGGTGATTGATATTGATGCCCTTTTTTTAGGACACGATCAGCGTATGATGTGCTGGTCAGTGCTTGTAGAATCAACTCATCCTCATCGGTCAACAACACATTCCCATTTTGGAACATTTCAACAAAGAGGATTCGAATACCATGCTTTGAATCAAAGGTAAATTTGAGAATTCTATCGGCACCCACCTGTTCAAGAGAAAGCAATCTTGCATTTTTCAGATGCTTGCGGAGAACCATCGCAAATGGAGGGGGAGTCATCGGCATTGGCCGGTCTTGATGCGAAAGATAGATTCGCTCACCTCGAATCAATATCACATCATGTTGTGATGTGTGCTTTGGGTTCATTCGCAAAACAATCTGTTCGTAATGTGGCATGTACGCTTTTTTGAGGTGTCCACCAACGAGGAATTGCATCTCTTTACACATGTGTGCAATGTCAGTAGAACTCATCGTTGCTTTCATGGATTTCACATCGATTGAATTCTATGGGCCATATTCAACAGGGTATCCTGCATTCTTCCAGCCAATAATCCCAGATTCTAAATCTCGAACATCAGTATACCCAAGGTCGAGCAATGTCTGAGCTGCAGTTTGACTTCTATTTCCGCTCCTACAGTACAATAGAATTGTTGTGTCTTTATCTTCGGGTAATTCAGAAACTCGAAGGTCAATTTCATCATGAGGAATCAATGTAGCATTCACGATGTGGCCATCATTTTCCCATTCCGATTGCGTCCTTGTATCCAAAAGATAGGCTCCTTGAATCTCTTGAATGGCTTCATCGAATTCAACAGCGTTCAGCCGCTGCCATTCATTCAATGATTCACCGGTGCATCCAACAAGGATCATGCTCAAGAAGAGAAGCAACAAAATGCCGAATTTATTTCGTCCAGCCATATCTCTCATGAAAATCGAGAGGGCGACAATGTATAAACTCATGTGGCGCAATGACCAGCGAGTACAATGTGATGAGTCTTAATCCCGAGAGAAGATAATGAACATTGAGATTGTGAGGACGACAAACACAACAAGGATTGCAGCAATCATCATTTGAGACTCACTGAGGCCAAATGAACCATCACTTTCCACAACACCACAATTTGAAACACAATCATCAGATTTTGTCGAATTGACATCATTATCATGTACTTGTGGGGACTCAATGATTTCAACCTCATACTCACATGAACCATCATCTTGATTTGCCCAATCATTGTAATTGAGTGCTGATACATCCATGCATCCTAAAACAATAGGAGGGGGGAGTGGATAATCACATAAATCTTCATTGTGAACATCGCCTGTTGGATCGAAATTCTTTGCAGTTTCATTCATGCACGTTTCGATCACCTCAACCGGTGGTGGCGGGTATTCACATGAACCATCATCAAGTTCTGCACGTTGGTTGAAATTCGTAGCAGATTCATCGGTGCACCCTTCGATTAGCGGAGGGGCCTCAGGTTCATATTCACATTCAAGTTCATCGTGTTCAGTCGCATCTGGATTGAAGTTGGTTGCATTTTCATTCATACATCCAACCACCGGTGGCGGTGGATAGGTACACGTTCCATCATCGATATCCGCCTCGGCATTGTAATTGGATGCAGATGGATCTGTGCAACCTTCAACTTCAGGTTCCTCTACAAATGTACATCCATACTCATTCACTTGGATGCCTTCAGGGGTATTTGGACACCAATCGAGTGAATTATCGATTCCATCGAGGTCATCATCTTCGATACAACCATCTCCGTTGTAATCCCACAGGGCATCTTGTGCTCCATCATCGCATGCGTCAATATACTTTTCAAGGACCCCGTAATTGTTCAAGTCAACATTCTGAAGTCTTGAATCATTTACAGCGAACCATTCTGACTTGAATGTCACCGGAATTCCATTTCTAGACAATCGTTGTGATGCAGTACCATCTGGTTCGAGTGGTATGTTGTACAGCCAATCGATCATTCCATCCCAACCGATTTGAGCCATTTTTCCATTCAGTGCATGAGTGATGAGAAATTGTCCGTTTGGCATGTAGACAGCACCAGATTGGAAACGAGGCCCCCAACCAGCTGGCAAAACCATGTGCAAGTCAGGTTGAGCTGGGCCAAAGAAACCTGTTGTTTTGTTGATATCGAATGATGACCCATTCCTCGGTGGATGAAATAGTCCAACTGAACTTGGTCCCCACATTCGATTCGAGAAGTATGTGATGGCTCCGGCGTTGGGGTATCCAGGTGGAACGAACCTTGCATCATGTTGTACACGAGTATGGTGTTCGTTTGGGTCTCCACCGTAATTTTGTGGATTCCCCCAACGATAGAGAATATCACCTTGATCTGTTGAAGCATTTTCCCAAGAAACACTGTGGTCAATGATGTAAATTTCTTCTGTATGTCGGCAGGAAAGCATGATATGGTCATGAATTGGGTCATATTCAATCGAATTACAATGCAACCAATCTGGATCATCAGCGGCACTATTTGGCCCAACAGCATTAATGTCTAATTTACCTGGATTGTCAACAATACTGCCGAAGTTCGGCAAACTGGGGTCAACATCTTGGATGATGTGGTCAATAAAATGCCACTCCCAAACAACCTCTGCCAATCCGGAAGGGTCTTTTCGATATTCTATTATCGCGTCTGGCCAAAGGCCTTGTCCAGTGAGGTCTTCTTCATTTCTCCCAAGGTCAATAGCAGTTTGGTCATCGAGATATTCCCAAACAATAGCAATAACATTGCCATTTGGTAATAATTTTGCATCGTGGTGGAGTCGAATATTGTCAGTGTTCTGGTCGACACTCCACAAGAGGTTGCTGTCGAAGTCTAAAATCTCCAATGTTGTTGCTCCTCCTCCAGCTTGCATTCTCGTTGAGGTACCATCATCGACATCAAGAACTCGAAGAAGTGTACCATTTTCACCTAAATCGAGACCAAATCCAGATGCTCTTTCTACTTTCGAAGTCCACATATGTCGAACTTCACCACGATGGTCAATCAGGTAGATGTTGGAGTCTGCATTGGTACTGAAAAGTGTGTATCCTTCCATTGTATCATTGTTGCAGTGGAGAATTCCAGATTCTGCATTTTTATGTTGTTTTGAGCAAATTGGGGGAACAGGTTCATTCCCTTGACTACTTTGATTTTCTGCAGAACCCATTCCTGCCAAAAATGTTGTACACATAAGGAGGGTTAAGAGAACGCTCAATCTTTTGTGTGTGGGTTCGTTCCAATGTTTTCTGTGTTTTTTTTGTTGTTGAAATTGTGCAAACATTAAGCGGGCTGCATGTCGTTCTAAGTTTAAGGATTTTGGAATTCTGTGTTTTTCGTGCATGTAACATTTTTTTTTCTAATTTTAAAAAAAAGAAGATGCAAGGGCCGACGGCCTCAAAAGAGCAAAACAACTGCCGAATCATTGTTTCAATGATGTCCGAGGAACCACTGTTGAGAACGTTGAGTAATTTTTCCTTCTCGTTCAAGACTCAACAAATGGGATAACGTTTGGTCCTTAGCAAGTCCTGGATGTGCATCAGGTGTATCGTTATAGGCAAATTCAGTAATCGAATCAATCGATGTATGTCCTTGATGAATTGCCTCGAGTACCCGCTTATGACGAAGAGTTCGGTGTTCGATGTATCGGGTAAATATTTTTTCAGGTTGAGCAATCACAGGACCGTGACTCGGGAAAATGAGGTGAGGATTGTACGATTTTAATCGTTCAAGTTGCTTAAGGTATGTCCACATTTCACCAGAATACGGTGGAATGAGAATTGTCCCCACACCTGCTACCATGTCACCAGCAACGAGTCCTGCATCGCTTATGAAACAAAGATGCCCGGGGTGATGACCTGGTGTGTGAAGAACAGTCCATTGTTGTGAACCAAGATGAAGGATTTCATTATCGTGCAGAATACGGTCGATTCGGATTTCTCTTGAACATTCTTCGCTTGCCCAAACAGGTAAGTCAAATGCTTCTTTCAATAATCCCTCGTCTCCAAGATGATCGGAGTGCGTATGTGTATAGGCAACGGCAATCGGTGTTCCTTGATGACGTTCAACTGCAGCAGCTAATGCCTCCAAGTCTTCTCGCATTCTGATTGCAGGGTCAACAATGATGAATTCTCCCTCTGGGTCTCCAACGAGGTAACAATTGGTGTGATCTGCAGGAGGGAGCGTGGCTGTTTTGATTGGAACAACTTCAACTCCGTGGGCAAAAAGAATGGATTTTCTCCCAGGAAGGCGAGCGACAATATCTTCACTCGCTTTGATCATGTCTCCATCAAATCGTTCGAGTGTTCTCTCAATTTCCATTAATATTGTGACAACAGGTGGGGCAATTTTCATTGAATATTGCCTCCAGAGATCTAAGTAATCCGTGGGTGTGGCCCACCGCACATCTGTAAATTCTGTTTGAGGTTCAAGATCGAGAACCAAATTCTTGGATTCTTCGAGGCCAAGGTGAATGTGCATGAAGGCATTATCGAATTGAACAGGACCAAATGGTGGAGTGGTCCTATGACTGAATATTTGCAATCTTGAAGTGTCAAGAACGAGATCTCCGTTTTGAATCAATTGATGAAAACCATCTTTTTGTGAGAGAATGAGAGATCGCTGTTCAATGGGTAGCGTGATGATGCCATCCTTGGTTAGACAAAGACCCAGTTCTTCACCCATCTCTCGAAGAATACACAATTGATTTGCATCAATGTCGATTTCCTCTGATAGTTCTCTGTCATGCCTAGAGACTCCACCGCCACAAAATGCCCAGTACTCCGGGAAAGCGAGCATAGTCGGGGCACGTTTTCCGAGCAGAACTTCTACACCGTGCAGGCTGTCTCGTGTGATGGTCATCGTGGCCGTCGGACGAGGTGGCTTTCGCTCAAACCCATCAAAGCGAATGCCTTCTGGTACTTCGCTCATGGAACACCTTCGAGGCCCGTGGCCTTTGAAATGTTGCTTTCGCCGTTCTTGATTCACTCATTCTTGCGGATGAGTACAGCACCCAAGAGACCGATGACGGTCATAATTGCTGTAAATCCTGGTACGGATTCAGAGAGCGGGTTCTCATCGCTGTAAGCCTGTGCAGAGTTACTGTACAATCGAACGCTGTCCCATTCGACTTCAACGTCATCACTCACGGTGAAGTAATCACCTTCTGTGAGGGTTCCAGAATCGTCAGAGTCAAAGAAAAAGACGCCCATTGAGCCTCCTTCAGCCATGGCATCAACCAAACTTACTGAGACTGATGAGTCATTACAAAGGTATTCGTACTCATCTGTTGTTTCAATGTATTCATAATCGCACATGGCAAGAACAGCGTTGTAATCGCTCAAATCCCCTGCATAAGCCATCATGTCAGAGTTTTCTGCATGGACCATGAAGTCGTATGTTTCGCCATCATCTTCCCATTCGTTGTCACCAACACAGAACCATTCTTCTGACATTGTAAGCCATTCGTCTGTGCTTGAGTACGAAATTGCCTGAGCATAGTAGCAACCATCGGAAAAGGAATTGCCACTGATTTCAACATATGTTACGTATGGTTCATTGTATGACATGACCTCGGCATCTTCTTCATCATAAACGAGGATGACCACATCGTTGAAATCTCCGTCTGTATCATAGTCGAGTTCCCACATGAGGTCCTCACCATCCCACCAGAGGTTTGTTTCGATACCATCGCCTTCGTATTCGTATTCGTCCGAGCCATCGTCGCAATCTTCCATTCCGTCGTTGACCCATTCCATTGGGATTGACTCACCTGAGTCACAGAGGAACATTTCTTCACTCTCTTCAGCAACTGCAAAGATTCCGCTTCCAGTAGAATCATCGTATTGATACATGATGATCATTTCTTCGTCATCCCAAGAATCGTAAAAGACGATGAACATGTCGTCACTTCCGATGACCTCGCCCATCTCCATCGTACATTCATCATTGGTTGCATCGTAATCACCTTCACAGTACATTGCGTCAGAGTACACTGACCATTCACCAACGGTGGCGTAGAGATACATTGTAGAATCGTCTTCTTCAATTAATTCAACGAAGGCGAGCAATTCTTCATCATCATCCATGAACATGTACCACGACATTGGTAAGGTTGATTCCTCACTTGTTAATTCGAATTCCATCCAAAATTCTTCTGAAATGACTTCATCGCACATGCTGGTTATGAGATTGCTGTCATCCCAGTCATCGAAGCCTGCAGTAGTCCACATTGAAGCGCTGATGAATCGGTCGCAATTCCAAACTGACTCGTCGTCATGGTGTTCTTCATCATCATTCCACTCATCTTCGCCGTTTGGACAATCTGGGTACCCATCATTCACTTCATCGATCCAAATATGTGATTCATCCTCACATTCGAACCAGTTGATTGGATTGCCATTTTCATCGTACTGCTGTTCGTCTGAGCCATCTTCGCAGTCTTCCATACCATCGTTGACCCAACTGAATGGGATTTCGTCACCATTTCCACAGACGAATGTTGGTTCTTCCCAATCATCACTGTCGTCCCATGGTGCAGCTAGAATTCCACTGCTTGTACCTTCGTCGTAGTCATAATAGACGTACAAATCTTCGCCGGATTCGTAATCGTAGACTTTCATGTATTGGTCATCGTAATCCATGATTTCGGCGATTGCAAGTGTACAAAGGTCTTCCTCTGCATCATAAGTTCCACCAATGTTTTCACAGTCGACACCGTTGGGGTCCTCGCTGTTGCTATAGGCGGTCATGACGAACATTTCTGTTTCATCTACCCAGTACATTGGGCCGTAATCTTCCATTGACCAGTATTCTGGAAGGTTGATGGTGCCAGCGTATGTTGAATCAATTGTAGGTTCTGTGTAATCTGAACCACATATCGAAGTATCGAGGTTTGTCTCCAACCAATCTTCCATCATCATTCCAAGGTCAACTATTTCTTCACAATCCCAGTAGGTGTTGTCAACTGGTTCTTCAAACTCGTCAGAACCATCAGCACAGTCGTCCCAGCCATCGTTAACCCAATCAGCATCAATCACTTCGCCATCATGGCAAGTGTATCCGTATATTGCTGCTGCAAGTATACCGCTTTCTGAGGATGCATCATATTGGTAGTGGATGATTTCGTATTCTCCATCTTCTGTGAAAATTTCCATGTACATGTCATCATATGCTGTGATTTCAGCAATAGGCATTGAGCAGGTGTCAGTGGTCGAATCGTATACGCCACCATCTTCTTCACAACCAGTTCCGAGTGCGTCTCCTGTTTCAGTCGAGTAATCGTACCATACCATTTCGAGTACCATTTCTTCTGTTATTGTGATCATCATTTCTTCGTCTTCACCTTCAATGAGGTTGAATGTCTGTGGCATTCCGAGTTCTCCTGTGTATGTTTCGTCGATGGAAACTTCATCGGCTTCTTGGTCACACATGCCGTCATCGAGCCCACCCAAGTCCCAGTTTTCACTTGGTGTAGTTTCGTTTGTGAATTGTACGCAATCCCAAATCATGGTCATGGCATCATTTGATTCTTCGTGGACCAACATGTCGAAGGATTCACCCGGACCAACTGTGAATGGTAGTGCTTCTTGCTCGGTGAACATCGAGGTATCGATGTTCATGATTTCAGCGATTTGAGCATCAGTGAATGATGTGATGGTCATGTCACCTTCGTCAGAAACGAGGTCAAACACTCGAACTTCCAAATTTTGATCCACGTGGATAGTAATGGTTTGAACAACATCGTCTACTGTAAGTTCGGTTGAA
>CAZTGO010000007.1:58320-75696 GCA_964613395.1 uncultured Candidatus Poseidoniales archaeon | reverse complement strand
AACAGGCTCAATATTTGCGACCGACCGACGCCACATCGAAACTGCCATGAACGCCCTGCGGTACAGCGCAGGTAACTTCTACATCAACGACAAACCAACTGGTGCAGTCGTCGGCCAACAACCGTTCGGTGGAGCACGAGGAAGTGGAACGAATGACAAAGCAGGCAGCCCTCTCAATCTTCTTCGGTGGGTTAGTCCAAGGTCCATCAAAGAAACATTTGCCCCACCACACGATTGGCGGTATGGCTTCCTCGAATGATGCTCAATTGAGTAAAGATTCGATGAATTGTGGCGATGAATTCATGTGTTTGGGCACCTACGCTCAATTCCCGCGATGATGATTGCTATCCGCAACGAACTTTCGTTGATTGACGGGCGAACTGAGCGGGACAAAGGGTGATTCAATGATTCAGCCAGATAATTCTGCGGTTGGCCTAACACCGTTGCCGCATGACCATATTGTTTGGCAAGAAGCGAAACCTTGGAAAATTGTTCGTTCAATGCTGGGTATCGTTTTTCTCTGTTTTCTCTTATCCAACGTAGCGATTCTTATCGCTGCTGGGTTTCTTGATTCAAATTTTAATTACATCTTAGGGCCGATGGATGCATTTGTTGTTTTCTTCGGAGGGATTTGTTCATTGCCTCTTGTCGCTTTGCTGTTGCTATCAAGAAAGCCGCAGTTGACGCACAGCGTCGTTGCCACTCCAGTTCAAAACGGTACACAACATCACAACATTGGCGGGAATATGGTTGTAGCCACACCTGTGCCAACTCATGTTCGGCACCATTTGGTTCGCTCGAACACACCGCTTGATATGCCAAAAACTCGTCATCTTTGGGCTTTATTCGTCGGTGGTGTGGTCATTTCAACAGCCTGCTTACTTCCTTTGGCCTTGGGTATCATCAACACTGGAACTATTTTGCTCGCCGTCTTTATCTTCCTCCCTGCTTGGCTCATCGGATTCTCAACTCCGGTTTTTGGTTGGTGGTCCATCACAAGTAAGCACATGGGTTTTCAGATCGGAGCGAAAGATGGAGAACTTATGTTGATGGCTGGAATGCTCGCTGGAGTCCCTGCAATTATCATTAATTCCCTTGTGTCACCTATTTTGATCACAAGCCTTGGGATACCGATGGAAACGATGACTGACCTTGGATACGGGATGATTCTCTTTCTATCCGCACCAATCGGAGAAGAATTATCGAAGGCCTTCGTGGTGCTCTTGCTCTATCGGTACCTCGAGACACCTCGCCATGGATTTTATGTTGGCTCAACTGTAGGCTTAGGGTTCGCTTTGGTGGAGAATGCCCAGTACATTCTTGGCTCCCTTGCTGTTGGTGACGGTGGCATTTCATTCCTGATCACGTCAGTTCTTCGAGGCATTGGCTCAATACCCGGCCATGCGCTTTGGACTGGTATATCGGGATACGCCATCGCTTCGAGCATTCATTGGCGTGCAAGAACGTCCCATTCGGTCTATGATTTCCGAATCGCAGGACCAAAAACAGAATGGGTGCTGTACGACAAGTCAACAGGTCAAGTTGTATCTACATCGAGCCTCGCAGCGAAACCATCTGAATGGTTATCAAGGTGGGTTCTGAAACACAGAAACCACGCATGGACATTGCCAACAGACTGGAAAAAAGGATTGTTGCTCGCTATTGGAGGTCATGCATTTTGGAATGGTACATCTTGGGGTATTGGTCTCGTCGAGATGGATAACATCGTTCTCTATGCCCTGCTCAATCTAGGGTGGATCATTATTCTTGTTTTCCTCTTATGGCTCGCAATCGTTCGAATCGTCCCTCCAATCTTCCAAGTAGAAGAACAACCACAAAGTGTTCCACTTAATTGATAAACTACACCATTCGAGAAGAACATAAGCGAGCGGCGTATATGCGTGCAAGGTACTTATCCCAGAGGGAGTACTATGGATTTTTTTTCAAGTGGATTGAACACGACGAACTTGACTGTAACGGTCGTCATTCTCATCTTCTTGATTTTCATGTCGACCCGAGCTAAAATGCTTGACAAGCAAGGTGTTGTTGCTGCATCAGTGCTTGGTTTCATCGTTGGTGGTCTTGGTCACTGGACATGGCTCATCATCTTGCTGGGATTTTTGTTATCGAGCCACAAAGCGACGAAATGGCGGTTTGAAGAAAAGAAGGCGTTAGGCCTTTGTGAATCAGAAGATGGGCACCGAGGATGGAAAAATGTTGTCGCCAACGGTTTCTTCCCCGGCCTCATGTGTTTAATCGCATTTTATTTTGAGGATTATGAGGCTGGAATTTGGATATTCGGTGCATCGGTCGCTGTCGCTGCGTCGGACACATTCGCATCTGAAATAGGATGTCTTGACCCAAGGGTTCGAATGATCACAACAATGAAGCCGTGCGAACAAGGTGAAAACGGCGGTTTTTCACCCAATGGTCAACTCGCTGCTTTCCTCGGCTCGCTCATCGTTTCCCTGTGCACCTTCATTAGTGCATATCTCACTGGTGTTGTCAGTGTTGATGATGGCATGTTCATCACGATGGTGTTGGTTGCTACTGGCTGGTTGGGTTGCCAAATTGACAGCGTACTCGGTGCGACATTGGAAAATCGAGGTCTTCTCACAAAAGGTACAGTGAATGCCTTCTCAATTCTTGGTGGTATTCTCATCATGTGGGCCTATCTTGGAATGCCTCTCTTCCCATGAAGCCATTGTTTTATTGAACTCGTACGATGTGGTTCAAACATGCGGAGGAAAGTGAGCATCTTCCTGCTTTTCGTGCTCATCTCCTCGGTTATGCTGAGTTTCTCTGCCATTGGTGCGGAGGGTGATATTACCTACGACGCTGGATTTGAAGAATGGGATATCAATCCAGTCGAACGATTATTTGTCGAAGGCGATGATGTTGAATCAGCGGTTCTTCAACGCGGTCAAACGGATTCTGCAGTAGGCGGATTCGTGGTTGGTGTGACGGGTGGACCAGTTCCAGTGTTCACTTTAGACAGCCCTCCAGTGTTTGAATCAATAGAGGCCGATGTTCAGATGTCGGTGTTTTTTTCAATGATTCTACAAGCGAACACAGGCCCAACATCATGTACACGTCAAACATTCACCGATAGTTCGACTACCTTGTTTTACACCGTTCGAATAGGTGGTCAAGAAGTGTATCAAGATGAGGTGACGCAGACCATCAACAAAGTGGCTCAAAACGATGCAATGAATTTCTCAGGAGCCTATCAGAATGTGAGTGTTGTGATGGAACCCGGTGATTCTCTATCCTTGGAGGTTTCAGTACATCATCGATGTGTCGGAACGACCGCACGCGTTCAGTGGGGCGGATTCGAATTCAACAGCGGCGGCATCATCATGGAAGGCGTCATGTACAAGCCTGATGCATCAATTTACATTGATGAGGCAAGACGAGCCCACATACAAATTGAACAAAATTTGCCATTCGGACCTGATGACCTTCGAGATGAGAAGTGGGAGATATGGGGGCCGTTGGACAAAGATGAGAAATTCACGAATGACGGGGATCTCTTGGTTGAAACAAGTGCAAACCGCATCAGAATGACTCGAAATTTGGGAAACAACACCACTGTAAACACATGGTCCGGAGCAGAGAGATTACCAATTGGTGATTTGAATCTACAAATTTGTATTCGAACCATAGCTGGTGACCTCAATAGCGACTGTCACGCATTTGGTATTCTGAGATTTGAGGTAGAAGAACGCTACGACGGCTTTGCTCATGCAACTCTTTTACTCTCGTTGGCAACGACTTTGAGTCTCTTTGGGTTTGTGTACAATTCCTACAGGCAACATTTGCTCCTCCCCTTGCCCATTCTTGGTGCTCTTGTGGTTCTTCTCTTATCCATCATCATGGGTCCAGTGCTCGTTCAATACAACCTTGATGGAATTCCACCGGCTCAGCACACCCCGCAACTCACAGATGTGGAATTAATAGACGGAAACGGCAGCACCGTTTCCCTCACCGAACTGTACAATGACAAGAAAATGATTCTTCTTGCTATCGTCCTTCCAGGTTCCGAGAACATCTTTGATCACGCTGATGAGTTTAATACGACACTCGACAACTATGATGCAGAAATCGAAGTCGTTCACATCGTGATGGGCGAGGATGCAACATCCTACGACGTTGAATTGCTCGAAGAGAGCATCAATGTGTCCTGGAATGTCTATCTCGATACAGAAAATGCGTTTGCAACCCTTTCACCTGGAGGCATCTCAGATATCGTGCTGCTCGTCGATGCAGCAGGAATTGTCTCATACTCGTCATCACCAACCGCAGGGTCCAAAGATATCGCAGACGCAATCGAAGCGGTTGGTAGCGGAGGAAGTCAGCCAGTTGCACCGATGTTTGGCGTTATTTTTGGCTCAGCACTCTTTTTGTTGTTTTTGGCCTTGCCTCGAGAAGGTTGGGAAGCACCAGAAGAGCCACTTCCACCCGGTTTACTGTGGGCCTCAATCGTGTGTGCCGGTGCACTTGGCGTTCTTCTCGTCAATGTACCAATGCTTCTTCTCGTCCTTCTTCCATTACCGTTGTCGTTTGGATACTTTGGTCAAATCCTGATGATGCTTTGGTTCTTCGAGATGGCTCTGGTCACAGCAAAAAGAGGAACACCATACGAAGCAGATTATATCGGGAAATTCGTTCACTCCCTTTTCCCAAAAGTGTTCCGAGAGTGGCGTGATGTTGTCGACATGCAACGTGATGTACTGTTGGGTGTTTGGGCAGGATGGATGACTTGGTTTGTCTACCCAATGTGGTTCCAGCAAGGCGTTGGTGCTACAATTCTGAATGGAGGTGGCTCAATTGCCATGGGTATCTTCCTCTTGTTCATCTATCTCATGCTCGCAGGTGTCGCAATCCTCTGTTTGCGATTTGTTGCATCATGGGGCGGACCTTTTTCTCGCCTCTTCGGAAAATTTGGTAGCGAGGTGTTCGCACAATTCGTAGGATGGGCTTTGGTTCCCATTGCACTGTGGGCATTAACAAACACCATTTTCTCTCTTTCGAACATTGGTGTGTTCTAAAGATTGAAGACCGTAGACGGTTTTTGTTCAAGGCATGGTAAAACATCAGTCTTGGAGCAAATCAAACATCGAACTTTTTTCTCAGTGTCCACGTCAGTGGTTTTTGAAATACGGACGCCCAAAGAAGAAGCCCATCAATCAACATCAATCTTCCAGAATGAGCGAGAGCGACGTTTGCGTTCGTGTGGCGAGACGAGTGTTGTATGAGTGGCTTGAGGACCACAAAAACGGTTCATTTTGGTCGGATGGGTTCCATCGACAGCAAATTCGTGACATTACCGAATTCATGTACAACGCCATGAAGATGGAGTGTTCTGAACTCCGAATGAAATCGATTATCAATAGGGTTCATGGTTGGATGAACGCTTTGTTTCAACATTCCTGGTTTTCAAAAATACGATCGAATTCAACATCTTGGTTATTTTTCCCACGAACAGAATCTGTAGAAAAAAATGGCAATATCGTGTACTGTGCTCCTGATGTTTTGTTGTATGAACATGGTGTTTGGACGTGCTTGCGGATTCAATTCAGTCGGTTTCGAAACAACGACACATCCCAACTCGAGTGCATCAGCATGGGTATCTGGGCGCTTGAACGCCCTTACATGACAGAGGTATGCGGTAATATTCGAATTCGCAATCTCTCACTTCAACACAACTCTCATTGGAAAGGTATTGAGTTCGAGTGTGAAAATGAAATATTGGAGAGAGCTCAACAATTGATTGAATATGACCTCGGGGCGATGCGAGAAGTTCGAAACACAGTGATCCGCACACGTTCACTCGATGTACTTCCTTTGGCAAGACACCCTCGGATTTGCAAAACCTGCCCGCATTTGACGTCCTGCCCCGCTTCGAATGGACTTGCTGAGGCCAAACTGGAGCAGAAGTTACTCTCTTTACAGCGACTTCGTGAATTAAAGTTTTGAAACGAGGTCTGCGAGAACAGCGGCAGGGTTGTCAGATTTTGTCACGCCGCTTGCAAGAAGAACGCCTTCGGAACCGAGTTCAATCGCCGTGGCAACATCTTCGCCGTTCTTTACCCCAGCACCGCATAAAATGCGAACACGAGGATTGACCGCTTTTACCGCATTGACCGTATCTGTAACGATTTGAGGGTCAGCGGTTGTCACAGAAATATCGCCTCCGATGAGTTCAGGTGGTTCGACAGCGATGAAATCGGGCTCAAGTTTTGCAAGAGCTTTTGCCTCTTCGACATCTGCAGCACAGGCACAAACGGGAAAACCGTCTGGGAGCATCGCAAGAAGTTGTTCCACATGGGTCAACTCAACTTTGTGTTCAGCATGATTGATGATGGAGCCCTTGGCACCTCGTTCGATGGCGGTTTTGGGTTCAAGCCAGCCGGTGTGACCGCCTTGGCCAACAGGGTCGAGATGTTGACTCCAAACTTCAAGTCCGCTCAATCGTGAGACTTCCGAAAGGTCAAATGCAGAGACAACGGCTACAAATGTTGCCTTTGTTTGGTCCGCTTCTTGCATCGCCTTTGCTAATTCCATTGCACGATTTCCCGAGGCTGATGCATAGGTTTTGAAGTTCACAACGATGAGAGGTTTGACCATGAATCAAGATAGAGGACGTTGTTTTAGATGTTTGGCAATTATTTACCTTCATCAGTTCTGTTTGGGTAGGTGCCTCCGGTTTGTACGGTGTTGTTTGGGACATGAGCGTTGAAATCAATCACAACATTTCGTAGGTTAGAGCCTTCACCTATCCGAGCATTCTTGCCGACAAGGCAGCCGCTTAATGTTGTATTTTTTTCAACCGAAACACCTTGGAGAAGTGTTGAATTTTTTATTGTAGCACTTTGTTCTATAGAACAGTCGGGGCCGATCATACCTCCGAAAATTTGCCCCTCAAGCACGTTGTTTTCGTACCATGTTGATGCATGAACACTGCCTGTTGAATATCGCTGGTGAGAAATGCATGCATCAACAGCATCAGTCCAAGATTCTGGAGTTCCAGCATCGATGAAATATCCCTCAAATGGCAGACCGCACAATTTTTGTTCTTCGGCTAATCTCGGAAATACGTCTCGCTCAAGGGAATGCTTTCCAAGAGGCATGTAATCAAAAATATCATCGTTCATGATGTAGGAACCAGCGTTGATGTAATTGGAAAAGACCTCCTCTGGTTTTGGTTTTTCTTTGAATTGAGTGATGAAGTGGTTCTCATCAAGACCTACGATTCCAAACCGTGTGGGGTCCTCTACGGTCCATAGACCGAGCGTTGCTGTGGCTGATTTCATTTGGTGAAGGTCAAGAAGTTGGCCTGCATCAAGAGATGAAACGATATCTCCGTTGAAACATGCGAATGTGCCTGAGAGAACATCTCGACAATTGCCAAGTGCCCCTCCAGTGCCAAGCGGGCCTTCTTCCTCGACAATACGTACATCAAAATCGAGGTCTTGGTTTCGGAAGTATTCCTCGAGTTCTTTGACTTTGTAACCTGCCGCAATCACGACTTCGTCAACCAGGTGTTCGGGAACATTTTCAACGACCCTCTCCATGAGTGTTTTATCGAGCATTGGAAGCATTGGTTTAGCGATGTGATGCGTCCAAGGGGAGAGGCGAGTGCCGAACCCACCAGCTAAGACGACCACTTGCATGTCCCCTCCGAATAGGTCGACATTATCAAACGGGATGGTTGTAGCATCAAAGAATTCGTACAAAGTATTCAAAGACGGGTTTTTTTACCACTTTCTTGTTGGTCATATGAATATACACGAATATCAAGGAAAAGAATTGCTCCGTCAATCAGGTGTACCCGTTCTCGAAGGAGTCCATTGCACAACCGTTGAACAAGCGTTATCGGCTTACGACGCCCTTGGCAGTAAGGTCGTCGCCGTCAAATCACAAATTCACGCCGGAGGCCGTGGAAAAGGTACACTCTATCACCCTGAAACAAGAGAACACATCATGGATGGCGGTGTGAAAGTTGCATTCTCAAGGGAGGAAGTAGAAACCTATGCCACCAATATTCTTGGAAATCTTCTTGTGACCATTCAAACAGGAGATGAAGGTAAAATCGTTCGAAATCTCTACGTTGAATCTGGTTGTGATATTGCTCATGAATACTATCTTGCGATTCTCGTGGACCGTGAGAACAAATCTGTCCTTATCATGGCCTCAACTGAAGGCGGGGTCAACATCGAAGAAGTTGCAGAGGAGACGCCTGAGAAAATCCATAAAATTCTCGTCGATCCAAATGTGGGATTGCTCGGCTATCAGAAAAGAGACCTTGGTCTTCAACTTGGACTTACAGGAGCTGCTCACAAATCATTTGCTCAGGCTATCGGGAAGATGTACACAATGTTCGTTGCGAACGATTGTACGATGCTCGAAATCAATCCTTTAGTTCGAACCTCAGATGATCAAATTCTTGCACTTGATGCAAAGGTTTCGTTTGATGAAAATGCAGAATTCCGACACAAAAACTGGGACGACCTTCGTGACCTCAGTGAAGAAGAAGAAGTCGAAATCCGTGCAAAAGAAACAGGCTTGTCCTATGTAAAACTCGATGGGAACATCGGGTGTTTGGTCAATGGTGCCGGCCTTGCTATGGCCACCATGGACGTTATCAAATTGTATGGTGGGGAACCTGCAAACTTCCTCGATGTCGGCGGTGGTGCAAATGAAGAACAGGTCAAAACCGCTTTTTCAATCATCCTCGAAGACCCGAATGTGAAGGGTATCCTCGTCAATATATTTGGAGGCATTATGCGATGCGATATCATCGCAAGAGGTGTGATCGGAGCCACCGAATCACTAGGCCTTGATGTGCCTTTAGTGGTTCGATTGGCTGGAACGAATGTTGACGAAGGAAAAGCCATTCTCGCAGCATCGACACTCAATATCCATCCAGCAGATGACCTCGCTGATGGGGCTCAAAAAATAGTTGCTCTCATTGGAGGTGAGGCGTGATGGCGATTTGGATCGAAGAAGATGCAAAAGTTCTCGTTCAAGGTATCACTGGAAAGCAAGGCATGTTCCATGCGGATAAAATGGTTGAATACGGAACCAACATCGTTGGCGGTTGCACACCTGGAAAAGGAGGTCAATCAGTTGAACTACAAGGAAAAGCATTCCCGGTTTGGGATTCGATGTTCGATGCGATTAAAGAAACAGATG
Organism: uncultured Candidatus Poseidoniales archaeon; assembly: GCA_964613395.1. GTDB lineage: Archaea > Thermoplasmatota > Poseidoniia > Poseidoniales > Poseidoniaceae > Poseidonia. The sequence goes on along the minus strand of CAZTGO010000007.1, from coordinate 66,498 downwards.
CTGATGCTACTGTCATTTATGTGCCACCACCATTTGCTGGGGAAGCGATTATGGAAGCTGCAGATGCTTTTGATACCATCAAAGGTGAAGGCGTCGTTGTTTGTATCACCGAAGGCATTCCTACCCTCGATATGGTCAAGGCGGTAGCATTTGTTGCTAATCGACCAGGTGTTCGACTCATTGGTCCGAATTGTCCTGGTATCATCACTCCAGGTGAACAAGGTGGGGCGAAAATAGGCATCATGCCTGGCCACATTCATGCAAAAGGTCGTATTGGTATCGTATCGAAATCAGGCACGCTGACGTACGAAGCAGTTGCTCAGACAATGAGTATCGGCGAAGGACAGTCCACCTGTATCGGTATTGGTGGCGACCCCGTCAACGGAACAGGATTCATTGACTGTTTGGCTGCATTTGAGGCGGACCCTCAAACAGAAGCCGTGGTCATGATTGGTGAAATTGGAGGTACAGCAGAGGAAGAAGCTGCTGCATGGGCGAAAGAGAACATGTCTAAGCCAATCGTGGGCTTCGTCGCTGGTTCGACTGCACCGCCTGGAAAGCGAATGGGTCACGCTGGAGCGATTATCTCGGGTGGGAAAGGTACAGCAGAAGAAAAGTTTGCTGCCTTTGAAGCGGCTGGGATTGCATGTGCAAAAGACCCTTCTGAACTAGGAGCAGTCTTGCTCAAATCGCTTGAAGCCAACGGATTACGCTGAGTGTTGAAGAGTGACGACATCCCCTGGCTTGAGCGTTCCTTCTTTGATGACCTTTGCATACATTCGAGACATTTCACGGTCAACATCGTGTGAAATACAAGAAAAATCACCTTCGAGAAATGATTCAGCGATCTTGTAACACGGCGATGCTGGCATGGTGATTTCGAGTTGAACATCGCCAATATTGAGTATTGTGCCCGCCTGGACAGCACCCCATTCAAATCCGGTGAGGGTAAGATTTTCCCCGGTTGAGCCACATTCAATGGGATGACCTTGCTCTTGTAAGGATGTGATGACTTCAAGTGAATACAAGCAAACAGCCTTGAGAATGCCACCATGGTTTTTGACGTTGTTTTGTTTGTCTCCCTCAACACCAAGTGATGAAATAAAAGCCGAATCGACATTATATTTTGGCACCCCTCCCTCCGGGTTCACTTGGATTGAATGGAGGGTCCCTCTCATTTGGGTCACCGTTCACATCTTGTGGATGGCGTGGCCAAGGGTGTCAAGGATTGCTTCATGTGTCATTTCGGTCATGGTTGGGTGTGCATGAATGGTAAGTGCAATATCTTCGAGCAGTGCACCCATTTCGAGTGCTAAGGTCCATTCCCCAACCAATTCACTGATGTGTGTTCCAACGCCTTGTATGCCGAGAATACGATGGTCATCTTCACGGGCAACGACTCGGATAAATCCGCCAGTTTTCTCCGCCTCTTGCGTTAGGGCACGACCATTGGCTGCGAGTGGGAATTTACCCACAATTGTAGGGTGTCCTGCTTCCTTCGCTTCATCAGGTGAAAGTCCAACGGACACGATTTCAGGCTCGGTAAACACGATTGCAGGTACGCCTTGAGGGTCATAGATCCGTTCATGACCTGCGATGATTTCTGCAACCATCTCACCTTGGTGACTTGCGACGTGGGCTAACATTTCACCAAGGTCACAGACGTCACCAATAGCGTAGACGCCTTTCATGTTGGTTTGACATTTGGAATTCACTTTCACAAAACCACGTTCGTCAATAGCCACGCCTGTCGCCTCAAGTCCCTTGGACATCGGTTTGCGGCCAACGGTGACAAGAACTTTGTCGACGTCAATGGACTGCATCTTTTTCTCGTCTTTTTCATTTTTATCAATGAACGATACCTTGACGCCGCCTTTGCCTGATTCGGCACCTTTTGCGAATACGCCTGTGTGGACTGTGATTTTGTTCTTCTTAAGAAACAGTTCAAGTGGTCGACGAAGTTCTTTGTCAAAGATAGGTAAGACGGTGTCCATCGCTTCGATGACGGTAACTTCACTGCCGAGCATGTGGTATGTGATGCCCAGTTCTAATCCGATGTATCCTCCGCCGATGACCGCCACTCGCTTTGGTAGTTCCTCTAGGCTCAAAGCTTCCCTTGATGACAACACGTCTTCGGAAAATGGCATAAACGGAAGTTCGATTGGAACCGAACCGTTGGCTAGAATGACATTGTCGGCTTGAATAATGGTTGCATCTTTTCCGCTGCCTATCTTGACAGTTTTTGCATCTTGGAATTCAGCCCATCCATGCACAAGTTCGGCTCCTGCATTCTTGAGGAGTGCTTCCACACCTTTGTTGAGTCGTGTGACGATGTCTTCTTTCCATTCCACGAGCCCTGCCATCTTCAATTCTGCTGGGCCCGGAATAGTGATGCCCATATGACCTGCGTCGGTTGCGTGCCTGGCAAGGTTGTGGAATGTATGTGCAGCGTGAATAAGTGCCTTTGAAGGTATACATCCTCGAATGAGGCATGTTCCACCTGCTCGCTCACCCTCGACGATGATTGTTTTGAGTCCGAGTTGAGATGCACGAATTGCGGCGACATAGCCTCCCGGACCAGCACCTACGACGAGAACTTGGCATTGTTTTGTTTGCATTGTTCATCAACTCACATGAAGATGGTTGCCGGGTGTTCAAGGTACGATTTGACCAATTGGACAAGACTTGCACCGTCATGCCCATCGACAACACGATGGTCCCACGAAGATGAGAGATTCATGATTCTTCGAACAACGATGTGACCGTCTCGAACAACAGCACGTTCTGTTGCATTGTGGACACCGAGAATACCAACTTCTGGCTTGTTGATAATTGGGGTTGCACCCAATCCACCGAGCCTTCCGAGGCTGGTGATGGTGAATGTTGAGCCTGTCAGGTCTTCAACGCCGGCTTTTCCATCCCGAGTTGCTTGTGTGACCCTTGTCATCTCAACAGCACTTTGCCAGATATCCATGGCTTCAACATGCTTGACAACAGGTACATACAATCCTCGATCGGTTTGAGTTGCAATACCTAAGTTGATGGCTTGATGCCTTGTGACAACTCCCGCATCGTCATCATAGAGGGCATTGCATTCTGGTCGCTGGCTGAGGGCTTTGACGAGTGCCTGCATGATGAATGGAAGGTAGGTCAACTTTGGAGCTCCTTCAGGGCGAGTCGCATTCAAGTGTTGTCGCAATTCTTCAAGATTGGTCACATCAACCTCTTCGAAATAGGAGAAGTGTGGAATGGTGCTGTATGATGACATCATACCATCCGCAATCTTTCTTCGAAGTCCAATGACCTTGATGTCCTCTGTGCCGTTCAATGCGACTTTGGCAGATGAACCAACAGGAGCAAACGCTGTTGCGGACCTTGCACCACCTGCAATATGGGTATCCAAGTCAGCATGGGTAATTCTTCCAGCAGGTCCACTTCCAGCGACGAGGTCAAGGTTCACATGTGCTTCACGTGCTCGCTTTCGGACTGCTGGTGAAGCAAGTGCCTTCGTGCCTTCGGCTCGAGGGGTAACAGGAGCAGCAGCAACTGGGGCTGGTGCAGGAGTAGGTGTTGGAGCGGGTGTTGGAGCAACAACTTCAGGTTCGACAGCAGGAGCGGGAGCCGCTTCTTCTTTCTCGACAACAGCTGGTGCCTCTTTTGCCTCTTCAGATGAACTTGCGTTTCCTGCACCTTCAACTTCAAAGACGATGCAAACAGCACCAACTGGTAGAATGTCTCCAGCATCTCCGACCATACTCGTAACGACACCGTCGCACGGCGATGGAATCTCGACAGTCGCCTTATCGGTCATCACCGAAAGAATGGGGTCGTCTTCCTTGACAGTGTCGCCAACTGCGACCATCCACTCAACAATTTCACCTTCAACTACGCCTTCTCCGATATCTGGTAACTTAAATTCAAAACTTCCCATGTTTATGCCTCCTGTGTTCGACGAATTGCTTCGGCAATTCGTGCTGGACTCGGTATATAGTCCCATTCAGTTGTGTGAGGGAAGGGTGTGTCCCAACCCGTGACACGCTCAATTGGTGCTTCGAGATTGTAGAAACACCTTTCTTGAATGGATGCACTCATTTCGGCACCAAATCCACTCGTCTTTGGTGCTTCATGGACGATGACGCATCGTCCGGTTTTCTTGACTGAATTGACAACAGTGTCCCTATCCCATGGAACGAGGGTTTGCAGGTCGATGAGTTCACAATCAACGCCGGAATCTTCGATGGCCTTAGAGGCAACATGCACCATAGTCCCCCATGCGATCACGGTGCAAGCACCTCCTTCTCTCACCACTTCTGCTTGCTCAAGTGGGATGGAGAAATATTCCTCAGGAACTTCACCATCGGGGTGGTCGTTCCAGGTTGGAACATTGTGGGGGTCGCCGTAAAACGGCCCTCTGTAACATCGCTTTGGCTCAAAGAATATGACTGGGTCGTTGCATTCAATTGCACTTGTGAGCAAACCCTTGGCATTTCTTGGATTTGAACAATAGACAACTTTGAGTCCGGGTGTATGCGTAAATTGAGATTCGGGGGATTGTGAATGATGATGGCCACCTTTAATGCCGCCACCGGCAGGTGTTCGGATGGTCACAGGTGTTGAAAATTCGCCACCTGAGCGATGTCGTAGTTTTGCGATTTCATTGACGATTTGGTCATAAGCAGGGAAGATATAGTCTGCGAATTGAATTTCCGCAACTGGACGAAGTCCATTCAACCCCATGCCCATGGCGATGGCTGCAATTCCACCTTCTGCAAGCGGAGAATCGAAGACTCTATGCTCGCCGTATTTCTTCTGCAAGCCAGCTGTTACTCGAAAAACACCTCCAAAGTAACCGACATCTTCACCAAAGATCACCACATTGGGGTCGCGATCTAATTGGTGGTCAAGTGCGGAATTTAATGCTGCAATCATGTTCATTTTTGCCATAAAATCACCTCACTTCCCGAGTTCCTCTCGCTGTTCTTGCACGTGCCAAGGTACTGTTTCGTAGACCTCAGTGAAAATTGTGGAGGCAGGCGGGTATGGTCCACTTGCGAGGTCACCAAATTCACATGCTTGTTTGTAAGCAGTCATGACTTCTTCGTCAATTTTGTTGGCGAGTGCTTCGTTCTTTTCATCATCCCACACACCTTTTCCGACGAGATGTTGACGAAGCCGTTCGACAGGGTCGCCACCCGGCCAGCATTCGAATTCGTCGCTTGGCCTGTAGGCTGAAGGGTCATCAGAAGATGAATGAGCACCTGCTCTGTAGGTGTAAACTTCGATGTGTGTGGCACCTAGTCCAGCACTTGCACGATCTCTTGCCCATTTAGTCACGCTATACAGTGCGAGGAAATCGTTTCCATCGACTCGAATCGAAGGTATATCGTATGCTAGACCTCGCTCAGCAAATGTTCGACCACCTGTTGCTAACGATGCGTGGGTCGAAATAGCCCACTGGTTGTTGACAACATTGAGAATCACTGGAGGTTTGAATGTTGAAGCAAAGTTCAGAGCGTAATGGTAATCGCCTTGAGCAGAGGTTCCATCGCCGAGCCATGAAATACAAACCTCATCATCGCCTTTGTACGCACTTGCCATTGCGACACCAACCGCTTGAGAAAATTGTGTTCCGACGGGTGATGAAATCGATATGAATCGGCCTTCTTTCCAGGTGTAATGGACTGGCATTTGTCGACCTCGGACATTGTCCTCAGTGTTTCCGATACAGTGACAGATCATACTGACCATATCTCTGCCTCGAACGAATTGTGCACCGGGTTGACGGTAGGATGGGAACAACCAGTCCTGCTCTTCAAGAGCCATCGTTTGTGCAATCGCTATCGCTTCTTCACCAAATGAACGCATGTAGAACGACAATTTTCCAGTTCGTTGCATTTTCATCATTCTATCGTCGAAGATACGAAGTCGCATCATGTACTCAAGACCTTGAATCAACCTTTCATCATCCAATTTTGGGTCCCATTCACCATGTGCTTCGCCTTTGTCATTGAGAACTCGTACGAGGCCTGCTGCGAGAACAGCAGTATCTGATGCTGAGCATGTTGTTGGGTCCGGACGAGAAAAGTCACCGGGCTGATGGGAAAAGGCACCTCCGAAATCAGGTTCATCACCTGGGCGGAAGGGTGCTGCACCAATGGTGTAGGGTGTTGATGTTGCAATTGTCCTTTCCATGATTACGCCTCAATCTATGCTTGTCTTAAGTGGTGTCGGTTGAGAATCTTGCTTGGGTTGAGTGTACACATATGCTCCGGGTAATTCTTCTTCATTGTGTTCGTCAATGGTTTTTCTCAAGAGCAGACCTGCCTTGAAGGATGAGCGAACCAGTGGGCCGCTAGCGATACCAGCAAAGCCCATGTCAATAGCCTGTTTTGCCCAAACATCGTACATCTCTGGTTCAGGAAATCGGTCAACAGCCAAGTGTTTGGACGAGGGTGCGAGGTATTGGCCAATGGTAAGGAAATCGACGTTAATATTTCGTAGGAGGTGCATGGCTTCTGTAATTTCTTCATCAGTTTCGCCTACGCCAACCATGATGGAGGATTTTGTGAGGATGTCAGGACGTAATTTCTTCGCATGTTCAAGGATTGACAGGGATTGGCTAAACGAAGCCCGAGCATCTCGAACAATAGTGTCGAGTCGCGGAACGCATTCAACATTGTGTGCAAAGATGTCGAGTGGTGCCCCGTCGAGTAAAATTTCGAGTGCTGCTATGTCCCCCGCAAGGTCAGAACAAAGGAGTTCGATGCTCACTTCCGGGCATCGTTGCTTGACAGCGTCGATGCAAGCACGATAGTGTGATGCCCCACTATCTTCGAGGTCATCTCGATTAACAACGGTAATGACGAGATGACGCAAATTCATCGATTCAACAGCCTCTGCGAGTTGCTGTGGCTCATCGGCATCGAGTGGCGGTGGTGTTTTGATGGTTCCAACAGCACAGAATCTACAGCCTCTGGTGCATTCTTTTCCAGCGACCATAAACGTGGCATCGCCCGATGACCAACAATCGTGGATATTCGGGCAACGTGCTTCCTCGCATACCGTGTGCAGTTTGTTGTCTTTGACTGCCGCCTTTGTGAGGTTGAAGATTTGTTGCTGTTCTCCAGAGGGAAGTTTGGTTCGAAACCAATGAGGTAAACGGGGTTTTTGGTCAGCAATTGGTAAGGATTTGCCTTGCATTGTTGTCCCGCCAAATTTATCCACAGTACCTCGTTTGAAAAAGATGTGTACGAGGTGGCTAAGGAAATACGAGCCTTCATGAATCTGAAAACTCACCCCTCGTGTATGGCAGAGCGAGTCATTCTCATCACCGGTGGGGCGAAAAGACTCGGTGCGGAAATGACGAATTTGTTTATTGAATCAGGATATTATGTCCTCATTCACGTGAGAAACAGCCATGCTGAAGCAGAGCATCTTCTAACAGAAGCAAAAGAACGTCATCATCGAACTTGTGGAGATGTCCTACAAGCAGATCTCTCCACATCAGAAGGTGCATTTGGGTTACTCGAAGCGGTGAAAAACCATTCAGTTGTGATTGAAAACGGATTGTTTGGTTTGATTCACAACGCCTCATTCTACCAGCCAATTGATGTTCACAACCTCCAAACGAATGACATGGATGAATTGTATGGCCTGCACATGCGGACACCTTTGCTGCTAAGTACAGGATTGTTTGAACACCTCGTGAAAGGAGGTGGTTCAATTGTGGGTATTATCGATACGTCTTGGAAGCGACACTGGAAAGGTATGACGCATTATACAGCAACGAAGGCGGGCCTTCGCCAATTGCTCACGAATCTCGCTGGTGAATTCTCTCCTCGTGTACGTGTAAACATGATTGGACCCGGGGCGATTCTTGCTGCAGATTGGGAAGAAGAGCATTTCAACAATGTCCTCCGTCAAGTTCCTCTCGGTCGAGCGGGAGAACCTCTTGATATTGCGAAAGCTACTCTTCACTTCTTGCAAACCAGCCATCTTTGCGGGGAGTTTTTGGCTGTCGATGGTGGTTGGGATTTGAATATGAATCAATAATTCATTTGAAATATTGAAGTTCAAAGGAACGGTCACGCAGGGGTATCCGAGTCTGGTCAAAGGAGCAGGGCTTAAGATCCTGTGCTCATAGCTTCGTGGGTTCAAATCCCACCCCCTGCATCGTTT
>CAZTGO010000007.1:0-58220 GCA_964613395.1 uncultured Candidatus Poseidoniales archaeon | reverse complement strand
CCTACAGAGCCACCTCAACCAACCTACAATTCCTCTGACTTGGGCCAGTTTTGGCTCGATGTTTTCCGTTGTCAAGTTGGACAAAATATTACACAGGTGGACGATCTCACCACTGCTGCTGTTGAAGCGCTCGAATGTTCTGTTAGCATTACGATGAACGAAACCCACATCACCATCGCAACGAATGGTTTGCCCGACCACGACTTTGAGTCCACCCTCGCATGTTCGCAAGCAAATGATTGTGCTACGGCTCAAAACTACGAATGGGTTATTCCTCGCTCACCGGTCAACGACACGACTGGTGGTCATGATGCCACGAACTGCCCCGAAGCGAACGGCGATTACGAATGTGCTGCCGCCCTTGGTGAAGTCGCCATCGCCATCAATGGTGTTCCATTCTATGGCCCAGAAGACGGGCCAGGAGGGGACGCTGTTGCATCTCATCACGGCGTCTATGTCGAAGATCGACAAGCGATTGAACTCGGCGTCTGTCACGCCCATTCAGGAATGGGTGGAACATACCATTACCACGCTGATGCGAATTGTCTTCATTGGCATCCAAAAGAAGGCGAAACCATCCTTGATTACGACATCAGCACACCTTCGGCCGTAGCACAGAATACGAACAATGGGTCCCACTCTGCGGTCATTGGTGTGTCCATGGATGGCTACCCTATCTACGGCTTGTGGGGTTATGATGACCAGATGAATGTGGTAGAAATGAAGAGTTCTTACAAACTTAAGGAAGGCGAGACGGGCTACAACGGCATTGACGATTATATCTACGTTCAAGGACTCGGTCACCTCGATGTCTGCAACGGCCACTTTGGTCCAACTCCCGAATTTCCTGAGGGTATTTACCACTACCATTCTACAATGTTGAACGGCGAAGGTGCGATGGGCTTTCCGTATTTCCTCCTGTGCTACCACGGTGAAACCTTCCTCGATGAAGGTGAGGGTGGTGCAGACTGTTCCGGTTTTGGTGTAACATGGGGGCCAGGTATAGGGCCACCACCACCCGGCTGTGAAAACGAAGGTGGAGGGCCGCCTCCCGGTGGACAATTGCTTGAGGTGGAAGAAGTAAGCGGATATTCACTTATTCTCGGCCCTCACCTCATTGCAGTCATTTTCTTCCTTGCCGCTTACTTCGTTTCGAGAAGGTCACGATAAGGCCGACATTGGTGCAATACGACTCAATATAAGCAAAACCGTTTAACATTGTATTGGATAGGGTCGTTTAGGGAGAACCATGGTGGTTGGGATGAATCGTCAACACAGGCTCAGTTTCTCACTCACCGTGTTGATGTTGTTCACACTCCTTTCACCCCTCATGATGCAACCCTCAACAGATGACAATCATACTGAATGGCTTAGCGATGAGCCAATGGTTTTCAGAGCTGCAGGAGAGCAAGAGTACGAACTTTACCTCGACGAGCCTAATTCACAGAACGGTGGAGACGGCTCGATAACAACACTGGAACCAAGCGGCTCTCAGTTTGAAGGTAGTGCCATCGAGGGATTGGAATTTAGATCGACAGAAATGATTGGCAATTTGTTCGTGAACGGGTCAGGTTCTCAAAACACGGCAAGATTTGTTGTGTATATGCAATTTCGTGGTAGTCAAGGTTCAACAGCCACCGTCACTTTTTCGCTTCGAGCAGGAGACTCAGAAGTTGCCAGCGAAAGTATTGACCTAGAATCACCATGCACAAGCACCTTCCAATCGAGTTGTGATTGGTCGACAAGAGAAGTCGACTTTGACTTGCCATCCAACGGATTCCAAGTGCAGAGTGGAAAGCAAATCAAAATACGAATTGACGCTGATGCATCTTGTGAAGGTGGAGGCGGTGGAGGTTTCGGCCCAGATTGTGCCGTTGACATCGGTTTTGGTCGAATGGAAAGTTCGGGAGGTTTCTCCCGTCTAGAAATAATGACGAACCCTTTAGCCAAATCATCGGTGAAGGTTCACCTCCCGGGCAAAGGTTGGAACGACAACGAAGATTTACTTTGGGCACCGAATCACAGAGTTGATTATCGAACAATGCAATTCTCAGTTGATGTCCGGGATGCGTTTGGCCGAGATGATATCGAAGATGTCATTCTTTCGATGTGGACGCCAAACAACGCAGGAACTGTGTTTTCCAAGGAATTTGAAGATAATGATCTCAAACTTGACAATGATGGATTGGTAGGCAACTTCTCGTACACATACCAAGCTGGCATAGATGAGGGCGAATACAACATCTATCTTGAAATTCAAGACGTTCAAGGTCATTCTGTAGAATTCCAACATCAAGGCGTTGAATTCACAGAGCACGACATTTACCTCACAACACCAACAAACCAACCGGATGTTGTGTTAATAGCACCAGGCCAAACAACAACTGTCGAACTTCTCGTTGAGCATATTGGTTCATCATCTTCTTCAATCGAGGTTGAGATGGATGTCACCAACAATTTGCCAAGTTCTTGGTCAGACCCAGTGTGGGACAAACCTGGAGGGTATTCATTATCCGGTGGAGGTGATTACACACGCCCTATACTTTCCATTACGGTTCCTGAATCTGACCTGACGAATGTTCCCTCTGGCTTGAACATAGCAGCAAGAGCATATGCAGAAGATACAGATGGTCTTCGAAAAGAGGTTCGAGTTCAAACCATCCGGCTCGAATTAGAGCAAGTGGATGTGAATGCCGAGCCAAGAGTCTCCGTGTTCGAAGATGAAGATCAACAGGTGCAGATTGCAGATTCAAACCGCCCTGATGCATATGATGAATCACTTTCGCATTACGTTGACCAAGACGAAGTTGGAGATTTTTACATCAACGTCTTCAACTCAGGTTTCGTCACAGATTCGTTCAAAATTCGAATTTTGGACTTACCTGATGCTTGGGACTATCAATTCTATGACAATGACACGGGTTTGGAGCTCATCAAGGAAGGGATTTACTCTGTCACTCCAGACATAGGCTCAACTCAAGTGTTGACCGTCCTTCTCAAACTCTATCCTCCTGAGGAACGCGAAGCACAAGACATAGGTTTGGTGAAATTATCCGTTACGAGCAGAGAAGACACCGATTTGACTACTCAAGTTGGATTTACAGTCCATCGGACATTTGGTATTCTCGCTGAAATCATCGGTGACAGCGATTCAGGAACGCTTGGTGCTGTAGGCCCAGTTTCTCCTGGGGCCTATGTTTTCTATCAAATCCGCGTCAGTGATTCGAGTGAGAACACAGGAGGCTCTACGACCACCTGGCGTATCGTCAATCCCAAAGACCTTGATAGAAATATTGAGGAAGACAGCAGGTATTCATCTTGGGATTATGACATCACTGACAAAGACACCGGGGCAAACCTTGTGATTCTCAATCTTGCCCCTGAGGAAAGCGTCGATTTCAAACTTGAAATTAATCTAAGAAATGAAGTCCCGGCGGGCAATCACACAATTTATTTGCAAATCAAAGAAGAAAATGTAGAGGATGATGAAGCGAGATATTTCGACCTCCCACTCAAGATCGAAGTGATGGAAAATGTCGAAATCGGTAATCTTGAACTGACACAAAAATCCCAAAATTCTCCATTCGCATCAGGTGAAGAAAAGAATGTCGACTATCGACTCACCAATCAAAACAACATCGAACTCACGGTGACCATCACAATAAACGAACCTGAAGGCTGGCAAGCCGGTTTAAGAGCAAAATCAGACCAAGAGGCAGCACAATTCCTCATTCTCAAGCTTGAACCGTATTCACACAAGGATTTCAGTGTGAAAATTGTAGCACCTGAGTCCGTCAAGGACAACAGAATGGTTAGAATCGAAATGCTTGTTACTCCGATGGAGGAGGAAGTGCAATATGGTGAGGATTACAATCAGAAGTTCTTCTTTGAGTTCTCGACAACCTGTGCTGGTGTAGATTGTATTTTCCTTGAGATGATCGACCCAGAACCACAAACATTGGTCATTTACGCAATTCTAGCGCTATGTCTTCTCTATGCTGTCTTCCGAAGGGGGCAAATGAATGCACAATTGGGCGGCGACAAATACAATTTGCTATCGGACGCTGAAGGCAGTGTTCCTCTACCAGAAAACGAAAGTGAATTCAGTGATGAAGAGGACGATGATTTGCCGCCAATTGTAACGCAATCGGCCGATGATGATGACCTCGAATTGCTTGAAGAACTCGATTCGATTTGATACAATTCTTGATTATTGTATGAACAATGTACCATTTGCCTTATGAGGTATCGTTGGTCCCTCATAGTTGGTGAACACCTTGAGTCAGAGAGTAACCGCGATTTCGGCCGGCATTGACATCTCAATTTCAATACGAGATGCAAAGAAATCCATCCTTCTCGTTGCTTTGATGTTACTTTCTTCTTTCGCTTCAATGCAAATATTTTCTTTCGATGTATCGGCAAACTCCGATGCAGATGGTGACGGGTTGACATATGGTCTCGAATACCTCATCAACACACAACCGAATGACCCTGATTCCGATAACGACGGACTTCCTGACGGATGGGAATGGATGTATGGTCTCGACCCGCTTTCAACAATCGGTGCCGACGGTGCTGTTGGTGACCCGGATGGCGACGGAATGTCAAATCTTCAGGAGTACCTGTATCTTCAACCAACAAACTGGGACTTGTCCTCGACAACCACCTATCTTGACAATGGTGTGTGGTGGAATGGAACGGTTCCAGTAAACGATTGGAACGAAGAAGGTGCTATGCAGTTTAATCAAGTTGCATGCGGTGCCACAGGAAGCGACGGAACAGGCAATATCATTTTGTGTGACGAAGACCCTGTTGGAAACATTTGTGCAAATGGATTTGACGATGACAAAGACGGTGCAGTCGACGGTGCTGATCCTGACGGTGATGGCGATGCTGACTGTTTGAGTGATGACGATGACGGTGACGGCATCGCTGATGAAGACGTTGCGGGATGGGACACCGATGGAGACGGTATGCCAGATGGTTGGGAGGCTGCAAATGGGCTCAACGCAACAAATCCATCAAATGCAGACGGACCAAATGGTGATCCAGACGGAGATGGCCTCATCAACCTCTACGAATATGTTAATCCTTCATGGACAACAATGTGCGGCTCCTCGCCATGTTTCCGAAATGGTCCTGATGGTGCCGTAACGGAAACCATCACCCCATGCAACCCTTCCCAAGGGGTCGGTCCTGGTGGATGTGCTACACTTACAGCAGAAGTTGATGGCATCACATCAACCAATCCTCAAGATTCTGATTCAGATAACGATGGACTCAACGACTCGTATGAAGCTCTAACTCTCCTCACAGACCCTACGTCATCAGATACCGATAACGATGGTATTCCAGATGGTGTCGAGGTAAACGGTGCTTACGGCAACCCTGCTCAAGCGAGCGATCCCCGTGACAACAACACCGATGACGACGCATTTGACGACGGTGATGAGGATGCAAATTCAAATGGGCAAGTCGATGCAGGTGAAACCGACCCAACCAGAAGAGAAGACGCCGGAGACGCCGATAACGATGGAATTCAAAATTGGGAAGAAAATCTCACTTGTACATTGTGGAACGTTGCCGATACTGATTTTGGTGGAATCAATGACGGAGATGAACGAAACACAAGCCACGGCACAGACCCATGTGACTCATTAACCAATTTCGTGACCACATTCGTGAGTTACAATTCTGGCAATCAACGTGTGACTGTGAGCGACGGATCCGGGTTCAATCCATCAGGAGGTGTTGGATGGTACAATGTGTCGGGGACGTGGGAATCCTTTGCTTATGTTGCAACGGTGAACAATGTCATACAAGGAGTATCCAATGGTCCTAGTGGAACAGCTACAGAGGTCGCAAATCGAAATGGTTCATTTTGTCACACATCGGCTGTCTCAGACGGCACAATATCGACCACGCGTCAATACTGTGACGACGATTACGAGGATACCGATGGTGATGGACTTGCTGACTGGCAAGAATTACTCGGAACATTCGGCTGGTTTTCCAATCCAAGCTTGGTCGATTCCGATGGAGACGGTGTGGATGATTTCACTGAGGTGTTTGACAACACTGACCCAACTGAGCCCTGTACGAATCTCCTCGACGATGATTTTGATGGCATCAACAATTACTTCGAAAATACCACTGGATGCGACTTGATTTACATCGGAATCACGAATGGATCACTCGACATATGGGTGACAGATTCGCAAGTGTATGACACAGACTCGGGTGGTGTCGGAGACCGAGATGAATATTTTGACGGAACGAATCCAGAGAATAATCCTGCAGATGATCTTCTGCCTTCCGACTTCGACGGTGACGGTATTCCTGACGCTGTTGAAAATGATACAGGTACTGACTGGACGAATCCAGATACTGATGGCGGAGGCGTTCCTGATGGAGTTGAATGTCCACAACCATTCTGGTTTGTTGATTGTTCAGGTTCCCCTTCCAACCCACTCGACCCATCCGATGATTTTGCAACGAACGATATCATTTTTTGGGCGAACAATACAAGTGGAGTAGTCGATACATCACTTGTTCATCGCTGGAGGTTGACAACCAGTGATTTTTACACCGGTTCAACCTATGCACATCTCGATTCTGTTCATCCTTATGCAAGCCTCGTACCGCCAGTTGAAAACACGACGAATCTAGCAGATGCAAGTTTTGCAAATGACACAATTGACTGGACGCTAACGTACAATCAACCAATTGGCAATAATGCATATGTTCCAATCGCAGCATCATATTCTAACATCTCATTCTATCTAGATACAGGCGTTCAATTTACACGTTCAAACGACACACACAATCTCAAATCATCAGGGGGGTTGTTAACTCAAATGTACATTAAGGAGCCAGAATATTACTTCGATTGGGCAACGCTTGCTTCCACGACTGTCGCAGGTCAGAATTTGCCTTACGAAACATTGCTCGATTCAAAATTCACCGACTCGAGTGCACCAGAGTCCGAGGTTCGAAACATCACCTTCAGCGTGATTACCTCATCGGGTGCCAACGATGCTTACAGCATAGCATCGGCACTGGAAGATTTCCTTACGAATGGTAATTCATCAACGACATTCTTGAGAAATTACGATGGCTCGGGCACCCCAAGCCTAGTCGATACAACTCTCAATCTCTTGACATTTGCACAAGAAGGCACTTGTCGAGAATTTAACACTGCTTTTGTTACTATGGCACGGTTAGCAGGGCTCCCTGCACGGCAGGTTGCTGGGTACAGTGGAGGTACTTGGACAGGCAGTGGTTATGCTGTAACGACGGACCACTTCACCACATGGTCAGAAGTTCGTCTCCAACAAAACAGTGCAAATGGCAACACCGATCTTGGATGGATTGCCTTCGACCCATGCCCGCCTGCGATAGAACTGGAAGTTGTCAATCAGACATTATCAACGCTCACTTGGGACAGGGACGGTTCGACCAATTTCACAGTCTCAGGGCAACTTCGATTTGCCGACAACTCCACACCAATTGCAAACCAAATTGTTTCGTTGTACTTGATACCAAACTCAGATATCTCAAATGCTCCAGGTTCCGCTGCAGTTCAGGAACGATTGCTTCAAACTCTTGCGACCGATGCAGAAGGAAATTTCACGGTGAACGCAAACCCAACATTCCCAGCTGCTCCAGGGATTCAACGCATGGTGGTCGTCACTCAACAAGGAGGCTATGTTGGAAATGAAGCATTGCCATTTGATGATTTCATCAATGTAACCGATGATGCGGTCCTCCGACATACTTCTCCAGAACTTGTCAATGAACCCGTCGTCGGAGCGGGTGCAACCACCACCCTCGAAGGTTATCTTGAATTACAGTCTCCAGCCGTTGATGTCATCAATGAAATTCCAAATCAAACGGTGTGGTTATCATTTACTTCTTCAGTCAACGGTTTGACCAATGTTTCAGGCGATGTCGACTCCTCTGGATTCTGGTCGATTGAACTATCTCTAGACCCTCTCGAAACAAAAACCAATGTTACAGCCACACTTGGCTACTCTGGATGGCAAGACACTTCTGTGAGCAGCATAACCCCTCCTCAGTTTCACTTGAGACCGACAACAACAACAATTTGGCTCAATGTATCTGATGCACCGAATCTTACCGCAACAATCGAAGGATCTCGAGCAAATACGAGCATTATCGTTGTCGATGAACCGTTTTGGGTCAATGGTTCTGCCCTTTCGATAGGTGCAGTTCCAACTTCGTTAGCCGGGACAGTGCTTTTGAGAATGAGAAGTAACGGTTCAACAGGACCTTGGTTCGAAGTTTTCAATCAATCAGTCAATGGGAATTTCAATCTTCAACACACATTGAACTCATCGGCAACCCCCGTTTCAGCTGGTGAGATCGAATTTTCATTGAGATTTTTCCCATCGACAATTATTGCGACAGATGATGCGAATCTGAGTGCCGGTGAGCCTTACTTCCTCAAAGGTAAGCTGAATTTCCTCGTTCAATCGGTTGAACAAATCCGAGGCACACCAGCCTCTGTTGTCGTTGAACTGTTTGACCATCGAGGTATTGCAATCAATCAAAACTTTAGTGGAAATTACGACTTCTTCTTTAACTCTTCATGGTTTAACACTACGGTAGACCCCGAATCATCTACACTCACACTCTCATGGGATTTGGATGCCAATTTGTTGCCAGGAGATTATGTACTCAATGCATCATTCAACGGTTCAGAATTCTTTGAGCCGTCCACGGGTTCAGGACTTCTGCGAGTACTTGCAGAGATTGGTTGGAACCTCTCAATCGGTCAAGATTGGACCGACTTTGGTAATTCGACCTATCTCTATGGTGATATCTATGACGCAGTTTATCTCAATCGAGTGATTGGAAACGATACACTCATTCTCGTTTCAATGCTTACCACTGAAGGACCAATTGACGTGGCACAAGCAAGATTGAATAACTCCACTGGGGAGTTTAATATCACAATCACGATGCCCACAAATCTTCCTTCAGATGCATATGAATTCAACCTTGAATTTGATTTCATCTCATTAGCACCGATGGGAAGACCATATTATCGGTATGTTGATACAGCAGTACCGCCAAACCCTCCCAGTTCAATCAGTCAACTTGGAGGGATCATTACAGAATTTAATGTCGAGGCTCAAAATTCATCGTATATTGTTGAGATGAACAATTCAGTCGATTTCACAGCTCGGATTACCGATGTAGCAGATGGCTCAAACATCAGTGGTGCCTCGGTTGAATTCATTTGGGACTATGGAAATAGCAACCAAAGTTTAGGCTCTGTGAACTCGGATGTCAATGGTAACGCCACGACCTCATTTTCTCCAAATAGCATTGCTCCAGGCTATTATGATGTGTTGATCGTCGTGCAAGACGACCTTACTTCTCCGCTGGTTACTGGTAATTCAAGGAGATATGGAAATTCGACGATCATCAATGTAACTGTTCAAGTTGATTCTACAATCGTTATAACATCAATGCCTTCGATGATTACTGCCGGTGCTGCATTTAACGTTCAAGGGCGAGTGCTCGATGCTGAAAACAACTCGCGACCTCTTCTCTCCTCGGTTGAAATGGATGCCTTTTGGCTCGATAATCCCGATGAATTGCTGATGGTTTCGAGAAGAACAAATTTCAATGGTACGTTCAATTTCTCTATTCCAACCGATACATCAAACAACGGTACAACACGAGGCCCACGAACGCTTGTCCTCACCGTCGTTGAGGGTTCTTCCCCATTCTACTTGACGGCGAGTTTCCAGCAAGGAGTGCAAGTGATGGGCGTAACAGTGTTTGAAAACATCGTGCCGTTGAATCCAGTTGTCGTCAATCGAGGTGACAGCATCAATATATCGGGCAGACTGGTTGAATCATCTGACATGTTCACGCCGCTTGGTAACTATGATGTATTTGTCAAATTCCACGACACCTGGCTTCCAGTGACTCAAACAGATGGAGAAGGCTATGCGAATTTCACGTTCAACGTTCCTTATACTCAACCTCTCGGATTAACAGTTGTCCAAATTATGTTCAATGGTTCAGTTGACCTGCTTTCGACGAATACCAACATCACATCGATCACAATACGGTCGATGACCAATTTTACTCTAGACCCAATAACCGCTAATCCAGTTGCGGGTACGAGTTTCAATATCTCAGGGCGTGTCCAATCCGATAACGGAACAGGCATCGAACAAAGGGATGGTACAGTATTACCGAACGCCAACATTCTCATCGCTATTGATGGCTCGCCAACTGGATTTACTGTGACCGGTGGTGCCATCGGAACAGAAGGTTACTGGAATGCGACCATTACATTGAGTCAAACATTCGAAGCAGGTACGCACAATGTCACAGCATCGTTCATCTCAACGGTCAACTTCTACCTCGCAAGTTCCAACAACACGTCGTTCGACAGCCGTGGCTTTTCGACACTGATTTTCCTCAAACCATCGCTCGATGGTATCGGTCAACCCTCACTCAATGACCGCACAGCTCGTGGTAACAATGTCACCTTCCACATCTTGTTGCGAGATAACACAGGTTCAGAATTGGACGGACAGGCAGTTACGGTTTCCCTCCCAGGTACATCCATTGTAGGTGTGTTTACAACCGAAGCAAATGGAACAGCGTATGGTTCACTTGAAGTTCCAGCGAATACAACAGTGGGTCCAAATGACATTCATGTGGAATACGTGGGGATCTCCGGATCGACTGGGTTGTTAGGAAGTAATGCAACCACTCGCTTTGTCGTCTTGGCGAATACGAATCTTACCATCACTGAATACCCAGATATTCGAACAGCAGGTGAACAACTGGTCGTAAATGGTACACTCCTTGATGACTTAGGACAAGCCCTCCAATCCAACGGCATGGATGCACCCGGAATTGTCTACCTCATGGTTGATGGTGTTCCAGTTGCCAGTGCAACAACCAATGCAAGCACAGGGCAATTCTCAATCGCATACTCGTTACCATCAGACACGACACCAGGCACCCATCAGTTGCGAGTTGAGTTTAGGGGTGGTCGAGATTGGGTTGACCCAATTGGCTTTGGAGACATCAACAATCCCGAGTACTACTTGGCAAGTTTCGATGTGGTTGATTTCAATGTAAGCGTTCCAACGAAAATTCAGTTGTTAACGCCATCGGGTGAAGCAGACCGTGATTCAACAATTACAATCCAAGGAAGATTACTCGATGTTTCGGATATTGAATTACCAAATCTCACAGTGGAAGTTTGGCTTGGCGGTGTTTGGATTACGAACACAACGACAGACGAAAATGGAACATTTACCGCCGTGTATGCTGTTCCAGCCAATCAACCGCTGGGACAACTGAGTTTAGATGTTCTATTCAATGGTACGACGTTCTACTTACCGAGCAATGCATCAGGAATGTGGCAGGTGTTTAGTCAAATTGCAGTTGATGTGTCTATTGATTCCCCAGTTGCAGTTGGAAGTGATGCTCTCATCACAGGAACTGTGCGTGATAATCAGTTTGCCGGCGTCGAAGGCATCATTGTGGATTTGAAAATTGAGGATGTTGTGATTGCCTCTGTTGTTACAAACAGCGATGGCGAATTTGAGTATGTATGGTCGATTACAGATACATTCAGTTTCGGAACCCTTGACCTGATTGCTGTTGTTGAACCTCAAGGCTACTACCGTTATGGCGTTGGCAACACATCATTCGACTTGCTCCATCGAAGCAGCATCACCCTCGAATTTGCAGATGGTACAGATGCTACACGGGGAGATGTTTGGGAAATTTCCGGTCGACTGTTCGATTATGACACCATCGACAAAGCTGGTTTAGCAGGTGAAACAGTGCAAATTGATCTCGACGGAGTTCTTGTCCAATCGACCGTCACCGATGCGTCTGGAAACTGGGCTGCGATGATCTATGTTGATCCGTCCCTTTCCCGTGGCGAGCATGTACTTACAGTACGCTTTGGCGGTAGTGCACTACATCTTGGCTCAGATGCACAGTCGAATGTGAAAGTCTGGTCGAACATTGAAATCACCATCGATGCATCATCCTCGAAGGTGGTTACTCGATCAGATGGAACATTTGCACCACTCGTACTCGTTGGTTCAGTCAAAGAAATTGGTGGCGATGGAGAAGTGTTTGAAAACCTCGAATTCTACATCGGGGATGGAGCAGATTGTGTCAGCGGTAGGGAAGAAGCACGGTGTATACCGCTTACCTTCGTAAACTGGGCTAACGGTAACTTCACCGCTACGGCTACAATGCCATCGTGGGCAAACATTGGTAGTCAATATGTCTACATTGATGTTGTTCGTAATGACACACTTTACCTCAATGCTGCAACCGTCAATCACTTGCTGTTTGTCAATGTGGATGCGGTCATATCCGTCGATATTGATGAGATTGTCGAAGGTAAGCAGGAAGAAGTCCGTGGTACCATTCAAATTAACGCAGAGGATACTGGAAGTGGTTTACAAGATGTTTCAGTCATGATTTACATGTATGATGAGAACAAGACACAACTTCGACAGGTCAATGAATTAACAGATGAAAATGGGCTTATCGAATTTGAATTCTTAGCCGACCCGCCATATGGGGATGCAGAATTCTGGGGAGAGATTTCGATTGATGTTGTGATCAATGACCCAGTCTTGTCACCTCAGACACTGTCTCGTTTCAACCTCGACAGAGAGGCGGGCTTCGTTCCGGATTACACATATGCAACCGATGAGGAGGCAGTGAGTGGCTGGGCATACCTCCTCGTCCTCGTCATTGCAGGACTTATCGCAGGTGGTATCATGATGTATCGAAAGAAACTCAAGGGCGATATTTACTCAGATGCTGCAGAAATCTTTGCTTACACTGCAGAACTCCTTGCTGCTGGTGATGCAACAAGAGAGGCGATTTTCAAGTGTTACCAAGAATTATGCGAAGTACTCCAAGAACGAGGATTCTTGAGAAGAGACCATGAGACCGTCCGAGAATTCGAATTCGCTATTCGTCAAGCAATGGGTGGTTTGTCAGAAGAAGCTCTCACTTCTCTTGACAATACCTTCGAGATGGCGAGATACAGTCGAGAAGAAATGGGTGAAAGTCACAAGCAAGTTGCTCTGCAATCAGTTACACAAATGACAACTGAAATCTATCAACTTCAGAAGGTGCCGCCAAGAGAATTTGCTTGATTACCAACGCAACCGGAGAAAGCCGTTGACGAATGAAACGTTGCGTATACTTTCTGTGGGGATAGGAAATGTACGTTCAAAAGGGCCATTTTCACTTTCGAGTCGAAGGCGACCAAGAACATGCCCGTCATCGAGTTGAGTCGTTTCGAGTTTGATGCTATCGATTGTCATTCCGTGCATCGGCAATTCTAGACCATCAGTGATGAATTCTCCATTGAGTTCATCGACAAACCACTTCAATGCCATGTCGGGATTTTGTTGAAGAACATGCGATTCGGGTTGGAGACCGGATGCAACGAGAACTTGCTGATGCCTTGAACGCACTTCATTCAAATGTGGCGATTGTTGAATAAATTCATTAAATTTGATCTCAGCAGGTTGTTGAATGCGGTTGGGTGATTTTTCGGCTTGATTTGAGGATTCATCGCTGTCAAGTGTATCCGAAATTTCGATTTCTTTCCACTCGTTCATAGTCCTTCCCAACCTACTGTGCCTCATCAACATTCGTGTAGAAATTATTCTGTATCTTCCCGATGAACTGTTCGGAAAAACCGTCTTGCATACTGCTTTGTATGTTCCGAGGAGTCGCACGAAATCATTTGCAAATCGGGTGGGTAACATGCTTCGTATGTCCGTTCATTGTTCCTCTTATCCAACAAGAGAATCATCGCCCTATCAGCGACAGAGCGAATGGGTCGCCCCATGGCTTGTAGAATTGAATTAATTGCAGGTTGGGAAATCGTGTATTTCCATGCAAGATTTCTTCCAAATCGCTCTTCTGCAAATCGTGTCAAAGCCTTCGAGAGCAATGACGGTGGAGCATTTGGAATGCCAATACACGCAACCGCGTCGAGTGCACCGTCATGATAGTCAATGCCTTCAGAAAGTCGTGCGCCAAAAACGCCGCCCAACAGAACTTTTCTGTTGTTTTGTTTTTCGAAGAGCAACGTTTCGACGACGCCATCAAGATCCCGTTTCGACCAATCCCGATTTTCAAGGATGAGGCGAGTGCCAAAGAATTGCCCTTTTCCAACGATTTGTTCGAGCATCGAATATGATGGTGCAAAGACGGCAACATTTCCGGGCGTTGCATCGACCAATGCTTGAATGTGTCCTTGAATGAGGGCGGTGTTGTTTTGAGAACGTTCTGAAAATTTTGTTGTGACATCTTTGGCAATCAAGACAGGTCTACGTTTCGCAGCAAATGGAGATGAATAATGGGCATGGGTTGTTGAATCGGTGAAACCTAAAATATCAGCATACATCGAAGGCGGGTAGAGTGTTCCTGACATTAGAATCGAACCTGCAGCCTCTGCAAAAATAGGTGCTGCAACCATGCCAGGATCGAGCAGGTGGGATGTGATTCTACCATCTTTTCCTTTGCCATCAAATATGAGTGCAATCGAATTTGTGTTCTGAAATCTGTCAAGAATTCTCAATAATTCAGAAAACCGGATGGCATCAGGCTCCATTGGGTCCTCTCCATCGCCAACTTCGACGTCGACATCGACATTTGCAAGTACATCTCGAAGAAGTTTGATTCGACTAATACGATCGATTTGAGATTCCTGAGTTTCTGTTAATGTTTGCTGGGAACCTTTGCCTTCGGCCAGGTCACAAGCTTCGTGCAGAAGTTCGAACAAATCCTCAACT
Organism: uncultured Candidatus Poseidoniales archaeon; assembly: GCA_964613395.1. Taxonomy (GTDB): domain Archaea; phylum Thermoplasmatota; class Poseidoniia; order Poseidoniales; family Poseidoniaceae; genus Poseidonia. The sequence continues at coordinate 43,374 of CAZTGO010000007.1, read as the reverse complement.
TTCAATTCGATTTCATCATCTTCATTCTTCAATTGATTATGCAACTTAGCAAAATAGCTCGAAAAAACCTTTCGTGCGTGTTCAAAAACTGATTTGACCCACAATATCAACTCGTATTGACTGTTTGCTAAATCTCCCGTGGTTTGCATGACAATGCTGCGGTACCGTTCTTCATGCTCCTCGAGTTCGGTGTAAACATTTTTCACCATGGTCGGTGTAAGACGCCGCTCCATCGTCATACGAATTCGGTCTGGGAGGTTGTGTGCCTCGTCAACGACAATGATGATGTCCTCAAGACTCAAACCCATCGCCTTCAGACTATTTTCTCGGACACCATCATCAAAAAGATGGTTGTAATCGCCGACAAAAACATCTGCAAATGCAACCGTCTCTCTTGCTATTTTCCAAGGGCAGGTGACCGTTGGACGACCGTGTTCAACATGCTGAACGACTTTTTCAACGAGTTCATCTACATGAAGGGGGTAGGAGAGAAATTCTTCTCGAAGTCCTTCAGCTTTCGTCATCCATGGCTGACATGAGCGGCTTTTTCTTGCTTGAGAGCACATGAGAGAGAACACAAAGGGCGATTCCTTAGCAAAATCCTGTACACACATGCCAGCCTGCCCAATCATATCAACAAGTGATATCTTTGAGGTCCCTCCGCGACGTTCGTTGATTTTACGAACGGTATCAACAACAATACGGTGTTGGGTTTGTCTTGAAGTGAGAAAAAACACCGTTTTCTCTTCACCTGGCACAAGGCCTACTTGAAGTGCGGCTGCCAGTGCTGCAGCAGTTTTCCCGATACCCGTCGGTGCAGCAGCGAGGTGATTTCCACGACGTTGAAGCGATGCGATGCAATCTCGGATCATTTCAAGTTGGCCTGGCCGTGGATGCTCGTGGGCCAAGAATTCAAACTCAACATTCGATGATGTGTTTTGACCCATACTGTCGAACCAGTGACGACCGTTCTAAAGGCTTGACATTCGTGACAAAGGAATTTGTGTGTGCCCAAAAAATGTGGGGGTTGGGCACGTGGGAATAGGTGGGTCAGCTTGCTTGACCCGAGGCAGGGTCCCCTCGGCCGCCATCCGAGGGGTCTGTGGGGGTGTGGTGGTTGTGGGAACCATGGCCAAATTGTGCATGGCGGGCACGCTGACAAAGTGAGTGTAGACCATGCAAGTTTGACCGATCTTGCACAGCCCAAAGGGTGGCATCAATGAGATTGTATCCCTTTGATTGCCTATTCATCCCATCCCCTCCGTACTCTCACCACTTATTCTTGGTATTCTCTTCGTCGTTGTGTTGATGCTTTTGCATCATCTAAAAGTGATTGAAGCATTGTTGATGCTTCTTGATATGAGGCTATTTGTTCCTCAATGAATGATTTCAGACCTTGCTGAGCAGCATGTTCAGGAGTGATTCCACGTAGTTCGTACAGTTTGCCGAGCAGTTTCTTGTCTCCAACGCCTAATGGAATTCGAATAGAATCCATGCCCTGAACTTTAGGTTGCCCATTGAGGTACTCTTCTACTGCTTTTCGAATCACATCGGAACGGTTTCTTGAACCATCATGTCCAATTTTCATGTCAAGAAGTTGGGCATCATCTTCACTCAATCTGAATGAGACGAGAACTGTTGGCTGGACCATTCTGCTTCCTCCTGTAACCTACGCTATATCTTGAGGCATATAAAGATGTTTACAATTGACTTACAATTTGTCATACACCCGTATACGATGGAAATATGCTCTGCGAACATTCAAATTCTTGGTCAGGCACCAAAGGATATGGAAAGGGAATACACAAGAGGAATGTATCTCTATATGGAATGCCTAAAGGTTGCTTTCGAGGATGAGATCGTCACAAGTGATGAGGCTGAAATTCTCAAGATCATCGCCGTAGCACTTGATGTGCAGCCAAGTGATACTGCTGAACTCCGTAGTATTGTGTCCGATGAGCTTCCGAATCCTTTTGTTTTGAGTGACGATGAATTCACCGGATATCAAGTGGGTGATGCTTCGATGTATCAGGCCGCCTTGATTGCAGCACTTGATGATGAGGTTATTACAGAGGATGAATGGGCACTTGTGAATCATCTCCGGCAACTTGTTGGTATCCAAGAAGATGAACACGCCCTCATCGAAGAAGCCATTCGAGCAACTGAAGGCATTGACGCCATGGGTCAGACACGTGTTGAGCGCCTCGAGCGTTATCTCACCGTATGTCAAATTTAATCGAGAAAACGGGTTTAATTTGAAATACAAAATGGGAACTATTAGAAAGGGTCTTTAGTTCGACTGAAACAATTCAGAAGGCCATAGGTGAATTCAATGTCTGTAATAGAAGAAATATATGCTAAAGTAAAATCACGAGACCCGAATCAACCTGAGTTCCATCAAGCAGTTCTCGAAGTTTTGGAATCCCTCGAACCAGTGTTAGAGCGACATCCAGAATATGCTTCAATTGTCGAGCGCGTTGTTGAACCAGACCGCCTTATCCACTTCCGTGTGCCATGGGTTGCTGACAATGGTGATGTCCATGTGAACAGAGGGTTCCGTATTCAATTCAATGGAGCAATCGGCCCCTACAAAGGAGGTCTTCGGTTTCATCCATCTGTCAATGCATCAATTCTCAAGTTCCTAGCTTTTGAGCAAATCTTCAAGAATTCACTTACAGGTCTACCGATGGGTGGTGGAAAGGGTGGTTCTGACTTCGACCCTAAGGGTAAATCGGATGCTGAAGTCATGAGGTTTTGTCAATCGTTCATGATGGAATTATGGCGCCACATAGGACAAGACTGTGACGTTCCTGCAGGTGATATTGGTGTCGGTGGACGTGAAATAGGATTCTTGTTTGGGATGTATAAAAAGTTGCGAAACGATTTCCAAGCAGGTGTATTGACTGGCAAGGGTTTGCAATATGGTGGTTCACTGATTCGTCCTGAAGCAACTGGTTACGGGCTGGTGTACTTTGCACGAGAGATGCTCGCAACAAAGGGTAAGTCTTTCGAAGGGGCAACAGTTTCAATTTCAGGTTCAGGCAACGTTGCACAATTTGCTTGTGAAAAGGTCCTCGACCTTGGTGGTAAGCCCGTAACAATGTCGGACTCATCAGGTTGGATACATGATGCAGATGGTATCGACCGAGAGAAATTGGCTTGGATTATGGACTTGAAAAACAACCGAAGGGGACGAATTAGTGAATATGCTGAGAAGTTCGGTGCCACATTCACTCCTTCAGCACCTGAACCCTCACTGAATGGTTTGTGGGGCGTGGATGTTGATGTCGCCCTTCCATGTGCGACACAAAACGAACTCAATGGTGAAGAAGCTAAACTCCTCGTCGCCAATAATGTGATTGCTGTAGCGGAAGGTGCGAACATGCCTTGCACTCCTGAAGCGGTTGCTGTGTTCCAAGAAGCAGGCGTTCTGTTTGCTCCAGGTAAAGCAAGCAATGCAGGTGGAGTTGCCACCTCAGGTCTTGAAATGTCACAAAACTCTCTCCGCCTCAGTTGGACGCGAGAAGAAGTCGATGAAAAGTTAGAAAACATCATGATCAATATCCACAAGAATGCTTCTGAAACTGCGAAAGAATACGGAAGAGAAGGCGATTATGTCTTCGGTGCAAATGTCGCTGGTTTCCTCAAAGTTGCAGAGGCAATGACAGCACAAGGCATTCTGTGAAATTGAACAGGTCTTTTTGTACCAACTTTGGTACTTGAGGACATGCCTGAAGGACCGGAGATTCATCGGGCAGCTGACAGAATTCGAAATGCATTGGAGGGTAAGCCCTTACGCAATGTGAATTTTGAATTTCAACCGATTCTCGGCATGGAACATCATTTTGAGCATTCCACCATCGAAAAAGTCGAAGCTAGGGGAAAAGCCCTCCTCATTCATGGGCCACATCGAGTGCTTTACGCACACAATCAATTGTATGGTCGATGGATGGTCAATAAAAAAGGGCGGAAACTCCCTGAATCAAGACGTTCATTGCGTCTTATCTTTGAATCTGACTCGCATGTGGTTCGATTGTTTTCAGCAACAGATGTTTGTCTCCTTGAGCATCATGAAGTTGACCAGCATCCATACATTGCAAAATTAGGTCCAGATGTTGTTCTCAAATCCACACGGGCAGTCGACATTCTACATCACATCTCTCAAAAGAAATACCAACGAAGGCAATTGGGCGGACTTTTACTCGATCAAGGCTTCTTATCAGGTGTCGGTAATTATCTTCGAAGTGAAATTCTATTCCGAGCAGGACTTCGACCCAATCGAACAATTTCATCTTTGACAAAAGAAGAACTGCAACGCTTTTGTGACGCCACCATTGAGATTGTTCATCGTGCATTTGAACAAAAGGGCATCACGGTCTCAAAACAACGTTACGATTCCTTGCGGGCAGAAGGACTCCGTCACGGAGCATCTCGGCACTATGTCTTTACTCGCTCTGGTTTGCCTTGTTATGTTTGTAACGATAAAATTCTTCGAAAAACCGTTGCTTCAAGGCGCCTCGACCTTTGCCCATCCTGCCAAATATGATAAACATCAAATTTGGAAGTCAGGATAATATTGCTGAGTGTACATGAGGGCATATTCAGGCGGATAGTTCTGTGAGATGAGTCCATTGTAGTAATTCAATGCATCTGGATTGACGACAGGCTGGACTGGTTGTTGTACCACAGGTTGTGCATGCATGTCTGGCATGGCGACTGCTGCTTGTGTAGCCGCCGGCTGAGCGTACATGTTTGGCATGGCCACTGATGATTGAGCACCTGCAATCTGGGCATTCATGTCTGGCATTGGTGTTGAGGATTGTAAACCAACCAACTCTTTTTCTTGTGTTAGGTTTTCATTTTCTCGCCTTGTGAAGAAGAAAGCACCGGCGCCGCCAAGCACGAGAAGAACTAAACCGAGGAGAATGTATGTTGTCGTTCCAGAACTTGTGCTATCTTGTTTCGCAGCTTCGAACACCCAACGCAATGGGTCTTCTGGATATGCATCTGCCCCTTGGTCGATACCAAATTCATCGGTGGGGTCTGAGTAGCCATCACCATCGGTGTCCAAGCAACCAATTCTATCCAGTGTTGAATTTCCATTTGTAAACATGCAGGCATCAGCACCGTTATCAACAGTCCAAGTTGAGTCTGGGTCCGAGTAGCCGTCACCATCAGTATCTTCACAGCCAATTCTATCAATCGATGAGTAATCTCGAACATTTGGACAGTCATCAGCATTCAAACCTTCTGGATTATCTCCGAAGCCATCCCCATCGCTGTCTTCCCATTGTGTTGGATCTTCATAGAAGGCGTCTGCTCCGTTTGCTGGAAGGTAATTCGTATCAGGGTTCGGGTCAGAGTAACCATCGCCATCAGTATCAGGGCAACCAAATCTATCGATGGTGGAAGTTCCTGCAGTGTCAATACACGCATCGGGTTGGAAACCAGATTCGTTGTCGCCAAAACCATCGCCATCCGCATCACTGTGTTGAGATGGGTCATTGATGAACGCATCATGTTTGTCGTACCACCCATCGCCATCGGCATCTGGACAACCGTACAAATCGTTCTTCCATGATGTGCCTGCAAAGGTTGGACAAGCATCTTGTTGGTGCGGTAGGACATCTGGATGATATTCTCCTGGCCATGATGGATTACGGTCTGTCCACGTGTCATTTCCGTAATTGTCACCAAAACCGTCTTCATCGAAATCAGACCACTGTGTGTCGTCATCAGGGAAGGCATCTGCACCATTTTCAGTCGACCAAACATCATCTGCGTCGGAATAACCGTCGCCATCAGTGTCAACGCAGCCTAGGCGGTCAATGGTCGAAGAACCCGCCTCGTCTACACATTCGTCGGGATTCGTTCCTTCCGGATTATCGCCATAACCATCGTTGTCGGTATCGTCCCACTGAGTTGGGTCGAGTGTGAATGCATCGTCGACATCTGCCCATCCATCACCGTCTTGGTCAAGACAAGCATTCTTTCCACCTAATGTCGAATTTCCAGCTTCATTTGGACAATCATCGAGTGAATCTGACCATCCGTCTCCATCAGTATCGATGCATCCTGTTTGACCAAGGGTTGAATCCCCTGGCGTTGTTGGGCAATCGTCATTCACATCATCGAAAGCATCCCCGTCGTCATTTTCATCCTCGTCACTGTCTCGACATCCATCTCCATCAACATCGTTTGTGCTGTTTGAAACCCATGTCGGTCGTGGTGGTTGGTAAGGTGTGTATGGACAATTATCGTTCGCATCCTCGACATTATCATTATCGTTATCATTGTCCTCAAGGTCGTCATGACAACCATCTTTGTCGAAATCAGTTGAATTCGAAGGGTTTGCAAAATCTTGTGTGGACGTCCAATTGAACTGTCCGTTTCTTGGGCAATCATCTGGTGCATTATCTGTCAAACCATCGTTGTCATCGTCAGAATCACAATCATCACCTTGCGCATCCATGTCTGTGTTTGCTTGGCTCGGGTTTGAAACAGTTGGGCAGTTGTCTGAAACGTCAGGCACACCATCACCATCGGCATCCTTTTTGTTTGCTGGGTCAAATGCCCAGAGCATCAAATCCCATCCACCAACAGGTGTGATGGTTGTGGATCCTTTTGTGACACCATTATTTCCAAAACCACCAGATGCTACAACAATATCGGATGTGTTGATGGCTAAATCTTGGCCAACCTCATACCCATTGCTATCGGTTACATCAAGCCAGTCCCAATCACCTTGTCTTGTAACTCCGGCAATAAGGGCGTCATAGTTTCCACCAATAGAAACTGATTTCGTTGGTGTAATGAAAGATCCATCGATGGTTGTGGTGAACACAACATCGTTGTTTGAAGTAACGACCATGCCACTGACGATGTCGTGGCTTGAGGTTCCTCCGGTTACGGCCCATTCATTTTGTATGTTTGAACTGGATTTGAAGATAAAAAGGTCTGAATTTCCTTGGTTGGCTGTGATTGACCATGTTGATTTAGCAAATGTTCCTGAATACTGCCCACCGTAAATAACATCACCTTGAGAATCAAATTCCATTTGTGTGATAGCAACGACTGCATTTGGTGAGCCGTAACCATCGACCCCTTGGAAATTTCCATTGACATCAAGTTTTACGATAAATGAGTCAAGTGTACCCTGAAGTGTATGACTGTTTGAACCAAAGATCACGTTGTTTTGAGTATAGCCTGAGACATAGATGAGGCCAGTAGGGTCGAATGCAATGTCGGTGACAGATTGACCACCAATGCCGCCACCAATCTCTGCCCAAATTAAATTGCCCTGCATTCCACCATATTTGGCGATAAAGACCTCTTCGTTGCTCACATTGTATGTGATGCCGCCAAAATCAGTTTCTCCTTTGAAAATTCCAGCAACATACACATCACCGAATTGATCAACCTTGACGACATTTGGGATTGCATAATCATTCGTTCCATTTTGAGTCGACGAGGTTTGAGATGCCCACATCATATTGCCCATAGGGTCATACCTGACGATGAAACCATCCAACGATGTTGTAAGTAAAGCTTGACCAGTGGTGTATCCAATGCTTCCAGCAAAGTACCCTATCAAGAAGGTTGAACCCATTGATGAATCAATGTCTTCGACCCAAGAAATGCCGTTCGAATGGTCTGCACCAGCGACCCAATCCCAAGTTCCAGTTTCCGTAACTCCTGCAATATAATATTCAGAGCCGTATGGGCTTGTTGGGTTGAGGTTGTTTGAACCAAGACTCAATGATTGAGTGAAGTTGCCCGCCACCACATATCCGGACATCGTTGTGGTGATTTGCTCAGCAAATTCATTCCCGTTTGAACTGCCGCCACCCAACAAAAAGACATCGCCAGATGAACGTGCTGATGCTGAAAATTGTAAATCAATTTCATCTTCTAAGTAGAGGGGGGACGAGTCCAATTGTTGCTGTAGTGGTATATATTGAATCATCATCACGACAGCGAAAACAAGGGCAACTAGTGGCGACTTTAGGCGAGCCATACCCTTCGGTCATGCTCAACCAAAATGAAGCCTTTGCTTCCAAGTATCAACCTTGAAACTCAAAGATTTGAATCGATTGTAAGCAAATCACTGTTTCCAGCATCGGTGACAGTTACAGTCGATACTGAAAAAGGCTTACCGCATGCGATACCAAGTTCCCTGTTGACGATGCCCAAACGGTGCATGATCACCTCAGGATGCTGAGCTCGCAATTCATCTGTGAATTCGGCAGGGCAGTTTGCTGCAAAGATGATGACCTTTGCATCACCGTTTTTGCATGCGTCTGTTGCCTGTCGCTGTCCAAACAGAAGGTTGCCAGTTGCTATTGCTTGCTTCAATTGTTTACTTATGTCCATATTTTTTCCTCCATACTCCACTTTTGTTTCTCATGGTTAAATCGGTTAATTTTCATCAGGAATGTAGTACAATGCTACGCTTCCAGTTCCGAGTGAAATTGGTTGACCAACAATAATGTTCTCTGCAACACCAGTAAGTTTGTCCTTTTCGCCAATAATACCAGCCTTCAACAAGTGATTAACGGTAACTTCGAATGCTGCACGAGCAAGAATACTGTGCTTCGTTCCTGAAACACCGTGTCGGCCAATAGCTCGGACTTCACCTTCGGATGTCATCACATCAGCGACCATGAGAAGATGGCGAACGTCGACTTCGAGTCTTGCACCATCGAGTGTCGCTTGCAATTCATTGACAATGGCTTGTCTTGCTGCTTCGATACCAAGATAGTTGTAAATTTCGATAATGTTGTTTGTGTATGTTCGGTAACGATCGATGTTTTCAAGTTCACAAACACGTTGTAGGTTACTTCCAATGGTCGAAAGATAGAACTCTCCAGTTTTCTTATCTTGCTGGACGTTTGCACGCTCAACATTAGGAATGCCTTTCAAACGTAGGTCACGGATCTTCTCTTCGAGTTGGAGGAGCATTGTGTATGACGGCGGATTTTCAACGAGGTCTGCAAGATCATCTTCGCTGTGGACTCCAGGAATAATTGTTAATTTCTTGGGCCTCTTTTCATTATCAACTTGAATAAACAAGCGAGTTGCGGTTTCAATCTTATCTCGAACTTCAAGGCCTGTCATGTTCTTCTTTTCCATTTGCTCTTTGTCGAGCTTGATGATGAGTTTTCGTTGGGCTACATCGGTTTCAAGTTCAGCAATGTTCACCGTTGTGGTCACTTCAATCGCTGCAGCGAGTTTCTGTGCTTCTTCTGCATTGTTTTTGTTTTCATCCGTGAGTCGAATCACCATCGTTGGCGTATTCGGTTCTTTTCGTGCATCGACAATCTCAATGATTCTAGGGAGACCTTGTGTCACGTTGACGGTTGCGACACCAGCATAGTGAAACGTACGCATCGTCATTTGAGTACCTGGTTCGCCAATCGATTGAGCGGTGATAATACCCGCTGCTTCGTAAGGATCGATTCGCGCTCTTTCCAGAGCATGAACTGCTTCACCAATGATTTTCTTTGCTTCTGCCTTTGTCAACTTCTTTTTCTTTCTGTTGTGAACTGATGCAGTGAGGTCGGCATAGATTCTCTTTGTGAAAAGTTGTGCGACACCTTCGTCTTGTGCTGCACCTTGCAGAGCTGAATAAACTGGGTCGGACTCAAGGTCATGGTATGGGTTGGACGCCACTAATTTCTCTTCGATTTGGTACGCATCCATATCCACAACGGCCTTTTGCCGTGTTCTACGACTCCGTCGACCAAGTCGAACAGCGGTCGTTGGACCGACAGCTTCACTGTTGATGTTGTGATTCTTCTGACTCGCTGCACGAATAATTTCGTAGATTTGGCCCGCTTGTTCGGAATCGGTTTCACAAATTTGGGCAATTTGTTGTGCATTCATGATTTTTACATCATCCCACTTTCGATCGTCAGCGAGAACATGAGCAAAGTTCTCGGCGATACCTAAGTCCATCAGTTTCTTCTTTGTTGCACTCTTCACCACCATCAATTATCACCTCCGCCGTCAGCGTCGGAATCATCATCAAATTCAATACCACCGAAGTCTTCTTCTGCTTCATCTCGCTCAAATGATTCTCTGTCAACGATGCCACCATCACTTGTACCGAGTGCCGAGTCAACAATGACATCAATGTTGAATGGTGAACCATGAACACCGCGTGATGGGTCGATACCGTCTTCACCGTAGCTGAATTGAATAATCCTATTCGCTGTATTTCGTACGGATAGCATATCGTCGTTGTACACTTTCAAATCATCCATGGCGTTGATCAATCGTCGTTGCATATAACCTGACTTTGATGTTCGGACAGCAGTATCGACGAGGGACTCACGGCCAGATACCGAGAGCATAAAGAACTCGGTTGGTTGAAGGCCACGCTTGAATGACGAGGAAATGAAGCCTTTTTCTGCAGCACCACGTTCTCCACGTGGGAAGTGAGGTAGAACACGGTCATCATATCCTCTTTCGATTCGTTTTCCACGAACTTTTGCTTGACCGATTGAACCAGCCATCATGTTGAGATTATCCATGGAACCTCTCGCACCGGAGATAGCCATGTTCACTGCAGCATTTGTAGAACCAGACTTATCCAATTCCTGTCGAGCGACTTCACCGGCCTTTTGTTTTCCTTCATCGAGGATAATCATGATGTTCTCTTCGAGAGTTTCCCGAACGGTTCGGCCTGGTCGTGCTTCGTACTCAACCTTGGATTTCTTTTCAAGTGATTGAGCATACCTGTCAAGTTCGGTTTCAACTTGTTGTCGTGCTTCATGGTTGGCTTGTTCGATAAGATCTAAGGCATCATGTGACAAATCTTCATCATCAATACCGGTTGTGAAACCAAGCGATGTACATGCAGCAATGGTAAGTCGTGTGAAATTATTGAGGAACTTCGCACCTTCTTCAGGACCGTTTGTTTGTACAATTGCATCGAGGAGTCGACCATCTTCTGCACCAATGGCACGCTTGTCGATGGTGCCGCCTTCAATCACACCATCACGTACGGTCACAAGATCGTTTGAACGACTCTTGAATCGCAGGTGGATGTTCTTTGGAATGATGAGGCCAAGCATATCTGGCCCTTTGAAACATTCATTTCCTTTTGCATCTTTGACAAGTGGTGGCAATTCACCACGGAATCCAATGTTACCAAGAATTTCAAGACCCAGTCTTCGAGGGATGAGTGCATCTTGTCTCGAAAGCAAATAAGCACCAGAGATGTGGTCGTGAATACCACCGATCACAGCACCACCATATCGAGGTGTGAGGATGTGTTCTTGTACACGCATCAGAATCTTTGCTTCAGCCCGTGCTTCTTCTGACTGAATGACGTGAAGGTTCATTTCGTCACCATCAAAGTCGGCGTTGTATGGCGTACAAACTGCAAGATTGAATCTGAAGGTGTGCCCTTCCATAACTCGCACTTCGTGAACCATCATCGACATTCTGTGGAGCGATGGTTGTCGGTTGAAGATGACAACATCGCCATCGATAAGGTGTCGTTCGACTTGAATTCCCGGCTTTGGATTACCATGAATGTCCACTGTTGATAGGCGGTCGTCTGTTCGTGTGGAGTCACCCCACTCGTCCTTTGGACTCCCACAGTGTGGGCATTGAATGGTTAGGTATTCAGGATATGGGTCGGGAAGAGGTTTCTCGGATTGTGATAAATCATGCAACCAACGGTAGTGAAGAACGGCTCTTGGGTCGTCTTCTTCGAGAGGCTTTCCACTAGCGTCTTGTCCCTGCAAATTCAAGAGCGTAGCATCATCATCGACCGAATACACTTCCAATTCTTCTCCATCAGCAGTGAGGGAAATCGACTTTCGAATAACGAGACCTGGTAGGAAGTTCGGAGCTGGTAGAACTTGGTGTAAGTCTGGGCGCATGGTGGTTTCTTCGTTGCATTCAGGGTTAAAGCATCTAAATCCTGAGTTTATGAGTCTGCTTCTTTCATTGATTTTGAATCGACCATCGCCTTTGAGAATGTAATTTACTCCAGGGTGAACTTCAGGACCTCTGAGGATCATTTGTCGCATTTGCTCTCGATTTCGGAGTGTGACTCGAATCGGGACGGTAAGTTCTCGTGCAATCTTCTTTGGAACACCAACTTCGTTGACGCCAAGGTATGGGTCAGGCGAAATAACTGAACGAGCACAGAAATTCACTCGCTTTCCAGAAAGATTACTTCGGAATCGACCTTCCTTTCCTTTCAATCGTTGAGTGAGTGTCTTGAGTGTTCGTCCAGAACGATGTCTTGCGGGAGGAATACCTGAGGTTTGGTTGTCAAAGTATGTCGTAACGTGGTATTGGAGCAATTCCCACAAATCTTCGACGATAAGTTGTGGGGCACCAGTATCTCTGTTTTCACGAAGCCGGCCGTTGATTCGTAGAACGTCGACGAGTTTGTGTGTCAAATCGTCTTCTGATCGGTCACCGCTGTCGAGAGTGATTGATGGTCGCACTGTGATTGGAGGGACGGGCAAAACTTTGAGAACAGTCCATTCAGGTCTGTTTTGCCTATCCATTCCGATAAAGATAAGGTGCTCTGAAGGAATTGCACTCAACCATTCCCGGACGTCTCGTGCAGTTAGCTTCTTTTCAGTATCTTTGTTTGCACCTGTGCTTTCGGTTTTTTCTTTGAACGTCGTTGGTTTATCGAGAATGATTTTCCCTTGGATTTCACCACAGTGCATACACACCTTACGCTTTGCTTCGGTCGTTTTCTTCTCAACTTCTTTGATAATCTTTGAGAATTCGGTTGAACCTACACCGTGCTTGAGGATGATATCTCGAATCCTCTCTCGGTAGAAATCTTGTTCGCTCTTTTGTTCATCTGAACCGTGGGAACCAGGTTCGCTGTTCAACAAAATCTTACTGCATGAGTTGCATGTTGCTTTGAGAGCGGTTTTTATCAAGTTGACAAACCCAATGTGAATGACTGGGAGTTCAAGTGCAATGTGGCCAAAGTGGCCTGGAGAGTCTTGGTATTGGCAGTTGTCAGTTGGACAGACGAGACCAGGTTCTATGACACCCATGTGAGGATCCATCAAACCTTGAGTGTATGCATGACCGTCGTCTTTGTACGTATCAGCAGTCTTGACTTCGACAGCAGACATTTTACGGATTTCAGTTGGGTCCATCAACGAAAATCGAATCTGTGCAATACGCTTTGGGATAAGGTCGGTTCTCTTACTCATTTTCGGTCCTCCAGTTCAAGTCGCATGGCAACCCCTAAACTCTTCATTTCGTCGAGCAGGAGTTTGAATGCATATGATGTCTGAACTTTGTAAACTTCAGCACCATCGCCATGAATCGGGCTCACATAGGTTGCTCTCTTCGGGTCATACCAAGCAATGTGACCTGATTGAGCACACACATACATGTCGATGCCGTCAGATTCATCGAGAAGACGGTCTTTGATGACCATCGATGCACCGTGGGCAATCAAACAATCACGTTCCATCTCACCAAATCGAAGACCACCTTGTCGAGCACGACCTTCGGTTGGTTGCCTGGTAAGAATTTGAACACGACCTCTGGAACGAGCGTGAATCTTTGACGACACGAGGTGGTGCAATCGTTGGTAGAAAATACACCCGACGAATATTTCTGCAGGGTACGCTTCTCCAGTTTCACCGTTATACATGACTTCTCGACCTGTGTGGGATAATCCGTTTCGAATCAATCCATCACGAAGGCTCGACTCTTTTTCGCCACGGAATGCGGTTCCGTCGATTCTTCGTCCTTCCATCGAACCAACTTTTCCACCGATCATTTCGAGGACGTGTGCAACAGTCATTCTTGAAGGAATTGCGTGAGGGTTGATGATGAGGTCAGGTACCACACCATCAGCTGTGAATGGCATGTCTTCTTGGTCGACTAATCGACCGATGACACCTTTTTGTCCGTGTCTTGAAGCAAACTTATCACCGACTTCCGGCACTTTATGACTTCGTACCATGACGCGGACAAGCCGTCCTGAATCGAGTGATTCGGTCACAAACACATTGTCAACGTGGCCCTTTTCACCGTGTCGTACAAGCATCGAAGATTCTCTGCGTTCTTGTGCCATGAGGAAGGCACCACCTTGTGCTTCCTCAAGGAATCGCGGTGGGCTCGTTTTACCGACGAGGACATTTCCGCCTTCGAGATAGGTTTCAGGAACTGGAAGTCCATCCATTTCAAGGTGGAGATATTCTGTTTCAGGCTTCAAGCCTTTCACTTCTTGTCGTGAAGTACCCGGCTTTTCAATTTCTTCAACTTGACCTCCTGGGAACCGTCGTCGCTCTGCGTTGTACGTACGGTTGAATGTTGAGCGTCCAAGTGCTCTGTCAACAGAGCCTCTGTTCATGATGACGGCATCTTGCATGTTGTATCCGTGAAGTGACATGATAGCAACGATGAAGTTTTGACCACCTGGGCGTTCATCGAAATTGGTCGTCTCCATTGCTCGAGTGCGAGTAATTGAGCGTTGAGGGTAGTGCAAAATATGTGCACGAGTGTCTGGTCGGATTCTGTAATTTGCACTCGGCAGTCCCAAGGATTGCTTGACCATTGCAGTTCCACCGGTAACACGAGGTGTTGAGTTGTGTTCTGGGTATGGGATGAGTGATGCACAGACGCCCAGCACGAGTTGAGGATCAATCTCACAGTGCGTGTGTTCTGGCGTGTAAAGCAATGGTACATTGAATTCGGTCTCTTGGATTTCGTTGTTTGGCATGCGTACAGTTGCCTTGATTCGTGCTTCTGTTGCACCCTGTTCGCCAAGGTTCATCCAAGTGGTGTCTTCGTACATGAAGGTTCGACCAGCTAAGCCAGACTTGTCACCCTCTGGAATGACTTCAGGGAGTTGGTATGGTTTTGGAGCGATGTAGAGGTCTTCTTCTTCCTCGGCATCGACCCACTCGACAACACCTTCGTTAATCAGGTCTCTAAACACCATCTTTCCGTTGTGAAGCGCCTCCAAATGTTCCGGCCTTAGTCGAGGTGTACCGTCGTAGAGAATCAACAATGGACGAAGAATACGGCCTTTGTCGGTGTTGATGAAAATGTCTTTGTTTTCTTTGTCGTGTCGAATCGATACTTCATACGGAATTCGACCTCTTCGTCGAGATTGCTTGAATTGTTCGACGAGGCGACCACCGTTTTTGTGTGTACCATAGATGTCACCATTGACGTGAATTCGAGCACCTTCAGACCAGTCATCAGGTTCGATAACATCCATTTCTGTGAGTTGTTGCTGAATCATCTTCTCGTCGATATCCTCAGAGATGTCAACCATTTGTGCTGCGTTCTTCACAAGACCGCAGTTTTGTCCTTCTGGGGTTTCGTTTGGACATAGCCGGCCCCACTGAGTTGGATGAAGGTCACGAGCTTCAAAGTGAGGTTGACTTCGAACGAGAGGGCTTGTCACACGTCGCATGTGCGATAGGGCAGCTAGGTATGTTGTGCGGTCGAGCAATTGACTTACACCGGTTCTTCCACCGACCCAGTTTCCTGTTGCGAGGGCGTGCATGATTTTGGAGGTGAGGACATCCGGTCGGAGACAAGCGGTAATCTTGAGTTCTCTCTTTCTGTTGTGGTGTCGCTCAAGTTGATATTTTAAGTCTCGAGCAAGTTGGTTTGCTGAAACACGGAAGAGGTCTTCGATGAGGTCACCCGCAAGTCGAACACGCTTGTTTGCATAGTGGTCTTTGTCATTGGGGTCACGTCCCTCAATCGCCATCTCAAGAACTTGACGTACGATACGGCCGAGGTAGACGGCCTTCTTCTTTCGGTCGGTTTTTTGGTCACCAAGGTGAGGGAGAAGTTCTCTATCGAGCAATTGATTGACACGTGCTTCTCTGTATTCTCTTTGTTGACCTGCAGCGAATTTTTTCTGGAGCCATTCGTGAGCTTCTTCTTCACGTTCGACTTCGTATTCATCATTCGCTTTTACTTCGTCAATATTTGCAACGATGAACTTGAATGCGTCGGTCGAACCGCCGATCGCTGAGAAAATTTCTTGGTCAACTTCTATACCAAGGGCTCGCATGAGGAGAACGACAGGAATCGCTGTACCGCCAGCTGAACTAATCTTGACCATGAGCATACCATCTCGTCGCTTTTCCACAGTCAAGGGCTTTCGCATACCGTCTTTCTGTGAGAAAATCTTTGCGACTTCTGTGTGTTTGGAGTATCGCTTGTTGATTTCGATTGTGACACGGTTTGGAGCAAGGTCCTCCATTGAGATGAGGACACGCTCTGTACCGTTAATGATGAAGTAACCGCCAGGGTCGAGAGGGTCTTCGCCTTTCTGGCGAAGAAGGGTGTGCCATACTTCTTTGTCCTCCTTTGAAGTGGTCGTATGGAGCACTCTGTCCTTTGTGATGTGACTTGGGTGAAGGTTACAGACCCTTGAATGGACCATAATCGGCATTTGTCCAACTTGGACTCCTTCCTCTGTTGGTTGAGGTCGGCCGCCTTTGTAAATGGTGAAATCCATTGAAACAGGGGATGTGTAGGTGAGTTTACGAATGCGACATTCCATAGGAGAGGATGGGTGTTCGGACCCATTGGCTTCTTTGATTGATGGTTCACCGAGTGTGACATTTTTGATTCGGATCACAATGTCTTGGTCAGCAACGTCGAGTTTGATGTAGCCACCTTCGTCATCGTCCAATTCATCATCGGTTCCGACTCGGATATTTCGAATGATTTGTTCCATTCGGGAACGGAGGTTCTCAGGACTTGGGACACAGTCGTTGTATGATGCTAATTGGTGGTTGACTAAGCTTCTTTCTCTAAAAAATGAGTGAATAATTTCTTCCATGTTTTCCTCTCCTTAATTTCCCTCGACGATGAGCCGGTATGCCACCGATTGGCCTGCTGATGGTGATGTTCGAATCACCTTGAGTACGCGGTCTGCAATCCACCCCGCAGCCAAGGGTTTGTAATTCTCATCGTTCGCATGAGCGTCTGAATCTTGTGCTTCAGCGAGTTCCTTAATCACCTGAACGACTGGGTCTGATATGAGAATCTTAGGAAGGAGTTCTTTTGCCAAACGGGGTTCTCCTGTTTCTTCGTCTGCTTCGAGAAGTTGCCATGGAGCGAGTTCTGCCATTTCAATGTCAAACAATTCTTCCGGAGTGACATTGGCAGGACCCACGAGTTCTTGGTGAGGCACGAGTTCATGGTTCATTGCATTGAATCGACGTGTAATTTCTGGCTTGTCGATTTCATCGAGTGCTTTGGCTCGGATAGTGATCTTCTTGCTTTGTTTGTTTTTTCGCCGTCGGCTGCCTTGTTCAGCGATGGTCATCATGGTGTTTGTGAATTCTTCAGAATCCTTTGAGATACCGAGAATGGTTGCGATGTCTTCGTGAGAAAGCGATTTGATATCGCTCATGTTTCTGTTCGTGGCTAACTTGTGGGCGTAGTCTTCCGGTACACCCAGTTCAATTAGTCTCTTTTTCGTTGCACTTTTTACTACCATCCCCAAACACTCTCCTTGAACCCAAACAATGAACCTGGAGGTCATCAGGCGGGCCCGACGGGGTTCGAACCCGCGACCACCGGATTAAAAGTCCGGCGCTCTACCTGACTGAGCTACAGGCCCAATGTAGCAACTGGGCTTTTTGTCCGACCGACATGGTGTTTTTATAATTTATGTAAGTGCGTTGAGCCTACGTTTGAAGTTTAGTAATACGAAATATATCAATTTTTCATTAAATTTCGCCGATTTTACAACTTCTCCTAGTTCAAGCGGGCAATATCCTCATAATTTTGCGTGGGTTGGAAGTGGTCAATGGAGGACATTCCGTACGATGAATCGCTCATCGAAAGGGAATCGGTTCGTAGTGGTACCGAATACAGTGAATTCACATGGCGGTCGGCGAATGGAATCGAGTTCAAAGGGAGGCTACCCTTCTCCGTCTACCCCCCAAGAGAAGACACAGAATTGCTTTCATCCATCATTGAAGAATGGCCTAATGCCATTCCAATGAACATTCTCGAAATTGGTTCAGGTAGTGGGGTATTGTCCTGCCTTGCAGCCAAACTATCTCACCAGGTCACATGTTGTGACATCAATCCATACGCCGTTGCTTCAACACGTCGATTAGCTAAGGAGCACAACCTTGAACTCCAATGTTTTGAAGGAGGTCCAGGGCCAAGAAATGATTCCAATGATGCTCAATGGGGCGGTCTAGGTTCGTATGATCGTATACTTTGGAATCTGCCGTATTTGCCCGAACCATCAACGAAAGGTGAAAAATTAGGCCCAGTTGAAGAAATCGGAACAGTTGCAGAACAAAATTTTAGCCTGTATAAGTTGATGCTAAATCGCTTGAAAAAATCCTCACTATTGTCCAAACGAGGAATTGCTTACTTTGTTGTTTCATCGTATTTTGAACTCAATGATTGTGTTGAACAAGCATGGAAAAACTGTCTTTCTGCTCGTGTGTTAAAACAATTAGATTTTGGGGAGGAGACAATTGCAGTTGTCGGTGTATGGCATCCATTTTTTGGGGAGGGCGAATTCGAGGAACATCAATCCATCGAAAGCACAAATCTGCACTGTTTGAACGTTGACACACCTGTCGGAAGTTTTGTTCTTGCACATCATCAAACACATGGGCGAGGTCGTGGTAAAAACACATGGGATTCTGAAATTGACAGCAGGGCAATGTCGTGGGTCATTTCCAATGGAGAAAAGCACCCTAAACCTTCATTTCAGTTTCACATTGGTTATCGCCTATTACGACTGTTTCGCAGCATAAATCCAACCTCTGAATTCAGACTTAAATATCCAAATGATATTCTTGTTCGCCATCAAGGTGGACGTTGGAAAAAATGTTGTGGTATTCTCATTGAATCCTCGAGTCAAGGCAAGCAGAATAGAGTGGTCTTGGGCATTGGTGTCAATCTTCGAGCTTCTTCAAACCAGAATGGTTCGATTTTTGAGGGCGAGATTAGTTTTTCTCATTGGATGGTGCATGCTTGCGTCGCATCGCTGTATTCAAATAGTCATGCAACATATGATTCTATAGAACTAGAAAATTTTCAACAAATCGAGGCTGAATTCCTCGATACATTTCGTTCACTCTACGATGTCACCTTACAAAATGAACTCGTAAATATTGAACACGTGAACTGTGACGGGAGCCTCGGTATCACGAAGAATAACGGCCAACATCTAAATGTTGCATACGAGGATGTTGAACTCAATCTTCGAAACTAGCCTTTCGCTGTGCGAGCCCCACTGCGAGTAATGCCCCTCCAATCGGAATCGGCACAAAATCAATCATCCATTTTCGCTGAATTTCAACTGTGACATCAGCTTCGTTGCCTCTAGTGTCGATTTTGTATGTATAGAAGCCCCCCTCCTCTGCTTCGAATGAAAATTCGAGTGACGCCCCTTTCGCAATCGTCTTTATTTCAGATTGAATCGTTGAACCCGAATCATCTTGGACTGAAATTCTCACAGTGCTTTCGTTTGTTGTCTGAACGAGTATTTCGAGCCGGTCATCTTCCATCATAGAGACGCCGCTCGACATCACTTCACCACCTTCATCGATCGTCAGTTGTGGCTCCCATGCATGCATCACCAGTGATGCAAGAAGGATTGAGATGCCGGAGAAAATAAACACATCTGAAATTTTCAGAGCGGGTGCACTTCCTCCTCCTGCCATGAACCTCCCTATTGAATCCGATAGATAAGACAAACCATTGCCTCATAATTGGAATCAACATTTCTTTTTTCTTCGAATGGGTTTTTGCAAACCCAAACGTTGTCGAACAAGGCGAATTTTGCCACTTGTCGTTAGGGTTTCTATGCCGAATTGAGGATTCTCAGAGAAAAAATTCTTGACATGAGTTGAATATTCAAGCGAGACAACAATAATGCATTTTCCCTGCGTATCGCCTTCGATTCCAGATTCGAAATCATATAGACGAAGTTTTGAATCTTTGCCCACAACGGTTCTAATGTGTTGTAGGGTCTCTTCAAGTTGATTGCGTTTCTCGTATTTCTTGTCGACTTGGAGACCAATCCAACGCCGCTTACCTCGTTTTGCCTTGGATAGTTTAGGCCCCATGGTCGAGGCGAGGAGTTCAAAATAGAAGAGTTAGGAGGGTGGCAGCGAATATCATCAAAAGGATGTTGAGCATCGGTATACTTGTGTCCGATGAAAATCGAGGTGAATTCCTTGAAGAAGACTCTCCTCAGCAAGAAGAGGTCTTGACACTGTTCACGTTATTGAAATCAATGATGAAACCTAAGACATTACCTCATGTCGGATTCATGATTGTTTCCAGTGCTCTATTATTCACTTTTTTTTCAGGAAATCAGCACTTTCAGGCTGTTGTTTTCATTGCTTTAAGCGTCGCTTATCTCATCCTTGGAGTTTTTCTAGGTGAGAGATTTGAGAACATTCTTGGTGTGAAATCTGAGGTGAAGCAGTCGATTACGAAGAGAATTTTCTCCCCTATTCTTCCACCTATAGGGCTGGGCGTGCTTCTGATCTTAACAATGCTCGTTACCCTTGATTTTGATAACGGTGTGGGGGAGTACTTGCCGACGTTTCTTGCTTCACTCTTTGTCATTTGGTCTGTTTTGCAAGGCCGTGCACTCCTCAATTGGCTTCGATTATCGGGGCATCAAGTGAGATTTGTTCCTACAAATTCTATATTCCAAATTTGCATTTTTTTGGTCGTCGTCTATGTCGTCGTCTTTGGATACGAAACATTTGTTCTCGATGAATCAAGTGTTTCGCTTCCAACATATATTCTCATGTTTGTCCTCATCGGTGTATCCTTGTGTGTTATCTTGTATTCGACAAAAAACGAAAAGATTCAAGCAGACACAACCGAACAAAAGAACGCCTACAGCCGAGTCATTTTTCTCGCGATGATGTTTCTTACCTGGCATTTCTTTACCGTTCAACGACAATTGAATGATTCATCAGGTTCGACGCTTATGTATTTCGAAGAACTTTTTCTCATGATGTTCACTGTCATTATGTCGATATGGGCGCTGACATCAAAATCGTTCAAGTCACATTTGCAACTCGTGAACGAAAAAAATGCACTTCCGATTGGCATATCATTTGGTTTTGCTTATGCAGGGTCAATCGCAGTTCTCTCCGATTTGTTCGGAGATGTTCGTAACGTGCTCATCGCTGGCCATGTGATCGTTGCTGTTACTGTTTTGCTGGGTCTTCGAAAGCAAATTTCAAGAATGTATTCCAGTTTTTCAATACAGCAAGAAATTCAAGACCTGGTTCATGCTCTTCCAACCGAAATCCAAAACGAGCAATTGAATCAAACAAACGAACTCATGTCTCAAAGTAATGGTGTGGAATCAAGTGAAGATTCAACTGGAGAAGGTGTTCAACTCATCAACGATGACGATCAAGACGATGATGACGACGTCGAATTAATTTGATTCAGATTGGATGCCAGATAAAATGGTGACAACACGGATTGTGTCTATCAAATCATCACTAACTCGAGCCCCTAAGATTACTTGTGCATCATCGTCGAGAGCAGACGTGAACAGCGATGCTACAGCATCCACTTGGCCAATGGTCATACCTGGGCCTCCTTCGACTTGAACGAGGCACCCTTTTGCTCCAGTGACATCGAGTTCTGCGAGTGGAGCAACCAAAGCCGATTTTAGAATTCCTTTCGGGTCGTCAGGTCTCCCAACTCCGACGAGCATTGTTGCATCTCCTGTTTGGTTGACAATGGCTCGTAAGTCCATCAAATCGAGGTTAATGAGGCCCATTCGTAGTAGTGTTCGGACGAGTCCATCGACGAGGTCTTCGATCCACTCTGAACCCATCTGCCAGCTTTGTCCCTGCTCTCTTGCCTGTCTTGCCAGGCGTTCAAGCGACAACTGCACGGTCACATGTGCTGTGGATTGTAACCGTTGAAACCCTTCTTTTGCTATTTCCAATCGAGTACGTTGACTATCAAAAGGCAGAGCTGAGATGGCTAAGACGATTGCACCTGATTGTCTTGCTTGTCGAGCAAACTCCACGGATGCACCAGTTCCTACTCCGCCACCGAGTGCTGAAAGAAGGACGACTAGTTCAACATCCTCAAACAGTCGACGAGTCATTTCGTTCAAACTTCTCATGCGTTGTTCTGCTAAAGGTGGTAATGCAGCACATCCGACTTTGTCGAGTGTGTGACCAAGTCGAAGTATATGGGTTTGTTCATCTTGTTCAAAACTCGAAGGGTCTGCATCAACCAAGGCGAGCATGGCACCTTTACCACATCGATGAAACGCTTGCTTTGCCCATGAGCAACCAAGTCCTCCGACGCCCGCAATGAGCAAATTGGAGGTTTCCATAGAAGCGAATGAACTATGGCCCTCAATGAATATTGGGTTTGAATGTTTTATTCGATATAACGCAAGTAACGTCGTCGAGCGTCTCTGGCCCAAGCATTATCTGGTTCAATTTCAAGGACTTTGTCGTAATACTCGACGGCTTTTTCAAATTCGGAAAAGTATCTCCCGTAGAGATGGCCTAAATTTGAAAGAACAGGAATACAATCCTCTTCTTCTCCAAGCATCCTGAGGAGCAGGTCTTCGGCCTTGCCGAGGTTTCCAGCTAACATCAACTCTTCAGCCTCTTCTAAATCATTGAGTTGTTGTTGAGTAAGGCCATACGTGTTTTCAAATGCATGGTTTGACATAGGACTCGCCAAGAATCGAATGGTCATGAATGTTGGCTTTTTTTTAATTTTTTGAACAATGTAAATTTTTCAGAAGAAAACGCTACACTGCAAAGCATTTTTTGTAGGGTTTAACTAACAATGTTTAAGGAGTCCACACAAGTCGGTATATTTGTAGGGTGAGGCAATGCCACGACTATCACAATTTCCACGTGCTGCGATTCCCTTGCTTATCGTTTGTCTTTTTGCACTACCGCTTGGTTCTTCACTTCACGGTGGCATCGGTGGAGCTCAAGTCTATGCTGGATCTAATGGCGATGTACCTATTGACGATGTTGCAAAGTCCGGTTGCCTCTGCCACAATCCTGTTGCTGATAATAGCGTTCAAATCATCCTCGATGATGTCCCATACGGCTACATTGCAGGTGAAACTTACACGATGCGACTTCAAATCATCGGAGGTCCACCAGCAACAGGCACATACACTGCAGGTTTCTCCATGCGAGTGACCATGGGTGAACTCACCGGTGACGGTTTGCAAAATTGGAACGATGACGTGACGTCGTTAACACACACTGAAGGCTCCGCAGATGAGGCAAACAGAGAATGGGTGTTTGACTGGACTGCTCCCGCTGAAGGTAGCGGTGTCGTGAGTTTTTGGATCACAGGAAACTCTGTGAACGGTGACCTTGTCCCTGGTGTCGAAGACCAATGGAATCAACTTCAATTCAGCCTACAAGAGGGCTCTGAGGCCACGACATCCTACGGAAAAAGAACACTTTTTGCCGGCGATGGCAATGTAAGTCCACCTGAACCCGATCACCATGGTGTTGACCTCCATCACATGGGGGCGAAACTCCGGGCACACTGGTTGGGTTTGCTTGGATTTGGTGCAGTTCTTGCGGTTGTTTTGTTTGCAGGGCTTCTCCTCAGATACGGATTTTCAACTTCCTACAAAGGTCGAAGCAATCAACTTCGCCTTCGCTACAAACTTATGCGCCGAGGTGATCAGTGATGGATGATACAATTACAACTCTGTTACGTGGAGTGGCAGATGGGTCCGTTTCAATTGAAGATGCTCGCACTGCTTTGGAGGGTGCTTCGCTAACCGAAGAACAAATGAACAACGCAATTGACCACGGTGTGTTCAATCCAGTCGAACCAGGAACGATTGTTAGTGCATCTCTTGCTCCATCTGGTGCATCTTACCTCGCCATTTTCTTCTTGGTATGGGGTATTTTTTGGGTGTGCTACTGGTCATTTTCAATGATGTACGGCCTTGCAAACAAGTGGGACCAACAACAACTTTCTTTCCACCTCGCTATGACATTCACGACCCTCATTCTCATGGGTATCGTATACCTCAAGTTCATTCTTCCAGACACAATCGTGGTCAAGCATGCTCAAAACAAGTTTGTGCCAGAGCATCAGAAAGATTGGCGAGAATACAAATGGTGATTTAAATGGCAAAGGAATACACATTTCGTCCGCTACCATCACAAGATAATGGTGAAGCAGAAGCCGCAGGAACACTCGTCAATCGACGCCAATTCCTCCGATATGGCTTCAATACCGCCGCAGGTGTCTTGACAGCATCACTCGGCGTGCTCGGCTTTGCATCTATTCTTCTTCCTCCAGGTGGCGGAGGGGGTGGAGACCTCGCCGTTCAGTTCTGGGCAAAAGGTCGTGAAGACAGTGCGTGGTACGGCCCCAAGCATCTCCAGACCATGACGAAATCTGATTTCGCCGAGGAAGCAGCAAAATCAAACACTGGTACCGCAGGTGCATCTGGAATTTGGAACGGTGTTCCTGTCGTCGTGATGTATGTCGAACACTCAAAGTACGCCAATTCACCAGTCACGAACGGGAAGGCTCGATTTCAGTTCACAGAAGGATATGACGAGACAGGTAAGTATGTTGGGCACTTTGAGGACCTCGCAGACCTCGACCCGAGACTCATGCCCAATGATGACTTGATTATGGTCTTCGGACGATGCACACACCTGTGTTGTATCCCCGGATGGCAACTCGTATCCAACTCCTACACCGACGATTCATGGACCGCTGGAGGCGGTGACGACGGAGGCACCAAACTCTTCTGCATCTGCCACTCTTCTCGATTTGACCCTACGGTACTTGAGATGAACTCAAACCGAAACCGTTCGAACGGTGCAACATTCAACTATGCAGGTATCCAAAGAGCAGGAGGGCCAGCTCCTGTAGGTTTGCCGATCATCCCCATTGTGTTGAATGGTGACGTTATCGAAGGCATCCCAGATTATATTGACTGGTACACTTTTTGTGACTGAGGTGAAAAAATGACAACTATGTTTTGGATTTTGTGGTTTTTCATTGCCTTCCTCGTTGTTCTCATTGCATTTACTCTCCGCAAGGAAAGCGAAGAAATGCCTCGAAGAGAAATCTTGAGAGCAGTTGAATCTACTGGAAAGATGGGTGTTGCTGAACGGTCGTTCCTTTGGGTCTTTTCTTGGCTAGATACGAGATTCCGTATTCAAGATTACTGGAATATGTCAAAAGGTGCCTACTACAACATGCACAGACAAATGCCGCTCACACACGCTGAAAAATACAAACTTCGAATCATTTGGTATTGGTATCCTCTCTACTGTTTGGGAGGCATCTCTTTCCTATCGTTCATTATTCTCGTTATTACCGGTACTGTCCTCGGTATTTACTACGTTCCCGGAGGAGAAGGCGACCCCTCACCTGCGTACGCTAGTATGCAATACATCATGCTTGAGTTACCATTTGGATATATTCTCCGCGCAGTGCATCACTGGACGACGCACTTCATGGTGGCAAGTGTATTCCTTCACATGTGCCGTGTGTACTTCACAGGTGCATACCGAAATCCAAGAGAATTGAACTGGTTGATTGGTGTAGCACTCATGGCATTGACCATCGTTTTCGGATACTCAGGGTACCTGCTTCCATGGGACAGCCTTGCTTACGGTGCTGCAATCATTGGCATTAACTTGGCAAATTCGAGCCCTCTTGTAGGGAAATACATCGCAACCCTCTTGTTTTCAGGTTCTGAACTCACCCCAAGAACTGTCACAAGGATGTACTTCATTCACGTTTTCATTCTCCCAGTCATCGTTACTGGTTTGATTATTGTTCACTTGTTTATTGTTTGGGTACAAGGAATTGCGGAGCCGCATTGAGGTGATATAACATGGGATTAATAGATAATTTTGGCCGAGTAGCTTCTCTTTACATGGAAGAAAAGCAACACATGCAAGAGGCTCAAATGAAGCGAAAGCGAACTCGAACCGGGCACGGTTTCTGGCCACATGAGGTTCTTCGAGATATGATTCTCTTTTCATTTATGATCGCAGTTCTCCTATTCTATGCATGGCTCATTCCACCTCCGCTTCACGGTGCAGCAGACCCCTATGCACAAGCTGGTTTCGTATTCCCAGACTGGTATGTGTTGTTCTCATATGGTTACTTGCGTTGGGGTGAATACCTTCCACAGTTCACAGTCCCAACAGGATTTATCGGTGACATTGTTGGCCAACCCGTGTTCCCGTGGAACGCAGCGTGGTGGGGTGCAGCACTCACTGGAATCCCTGTAGGAATTCTCGCACTCCCTCCATTTTTGGGCGGTCGAGAAAAGCGTCCAGTCGAAGACCCTTGGTTTGCTGCAGCAGGAGCAGTCTATCTTGCTCACATATGGTTCATCTCTGTGTTTTCGATCAACATTTTCCTCGAACTCTACGGAAAGAATCGGTCTGATTTCTGTAAACTGGATTCTCATGGAGACCTTCTGTGTGGCGTTCGGGATCCATGGATAGCCGATGTGTTTAATTCGATACCCTGGGTGATGACTGGGGTATTGCTATGGATATGTATCTATTTCATTGGGCGAATTATCCTCATCAAAGCATGGGGTGCAGGATTTACCGTACAACGCAGTCGACAACTTATCGTTGGTGCCCTTATCATTTCATCAGCAGCAACCGTATCGACATGGGATGTCTACGACAACGGTTTTTACGAAATGAAGGGGCTTCTTACAATCAAAGATTATGCTGAACTCGAGGAAATGAGAACTCAGCCATCTGATATTCACCTCCATGATGCTAACCAGTTTAGCGACGACAGAGGTTGGTCTGAATCACTTACAGTGCCTACAACAGCATGGCTCAATTGGAACATCTACCAACCGGAAAGAGAAGTGATTATTGATTTTGCAAATGCCAACGGTCATCAAGACCCAGCGACTGGTACCAATGCTGCCAGTGGTGCATGGAATATTAGCGGCACAGAAACAGTAACAGCAACAGGTTCATTCGTTGTGACCGAAGACCCAGTCTTGTTCCCCGAGGGCCACCCTGAGAGCATTGAGTCGATCACAACAGATATTGCTTGCGAATACCGTTCATCAGAACGTAAAATCAATGATGTGAACACACAATTAATGGTTGATGCAACCCTAACAGTCAAAGATTCACAAGGTAAAGTCGTTTCTTCATTCAGCGGTTGTGCTGGAGATACCGTCGAATTAACTGTTGGTGAATATTTCTACACGTTTGACGTGGCTGCTAACGGTGCCCTTGCTGTTAACGATAGTGTCTACACGGAAACCCAATTCAATATCGCAGCGTTCCAACCTCTTCTCGTGTGGAGTGAGGACGCACCTGACGAAATTGCAGGTTACACTGTTGATCTGAACAACATGACACAGATGGGGCTCGGTGGAACGATGTACACAAGTATCGAGAATCCTGCATATCACCAAAATCCAAAATCACTTGACGCCAAACTCATTTACGCTATGTTCATTCCTTGCCTAACCTTTGGTGCCCTCGTCTTTGTGTTGCTTCGGTACATGGCCCGAGGATATGAATTCGAAATGAACAAATGTTACGGATGTGACCTTTGCGATGACGCATGTCCTGTCCGACTCTTCAACGGCGGTGACAAACTCAACATCATCTATAATTCATGGAACAACGAGGACGATGGAGTTCCGCTGTATTCATGCTTGACATGTACTGCATGTACGAATGCTTGCCCTCAACTTGTCGATTACGATTCTTACGTCGATATTCGTCGAAGTCTCATCGTCGGTGGTCCGCAAGCAGAGATTCCTCACACAGTACTGCAAGCTGTTCTTGCAGCAGAAGCGGAGGAAGAGGCAGATGCAGACTTCATCGCAACAGAGGATTATCCTCTGCCCTCGAACATCGGATATTATCCAGGTTGTGTCGATTACCTTGACCAAGATCTCGTCTTTTCTCATGTCAATGAAGGTACAATGGACCTTGGTGACTCAACAACCTCAGCATTTACGCTCTTTGATGAGATGAATGTCGATGTGTCCTATTTAGGTCGAGATTTCCTCAAGTGTTGTGGTCACGACCAAAAGTGGCAAGGCCTCACTGAAGTGTTTGAGAAACTCAAAGCGTATAACCAAAGAAAAATCGAAGAATCAGGAATCGATACACTCGTTTCTTCTTGTGCAGAATGTTTCAGAACCTTTGCAAGAGATTACGAACTTGAGGGTGTCAAAGTCATGCACACAACTGAGTTCCTCACAGAATACGGATTTGACATGTCGTTGAAGAGTGAAGAAACAACTGTGACATATCACGACCCATGTCGATTAGGTCGTCAAATGAACATCTACGATGAACCCCGTGAACTGATCAAAAGCGTTGAAGGTGTGAGTATTGTTGAGATGGAACATCATGGTGAAGACGCAATGTGCTGTGGTGTTTCAAGCATGATGTCATGCAATGAAAATGCACGAGCACTTCGAGTAGCACGTATGGAAGAGGTTCGAGCAACCGGTGCGAAAACCATGCTAACCTCATGTCCAAAATGTGTTTCCCACTTTGAATGCTTGAAATTTGAAGACGGAACAGAATATGATGATATCGAAATCTTAGATGTTGTGTCTTTCCTTGCTAGACAAGTTGAAGCAAAGAAATCATATGCTGTTTCCGATACAAACAATATAGAAACATTGGCTTGAATCTCATAACATCCCTACAGTCTCATAAAGGACCAGTTTTAGTCTAGTCACAATGGATTATGATGCCCATACCTTGATTGAACTTAAAACGATGTGTAAGCAAAGAGGATTAAAGGTCAGCGGAAGTAAGGCAGAGGTCGTCATTCGCTTAATGGAAGATGATGAATCTAAGCTTCCAGAGTCAATTGAAATAAGTTCAAATCCACCTTCAAATCAACAGCAGAACATTACCAAAGTGTATGTTACAGAATACAATTCTAGTTTACCTGCATTCTTGGGTATCTTTATTGTGTTATACGGGTTATTCAGAATGGGATATTCCTTCCTTTGGAATTGGGAGACGCCAACTCATTCAATCATTGGTATTTGTATTGGACTTGCATTTGTTTTTGGTGGATCTCTTGTCGTTCAGGGATACAAAGTAGGTTTGAAGATCACCTTGGGTATCCTACTTTTATCTGGAGCACTCTCGCTTATCTTTATCGATATAGAGACACCACTGTCGGTCGGATTTGGTGAGGAAGGAATGACAGGTTTGTCTCTGATGTGCTCAGGTATGTGCATGATTATTGTAGCAGGGCCGCTCTTTAGTTCAAATTATCATTTTAGGGAGGGCAAACCAAATTATTTGAACCATTTTATTGATGCTTTGGACGTTATTTCTCCTGTACCATTTTGGTTTGGGGATTCTGAAGTTTCAAAAAACGAGAGAGAGGTGAAGATTGTCACATCATGTTCCAACTGTAGTCAACAACTGAGGATTCCTGAGGGATACAAAGGAAAAGCAAAATGTCCAGCATGCAATGAGATTACAGAGTTTGAATAATTCCGTTGATCTCCGATTGTTCATAAAAAAAGTTAACCTTCGCTAGATGATTGAATCATGTCCTGAATGTCATTATCATCGGTATCCTGCTCAACGAGTTTGACCATTTTATTGGTCATAATTATGTTTATTTGCCTCAAAATCAAGGAGGCTTTGCTTCGATTTTACGCCTCCAAAGCCAGAGTACGCACCGTATTGTCCTGATGTTTGAATCACTCGATGACATGGAATAAAGAGCAAAATGGGATTTGCTGCCATCACTGAACCCACAGCGCGTGAGGCGTTAGGGCGACCACTACGGAGAGCTAATTCTTTGTAGGAAATTGTTTGACCACATTCAATGTTGAGAAGTTCACGCAAAACATCTTGTTGAAATGCCGTATGAGTTGACAAATTGAAAGAAATCTCAGGTGTTGGCTTTCGTTGAAAATAGTTGAAAACCCAGAGTTCAATTTGTTTTCGAAACTCTTCATGTTCAGGGTAAATGATGGTTGTGTGTTCAATCGTACGCACGAATGAGGCGTAATGTATGCTATGTTGGTCGAAATGAATCCTAAGTGGATGTAGTGGTGTGTCAATGGTGATTTGGCTTAACAATTTGCTCATGCTTGCTCATCTGCTTCCTCTTGGGATTCTTCCATGCCTACGATTTCATAGTTTGAAGGGAAAAGTGCAATGGCAACGCCAGCGATCAATGCCAAAAATCCCCACATGAAATTCTGAACTACAAACAAAAGTTCGAGTGCGAGAACGACGAGAAGCAATCCTCCGATATTTGAAGTCCATACAAGCGTCTTGAATGTGGATAATGTCACACCTTTTGTTCCTTCTTTCCTATATGGTCCGAATTCTCCTCCAAAGCGTTGAGCAGACGGTTCCTTTCCTTCTTTTGACATTTCATATCACCTATCAATCATTTTGATTGCATCTGTTGGACATGCTAGAACACATAATCTGCAACCAGTGCAATTGTCCCTGATAATTTTTGCTTTTTTGTTGCTTTCAACAACGAGGAGTGGGCTTCTCATAGGGACTTTGTAAAATTCAATCGCGTCATCATCACATACAATGTCGCATTGATCGCAACCTATGCACAAACGTTCCTCAACATAAGCAACAGCAGTATCGCCACCTTTTAATTCTGCATGCCGTTCTTCTCTTTGACGTTCAAGGGCTTGTCGGATGCGTTCAGCTTCTTGCTGACGCCTTTTTTGCAGGTCATCCGCCCCTGTCATCATATCACCCAATTCATGGCTTGCTTTCAAACTTAGCAACACTCCATACAACCAAAAGGTCGCCTAAGCAATAGAAGGCACCAACAAGAAGGGGCGGGTTCCATGCGGTCAATCCTGTCCAAGGAACATGACTGGACCATGTCCAATTCATGAGGTATGTGCCCCAAAGTTCCATTGCGAGAGCTAACCACACCATGACGACATAAAGTTGAGATTCTTTCCCAAATCGAATGAATAATGTGACAAAAATCAACAAGAGAACTGCAGACGTGTCACTTCCATCATACCATCCATAAATCACAAAGGGAATCAAAGGAAGTAATCCAAGATATGTGATGCTGTTGTTCAGATTTTGGACACAGATCCGTCCCAAGTCGAAGAGAAAATAATGCCCAGCTGGAACAAAGAGTGGCATCAATCCGCGTTGATATTCGTAGATTAGCCATATTTCCGAAAAGAACAATTCCATGGGTGTTGCGAATGCTAAAACTGTTAACATTTCAATGCGTTCTTTCCTATCGGTTGTTCTATAGATATTGATGAACAATGCCCAAACGAACAATGAAACAATCATCTCGGCAGTGATTCCTTTTGTAAGACCGAAGAATGCTGTAGAGGACAACAGCAATCCGATGAAAATCGTTGCAACGTAGAGGATGCTACGCTGAAGATTATTTTTCACGACACGCCCTCATTCGATGACTGCTTTTGAAGTTCTGAACCCATGGCGAGCATGCTTAACTCTGCTACGAGGGTGTGCCAGTTGTCTGCATGTTGTGTAACATGTTCTTCCATTTCTGATCGAGGTTTGAATTCAGCACTAGGTGAATTCAAGTTGTCCATATCACTCTTTTTTGAATTGATACGATAGAACCATGCGGCTGCGTCTCCATCGACAAGATAACCGACGGGTTCTGCAGGTTTCTGTTCTGAGGTGAACAATCGTGTTGGTATGCCTTCTTGAATGAGAAAATTTTCAACCTTTGAACCACCTTTCGCATATCTCAATTTGTTGAGTTTACGATTTGATAGATTCAGTAGTTCGTCACCTGAATGAACCATGAGAACGCCCAATCCATATGTGCCACTATCATTTTTAACCACAGCTACTGGTTCTCTTTCAATTCCCAATTCCTTGTATTTTGAACGTATCTTTGAAAGAAATTCATCAATGTCACCTGCTAATTTCTTTCTACAAACATCTTCATCGAGGCATTTATCCTCTGAAACGAACCAATCAGGGAGCAAGTGCCATGGATCGATACCAATAAGTTCTGCAATTTCATTGACAAGTGGTTGAAGGCACTCGTAATGTTCTGATTTTTTCCTTCGGAACCAACCCATTTGAGGTGATGGTGTGATGTGTTGCTTCGTTATCGGGGGAAGAATTTGCTCGGTTAAATCATTGTTCAGTAAGATGAGACAAGGAATGGCTTCGTTGACATACATCGTTTCTGTTTCCTCTTCAAGTTCAACCTTTGATAACTTCAATGGTCCGTTGATGCCGTTCAAAAATCCGATTTCACTGAGTTCAACTGAACCTACAGTACAATGGAAACCTGCTAGTTCAATCAAATGTTGAATTGAACGAACATTCTCCACATAAGCTGGATTTCGGGTATGGGCTTCAGGATAGAGGTGAACCCATGAACAATCGGGGTGCTGCCTCAGAATATGATTCTTCAACAGGGCGGCAATATGAGGTTTATCTGTCTCATCGATATTGTTGAATCCTGCGGGGAAGTGATTCGCGTCGACAACACCTACTTTCCAACCTGCATCTCGTACATCAACGCTACCGTAAATCGGACGTGGGTGTATGTTTCTTTTCTTTTCGAACCATTCTTCAATCACTTCACGTTTATCTTCAATACGTTGAGTGATATCGGACAGATTCATTATGGCAGCACCTCTGAAATGAGATTATCAATGGTTGAGTGTTTCTTTTCACGACCGCCATCAATGATGTGCATGGCCTCGAACAAACCCAACCCCAATGCTAATTCTTTTTGATGTTTTAGCACCTTTGTAAACGGAGTATAATGTTGGCGAAGTTCATTGATTTGGGCATCATATTCAGATAAAATTTGCTTCAAGAGTGATGGTGTTGTTGCAGTTCCGGCAGGTAGTTTTGGGCGTTTTACAATCTCTTCAGGTAGTTTTGAATGAGCAGCAGCTTTTCGAAGGGCCAATTTTTCTACACCCGAGGGGGGTAATTTCCACACCTCCGGTAAAGCCGTTGCAGCATTTCGATGTTCCTTCCCTAGAAATGGAACACGTACTTCAAGACCGTGTGCCATCGAGTGCCGATCAACGAGTCGCAATTGGAAGTTTGTGAGTTGTCCGTGATGAAGTTCAAAATCGAGAAATGAGTTGAGGTCCCCTTTTTTCGACATAGGCATGTGGTCTTCAGTGTACCATCGTCCATTGTTTGGCCAAGGTGATGTCATCAGATCGCTTGTCAAATCATCGCCGATGTCGTGAAGACGTTGTTCAATGAGGTTAAGATGACCTTGGATATTCTTGTATCGTGGGTAACCTCCGTGCAATTCATCCGCACCCTGTCCACATAACCCCACAGTAACATGGTGCTTCATTTTTTCAAAAAGCGGTTGGAAAAAGACGACGGTAACATCAAGGTCCTCGCCATGCCAAACTAAATTTTGAATTGCACCATCGAGGTCTTCACGTTGAATGACGTATTGATGATGTACAAGGTCCAAACTTGAAGCTACATCTTCTGCTGCCATATAATCAGGGTTGTCTTCTGATTCTGCAACCGTCCAACATTCAGGTACTGGTTGACCGGCACGTTCTGCAGCGTCCTCGGCCACAGCTGCCACGAGGCTTGAGTCAAGTCCACCAGACAAGACGATACCAACTGGTACATCAGACATCAATCGTTGTTCAACAGAGTATGTGAATGACTCGAGTAATTCATGACTTCCAGTCGCTTCATTCCACGATGTTGAATGATTTTGAATGGATTCAAATTGAGCAAGACCCTCTAATTCTGCACCTCGTTCTGTTATTGTCCATACTTCTACAGTTCCCGGACGAATTTGGTAGACATCATTGAGAAGCGTCGTCGCATCAAGTGGGTATTCGTATGCTAATCGAACAGCCATCGCTGTCATATCGATTGAAGGAATGTGTCGTTCATCTGCTCTCAATGCCTTGTGTTCGCTTGCAAAAAGCAAGGAACCATCGATTTGTGTTCTTACAAGGGGCTTAATGCCCAGGACATCTCTTGCAAGAAGGAGTTGCTTTGAATCTGCGTCCCATAAAGCAAAGGCGAACATACCATCCAATTTTGAAATCCAAGTGGCGTGATCCTGTGCAGACATCCGCTTGGTTGAATTCATCTTTGATTGGGCGTGTAAGGCTAAAATTGCTTCGCTATCGCCTTGAGTACTCCAGCGATAACTCTTCAGTTGGTCGCGAATATCTCGATGGTTGTAAATCTCGCCATTGACAACCAACACTTCGTTGCCAACTCCTTTCATCGGTTGAGGGCTACCTACGAGGTCAACGATTGCTAGGCGTGCATGTGCTAAGGAAATGTTGTCATCGATAAAAATTTGAGAGCCATCTGGGCCACGATGTTGTTGAATTTTATTCATCTTGTGGGCAATGCTAGCGTCTGGCTGGCCGAGTATTCCGCCTATGCCACACATAACAAAAAGTCAACGCCTTTGTTTTTCAAGTGTTGCTTGTGGAGTCACCAAAGTCCCCAAAGCGGGTATCTGAACATGGTGATTCCTAAGAATATGATAGCCAATCCAAATGCGATAAAATATGCCATTTGAGGAGGGTCGCCTCCTGCCTTCTCTTCGGTCATGGTTATGCCTCAACCTTTCGTGAGAAACCTCCCATTTCAAGATATTGAATCAAAACGATGAACGGTGTTCAATTCACGAATGGAATAAGTGTAACGACACCTGCTAGCGGTATGAGCAGCATTGTCGCATTGTCATCGATAATCGAATAGCGAGGCCACTCGGAAATCATGCATAGCGGTGCCATTATGGGTGAAAACCACAAAGGAGTGCCGAACAGATGCCATGATGCTACCCATATCGACAATAAAAGAATCAAAGTGAGGCAAATTAACATATTTTTTGACACTTGCTTTCTTCTTAACTCGCCCATGAACGGGTCGCCAAGAGCGAGTGACAAGATGAGTGGGTAAGCATATTCTTCCATCGGTGTGATGAGCAGTACGAGGCAGATCGAAATGCCACCCCAAGCGAGTGCTGAAATTTGTGTAGCCTCATACGAACGCTGGCCAAAAACGGTGAATCCCATCTTTAATCGGATATATTCACCTGCGACGATGGCAACAACAAGCAAAGAGATGAGTTCATCTGGTCGCATCGAAATGATATCGGCGATTTCTTCACCGAATTCAAAAAAAAGGTACGGGATGAAGACCATCGACAAATGAATGCCACGACGAAGAAGGTGGCCTTTCATGCCACCGACCGATTCATCGATTGGGTTGGTCAGTTCGACACTCACATCGAGCGGATGTGCACTTGTTTCAGTTTCTGACATTAAGTTGCGATAGTGCATCTTCGATATGAAGAGTACCCTCCAGAAGTTGCTCGAGAACATCATTCAATTGGGGATGTTGGGTTAGCCGTTGCTCATGGGCAGCAAGTAAATGTTGGAAGATTCTCGATTTTTTTGCACGTTCGGTCGATGGTAAATGAAGGAGTTGTTCGGACAAATGTTCAGTACCTCGACCTTCGAGAGCCGAAACAAGAAACATCTTCGGGTGCTCATCTTGTTCAAGTGAAATTGATTCTTGGATTTCATCAAAATGTTTCTGTGCTCCATCCAAGTCTGCTTTGTTCACAACGATTGCATCTGCGAGTTCCAGTAAGCCTGCTTTTTCTGCTTGAATACCGTCGCCTCTTGCTGGACCTTCGACCAAAACAATTCGATCGGCTACGGCAGCACATCGTAGTTCGGCTTGTCCTGCACCCACGGTTTCAATGAGCACCCTTTCATAGCCAACATCGTGCAAAACTTCAGCCATGTCGCGAACGATGAGAGGCACACTTCCTGATGAGGTGCGTGTTGCAATGGACCTCACATATATTCGTTCATTGACCGATGCGTCGTCAACTGACTTTAATCGAATTCGGTCGCCAAGGAGAGCGCCTCCTGACCTCGGAGAACTTGGATCAACCGCTAAAAGAGCGATGTTGAAGCCTGCATTCGCCCAGTGTGTGAGTAGTTGGTCACAAAGAACCGACTTGCCGACCCCGGGTGATCCAGTGATGGCGATACTCATGCAACGGTTCTTGTCAACATTCGTTTGGTCCAAAAACGATGCAGTTCCATTCTCAATCATTGAAAGGACGCGGGCCAAATCACGACGAGAGCCTTGTTTTGCCCTTTGAAACTCTTCGATTGCCATGACATCGCCTACGCTGATGAAGACCATAGCCAATCTGATGAGCCCCCTACGCCTACATTGGCCATATTTCGTGCTTCTTCGATAAATTGTAGAATTTCTGAGGTTGGTGTACCGGGTCCAAAGATTGCACGAATACCGACTTTGTGAAGTTCTTCTCGGTCATCATGAGGTATGATGCCTCCGCCAAAAACGATGACATCACCCATGTCTTGTGCAACCAACAATTGACATATTCGAGGGAAAAGATGGTTGTGAGCACCAGAAAGTGATGATAGTCCGAGGAACAAGGCATCTTCATCTCGAACGGTGTCAACAATTTGCTGTGCCGTTCTCCTCAGTCCAGTGTAAATCACTTCATGTCCCGCATCACGTAGTGCACGGGCAACGACTTTTGCCCCACGGTCATGGCCATCAAGGCCAGGTTTTGCAACAACCACTCGAACTGGGCTGCTCATGTTGGGGCGAGAACGGTTCAACCTATCAAGCCATGCGTTCATCCCGTGTTTGAACCTGTGTGGGAATAGATTTTTTTTTTGAAAAACAAGAGCAATCAATAAGGGGTTTCGTGAAACAGATGAAGTTAGGGAAGCCTATGTCTACCACAGAAGAGCGGCTGAAAGACCTCCGAAATCGCAAAGCAAGAAGTGCTTCGGGAGGAGGGCAAGCACGTATTGATGCACAACATCAACGAGGGAAGTTAACTGCAAGAGAACGGCTTGAACTGCTCCTTGATGATGGCTCATTTCAGGAGATTGATGCACTGGTTGAACACCGATGTCGTGATTTTGATATGGACAAAAATATCATTCCTGGAGACGGCGTTGTCACTGGCCATGGAACGATCAACGGCAGAGAAGTCTTTGCGTTCGCTCAGGATTTTACAGTCTACGGAGGTTCCCTCGGTGAAATGCACGGACTCAAAATTTGCAAAGTTCTTGATATGGCCCTGAAAACCGGGCGTCCTGTGATCGGAATGAACGATTCTGGAGGTGCTAGAATTCAAGAGGGCGTAGCATCACTCGGGTCTTATGCTGAAATTTTCTTTAGAAACGTCCGTGCATCTGGTGTCATACCACAAATTTCTGTTATTATGGGGCCATGTGCAGGTGGTGCCGTCTATTCTCCTGCGATTACAGATTTTGTGATTATGGTCGACCAAACTGCTCACATGTTCATCACTGGGCCAGAGGTCATCAAAACGGTAACAAATGAAGTGGTGACCTTTGAAGAATTAGGTGGTGCACACACCCATGGAAGCAAATCAGGTGTATCCCATTTCACAGCACAATCCGATGAAGGAGCCATTGATTTGGCACGTGAACTCGTTGATATGCTCCCTCAAAACAATCTTGAACATGCACCAAAGCGACCAACAAATGATTCCGCTGACCGTGCGTGTCCTGCACTTGATTCGATTATTCCATCCGAGGCAAGCAAACCTTACGACGTGGTTGATGTCATCAAAGAGATCGTGGATGATGGCGAATTCCTCGAAGTGCAACCAGATTGGGCACAAAATATCGTTGTAGGTTTCGCTCACCTCAACGGGCAAACAATTGGCGTGGTCGCAAATCAACCAAAAGTTTTGGCAGGGTGTCTCGACATCGATGCCTCCGATAAAGCTGCACGTTTTGTCCGGTTTTGTGATGCTTTCAATTTGCCTTTAGTCACACTCGAAGATGTGCCTGGGTTCTTGCCTGGGACTGGCCAAGAGTGGGGTGGTATCATCCGTCACGGAGCGAAATTGTTGTATGCATTTGCTGAGGCCACAGTCCCAAAACTTACCGTGATTCTTCGAAAAGCATACGGAGGTGCTTACGATGTTATGTCAAGCAAGCACATTCGAGGAGACTACAATGTTGCATGGCCATCTGCTGAACTAGCCGTCATGGGTGCAGATGGTGCTGTTGAAATCATTCATCGACGCCGTATCGCATCCGCTCGTAACGAAGAGCAAGAGCGAGAGCGACTGACAAATGACTTCAATGAAACGTTTGCAAACCCCTACAAAGCCGCTGCCCTCGGGTACATTGACGATGTAATTGAACCCAATCAAACTCGACAAAAGTTATCACGCGCCCTTGCGATGTTGATGGATAAAGAAGAACTTCGGCCAGCAAAGAAACATGGAAACATTCCACTGTGAGATGATGTTATGGGTGAAGAAGAAAAGAGAATGGCTGCAATCATGGCAGTCTTTTCAATGATGCAAGGCTCGGATGACCAGCAAGGTCAAGTTGGTCGTCAAAAAGGTCACATTTGGGCCCAAGATCATCGAAGGTTGTTATCTGGACGGTCACCAATCCTTCACAGTAAAGCAGGCCGTTCACCATGGAGGTAATGACGATGGGAGATATTCGAAAAGTCAAAGTGAACGGAACAGAATACGAAGTCGAACTTGAATTCAATGGTGAAGTATGGGAGGCGACAGTTGATGGCTCAACATTTACCATTGAGATGCCAGGGGCAACCGCTGCGCCAAAACCAAAACGTTCAGCTTCTGGAGGGCGGAAGAAATCGGGAACCGTTTCTGCAAATATTCCAGGAAAAGTGGTGACAGTTGAAGTTGAAGAAGGGCAGCAGGTCGAGGAAGGTCAAGTTGTTCTCATCCTTGAGGCGATGAAAATGCAGAATGAAATCCAAGCACCTATCGCAGGAACCGTTGTTTCTGTTCAATGTCAAGAAGGTGATGCTATCGAAGCAAATGTGCCGCTCCTCGTGATCGAACCAGATGAGGAGCCCGAGTGAGAAAGCAAGAGTTAATGTATTGTGATGCTGAGGTGTAGGCATGAATGAAACCCCAGTGTGTGATTTGCCAGGTTGCCAAGATGAAGGAACAATCGTTTCCCGTTTGTCTCCTGAAGGCTACTTAGTTGCTACTGGAAAGAAAGCATATTCATTTCGAGAAGCGTACCGACGATTCCATTATTGTCAAACACATCACGATGAATTGATGTCAGGGGTGTGGTCAAGAGTGCGACAGCCAGACGACAAGGGCGACGGACATGTTGCTCCAACAGCGATTTAGTGAGCGTAATTTGGTTCATCTCCGCCCACTCATTTTTATACGAACATCCGCTACCTCGTTCATGGTGAAGAATTCTTCAACCCAAAAGCCAACTTTAAAATCACTATCCGTGACATTTCTGTTGCTTATTTCGACATTAGCAGCATCTCTAGGCAACGTTTCTGCAATTGGCCCAAACCAAAACGACTTGGGTTCAAACGGCGACTTGCCAGATAACACGAGTGTGAATTTAACCAATTATATCTTCACAGGTTCTTACAGTGGTACTGGAGAACTCGACTATGGTGATGACGAAGATTGGCTCCGTGTCGCCCTTAACTCAAATCAGGGGCTTGCTGTTCAACTCTCTTTTTCATCAACAACCACGTTGCCTAACGGCACGACGACGACCAATGATTTCGATTTGATCATGACAACAACAAACAATGTTACTCTCGATTCGTCGATATTTAACAATCCTGAGACTGTGACAACAAATAACTCGCAAACCCCACACGGTGGAATGGTATACATCGGCATCGGAAGATATTCTGGTGTTGGGGCATGGACATTGACGATGTGGAAATTCAATGTCCAAAGCACAGGTGGAGGTGGAGGTATCTCCAACGGTTCAGCACCTCCATCGCCTTGCACTGGAAACAACACGGTACAAAGTGATATTCTCGAGCCAAACGACACTCAACAAACAGCTACACTCGCAAGTGTCCTTCCAATTTCATGCACAGGTTTGTCATTACACACGACAACCGATGTCGACATGTATGAGATTCAATTGGTTGCTGGAGTCACATATTATGTGAACATCACGTTTACTCATGCGAATGGAGATATCGATGCAGGATGGGAATCGAGTACGGGAACAATCCTTGATTCTGGTTCATCAGTGACAGATGATGAAACATTACAATACACTGCCACAAGCAACATGACTTCTTTTGTCGATGTTTATCTTTATTCATTCTCTGGAGCATCGAACCAAATATATTCGATTTCAATTGAGACCGATAATCCAGGCGGTGGTCAAACCTTTGAAACGGTTGATGTGACCATGAGTTCGACAACTTCCGGTACAGTTGACTTTTCAGGCCTAACAAATGGGACTACTTTTTCTTACAACATTACCCTTCAACAAATTTTGAATGACGGTTCGTCTGTGTATTCTACAATTCAAACGGGTAACTTTACTGCAAATGCTACTACAATGAACATGAATGTCACCTATACCCCATCAGTGAACGAATCTTATGTTGTGCTACGAGCAGAACTGTATTCATCTTCAGGAACAATGCTTGACGATGATTTTGATTTTATTTATTGTGAAATGCTCGAAATGCAAACGACTTCCTCGACCACTGGAACATTGACGCTCACGAATTTATCTTCTTCAATAGATTATGATTTGGAATGGTTCGTGCTCGACCTCGTCGATTATAATCAGGAAATTGCGAATGGGTATTCTGTTGATGATGCAGTCAATTTAACGCAAATTGATCGAGATGTCATTCAGGTTTCTGCTTCAAGTACCCAAGCCTCATACAACATCACTTGGAACGGTCCAACCACCATGAACACACACGCACTCATTGGGTTCCTCTATGAAAATGGAACAAATTTGAACATGACTTCATTCCAAGATGTCATCGGGTTCCATGAGGATGAATTTATTCCTCAACTACCAAGCATTCTCATCCTCAATGTATCAACCTCCTCAACTGCTTCAACCAATGATGTGACAACTCGAGGCCATGATTTGGTCGCTGGTGATGACTATGATTACCAAATCAAAATTGTGGATGCTGGAAATGCCACAATTGCCCAATCAGGCCTTATATCTGTAACCGCAACATCGCAAGGTATGAGTTTTGGTACATGGAACTACACAACACCAACCTCATCAGGCCAATATTGTGCTATTGCAGAATTGTTCGAAAGTGATGGTACTCAACGCATTGGTGATTCGACATGTTTCAATTTCGTGTTCGACGATGACAATGATGGCGTTGCCAACGAACTCGACCTTTGTGCCAACACAACCGCTGGTGCAACTGTTGATGCAAATGGATGTGCCCTTGACCAAAAGGACACAGACGGCGATGGGTACAATGATTATATTGATGATTTCCCAACCGATGCAACTCAATATTCCGACATGGATGGAGACGGCTACGGTGATAATGCATCGGGCAACTCACCAGATGCCTTCCCAACAGATAGTACACAATGGTCTGATGCAGATGGGGACGGGTATGGAGACAATGCTTCTGGAAATGCACCAGATGCTTTCCCGGCCGACAGCACCCAATGGTCAGACACTGACGGCGATGGTTATGGTGACAACCCTGCAGGAAGCAATCCAGATCTATGGCCAGCAGATGGTACACAATGGAAGGACTCCGACGGTGATGGCTATGGTGACAATCCTACTGGGACAAATGGCGATGCCTTCCCGAATGATGCAACACAGTGGAAGGATACAGATGGCGATGGCTATGGCGACAACGCTTCAGGTACCAATGGTGACGAATACCCGAACGATGCAACACAGTGGAAAGACACCGATGGAGATGGCTACGGCGACAACCCAACAGGAACCAACGGCGACGCCTTCCCGAACGATTCGACCCAATGGAGTGACGCTGACGGTGATGGCTATGGTGATAATCAAAACGGGGATTCACCTGATATCTTCCCTGCCGATTCGACGCAATGGGCAGATGCCGATGGGGATGGCTACGGTGATAACCAAGCAGGCATGAATGCAGACAAATTCCCGAGTGACCCAACACAATGGTTCGATGCCGACGGTGATGGCTACGGTGATAACCCCGCCGGAACTGACGGTGATCAATGTGTCAATACTCCTGCTGGTGAGCCAGTTGATGAAAATGGATGCTCTGAATCTCAACTCGACGATGATATGGACGGCGTGACGAACGATATCGATGCATGTCCAAACACGACCGCTGGTGAGTCAGTTGATGCTGTGGGTTGTGCAGCAAGTCAAGAGGACGAGGATAAAGATGGCATCAATGACGCATTTGACGCTTGTCCTGGAACACCTCTTGGATACTCTGTCGATGCGACGGGATGTGCAGAGCGTCAATTGGATTCAGATGGAGATACGATCACCAACGATATCGATGAATGCCCAAGTACACCTTCTGGCGTACAAGTCAACGGTGTTGGTTGTGCTGCAAGCGAACGTGACACAGACAGAGATGGCGTCATGGATGCAGATGACATTTGCGATGCGTCTCCAATCGATGAAGAGGCTGATGCAAATGGTTGTACAGACTCCCAAAAAGACGATGATTTGGATTTGTTCACAAACGATATTGACCAGTGTCCAGGTACTCCAGCAGGCGAAACAGTCGACGCTGTTGGCTGTGCACAGTCACAACTTGATGCCGACAATGATGGATTCTACAATAATGAAGACCAATGCCGTAGCACTCCAGTAGGTGAGCAAGTCGATGCGGTAGGGTGTTCAGATACACAGAAAGACGATGATGGCGACAACGTCAACAATGCACGTGATGAATGTCCGAACACCGCAGATGGAAGAATCGTCGATAGTGACGGATGCTCCAAGTACCAACTTGATTCCGACGATGACGGTGTCTTTGACATCGATGATGAGTGTCCAAGTACATTAGGTGACACACTTGTTCTCGAGAACGGGTGTTCCTTATCTCAAATCGATTCTGATGGCGACCTCGTGAGCGATGCTGAGGACGATTTCCCGTATGATGCAAATGAGACAACAGATTCCGACGGTGACGGTGTACCTGACCGATACGACAAGTACCCACAAGATGCAACTCGTTCCAAAGCAGAAACAGAAAGTGACTCCAATCTTGGTCTCTATGTGACCCTCGTTGTTCTCATCCTTGGAGGACTTGGAGGACTCGGATTCATGAATGCTCGTAAAGGTGGAGCTCAAACGATTGAAAGTGCATTTGCTCAAACGTCTGCAGATCTCGATGCTGCTACTGAAGCACAATTCTCTGAGAAGCAGGACAACAATCCGCTCGAAGGTGCACAGCAATGGGTTGACAACGGCGTTCACTGGAACAAAGATGCTGAAGGTAATCTCTCATACTTCGATGCTACAACACAAGCTTGGATTCCATACCAACAGTAATTACACGATAATTAGAGTAGCCTCCATTTATACACATC
>CAZTGO010000006.1:0-87469 GCA_964613395.1 uncultured Candidatus Poseidoniales archaeon | reverse complement strand
TACCGATGTATACGACACATTGCGTCTTTATCTGTTTGGATAATCTTCTCTATTTGGGTTCACGCGAAATCTCTTGTGCATACCCCCCTTAACGTTCAGCATGTAGTACATTACGAATGTGACAAAAAGTTATTTCAAAGGGTGAACCTTCAACAAAAATGATGAGAATATGGTTGGTTACTGTTGTGCTGCTCGCCGTGTCCTTAACGCCGATCCACCATTCTTCTTCGATGCTCGAGGATTCAGTCTCCATAGCACCGTCCAGCCCCCTACAAGTGAGCCTGTCATCGACTTCCGGCTGGACGAGCGGTGGCGAGGACTTGACCATCATTGGAACTGGGTTCCTAGCCATGGCAGACAGGAACATCAGCTACGACGGCATCAATCATCAATGGACGAAAACGACCGCCGACTACGCAGACAAATCAGGACCGGAAAACGCCATCGTTGTGGACTCAAATGGAAACGTACACGTGGTTTACATCAACGGAGACAACTACAAGATTATGCACGCTGAATTTGACGGTTCGATGTGGAACACAGCCGAAGTTGATACTTGTGCTGGTAGTTATTGCTGGGACGCCCACATGGTCATTGATGACAACGATGAACTCCACGTAGCCTATTCTGCTCAAGGCGAGAAACTCGTGTATCAGCACTACGACGGTCAAGACTGGAATGGCGGTGTTGTCTCATCCTACGCTCGATTTGCGCCGGTCGGTATCGCCGTTGACTCGAACAACCTTCCCCACATATCCTACTCGCAAACGGGCCAATGGTGCGGTAATGGACTCCGTTTAGCATCGTATGACGGAAGCGTATGGACCACCCA
Organism: uncultured Candidatus Poseidoniales archaeon; assembly: GCA_964613395.1. Taxonomy (GTDB): domain Archaea; phylum Thermoplasmatota; class Poseidoniia; order Poseidoniales; family Poseidoniaceae; genus Poseidonia. Next base: position 86,637 of record CAZTGO010000006.1, on the reverse strand, counting down.
GAGCGTGGACGCAGGCACGAACAAAGGTTGCGATTCCTCCATAGTCATCGATGAAAACGACCATGTGTACATCGCATACCAGGACAGAGGCAATTCAAAACTAAAATTTGCAACCAACAAAAGCGGTTCATGGTTGACCTACTCTCCCGACGCTTCCTCAGCTGGTAACAACATGTATCCCGGCTATGCCACCTCGTTGGCTATGGACGAACAAGGCCAGTTCCACATTGCGCATTACGATAGTGATAACGAAGATTTGCGCTATTCGACAGGTGTGCCAAACGGCCAATGGACCAGCGCAATCGTCGACGCCTCGGGCAACACTGGAAAGAATCCCTCCATCGCAGTTGACGCCGCAGGTGATTTACACATCGTCTACTCCAGTTGGTCAGGTTTTGATTTGAAGTACGCCACGCTCAAACCATCTTCCTCTCCTTCTTGGCAGAAAAGCAACATTCAAACTCAAGACATGGTGGGCGATTCAAACGCCATCTTCATCGACGAAAATGGAATAATCCACGTCGCCTACAGTGACGATTCAAACGACGTGCTGAAGTACGCCACCAAATCAACGGGCGTTGTTGTCACTGACGAAATCACGGTTCAGTTCGGCCAACTTGGTGCGGTCACAGGTGATGTGCTGGACGACGAAACCATCCAACTGACGACGCCGGTGGTTGCCTCTCCAGGTGTGGTCGCCATCTCCCTCATCGATGAGAATGGCGATGAGCACACATTGGCACCTTCGTTCGAATTCATAGACCAAAATGACCTCGACGGTGACGGCGTAGCCAACGCTGATGACGACTGTCCCAATGACACAGGGACATCAACCCAAGACCAAACCGGATGCCCTGACGACGATGGTGACGGTTACAGCAATGCTGGCGATGCTTTCCCAAACGATGTCAACGAATGGGTGGACAGCGATAACGATGGGGTCGGCGACAACGCTGATGCCTTCCCTAACGATCCAACTGAGACGGCTGACTCCGACGGAGATGGTGTAGGTGACAACGGGGACGCCTTCCCGTTCAACGGATTTGAGCAATACGATTCCGACAGCGACGGGGTCGGCGACAACGCTGATGCTTTTCCCAACGACCCTTCGGAAACTCACGATACTGACGGCGATGGTGTGGGCGACAACGCCGACGCATTCCCCTTGAACGCATTTGAGCAACTCGATTCCGACAACGATGGGGTCGGTGACAACTCGGATGCCTTCCCCAATGATGCTTCAGAAACCCATGACTCCGATGGTGATGGCGTGGGTGATAATTCTGATGCCTTCCCCAACGATGCTTCCGAGACATTGGACAGCGATGGCGATGGCGTGGGCGACAACGCCGATATGTTCCCCAACGACTCCAACGAGAGTGGTGACGGCGATGGCGATGGGGTCGGAGACAACACCGACCAATGTCTTAACACGGAAGCTGGAGCTGTAGTTGACGCCACAGGATGCTTAGTGGTCACCGATTCGGATGGCGATGGCGTGGCTGATGCTGAGGACCAGTGCCCGAACGAAAATGCCTCACAGGCCGACGATGACGGCGATGGCTGCCTCGACGACGATGACGGCGACGGTGTGCTCAACGACGACGACGAATGTCCCTTCACCGAACCAGAGGAAACCGTGTATGCTAATGGTTGCAGCGAGGGTCAACTTAGCGTACTTGATGACGACAATGATGGTGTCTCAAACCTCAATGACCTCTGTCCCGACACAAATGCAAATGTAAGCGTGGACAATACGGGCTGTGAAATAATTGCAAATGGAGATGAAGGTGTGTCGAGTTCGTTGCTCGATTCCTTCTTTTCAGGAGACGTCGACCCTGTCACCACCACAGTCGGTATTGGAGCCATCTTGATTGCGTTGTTTGGGCTGCTTCAAACCAATGCAGTAGCAGCTATGCTTCCTGAAACCTTCCGATGGGTGCAGGTGCTTCGTAACAACACCAAGTTGACTAAAGAAGAAGAAAACGAATTAACCTATCTGCAATCCCTCACTCAAGCCTACCACACCAACCCAGAAGAGTTGGCGGAGGAACTTGAGCAGTTACGAGGTGACTTGACAGCACGCTATACGAACAACGAGATCAAGCATCAAACTCGACAGAAACTCATGACCCTCATCGACGATCTGTTATCCTCCACGCCTGAGCAATTGAACCGAATCGCCCACAATGATGCCTACTTCGGACTCGCCGGTACCATCGATACCGATGATCGCACGCAGTTGCTGAACGAAAAATTGGCAATGGCTGCTGCCAGTACTGGACCGGCCGTTCCTCCTGCTTCACATCAGACTCAGAATGCTATCGAGCCCGCCATCACGGAGGTGGGCATGGTCAGAGACGACGGCTATGAGTGGATTAATTGGCCTGAAGGCAGCAATGATTGGTTCTACCGAAGAGCGCAATCAGGAACAAACTGGACCAAATGGCGATAATTATCTCAGCTGATATGCTGATCCGCTTATGTGTGAACACAGTTGATGTTTATGGAGAATTTTGAGGCTGTTCAAAGTATTAACCAGTGATGTGCCAAGCAAAAAGTTCTGATTCCTCCATCCACTCTAGGTAGCTTTTCCAGTTGTGATCGTGTCTTAGTGTGTGAGGGTGGCCAAGGAGAATCAACCCACGTTTAGCACGAGTGATAGCGACATTTAATCGACGGAAATCGGACAAAAATCCTACTTCGCCCTGCTCGTTTGCCCGTACACAAGAAAAGACAATGACTTCTTTTTCTCGACCTTGATATCCATCAACACTTTTTATCTCGAGGCCTTCAAATCGCCCCCCCTGTTCTCGTAACAGGTGCTCGTCAAAGAGTTCTTGCAAAAGTCGGACTTGACCGTTGTAGGGGGAAATGACACCTATCTCTGATGGATGGATATCACCTGGTTCAACAAGATTTGAAACAATGGAATATACGAGTGCAGCCTCGTCCCGATTTCTCCGGCTCTTACCTTCTTCTTCAGTTTCTTCGACGCCTAAGACAGGCACGAATGCGATTGGTTTGTCCCAATTTGGCCATAGAAATCCAGCAGGGCACGGTCTTTCGTCACGTGAGCAGCCATCCAATAATCGATTTTCATAAAATCGGGCACTTGGGAATTCACGTATTGAAGGATGCATTCTGTATTGCGTGGTGAGCATTTCGGTTTCGAGACCACATGCGAGCATTCTTTGGAACAATGAATGATTCAAACCTCCATCTTCTGCTCTTTTACTGATGACGGTCGGAGGTAATTGTTGTTGGTCACCGACGAGAATCAGTTGTCTTGACCCTTTAGAAATCGGGACAATGGAGGATGGCTCCGTTGCTTGAGTCGCCTCATCGATGAGAACGATGGGGAATCGACGATCAGCAATGATGTTGTGGCCGCAGCCAACAGTTGTCGCACAAACAACTTCAGCTTTGGATAACACATCGTCGATGACCTCACGCTCGATTCTACGAATTTGTTGAAGAAGACTCCTTGAATCTCTGTGAGCCAAGCCTTTTTCTTTGCCTTTGAGGGAAGGCAATTCCCGATTGATTTGTCTGAAGTCATCTCTTAGGTCGTTCAATTCTTCTTGTCGATGATGGGCATCCACATGAGCATCCAATGTAGCATCGCGTAAATGGTCACGAACTTTGACTGGCCGACCAATTCTCAGTGCATTGATGCCCATGTCAAGTAAACCTTCGAGCAGATTGTCAACCGCAACATTTGACTCTGCGGTAGCAAGCACTGGTTGTCCGGAGGTTTGGGCGAGGTGAGAAAGAATTCGGACTGCAGTGAATGTTTTTCCAGTTCCAGGAGGGCCTTGAATCAGTGTCAATCGACGATGAATTGCAGATTCAAATGCTCGCTGTTGGGATTCATTTAATCCAGATTTCCAATCATTAGTGAGATTGTGTTTATTCTTTCCATGAATTTCAGGCGGTAATTCAGCACTTCCTTTCATATCGTGTACAGTGCCTAGAATAAGGTCCCGAAGCGGAGTTGAGATTTCGCGCTCAGACGAATGAAATGAGATGAGGGCTTGATGCATTCTGTCATGTGCAACTCGATTTGCTCCACGGTCAAGTCGCCAATACCCTTTCTTGAGGTCTTTCGGGCGTTCAGGAACGACGACACGAAGTCTGCTTCGATGTTGGTCGAGAACAACTCCCTCAACGATTTTTTCGTCCCACGGCCTCGTTCTTGAGATCAACACGATATCTCCGTTTGTAAATCGATGGTCGGGAAGAGGACTTCGTTTTGGATGTTCAAAAACAAGAATATCATCACCAAAAAATCGACCATTTGTTCGACAAGTCAAATCAAAGAGAGCATATCCTGACGATAGGAGTCGTTGCTTTGTCCATGTTTTCCAACGCTCTTCAACGAGTGCAACTTCGTCATCGAGTTCAATTCGGATGAGTTCGGTCATTCGTTCAAAATGGTCTTGACTCCGATGCCACCTCGGTGGCATTTCTTTATCCAAGTCAACCTTTTCTTGAGGGATTGGTGTGCTGTTGAGGCGACTCACCTTCCCCTTCTTCATATCGAAAGCCAAACCTCTTGACTTCATGAGCATATGCCCATGGATTGATGTTTCGTTTAATCGAAAGACCCGTATTCTTAAACAGGAATTCTTCCGCCGATGTAATTAGGTGGGTTGATGTTCAAGCGTAAAGCATCTTCATCATCAAAACACCTTCCTGGAATCCCTTGCCCTTATTGCGAATATGAAAATGACATTGGTGCAGAAGAATGTGTGCAGTGTTACTATCATTTATCAAAATCAGCAAGAATGCAACCAGTTTCAAACCCTACAACACCAAATAACGAGATTCTCGATATTCTTCTCTCCGATGGGTTGGATGAAGAAGAGCACGATGTCGCTGTTGAAGCCGTGCTCACCATGGACGACATGGTTGTTGATGTTGACCAGTACGCCATCGTTGATACAGATGAAGATCAAGCAGAGGAATTTTCGTTTTTGCCGGCCCAAGGACCCACATTAACTGAGACAGTTGAATCCGCACCTTATGTTGATGAAGAATTAACCAAAGATGATCTTCCCTCAGAAGTTGTTCAGTTTGAAATTGACTCACTCGACCCTCTCGAACAAGTTCCAGAACCGGTACACTCTGGTCGAGGGCACCTCTTTTCACCAGATGTGAGCGAAGCGCTTGACGAAGATTTGACTGAGATTATGCAGCCACCAGTCCAGCAAGAAGAGCCCGAACAACCTATCATTCAACCAAATCTCACAGGTTCCGAAAACATCGACGTACCTGACCTTGACGACCTCGACTTTGATACTCTTGACCTTGACATCGACGCACCGGCGATCGTTGAAGAACACCAAAAGGTAGTCGAAACGACGCAAGAAATCATCGAAGAACCAATGACTACCGAACAAGTCGACCGCACAGTTTCATCCGAAGAATATGAGCGAGAAACTCTTCCAGATTCGAGTCCAAAATTGGAGGCCCCTCCAGGAGAAACAATACCCAGGATTTGGCCTTGGCCGGCAGCAGAACCTTGGGACGATACCACTGTGGTAAGAGAGGTTGTTGCTATTATGGAGGCCATACAACACGGAAAATTCGATGTTGCTGCTCAATTACTCGATGCTCTTGGACCTCACCTCACAGTAAATCTTGATGTATTGCATCATATTTGTGTCGCACTACAATACATCAATCGAGTTGAGCACTCGAAGTGGGTCGCTGAAATGGCCAGTCGAGTCTATCCAGAACACCCATCAACAATTCAAGTCAAAACATTAATTCTCGGAGGTCAAGAACATGCAGACTCCAATCCTTGAAACTGTTCAAGGGTACCGGCTACAAGTCGCTGAAAGGAAGCACTTGACCCACTTGATGCAAGCATACAACGAGGACCCTGAATCAGCCCAATCTGCTCTGCCTTGGCTGGATACGAATCTGGACATTCATCGCCAATTTCGTGATATGTTGTTTGATATTGAACTAAAGTTTGATGACGATTCTATACACTTCTGGGTGATTTTTTCACAAGACGAAGAATTTGTTGGCATGGTCGGTCTTGGTGATGAATTACAACTCGACCGTTCAAATTACAATTTAGGTTATTGGGTCCGCAAATCATTCCGAAGAAAGGGTATAGCGAGAGCAGCCGTACAACGAATCTTTGAATGGCTTGAATCAAGAGAAAGGAGCACATTTGTCGAAATCGCGGTGCATCCACGAAACGCTGCGGGGGTCGCTACTGCAGAAACGATTTGCATTGCTTGGCAGGGAGACAGGATATCTGAATATTTTGGAATTGACGTTCGAGGTCGAACAGTCCCTCATTATCTGTTTGTTGTCCACCTTCCACGAGGTGAAAGCGATTGAACACATGGTTAACCGTTGATACCGATGACCTACGGCATTTGCCCATATACCAAGGCCACCCGACTCGGAGCAAAAAATCATATTTTGGAGGAAGTGACAACCTTTCGGAAACATTTCGTACTGGATGGAGTGGATTTCTCAAATGGATGGATTCGCATGACTATGGCGTAACGCTTTTTGTGATCACTGACTTATTTGACAGTAAAGAATTTTGTGAATTGTTTGAGGATTTTCTGACATCATTTCCTGGACGTGCAACATTTGGCTGCCACGGACATTCACACAGAAGTTGGTCAGCATGGCCAAAAGATAATGCAGGATTTTCGAGGATGCTTGAAACCTCAATTGGCATACTTCATGAGAAAGCTGGAGCGTATTACCGCCCCTTTTTTCGAGCACCAAGTGGATACATCGCCCCATGGATGGCTCAAGTATTATCTGAGCACAAGATTGAACTCGATAGTTCAATCAACCCATCATGGTTGACAAAAAGAAAATCGTCAAGTTCCTGGCTTCAAGTTCAACAAGCAATGGACGAGCAAGGAATTCTTGAACGTGCGTGGTTGACCTCTTTTGGCCTACCATGCAACGGACCTGCATTGTTTCGATTCCCCTTATCGTTCAATTCTAAACGGGCTTGGAAAAAAACTCCAAGGCCGCTTTTACCTCATGAACTCGATGTTGTTTCGCAAAAAAAGGCGCCAATTGTCACATTGTATTGGCACATTCTAGATTTTTCTAGAGAAAAAGGAAAATGGAATCCTCCGTTACCTGAGATGTCTACGGATGTATGATGCGTTGATTTCATTCTGCGAGATCGACTCTTTCATGTTGAATATCCCACTTTTCTTTTGCTAAGTGAAACACACTCGAGTCCAATGTACCTTCTCGAACCAATGCTGAAAGAGCTGCAAGAGCAACAGACTCTCCATCAATTTCGAAGAATCGGCGTAGGGTCTCTCTCGTATCCGATCTTCCAAATCCATCTGTTCCAAGAACAGAATATGTTCCGGAAACCCATTGCCGAATCAAATCTGGAACCGCGGCAATGTTGTCTGAAACAGCGATGGTTGGAGCAGGATTTCCGAGGATTTTTTCCACCCATGATTGTTTTTGAGGTTCATGTGGGTTCAATCGATTCCATCGGTCGCATTCCATACCATCTCGCCGCAGTTCACCGTATGAGGTGGCTGAATAGATTTCACAACGAACGCCATATTCTGCAAGTTTTTCAACAGCATCCAAAACTTGCAGCATAATTGGGCCCGAGCCAATCAATCGAACGATTGGGCCATCACCTTTTGGTGCTGGACGGAGAAGATAAAGGCCTCGAATAATGCCCTCATCTGCATCCTTAGGTTTTGGCGGCATCGGATAATTTTCGTTGTATATTGCAATGTAGTGAACGAAATCATTTTTCAGTTCATACATATCTGTAATTCCATATTGAATGATGGTTGCCAACTCGTATGCAAACGCAGGGTCCCATGCTCGAATCGCTGGGTTGGTGTGTGCCATCAAAAGAGAGTGTCCGTCCTGATGTTGTAATCCTTCGCCGTTAAGCGTTGTTCTTCCAGATGTAGCACCCATGAGAAATCCGCGAGCACGTTGGTCTGTTGCAGACCAAATCAAATCTGCAACACGTTGGAATCCGAACATGGAGTAGAAGGTATAGAATGGAATGGTCGGAAATTCATGTGTCGAATAGGATGTTGCAGATGCGATAAATGTGGATGTTGCACCAGCTTCGTTGATGCCTTCTTCGAACAACTGTCCTTTACTCGATTCTTTGTACTTCATCAGAACATTGTGGTCAACAGGTTTGTACATCTGTCCTTCAGGGTGATAGATTCCGAATTCTGAAAACAGGGGGTCCATACCAAATGTTCTTGCTTCATCAGGAATGATTGGAACCACCTTTTCTCCAAAGCCTTTCACTTTCATCAGTGAACGCATAATACGAACAAAAGCCATCGTGGTTGAAACTTCTGCACCACCTTTGGTACCATCATTAAACTCAGAATAGACATCGCCAGCAGGCAAATCAATGGAGGAGGGGCCGGGTTTGCGAGATGGAAGAAATCCACCCAAATGTTTCCTTCGTGCCTTCGCATATTCGACAACTTCAGGAAAGTCTGATGGTTGAACGAATGGATAATCTTCAAGCTGCTTGTCTGTAAACGGAAGGCTCATGTCGTCCCTCATCCATTTCATAGTTTCAATATCGGCCTTCTTCTTTTGATGGGTCGTGTTTCGACCGGCAAAACCGGGTCCTAAACCATAGCCTTTGATGGTTCGAATGATGACAACTGTTGGTGCTCCTTTGTGGTTCGTGGCTTGAGCATATGCAGAATAGAGTTTGATGAAATCATGGCCACCGACATTGTTGCATAAGAGTTCTAAGTCTTCGTCGGTCATTGATGAAACGAGTGCTGCCAAACTAGGCGTGTTGAACAGCTCCTTTCGGATTGTCGCTCCATCAGCGGTAAAAATACGCTGCTCATCACCATCAACCAATTGCTCTAGCCTCGCTGAGAGTTCACCATTTGTGTCTGCTTCAAACAATGGATCCCATTGAGTGCCCCACATGACCTTGATGACATTCCATCCAGCACCACGAAAACGCCCTTCTAATTCTTGAACAATCTTTGAATTGCCTCGCACTGGTCCATCCAAGCGTTGAAGATTACAATTCAGTGTCATGATGATGTTGTCGAGTCCTTCTCTTGCAGCCAAGGATAATTGTGATAGCGATTCAGGTTCATCGGATTCCCCATCGCCCATCGTGTACCAAACGCGTGAAAGTGTCGTGTTGACAAGGCCACGTTGTTCGAGGTATTTGTTAAACCGTGCTTGATGAATGGCGGTCATAGCACCTAAGCCCATGCTCACAGTTGGGAACTCCCAAAAATCTGGCATTAATCTTGGATGTGGATACGAGGACAATCCATGACCAGCGACTTCCTGTCTGAAATTCTTAATGTGGTCTGCATCGAGTCGGCCTTCAAGCCAGGCACGAGCATATATCCCAGGAGAAGCGTGACCCTGCCAATACACATGGTCGCCACTATGTCCTCCTTCCTTTCCCCTGAAAAAGTGATTGAAGCCAACTTCCCAAGCATGTGAGGTCGATGCATAGGTCGAAATGTGGCCACCGATGCCATCGAAATCTTTGTTTGATTTTGTGACCATCATCATGGCGTTCCATCGAATAATATTGTGCAATTGTTGTTCAAGGGCGAGGTCTCCAGGGTACGGACTTTGTTCATCGATCGAGATGGTGTTTTGATATGCTGTCGTGGTAATGTCAATATCGATATCATTGTGCTGTGCTTCGTCAACAGTTGCTTGAATGAGTCGTTTCGCTTCTGAAGCACCTTGTTGTTTTGCGACAGCACGAATTGAATCTCGCCATTCTTGTTCTGCATGGGGGTCGGGGTTTGAAACCTTCTCCGTCACCTCATCCCACCTTGGTTACGCTACTGAGAGGGGGTTTTCAAATCTCTCTACCCTTGCCCGAGGAGAAATTACTGTTTAACATCAGCAAGCGTTGCACCTGAAACCTCGAGAAGTTCAAATGGAGTAATCGGGAAAACTGTATTCGATGAACCCGCGGCTGCCCAAACGATATCGTATTTCATCAAATCTTCATCCATGAAAATTTCTGCCTTAGAGATGTGACCAAACGGGGGCACTCCGCCGACTTGAAAACCGGTTTTTTCAAGAACAAAATCTGCTGAAGCCTGGCTTGGTTTTGCATCGAGTAACCTCTTCATCTTCTTTTTTCGGTCAACATTATTTTCACCAGAGGTGATAACGAGAATAGGAAAATCATTGAGATGAAAAACGATTGATTTTGCTATTTGTCCAATTTCACATCCAAGTGCAACTGCCGCATCAGCTGACGTGGCAGTACCCTCTGGAAAAGTTCGTGGCTCTGGACGATATCCAATCGCTTCACATGCTCGTAACCAGCGTTCATGTCCATGCAGTATACATCACCTTGCCACAATTGCATTCATCAAGAAAATCATCTTTTCCACGATTTTTTGCGTTGATTTCGCTGTTGCCCGCTTCTTGACTTTCGTTGATTTTTCGCCCACGTTTGACCTGGTTTGGGTCGCTCTTCCAAGGCTTTCTTTTCTGCGATTTTTGCAGAATCTTGCATTTCTTTCCACTGTCCACCAATGAGTTGAAGCAATTCCTCTTTTGTCGACGCACCGATATGTTCCTCTGCACCCTTTGCAGAAATCCAGAGCCGCCCTTCGTTCAAATGTGGTCGCTGAGGGTGAGAAACGCCTTCTTCACGCTTCATTTTTCGAATGCCGAGTTGCTTTGCTGCAGTTGCGAGACCCTCCAAATCGGGTTTAGAAACGGAGGCGTCCCGTGGAACTCTTCGGCCGCTACGTCTTGATGCCTTGCTATCGAAATAGCCCGGCCAAACACATAGTCTGTCAGGATTGTGTTCCACGAATATCCCTCACAGGACATTGCCCTTAAGGTTGATGAAACCTTATTCGATAAGAACGCCGTTGATGACGCCATCCTTTCCGGGGCGAGATGTGATTTTGACATTGCCTTTATCGGTTTCAATGACCGCCCCTTTCACGAGAATATTCCGTCGGACATAGTTCGGGTCAGATTCGTTTTCGATAACTGTAAGAATTTTGCCAATGCTTGTCTTTCCGTTGGAACTGCTGATGTTGACGCTATCTGCAGACATGACGCGGACCATGGAGTTTCCACCTGTCTTCCTGTAGACTTTTCGCTTAGGATCACCAATGAGAGCAAATTGTTTCTCAGTTGATATTTCAAAGGCTCGTTTCTTACGAGCTTGAACAAGTCTACCGCCAGTCGATTTTCTTCCAGATATTCCGTGCCATTGTGCCATGAAGCCAACTCCTCAGCATCTTGCCCACAAACATGGGATATATGAAAGCAATCCTTACACACATGTTGCAATATATGAGGAAATAACTTCACCATCTTTCCAAAATAATTCAGCTTTGATGATATCACCAAGAGCCAATGGACCGACACCTTTTGGTGTTCCGGTAAAGAGGCAATCTCCCTCTTGAATGGGTGCCCACTCGTTGAGTGCTTCGACCTGTGCCTTTGGAGGTATGGACATGTTTTTTAGAAAATCTTGCTGAACGATTTCATCGTTTATCGTTAGACGTAAGCCGATGTTATGTTCTTCAAGATGTAATTCATCGAGGCTCACATTGCATTTGTATTCACTGCCAAGGAGAGCACTTGCCCTGAAACATTTTGCCCTAGCCCAAGGTAGTTTTTCGGCCTTGAGCAATTCTTGCTGACTCCTGTTGGTGAGGTCAAGACCAATCATCAAATGACTCACACCTCCCGTTCCATCTAGTTTCAGAACACATTCTGTTTCGTAGTGGACATCATCGGGCATCGTAGATAACGGAATTTCATCTCCTGTATGGATACAATTCTCTGGTTTTGTAAAGAAGATGGCTTCGCTAGGAATTTCATTTCCAAGTTCTTTCGCGTGGGCATTGTATGTTCGAATTGTGCACCAAACTGCCATATCCATTGGATTTCAAGTTAATTCATGAAGAAAGCGGTGGGAAATTCTCAAAGTTCGCCGCCTAAAGCCTCCAACATGACCAAGGATTGGGTGTTAAAGAAACGTCGACCAGTCCGGAAAAAACAAGTCCGGCCGTATCTCTTGGAACTCGAAAATCACCTAGGGATTGACCTTTCCCTCGATCAAGCGTTTCTCGAACTCGGTGAATTTGGTCCTTGGACGATGGTCCTCGTTGACAAGGTGCCACTTGTCATGGAAGTTGAGGATGAAAATACAGAAAAGCAAGTCTTTCTCACACTCCGAGGATTCTTATTGCATCTTGAAGCACGACGATGGGTTGAGGTTGACCATGGAGCGATACCATTTTTGATGAACGGAGCAGATTGCATGGTTGCAGGGATTCAAGACGTGGATGAGGACATCAAGTCCGGAGACTTGGTCTGGATTCGTGATGAGGTGCACAAAAGACCACTAGCAATTGGACGAGCACTTTTCGAAGGTAAGAAATTAAAGACAGAATTAAAAGGGAAGGGAATTAAAACTCTACATTGGGTAGGTGACGACTTATGGGCTCTCGAGTGAAAATACAAATCAGCACGCTACTATTCTCCGTTTTCTTTCTCCTTTCTTGCACAATCTCAGCAAGTGCAGCAAGTCTCGAAGGAGGAAAAGATGTTAACCCAGAGAGTGATGATGTACCGTTCTCCATCGCTGAACGAACCACACCTTCGCAAGATTTCATCGAATGGACACTTTCGTTGCAAATGGATGAAGAGCCGATGCAGAATGGAACAACATTCGAAATCACCACTCAAATATGCCTTAACAATGGCGTTTGTGACCCTCCCGTTTTGATGGACCTTGATGGCGATACAACGGATGGCGTGTACTCTGTCTCTCTCAAGCCACCAACTGACCACACATATGTGAACTGGCGAGTCAAAGCAATCTATGATGATGGATCAAACGATGTTTTCCCATATGGTGATTGGTACAAAACCTGGTCAACTTGTTGGTACAATGATGGTGAATATGGTGGCATTCATTCAACAAATGAGGGGTGTGATGTTCCAGCAGCTCTTGAGGACGAAGAAAGCTTGCTACCATATGTCTCAACAATCGCTGTCATTTCAATGATTGCGGGAGCATCCATCGTTTATGCTAGGCGATGATGTTCAAACAACCTAGAAAAGAACCGCTTTGAACGGTCACTCCAGTCAAAAAGTTCACCTTGGACACATTTCTTCTTCGAATTGATCAGTCCATTTGCTATGTCTGTGTATTCGAAATCAGAAGGAACGAGTGGAAACGATGTGCCAAGAAATTCAAAGGATACGCCACCTTCATCAGAGGATTGGAATGTTCCTAGAACATGCTTAATGCCATTGTCTTTGTTTTCGAATTCAATATTCTCTTTTTCCAAAAAAAGACGTATTGCTTCAAGGATGGCATCGTTTGACATCTCATCTTCCGAACCGTATGCCTCAAGAAAACCTAGTTCTGTAGAATTTTGTTCTATGAGATGGTCAAGGCCGCGGTCATCGTCTTGAATGGTCATAACATCACCCCGTCAAAATTTGGAGATGTGTCCATCCAAGAACACGTGCGTTCGTAGCATCGCCAACGAGATTGAATGAGTTCTCCCAAGATTTTGATGAGCCCTGAATTTCTTCGGTCCATGATTTCGAAAAATCGACGGTCACGACGCCATCCAATTCATCGCTGAATTGAGAGAGGTCTAGGCCCAGAGCCTGACTTGGAAGTAAGATGAGATACCCTATCCGTGTATCTTGCTGCAATTCTCCATCGCTGGTGAATAACTTGTCAAATGCTTCGCTATGAATTCTCCCGTTTTGTCCATATTCTTCTTCGATAAAATCCAAAGAATGCGTTGGAGGAATTGCATTTCTGTCGTTCGCAGTCGAATCATCATACACCCCTTTGTCCAATGTCGTACACGTGGTCGTGTCACCGTTTGTCTCCATCGAGAAAAGAACCCATCCCGCCGAGTTTTCCCCATTGACCCATGAGAGATTCCACTCTGTGTTGGTCGAATCAATTCGTTGATCTACAGCTCTCCAAATGTATCCCCCTTCATCGAGCGCCCCTTCCAAACCTTGCACATTTTGCAACGTTGGAATGCAATCAACGGCCTGTTGCAGGGTATGCATCCTCTTTGTTGAGTTATCTGGAAGATGAGTTTCACCGGTAGCGCCCCAATCAAAGAGGTCCTCATCATCAGGTTTGAATGCATTTGCTTCTGGACGTAGATCATATCTCACACCGAGCTCGATGGCTTTGGTTCCGCGTTCAACAAATGTGCGTTCAAACACATGGTGAATTTCAAGTTCACCAGTTGGCAAAATAATGTCACCGATGAATTCGCCTTCTGCTGAGCACGTAACCGATGTGTCCGCGTCTGAATCGATGACGATGTCAACTCGTTGATGTGTCGCCCAAGGCGTAACTCCATCGAGCCACATGGTGATGGATGCCGATCCAAGACAGAAATCTTGCACTCTTTGATGAGTTGCAATCACTTTCCACATTTTTGTTGTCCCTATTGTGTCGGTGCCAAGAACTCTCCACGCCCAATCCTCACTTGTTCCAGAAGCACCTTCTGTTATGAGGTTGCTTCCGAAGAATTCAGCGAGTTCGACAGGTTGAGTGATTTGAATGAGACTCGGTGAGAACGCTGTGAGGTCACCAAGGATACCACCGACGCCGTAGGTAAACGCAGTACCTGAGAATTGGTCACCTAGAGAAATATCGAAATCAACTTGTGTTGCTAATGTGGTTTGACCTCGTAACTCGGTCCATGTTGTGACATCAATTTCTGCTGAACCCTCTCTTCCTTCTCCATCGGGGTCACAACTCCCGCTTCCATCAAACAATGGATAGTACCGCTTTGCATCAAATTCCTGTAAATCATAGGTGTTCTCCGATTGAACGGTTAACCAATCGCCTCCATGCCCTCCTTTCATGCGAACTGCTCCGAGGCGGTCGAGACTCGATTGGGTCACGAGTTGGCTGCCGTCACCATTAACGATGGAAACTTCCCCAAGGCCACTAAAGTCTACCGAAATTTTGCAAATATCATCATCTGAGTTGAGTTGGTCGAGAACAAGTTCCACATACTCTCCAGTTGCAATAACAGAGCCATCCGATATTGTGTATGTCATTCTGTCACCATACCTGAGGTTGTCTGGCGTAAAAGCATCGAGCTGATTTTCGAGATAATACCATGCTCCCGCGCTGAGAAGAATTAATGCTAGCACCGATGCGGCAACTTTTGGTCTTTGGATGATTTCCAAAAGTGTTGCAAGTTCTGCGTCGGGTTTTTGTTGTACAATTTCAATTTCGGTTGCAAGAGGTTTTTCGGAGATATCATCGATGAGTTCAGCTTCAAACACTTCTGCTTCGAGAATTTCGTCTTCCTCATGTAGAGGTTCTTCCTCGACCTTCTCTTCTGTTGGTGTGATGGTTTCTTCATCCTCGAGCGATAATCCAAATTCTTCCTCGACTTCTTCTATCACGTCTTCAACCACCGTTTCCTCGATACCGAGGTCCGTTGGAGAAACACCGGACTTGAGCAGTCGCTCGACGAGGTCTGCTTTGTTTCCACTCGTTTTGAGATCATTGAGAATGCAAAGGGCCTTTAGTTTCGCCACGGTAAGTGGTGATGAAGGCGGTTCAGACATGGTGCGACCTCATGATGTGCTGACGCTCATCATCTTTCAATCATCACCTTTAATTGCGTCAAAGAATAGATTTTTTCGTGTTATTGTGATGCTTCGTATGGTATGTATTGCCCATGTTCGTTCAAAATATACGCTGTGGGTTCGTACGAACCATCAGGGTTCTTGATGTAATAATAGCCTTCACTAGTAGCTTCATAAACAGGAGCAGGAGCTTCTGGAGCAGTTTGAACTTCAACCTCTTCAACAGGTACTTCGGGGGAAGCAGAGGGCGTACCTGGTGGCCCTTCAGGGCCCGATGGCGGTGGGCCTGTTGGTCCGCTGCTCGGCGGAGGTCCGGATGGTCCCGCAGCAACAACAGAACTTACCGCAGCGCTGAGAACTTGTTGTTCTATGGTGTTTGGGTCTTTTTCAAGAATTTCTCGATGAATTTTACCATTCTTTTGTGCACCAATGAACGCAAAAATAGACAATGCAAGGCAACAAAGTCCCACGATACCAAATACAGCTTGTAACTGCCAGATGCCCCCGTTCACGCTGAGAACAGCACGTCCATCGTCATCGGCTCCAGAAATTTGGATAACTGTTTCATTATTTTCCACCACCTCATTTGCTTCAACATACAAGATTTTTGCACAGTATTCGCCAGGGTCAACTTTGAAATCAAAACTAAGCATTTCTCCGGCAATGGCTTTTTTCATTTGAAATTGATATTCATGTGAACCACCTTCTCTTGCAAGAACTTCCTTGTCAGCCATGGCAGGAGATGTACAATCCTTTTCGTGAATGATATAGACTCCTACCTGCACATTTGGTTTTGCGGGCGGTTCAACGACTTCAACTTCTAGCGTGATTGGGACATCGAATACATCTTCGCCAGGAATAGGCAGCCCCATGAGCAGACCGAGATCTTTCTCGGCAGTACTAGAGAAATTATCGTCAACAGCACTAAACGGCCACGGGAACAGCGCGCCTGCAAAGAAAATAGCGGCAATCCCTAGGAACAAATACACATTCCATCGTGTGTTGCGAAGCACAGCTTCCCGGTCTTCTTTCGACATTTGTTCAAACAATTCTTCTTGCTCTTCTTCATCGACCAAGCCACCGACTTCTTCGTCTCCTTCGTCATCAGCCATGGGGGAAGGGTGGTACCATAGTTCTTCAAAGAAGCGATGAATCTCTTTGCGGATGCAGAATTCCCAGAATAAACCGAATTTTTCAAAAATAGTAAGCGACCGTCAGTAACGCATGAGTCTTCGGCTTGCTATCATCAGCAGGGGTCCAAGGCTCTACAGTACCAAGCGAATTTTGCAAGAGGCCCGAGCACGAGGAATCGATGTAGAGGTATGTGACCCAATGAAGTTCACGTTGACAGTTTCGAATCAATCCATGGAAGTGCTGTACAAAGGCTCAAGATTTGAGTTCGATGCAGTCATCCCTAGAATAGGTCATTCCATCACAAAACACGGGGTTTCGATTTTGAATCATCTCGAACATCTCGGTGTTTGGACCGCAAATTCAAGCCAAGGAATTTTACACAGCAGAGATAAATTACATGCGTCTCAAATCATGGCAAGAAATCGTATTTCGGTGCCCACAACAGTGTATGTACGTGATATTTTTGATGTTGAGCATGCCATTGAACAAGTTGGCGGACTTCCGGTTGTCATCAAAGTGACACAAGGAACCCAGGGCGAAGGCGTCTTTTTGCGCCACACACAATATGAGGCGCGCAGCCTCGTTCAAGGGCTGCTTGTCACTGGACGGTCAGTCTTAATTCAGCAGTATATCGCTGAATCACACGGTCGAGATATACGTGCATTTGTCGTTGGAGACAAAGTCGTCGCTTGCATGCGTCGCCGAGCCCGAGGGAGAGAATTCAGGAGTAATTTCCATCTCAACGGAACCGTTGAACGAGTTGACCTTCCTCCTGAGTATGAGGAGGCGGCTTGTCGAGCAGCGAGAGTCTTAGGGCTCAACATCGCTGGTGTTGATTTGCTCGAGGGAAGGGATGGGCCACTCGTCCTTGAGGTCAATTCTTCTCCAGGTTTAGAGGGCATTGAGAAAGCGAGCGGTGTCAATGTTGCTGCTCATATCGTTGAGTATGCAATGGAAGAAACTGCATTTTCAGATGTGGATTTGGACCAACTTCTTCGAACCGTTCCGGGTGAAGGTGTGCTGTCGCTTCAACTTCGTAATCATCCCAAACTCGTCGGTCAACGAATTGAACAATTGTTCAAACCAGGAGCGAACATTCCTGTGTTCGCATTATCGCGAGAGAATCAGTTAATTTGGAATCCAACTCAGGAGATTCAACTTCGATACAATGACATTATCATTTGTTATGGCGATCTTTCTGAACTGAGAGCATCATTGCGTGCAGTTCTTGTCGACCTTCAAGAAGGGGTGGAGCCTCAAATCCGCTCAGATACTTCAGAAGTTCTGTGACTAGAAGCCCATGCCGCCCATGCCGCCCATGCCGCCCATGCCGCCCATGCCACCCATGTCAGGCATGCCTTCATTGGATTCTGGTTGGGGTTTGTCTGCGACAAGAGTTTCAGTGGTGAGAACGAGACCAGCAATAGATCCTGCATTTTGCAGGGCGTTGCGAGTGACCTTTACAGGATCGATAACACCCTGTTTGAAGAGGTCACCATATTCCCCGGATTTCGCATTGTATCCGAAATTGCCTTCTTCTTGCTCCAATTTTGATATGACCATTGCAGGTTCAAGGCCTGCATTTGCAACGATTTGTCGCAGTGGTGCACTAAGGGCTTCGCGAACAATTCTTGAGCCAAGTGCCTCATCCCCTTCGAGTGAGAGGTCATCGAGAACTGATACACTTCGATAGAGTGCAAGTCCGCCACCAGCCACGACACCTTCAGCCATTGCAGCTCGTGTTGCATTCAGTGCATCATCCACACGTGCTTTTGTCTCCTTTGCTTCAGTTTCGGTTGCCGCACCAATCTTGAGGACAGCAACGCCAGAGCCAAGTTTTCCAACTCTTTTTTCGAGTTTTTCTTGGTCCCACTTTGAAGATGCAAGTTTTGCCTGTCCTCTGAGAAGTTCAACACGCTCCGCCACCAATTTTTCATCACCAGAACCTCCAATGATGGTAGTTTTGTTCTTTGTGACAATGATTTTGTTTGCTGAACCGAAGGCTTGAGGCCCATCAACTTGCAAATCTCCACCCTTATCTTTCGCTACGACAGTTCCACCTGTGAGCAATGCAATGTCTTCAAGAAGATCGCCTTGCTCGTCCCCAAATCCAGGAGCTTTCACAACGCATGCTTTGAGAACTTTACCTGCAATGTTGATGACGAGTGTGGCGAGCGCCTGTCCCTCGACGTCTTTTGCAATAATCAGCAGCGGACGCTTTGATTGCATTGCGGCCTCGAGCGAAGGAATGAGTTCCTGTGGGCTTGAGATACTTTGGTCGGTCATCAGAATAAGCGGTTGGTCCAAAACTGCTTCCCTACGTTCTTGGTCGGTCACCATGTACGGGGAAATGTAGCCTTTATCAAATTCCATTCCGTCAACAACCTCGAGTTCAGTTTCCATTGATTTCGAATCTTCAACAGTGATGACGCCGTCTCTACCAACTTTATCGAATGCTTCAGCGATGAGTGCACCAATCGATGCATCGTTGTTTGATGCGATTGTTGCCACCTGGCGAATCATTTCGCTGCTATCAACTTCAATCGACTGCGATTTGAGATGCTCAACAACTGCTTGCACCGCTTTATCAAAACCTGATTTCAAAGCGACTGGACTTGCCCCGGCCGCAACATTTCTCATACCTGCATGGACAAGAGCCTGTGTCATGACAGAAGCCGTGGACGTTCCATCGCCAGCATTATCTTGTGTTTTGGATGCAACTTCTTGGATGAGCTTCGCACCCATGTTTGCAAAGGGGTCCTCGAGTTCAATGTCTTTTGCAATCGTTACCCCATCGTTGATAATCGTAGGGCTACCCCACGATTTTTCAAGGACAACGGTCCTCGCTGCAGGCCCCAAGGTCACTTTGACAGCATCGGCTACAGTGTCGATTCCTTCGACCAATTTTTTTCTCGCTTCGTCTCCATATACTATGATTTTCGCCATTTTTCATCACCTCATTCGTTTATTTTTGCCTGTAAGTCTTCCTCTTTGATCAGTAAATATTCAATCCCAAGCCATTCGATACTGGTGCCACCAAACGACCTGTGGATGACTTTGTCGCCAACCTTCACATGCTCAACATCTGGCCCAACTGCTAGGATTGTTCCGATGTTCATCTTATCTCTGGCTTCTTCAGGTAACAATAACCCAGATACCGTTTTCTCAGGTGCAATTTCCTTCTCAAGCAGGACCATGGCTGCAAGTGGTTCAATTCCTATCGTCATAATCATCACCGTTCACTACTGAACTAGTGGTTGTGTAGTGGAGGAGTTATTTCAATCTTACGAGAAAAAAATCTAGATAGAAATTCGAAGAGGATTTTTCTCTTGTTTTTCGATGGTTTCATTAAGGAGTGAAGTGTACTGCCACATGTCCAATGGACATGGGATGCACGCTCACGTCGGTGAGCAGGCGGTGACGCCAATGAACGAGAAAGACGCGCGAATGCCTCAACCAATGGCTCGAAGGCCGAGCCAACATCGCGATAGTCAAGATGCAAAACAATCCCGACTCGATAATGAGCCACGCCAACTTCCTGCGAGGTTGTTGCACATTCAACATCTCCCTTGGATACAATGTTACGAGCAGCAACTTCGGACCGAAAACAAATCAGAAAACACTCAAAAATCTTATTTTTATGGCCTCCGTTCACTCGTCGAATCAGTTTTACCAGGCGAAAAAATCTTGACTCAACAAGAATATGAATCCATGAGCCTTGGTGAACTCGTTGATCGTCTTGAACCCATGAATGGACGAATCGATGTTTGGGTTCATTCGCTTCACAGTTTAAAACCCTCAACATTCAATGCACGCCTAGCAGCTGCGCGACATCTCATCAAGTGGCTTGGTCATCGTTGGCCAGACCATCTTTTGCGTTCTCGAGTTGGAAAGCGGTTACCGAGAACACTCACAAAACGCGAATTAAGCGATGTTATCGAAGCGGCGAGGGACAGTGAAAATCCAAATGCCGACCTCATTGTCACCCTCATGCTCGACACAGGCCTTAGGGTAAGTGAGGTATGTGCACTCAATGTTACAGACATCGATATCGAAGATTCATCAGCGCGCGTCATTGGCGGAAAGGGAGACAAAGATCGCTTGGTTCTTTTTACACAACGAACCTTGTCAGCAATTCAAAAATGGTTGCCAATCCGGGAGACGTTTGCATCAAAAAGTCAAGATTCTTTAGTTGTGAACCGATTCGGACGGCGACTAAATTCAAGGGCGATTCAAAGGATTATGGATGCACTCTCAGCAGAAATTGGCCTTCCTCAAGGCAGACTAACACCACACGTTCTCCGGCACAATTTTGCAACAGGCCTCCTCGAACGAGGTGCAGATTTAGTTTCAATTCAGCGATTAATGGGCCATGCAACCATCGCAACCACCCGTGTATATCTCGAAATATCAGACCAAACGTTGCGGGAAGTCTATCACCGTGCTCAATCAATGAGAGCTCTTGAAGAGCGAGATGACGAACACCATTTGTCGGTATTGGATGAAACATCCACGATCCTATCAGATGATGAAGAATAAGTTCCTACGACGAAGATTTTGTTCTCTTTTGAATCTTTGAAGGCCCAGTCCAGTCTTTGTTCGCTTGAACATCCTGTCCGAAATGGCCTTCAATTGGACAAAATTTGCCAGAGCGGCATCTTGAGCAGTTGCCCTTCGGTGGAACCTCAACATTCTTTCGAAGTCGGCCATATTTCCGTCTTGGCATGCTCATCTCTTCTACAAGATAGTCTTCTAACCTATCGGTTCACGAGGTAAAGAATTCATTTTTTTCCTATTTATGTAAAAAATCATTGAAAAAGTGATTTTTTGAGGTAACCTTCTTATTCTTTCAAGTTGATGACATAACATGTCCGGAAGTAGTATAGTACACGACGAATTTTTGGAATCAATTGCTGGAATTGATTTGAACAATGATGGAAAAGTGGTTTCACTCATCATTTGTGGAAATTCAAAATTTTACAATTATGGATGGCTGGAGGAGCAGTTGGAACAATGGGTAAAATTCAACGGATATCCAGATGTTGTCATCTTAGGGGGTGCGAGTGGTGTAGATGTTTTGGCTGAACGCTGGGCTGATAACAACAACATTGCATTGCGCGTGTTCACGGAAATGTGGGCATCACCTCGTCCAAATCAAGTCGAAGACTCCGGTCGACCTGAAGCAACAGATGCCATGGGACAAGTCATGATTCGCTACGCAACTCATATGCTTGCGTTTCCAGGGCCAAAATCGAAATGGACTCGAAGAATGATTGAAATCGCTACTGAACAGGGCGTTAACACAGTTGTGATCGAATTACCGATGAAGAGCGATGGCTGATGAAAAAGACTGATTATTCTTTTTTCTTAAACCAAGGCATGTCTTGAACGCTTCGAGGAATTGAAATGTTCTTCCCTTTTCTATCTTGAGATGCCTTTTGCTTGAGGGAAGCAGCAGATTGCTTTGTCGTTTCAACAACTTTCTTCGCTGCTTGTTTTGATGAGGCTACAGCTTTGCTCGATACATCTGATGTTTTTTTAGCTGCATTTTTGGCTGCGTCTTTGGTTTTATTAGCGGCATTCTTCGTTGTTTTCTTTGCTGAGGAACCAGCAGCCTTTGCGACAGTTTTCGACTTGCTTGCAAGTTTAGCAACCCCAATGATTTTTTTAGCGGTCGAGGCTGCGATTCCAGCGGTCTCAAGAGATTTCTGAGACGCTTTTGCAAGTCCATCAACAGTTGTAATTTTAGCTGCTTTCAATTTCTTTATTGTTGCAGGTCCAACGCCTTCTAATGAATCAAGTCCAGTTTTTTTCTCACCTTTTGTCATTCCGCACCGTTATACGCATGCTTCAACACTAATTTGAACTCTTTGTCAACATTCAATCAACCTTATCGACGAATTGATGAGGGGATGACCACAAGATTCGCCTATGGGAATTGCTCTTGATGACCACGCCATTCAATTGGTGGCACAGGTTCGAAAAGCATCCTCAGAACATAGGGTTGACACCCAATCAGGTTTGTTGCGAGGCCAGAATTTTCCAAAACCGAACAAAGTTGTCTACTTGGGTGATATAGCAAAAGCTGTTCTTACATGCCTTGATTTACCTGAAACACCGAGATTCATTGAAATGCCTGAATATAACGAGCAAAAGTGGAAATTCATAACACGGAGTGGCGATGTTGAGGTAACAATCACCTCCCGACCATATTGGTTTTTTGGACTGTTCACTTCTGGATACCTCAATATCCTTGAATTCAAAGGTGATTTTTCAGTGTGCACGAGAATCATTTTTGACATCATTTCTGTCTTGCCTCAACCACCTTGGGAAATGTCGCACATACGTTCCTATGATTCATTTGCAAGAAATCAAGAGCTCCCTTCCTTCGATGAGAATGCAAAAAAATGGAAAAGATATGCAGAGCATGCATCTGAAGAATTGACAGAAGCAATTGAACATATTCAAGTGAGAGTACATCAAAACCAAAGCATAAGCCGAGAAGAAACTGAATTCATTGAAGCGGAGTTATCGTTTGCTCGAAAATCATTAATGGATCGAAATGCTCCTGCAGTTGAAAGAGCCCTTTCTCGTATCGAAGCAATGATGATATCTTCGCAATTGGGAAATCAAACAAAAGAATCGATGGACTCCGAAACAGAAACAATACTCTTCGACGAAGTTCCATTTGTCGATTATTCCAACGACCTCACCACATCAGACGAGTGAGAGTTTCACAATGTTTTCATAAAGGGGTGTCGAATCCGAGGAGTTGATTGACATGGCGAAGAAGAAGGATAGCGGTGGTATTCAGCAAGCCGCAGGTTTAATTCGATATTTCGATGAAGAATCGGAGGATTCTTGGAAAATTTCACCGACAAAGGTCTACATGGCCTGCATTCTATTGGGTGGTTTCTTTTATCTTGTTAATGAAGGGGTTGTCCAAGCAATCATGGACATCTTTTCCTGATTATATTGATTCGACGAGGACAATTTTTCCTTCTCGCTCAGCAATCTTTCCTGCAACAAAGAGAGCAGTATCCAAATCCCTCGTTGCTCCAAGCGTTTTCGATTCTAACCCAATCTTCAAAACCAATTTGTGCTTCAAATCTTTGAAGAGGTTTCCGTCAATTTTCTCAAAGACCCAATGGTCGTTCTCGATTCGAATGAGTGGTGGAATTTGAAGCTGCCCCATCATTTCAGATGTCGTTCTTTGCGTTCGCTGTTTCAATGTTTTCAAATCTTCAAGCGGGTTCCACGAAGTTCGCGGATGGCCGTTGAGAATTGTGTACTGGCGTAAACTCGTCCTTCTGTTTGAATTCAAAGGGTCCCATCCCCTGAAATCTTTCGATTTCATTTTGTGTGTGGGCTTGAAGACATATAAGTGCCGCGCTAAAGAATGTCATTTTTTTGCGATTTTAGATGTTCATTTTTGAGATCAACGACTCCGAAAAAATCCAATAAACAGCACCAACGATGCTCCAGAGAATCAATAATCCAGCACTATCCATTCCCAAACCCTGTGCTGAAATACAGCCGGTGAGAATGATGAGTGAGAGGCACACACCTGCCGCTGTCTTTTTCTTCTGAAGTTTCATTTCTCCAAAGAACTGGCTTGAAATGGTACCTAGACAAAGGCCGACAAAAATCGAAACAAACAATATCGCATTATCATTGAAGAAAAGTGCTAACGGCATCGAGAACAACAATATCGTTCTAAACCACCACAATTCAGGCGATTTTGCTGTATCAAATCCAAGGGGTGGCAAACCCATTGCAGCAATTCCACAAAAAAATACCCAAGAAAATATTGTCATGGTGAGGATAAACAATTGAAGTCTTGAGAGTTCAAATTGACCTACATCAAAGGTCGTCAATGCTGATAGTGTGTAGACACAAAGAGTACCGATGACAATCATCAGTAATTGATTGCCAGTATGTTGATTGGAGATATGGCGATCAATTTTTTTCCAAATCGATACAGTCGTTGTGCACATGAGCAGATAAAGTGATACAACAAAGAATGCGAATTCTTTGTACACGTCATTACGATGATTCCTCAGGAGTTGTTCGTCAAACTCTTTCAAGCAAAGAAATGAAACCACCAACAACACAATAGCCTTTAGGCGTGCATTTCGAACGAGGATATTGAATTCATCAGCAGCGTGTTGTATGCTGTATGCTGTCCAGATTTCACCGGCAAAACATAAACTCAATCCTGAGATGATCGCAAATATTAGAACATACCATGATGGCAGAGTTTCAAAAATAGTCTCGCTGAATTCAATTGTTTTTGGAAGATACATTTCGTCAGGAAAGAGGGGGATGGCTAGAATGACCATCCAAAAACCTGCATGTCGCATCATACGATATCTGAATTCTTGACGAAGGCGAACATCCAATTTGCGAAGGCTGGGGAGCTGATGGGAATAAAATGAAAAAACAAGGAACAAGAGAAGTCCAAATTCAACAGCTCCTTGGCCGTTGAGGGCGAGTTGAAGACGCTCAAAACTTGTGGATTCTGGTGTTAAGTATTGGGCAACTTCTAATCTCAATTTCTGTAATGTGAGGGCGTCGTATATTCGGTCAAAAAGGAGGATAGAAACCGAAAGAATTGGCATCAAGGCAACAACATTTCGTCCATATCGATGCAATGACGTGTTGTTTGTTGCATTGAATGCATGATCAACACGTTCGATGACAACCCATATGAGCCCAGATAAAAGAGAAAATGCAACAATCCATGGTGCATGTTCTCCGAGCATGTAATGAGCAGGAGGTGTAAGTTTTCATTATGGCGGATTCAAAATAGAAGAACTCCTTCACCTTGTATTGTGGCTCGTGAGATATTGAATGAAAGTGAAATCATTTCGGTTTCGCAAGATTCTCTTCTTGCAAAATATGTGGGGCACTTTCATTCAAATCAAAACACATGGCTAACTTCCTCGATTGAACGCCTTCCCGAAACATTGCGTGTTCACGAAAGTAGAATTGACAGTTCTTGGACAAAAGAATTGATTGAATCCTTTGGTGGTCAGAGAGTCGAATGGTTGCCAAACATTCAAGCGTATACATTACCATTTTCTCGAGGAAAAAGCGAGGATGAATTCGTGCGACAGAGTCTAAGGTCCTTGCATGAAACCGGTCGAATCACGAGGCAAGAAGTAGCAAGCATGGTGCCCACAGAATGTATCGACTACTCCGATGACATGATTATCCTCGATATGTGTGCATCACCTGGTTCGAAGACAACACAACTTGCTGAACATTTATTTCCAAATGGAGCCGTCATAGCAAATGAACCATCTTCAGGTCGTTTAAACACCTTGTCGAGCAATAGAAGCCGAGCGGGTTTATACAATATTGTTGTTACAAAGCATGATGGACGACATTTTCCAAACATTCCCCAACCAGGTTTTGATGCAATCGTTGTTGATGCGCCATGTACTGGTTCGGCAACCACGAGGAAAAATCCAGAAGTATGGTCGAAATGGTCACCAGCCGACGGTAAAAGTATGTTTAAACTTCAAGTAAATTTGTTGGATCGTGCGAGTTCTTTGCTGAGGGAACAGGGGCAACTTGTATACTCGACATGTAGCATTGACCCGATTGAGAATGAAGCAGTCGTTGCAGAGTTTCTCCGATCAAATCCTAATTTTTCCATAGTGGAAAACATCACGGAGTATTTCGGTCAGCATGTCTTTGAATCTGGAAAACGAACTTGGCCTTTGTTGGACAATACTTGTTCGTCAGTTCTTTCCCCAGAACAATGGCTAGAAACAAGACATTCACGAGTTGAAATGTTGCCGCCAAAAGAAGATTACATCGACCTCGCAGGAAGGCGAACGAGCCCAAAACAAGAAACTGAAATTCAGCAATCGCTCGAGCATTGTCTACGTTTGTGGCCAGAATCAAAGAATACTGGAGGATTTTTTGTTGCTAAATTTGTTAAAAATTCAACCAACATACCAATGCAAACTCATTCTTCCCGAACAATCGAGCCTAGGGATGATGATGATTTCATTCATCTTCCAGACCTTCCTTCCGGACTTTTGTTCAATCACGAAAAGGCCGATGAATCGCTTTGGTCAAGGGGCAAAAAAATCATGATTTCACCCAAAGTCATTCAATCACGATTACACGCTCCACCATCTCGAAATTCAAAAAACGCTGAATACCCTAAACATAGGTTTGCTCCGCTGCGTGTTATTCATCTTGGCTCCCCAATTTTTGTTGAAAAGAAAGGCGTATGGAGGTTAAGGCATGAAGGTGTGGTTCAATTCCCAGACAAACATCTCTCATCTTCTGTAAAAATTTCAATTGAACTTGCAAGAGATTTGTTGCTTGATGGTCAAATCGCAATTGAGGATGTACCATTTGATGTTACCAGTTTGAAGAAAGGACCAATCCTTCTCATTGTAGATACTGAACAATTCCCAATATACATCTCAGCATGGATTGGACAAAAATTAACCCCAATGGTGAGTCAACCCGAACAGAACATCATGTTACAGCAACTCAAGTCAAAATTAGATGAGGTCGAACAATGAAAAAAGTCATTCTCTTCCTTCTTTTTTTGATGATGTCAATACCTTTAGTTTCAGCTTCAGATGATGTTATCGCTGAGTCTTCGCTTCCATCAAATCAACATCAATATCTCGTTGAACAATTTCAACCAGTCAATCGAACGTTACCTTCTCACTACAATTCGTCCACCGTTGTCATGAATTGGTGGTTATGGAGCGATGAGACGGGGTCAAATTGGCCCGATGATGATGCTATAGCGAGGACGGATGTCTTGAACATTGATAGAAGTCAAGAACTCATGACCAATGGTGAAATTCGAATCAACACCCAAATGAGTCAACCAATTCCAAATATTCAACTCGTTGAAATTGAAGGAATCGTCTCGCTTGTCCGATTAGATGAAGGGGTCGCCGTTGTGTTTAATCTTGCTATTACGCCTCAAGCGAATCTATCCCTTAACACAATGATGTATCTCGTCCTCACCAACAATTACGCAGTCGACCATCATGGTAGACAACTCGACCATCTCGTGGTTGAATTTAAACCGGAAATTGGCTTTTCAAATCAAGAAGGAAACACGACATTCAGTCAATATATCCTCGAACCAGATCACCTTCTTGCTGCAGGTGTTGATTTCGAAGAACAATCGAAAGGTTGGGCATACACTGTTGCTTTTATTGGCGATGATCCACGAACAAATGAAACTAGCTTGCTTAGCCTGTATCATTCAAACTTACCGAATGAAACATCCACACTAAAACTTAGCTCCGCCTTGTTCCCAATGTTGATTTTCATTTTCTCCAGTATCATTTTTTATGGTATTATTCAAAACTCTTTCAAAAGAGATGAATTGATTCCAAAATTGTCAGCTAATTGGAATGGAGAAATCTTGCATCTCTCAATTTTAAACGGTAAAGATTCGGCTACAATACTATCTTGGTCAGTCGAACAGCCATGGAACTTTAAACAAAAACCAGCAACAATTCAACTGTCTTCACGTCAACAAAAAACATTCAAACTCACCTTCAAATCAATGCATGAAGAACGGTTAAAAATTTCAATACGATTAGAAATTGAATCCTTGGGGGTGTGGAAGCAACAATTGTCGATAGAATCGCCTCATTATGTTCAAGATGCACTAGCGAAGTCTTGAAATTAAAGAAATCAACGACATCAGATTATGAGCGGTAGTCTCGATAACATCGATATCGATTTACTCAAAGCCTTACAGATCGATGCCCGACGCAGTCAACGAGACCTTGCAAAAGAAGTAGGCGTTTCTCAAGGGACAGTTGCAAATCGTCTTCGAAAGTTGGAGGATGACGGGATTATTTTGGGCTATCAAGTGAAAGTCAACCCGGAAAAAATCGGATATGGAATGACGATTATGGCAGGATTGCGAATCGTGAAGGGAAAAATGATTGAAGTCCAGCACAAAATTTCCTCTGACCCTCGAGTTTTTGCAGTATATGACGTAACAGGCGACTGGGATTCAATAGTCTTAGCACGAGTCAAAAATAGACAAGATCTCGATAACCTCACAAAAACGGTTTTCACGCTCGAAGGGGTAGCAAGGTCATTCACACATGTGGTCTTGAATACGGTAAAAGAAGATGCTCATGCATTTGAATTTGAGTGATCTTACAACACGTCCGCTTGTTCTATTTTTTCTAAAATGAGATCCAAAAATCCAGACATGCCTTCCACGGTTGTTGTGATTGAAAAGAGATACTTCATGAGCGTTTTTCGAAGATTTTCATCAAATCGAAAATCAAGAGACTCGAAATTTGTTCTACAAATTTTTTGCAATCTACCCCCTGTTCTGTCCCAATCCATCAGAAGATACAGATTGAAACCGACTGTATTCCGTGGTATTCCATATTCTTCGACGAGTCTAACAATCACTACATCAAGGGGTTGCCCTCGATGAATTCGCTCAATAGGTCCACGAAAACCCAACTTTCGAAGCGTTTCAACATCCCGCTTACCCTCCACTAGAATAGGGATGCTATGCAATTCGTTGTTTCTGCGCGCCTCAGCGAGTGCTTGACCTGCTTCGTCCCAACGTTCATCGTCAAAACGTTGACCTCGCATCATATTGAGTAGAGGATTGACATTTACAAATAATGTCCTTTCATCAGTTAAGACGGTCGTTCGCTGGTATTTTTTCGCAAAAGAAAACAAGAAGAAATTTTTCAAAATCGTAATCTTTCATTGATGGTGAAAATCGAATGACGGCGAGACATTACTCCAATCGCAAAGAATGGCCTCTCCCAAACCCCAATCAACAAATGCTTAAGTCCATCCGCCACGGCGGTTCGGTTGGTGAGTGCATGGTTGCACGAGACACAGTCTTCGCAGTTCTATACGAGAAGTTCATGTTTTGGTCTATTATCGTGGGTATCTTTACGTTTGGTTGGCTCTTTTTAGCCATCTTGAGATATCGTGACGGTGTCGAGCCTGACACCACTCAAGTCGACCACATCGAGGTCGGTTCATTCCCCGTCGATCGACACAATACACGTATCGAAGTTATGTTCTATGTCCTTCCTACGATCATCGTCGCTTGGCTCATCGTTCTTGCTTTGGCTTCTAACACAGAGGTTTGGAAGATTCCCGAAGACCCAGCAGAGACCAATGATATGGAAATCGTCGGCAAACAATGGTTCTGGGAATACCACTACACCGATGAACTTACCTGGGAAGACGATTCCAGGTCAACCGGTGTTGATGTCAATTGGCAAGGCTCGCTCACTGTCGATGCCTCTCAATCCGCAGGCGTGAACGCTACAGTCATCGTCGGCTCGGATGAAAATCAATACGAACTCGACCAGATGACTGGCCTCCTCACGATCAACCAACCTTTCGATGAGGGAACCTTCGCTATCGTCGAAGTTACAAACGAAGCAGGCGATGTCCTCCACACATGGATGCACATCCCAGAAGGCCACATGTTCTCGTCTGCATCTAATGAACCTATGATTGTGCCGTGTGACGAAAATACAGTGTTCACTATGCACTCAAAGCCTTCAGACGACTCCAACCCAAACTATGTAGGCGTTCAACACTCCTTCTGGCTACCTGAGTGGGGTGTCAAGGAAGATCTCGTTCCAGGTTTAGAAAGCGGCACGGTCATGATGGCGACGCCTGACCGAGCAGGAGAATTTCCAATTCGTTGTGCTGAATACTGCGGTAATCAGCATTCTATGATGGGTGGAGTTGTCAAAGTCGTGGCACGGGAATGGACTGGCGTCGGTTCAAATGACTTCTGCGATGTTGATACTGGAGTCAAAGCAGAGGCATCAGGAGGTGGTTACTAATGAGAAAGAGTATCCTTGTTCTGGTTACGCTCGCTTTCCTCGC
Organism: uncultured Candidatus Poseidoniales archaeon; assembly: GCA_964613395.1. Taxonomy (GTDB): domain Archaea; phylum Thermoplasmatota; class Poseidoniia; order Poseidoniales; family Poseidoniaceae; genus Poseidonia. The sequence goes on along the minus strand of CAZTGO010000006.1, from coordinate 55,974 downwards.
CTCAATTTTTGCAATGCCTCAATTTTCAGCTGCACCTAATGGTATCGGTGAAGTAGCAAACAGCCAAGGTTGTTTTTGTCACGGACTAACCCCTTCAGATGACACCAAAGTCACAGTTTCGGGATTGCCTGAATCGTTCAACGCGAGTGAAACCTATGCGTTCACTGTGACCATTCAAAACGATGTGATGACACTTGATGGTGATGGCATCGTTACCGATGGCTCAAGAACTGTTCCTTACGGTGGATTCAGAATCATTGCTTCGAGTGGCACAACCGTCACCGGTGTTGATGAAACGCTCTCCTATGAATATGAAGGCGGATTGACACACACGGTTGATGGGAACAAATTCAGGTCGTGGGACTTTGAACTCACCGCACCAGCAGATGATACCAAAACAGTTGAACTTACAGTCTACGGTAACGCTGTGAACGGCAACACTGGAAATGGAGGGTCATCGGGAGACTACTGGAATAAAGTCGTGATTTCCATTCCAGGTGTTAACGCTGAATCAACCGGTCCGAGTGCATCTGCCCTCGTCATCTTCATCACAGCCATCGGTCTCGCTGTTGGACTAATTTTCCTCGGCATCCTTTGGGTGTTTTACCGACGTTCACCTGACACCTTTACAATGGACAAATTCTGGTCATTCCTCAAACCTTGGCTTACCACAACTGATCACAAAGAAGTCGGCGTGATGTATTTCCTCTTCGGATTCTTTTTCTTCCTGGTCGGAGGATTGCTTGCTCTATTGTTTAGAATACAACTCGCTCTCCCAGAAAACGATTTCCTCACTTACGACGAATACAACTCGTTCTTTACACTCCACGGAACGACAATGATTTTCCTAGGGGCCATGCCAATGATTGCTGGTTTCATGAATTACGTGTTACCGTTGCAAATTGGTGCAAAAGACCTCGCCTTCCCTCGAATCAACGCCATGGGACTTTGGCTTCTCGTGTTTTCAGCACCACTCATTTTCTCGGGCATTTGGTCTGGTCAAGGTGCTGACATCACATGGGTCATGTACCCGCCATATGCTTCGCTTTCAGAAGCAAACTTGGGTGAAAGTTTATCGGGATATGGAGCAAACCTTGGTACGATTTCGTTCATCTCTGGCATGGCCATGCTCGGTGCATCTTCTACGCTAAGCGGTGTGAATTTCATTACAACTGTGTTCACGATGCGAGCCCCTGGCGTCACATGGATGCGAATGCCTCTGTTTACATGGTCGGTTTTCATCAGCGTATTCATGTTGTACATGTCTCTACCAGCACTTGTCATCGGTGTCTTTTTCTTGCTGTTTGACCACACGATAGGAACGACATTCTTCGTTGCGGGAGGGGACCCGTTGTTGTTCCAGCACCTGTTCTGGTTCTTTGGCCATCCCGAGGTATACGTTGTGATTGTGCCTGCCTTCGGTATCGTATCTGAAGTTCTTGCAACATCTGCTCGAAGGTCGATCTTTGGGTACAAATCGATGGTCTTCGCTATGGCCGGTATCGGTGTTGTTGGCTTCATCGTGTGGGGGCACCACATGCTCACATCGGGTATGGACCCATTTTGGCGTGCAGCGTTCATGATTACAACCATGCTTGTGGCTATTCCAACTGGAGCCAAAATCTTCAACTGGCTCGCAACGCTTTGGGGTGGCTCCCTTGTCATGAAGACCCACACATTGTGGTCTCTTGGCTTCCTCGTCACGTTTACACTCGGTGGAATTTCTGGAATGTTTTTCCCAGTAGCAGGTCTTGATATCCATTTCCATGATTCGTATTTCGTCGTGGCTCACTTCCACTACGTGTTTATCGGTGGAACTGTGTTTGCACTGTTCTCTGGTCTATACTACTGGTACCCAAAGGTGACCGGCCGAAAACTCAACGAAACACTTGGTCTCTGGCATTTCCTCATTGGCTTCTCGGCTTACAATGCCGCATTCTGGCCAATGCACGCACTTGGCATCATGGGTATGCCAAGAAGAACACATACCTACACCGTTGAATCTGGATTCGCTGAGTATAATATGGCAGTGTCAATCTTCGCCTTCATCTTTGGCCTCAGCCAACTCCTTCTCGTGTGGAACATCATCTACTCTGGAAAGCGAGGCGAACCTGTCGGCAAAGACCCATGGGGCGGTTGGTCCCTCGAATGGTCGACGACATCACCTCCACCAACGCCATCATTCCATGACATCCCTACACAAAACGACATGAATGAGCACTATGGTCATCATAACGATACGCCTTCGATCAAAGAAAAACTCTGGAAAGGCGAACCAAAGGAGGCGAGCTCATGAGTGCCCACGGACATGGTGCAGATATCGAAAATACCATTTGGATGAGAGCAGTCCTATTTGGTGCAATTTTCCTCATCGTTGGCGTCCTCGCTTACGGGGTCATGGGCGTTGGTGTTGCGAATCTAAAACACCATGAATATGAAGATGCACACCATGCTTACGAGGTTGCAAAAGAAGACTACAAAGCGGCATCAGATTCAGGAACCGCAACGCAAAGTGAATTAGATCAATTGCACAAGGTGGAAGAAGATGCACACCATCACTATGTAGAAGCTCATCTTTCGTACTTGACATGGAGAACCGCAGGTATTACCATTCTCCTCATGTGTGTAGTGTATGCACTCTTTATCGGACTTGGTGGCTTCATGAATTCAATTCAGCCATCCGGCGACCATGGTGATGGCCATGGGCATGAAGACGAATATGGTCACGAGCACCACGGATCATCATCCCCGATTATCTTCTCATTTGGTATACTCCTCTTCTTAATGGGATTCCCAATGTTCGCAGATGCTGCGAAGGCAATGCTGATGACCGATGCAGGCGGTAATGTGGGTGATATGACGCTCAGTTTGCTCGGTTTGGTCATCGTTGCCATCGGTGTTGCAAATTGGTGGAGAGAAGACCTTCCGTTTATCGGCCACGGCGAGCAAATTGCAACATCGCATCCATTTGAAGGGCAACATATCCGAAAAGCAGGGCTTTGGGTTTTCATTATGTCCGAAGTTATGGTGTTCGCCACATTCTTCTCGTCCTATCTACGAATGAGAACAGAGTGGTGTACATTTTGGCAAGTACAAGAGGAAAATCCCTCTTGTCAAGTCGTCGGTGAAAACGGTGCGGTTTCGTATCAAGTTGATATGCTCACAGCATCCGATTTCCTCAGACCAAACGGTGGGAGCATGGTCCTCGAAGACGGTACTGTTATCGGCGGCCAAGGCGACTTCATGACATTGCTTCCAGGTGCAATTAACACATTTGCTCTCATCATTTCTTCTTACACCATCGTCCTAGCACTCAAGACAGCGAAAGCACACAACTGGGAAGCTCCAAAAGGATTCATGGGTAAAATCATGCCAACACAGAAGATTGCTGTACGCAATTATCTCCTTGCGACATTCCTTCTCGGTTCCATGTTCATCGTGCTGAAACTCATTGAATGGAGCCATCTTGTTGCTGAAGGGTTCGATATCGGTACACAAGGTGGTTCTATCTTTTACATTGCAACTGGTGCACACGGATTGCACGTTTTCATTGGATTGCTAGTGATGCTTTACTTGATATTCAAAGCAGATACCGTTGGTTTTGATGAAGAAAACGGTCAAGGTATCGAATACTTTGGTTTGTATTGGCACTTTGTGGATTTGGCTTGGGTAGCCATTTTCCCAGCGTTCTATTTGTATTGAGGTGAAAAAAATGGGAGATCACAAATTAATTATGGGCAAAGACATCTACTTCTGGAACTTTATTGTTCTCATGGTATTTACCATCCTCGAAGTTGGTGCAGTGTACATCGAGTTGGACCTCATGATTGTGTGGGCAATTCTCATCGGCGTTGGTATTGTCAAAGGATACGGAATTGCAGCTTATTTCATGCACCTTCGAGGTGACCCTGTGATTTACTTCCGTACTGCAATTTTTCCAGTCATCTTCGTCTTGTTGATGCTTTGGGGAATCGGACTATCCAATCCTGGAGCAGTCACAGGCCTTCCAGATTGGTGCACGCCAAACTGGGATTATGCTGGCCAGCGATGAGGTTCGTACATGCTTCGCAAAACCTTGCTTGTTATCGTAGCGTGCCTTTTTCTGTGTACTTCTACCACACAAGCGGCTTTCATTGGATATCAGTTGAGCAGGCAACCAATTCAAAATTTTACACTGACAACACAGAACGGCTCAGAATATAATTTTGACAGAGATTCAAACGATATCATCGTTCTTTCATTCATTTTTACAAGATGCCCTGATGTGTGTCCAACAATTACACAATCGATGAAATCTGTTGAAACCCTTCTTACCGATGAAGAAAAGAATCATATTACATTTGTCTCAATCACAACCGATCCACTGCATGATGGTCCCGAGGAACTGGAAACGTATTCACAAATACACCAAGCTTCTTGGCCTCATCTTACAGGAACATATGAGCAATTGCTCCCTATTTGGTCAACCTTTGGCATCGTTGTCGAAAATGTGTATGAGCAAAACCAAGAAGAAGAATTCAAAGAAGAATTGCGTTCACAATCTCTCCTCATCGAGTCAGATAATGGCACATTTATCCCACTCATGCTGAGTTTTGAAGGACGGACATGGACTCAAATCTTTGCACGACAACTCGGAATCGATATTGAAACGAGCCAAAACGAAGACGGTCAAATGATGACGAGCATCAACAACATCGAATCCAATGCGAACTGGTCATGGGAAGTATTGTACTGGAATGAAAAATTTGATTCATGGCTTGTCGCAGAAGATGGAATTTCTTCCATTGATGTTCTTGATATCTCTCATTTTGCGTGGGCACCCTCCAATGCAAATACAAGCAATCTAAATTCTCCCGACCCACAGAACGTTGCTAGTATGACTGTGATGTACGAAAACCAAACAACAATGATGACCGGCATCTCAAGTTGGAATGGCTTTGCAGCATCAGCATCCGCTTTCACTCACAATCAATACGATGCTGATATTGTCTTTTCATCATGGGGCAATTACCTCTCATCAATCGATAAAAAACCGAGTGAGAATGAAACATGGTGGTGGCAATTGTCCACATGGAACCAAACAAACTCGGTCTGGGAAGAGTCTCAGGTTGGAATGGATGATGTCAACGCAACAACAAAAATTGCTTGGCATCCTTCGACCACCAACTTGAGTGACATCCCTTCCCCATACTCGTTCGGAGACGATGAACAAGCATGTGGCGGGCATGGGTGGTTGATGGGAGAAAACCAATCCCTTCACTGCATGTGTGATGCTGGTTACAGTTGGCCCGACTCAACGATGTTACTCTGTGTGGAGGACGCAACCAAGAATTACACTGTGGGTCACTCGAGTGCAACCTATTTGCTCGACCAAGAACGCGTGCCTCGCATCATGTGGGCTGGTGAGCATTGGATTCCGGAAGATTTTGTCAAGGATGTTCGAGAGTTGATGGAGAAAGAAAACACGCTAGGTGTTGGAGAAGGACCTGGCTTACCTAGTGCCTCGTTAACTCAAACACTTCTTGTACTCGTCCTCGGACTCATGTTTTGGAGTTATCAATTAGAAAAGCCAAGGGAAAGTCGTAAAAAATGAAGTGAATTGGCTAAATTACCTGCGGTCGTCGCATAGCCTGGTATTGCGCCGGATTTGAAATCCGGTGTCCCTTGGACTCGGGAGTTCAAATCTCTCCGACCGCGCCATAACAAAAAAATCAAGGGAAGAGTTCTCAAACTCAATCCATCTTAGATGGAACATGCGCCGAGGTGTGCTTGTGTTGGTTATCCTCGCCTCGATGGTTGTAGCAGGCTGTATTGGTCCTGCTGCACCAGAGTGGGGAAAATCATCAAATGCTGTTCATGTCAACGATAATGGTGATGGGACATACACGTTAACACCTTTCACAACATCCGATTCCCGAACTGTAAATTCCATTGGTTGCGATGTAGATCAAGATTCGAACACGAGTGAAAACAACGGCACGGCATTTACCTTCACTGGTTATCTCGCATCCAGTTATCTTTATGATGCACATGAACCATTCAACAAAGATATTGCTGAGGAAGGTCTACCCACTGTTCTATCACGAAGCACGGCGTTAGCCGTTGCAGTTCAAAGAATGAGCTTTTCAAATGCAGAAAATGTTCCTGCTGGCGAAGGGCCACGAATCGACCTCAACACATGGGAAGACCCAATTAGTCCGGACACCAAATCCGGTGGCGTTGACCTTACCAAATCAGAATTGGAAAGCAAGTGGTATGTGCTTGGCCTTATTCCATCATCACAAAATGTCCTTGAAGGTATGGTTGCCCTCACTGAGTGGCATCAGCCAGTATCAATCTCAGGATATATCCTACCCAACAATGCGAACCGATTTGAAGCGAATTCGAAGTGTGACCTTGCATTTGATGGTGACAAATTTTCTGAATATGTCTTGGTTGAGGAAATTGTGCTTTCAAGCGGCGTTATTTCCGAAAACGGTAACGATGAAGAAGAATGGGTACACGGTGATGTTGCCTTTATTGGTGGCCGAGCAGGTTACATTTCATCGTTCTTTATCTTTGGAATTGGAGGGGCTGTTGCTACCTTCATTTTCTCAAAGACGTTGCTTCTCAAAGATGCAAAAGACCAGATGAAAGTCCTCGTTGGAGAGGAAGGCATGTCCAAGGTGGCCAAAGTAAAGGCCGATATTAAAGTCGCAAAGAAAGAGGGTATGGAATCACCTGAGGAACGTTTGAAACGCCAACGGAAAGAAGCAGAGGCAAAGGCAAAATTGGAAGAGAGAAAATCCTCGACCATCCTTCCTTCCGAGGGAGATTCAGACGAACTAGGTGGGTTCGATTTGGATAGCGTCCTCGCCACTGCAGGAAAATCATCACGAACATCAGGGCCAGGTGCACAAGCCCCTACCAGAAAATCAAGCAACTCTGCTGTGACCTCTCAACTCTCCTCGGTTGGTTCAAGTGCTGCAAAAGAACCACCAGCCCGAGAATCAGCAACACCCCCTCGTTCACGAGGCCCGCCTCCTTCGAGAACAACTGTGGCTTCAGAACCTGAAGAAAGGCAAGCCGAGCCAGAGGTGAAGCGTCAACCTCCTGTTCGTCGACGAAAAGCGGTCAAAAAAGCAACATCTCAGCCATGGGAAGAAAAGAGTGAGGCGGAACCTCAACGACGAGCCCCGCCGCAACGCCAAACCTTCGATGACGATGAAGACGATGACTTCTCAGACTTTTCATTCTGAAGCCCAAGAAATTGTTGGGGCACCTCGAACAAAGAGTTGTTTTGTATGCCATTCAAGTGAAGCCGGCAGCTGAAGAAGTGGCTCACCGTCTGCTTGAATGAATGTGGGAGGCTCAAGAGGAATCTCACTTTTCGACCCATCTTTTGAAAGCGGCCAAAGTTGAATGTTCATTGCATCTTTTTGGTATATGCCCCATTTTCCAATATGCTTTCCTTTTTTCACCGGTCCCATCAACTGCAACATGGCGAGTCGAGAAAGTCGTGCAGCAAAGACGATCATACCTTTTTCTCGAATGGGAAACATACCCGGATTCACTTTGTACCCGCCTCCAAACGTTTCCCCAGTGGTAGCAGTGAACATGGTGATGTCACCATCCCATGGCTCCTCATCATCAATCTGCATTCTCACTTTCCTTCGAGGCCATACAGGAATAGTCGTCACTCCGAGATACGTGTATTTTTTTGGTCCCTTGAGCCATTTTGCCCGACGCAATTTTGCTCTTGAAATTGCTGATGTAATACCCGCGTCTGATTCAAGGAAGACCCACCTGACAATTTTGTTTTCATTCTTTGGTGCCCCATCCCACGAATTTTGGCTCGGAGCAGGATATCCCTTCTCTTCGTTGCATGCATACCCTTCGAGGCGCCATGCTCCACAATGCCTATTGACGCCACTTTCTAAGACATCGAGAACTTGGTCAAGATTTTTTCGAGAAATGTTATGGGTGATACAGTAATCATTGCCTGATCCGAACGGAATTTGAGCAAGAACAAGCGTTGACCCTCGAATACCACTGGCGACCTCATGGGCCACACCATCACCACCAACGGCTACAACCACCGGTGGCTTACCTTCGGCCTCGCCACCAATACCGTTCTCTTCCCAACTGGTTCGAATATCATTGGAAAGATGTGAAGCATGCCCAACATGTTGTGTGATGTATTCTTTGACTTCATGACCGCGTTGTTCAATTGCAGCCCGAATTTTTGGCCATTGTTTACCACACTGGTAATCCCTACTCGCTGGATTGACGATGCAGTGGAATAAACCCATACCAGCATCGTAGGCGTATTGATGCTTGAATATTCTGTTGAGGGCAGCATGCAACATATCTTCAAGGAGGGGGTTGACGCAACCGCCATGAGCGAATGGTCTGAGGATGAAACATCCTTCATGACCCGAGCGCTCGAAATTGCCGAACGAGGACGAACAAAAGTGAGTCCAAATCCACTTGTAGGGTGTGTCCTTGTCAAAGATGGCAACATCATCGCGGAGGGTTGGCATGATCACCTCGGTGGGCTACATGCTGAACAGATGGCGATTCACGACGCAGAGGAGCGAGGGATTTCACCGAATGGTTCTACAGCCTATGTCACCCTTGAACCATGCAATCATTTCGGAAGAACTCCGCCATGTACCGAGGCTTTGATGTGGGCTGGCATCAAGGAAGTCGTCATTGCCCATGAAGACCCTAACCCCACCGTTCGTGGACAAGGAAGTCAAGCACTCATCGACGCAGGGATACGTGTTCGAAACGGATTGTGCAAGCAGGAAGCCCATGAACAGATGTTACCATTCATGCATTGGTGTGAGCATCGCCGACCCCTCGTCACGGTCAAATTAGCACAAAATCTCGAAGGCTCAGTCGATGACAGGTCCGGAACATCGAAGCGATTTACTTCCGAAGAGTGCCTCAGGCACGTGCACGAACTACGTGCCGATGTCGATGCGATACTTGTGGGAGCGAACACCGTTCTTCGTGACGACCCACAACTAACGGTACGTGGTATCAATGTCAAAAACCAACCTCTCCGCATCGTGATTGACCCGAATGGAAAGTGCCCGCCAAATGCAAAATTCACTCAGCAACAAGGGGATTTTTTGCACCTCACCACCTCCTTTACTTCGCTCGAATCATTACTCCACATGCTCGCAGACCAGAACATCCAGCGTCTTCTTGTCGAGGGTGGTCCGACAACCATTCAGGAATTTTTGAAGCACGGCTTTGTTGATGAGTTCTTTCTTGTTCAATCAGAAGTTATGCATTCTGAACCACATTTGTCGAACATCGATTCAAGTGTTCTCGAATCACACGGTCTTCGATGTGTGGGGCGTCTTCAGTGGGGAGTAGAAGAAGTGCTTCACTACAGAAGTAGCATGTGATTGCTGGCGGGCGATGGAGGATTCGAACCCCCGTCTCCGGCTCCGAAGGCCGGAAGGATATCCAGACTACCCTAATCGCCCGTAAACCACCCGAATCATCCCCCCTTCTTGAATAAGGCGGATGGTTTGCCTTGTTCATGGGCAAGAAATTACCGTGCATTCCTATGAAATGTTCGGCTTGTTGCAGAGAGACGACCATGCCCATCACACAGACGGAAGCAGCTCGCTTGTCGAGGAGGACCGGGCTCAATGTGGATGACTTTTCTTGGGAATCCGATGGAATTCGGATGCTTCTCAACGATACCTCGACGAAGGCTTGCGTTTTTCTTCTCACATCAAGTCCAGATCCATTTGCTGAGGGGATGTGCTCTGTCTATGAAATTCGACCAAAGGGATGCCAAACCTACCCTTATGTGCTAAATGAACATGATGAAGCCATTTTAGACGAAGGTTGCCCTCACAAAGAGAAATTTGATGCTCCTACCCAAGAAATTACAAGTTCGCTTCTTAATTTGGAAGAACAAATTTTGCATGAACGACAAGTCGAGTAAGACTTTTGTGAACCCGTTCGCAAAATAGATTCTCAATTGTCCAACCTTTTGAGGAAAGCATTGTTTCGAAATCTGAAAACGATCCATGGAGTGGCATAATTTCATTGCGAGGAAAATTTGATTCCATGAACGTTGGAAACGGATGAATTGGGAGAATGAGAACCATTCCCGCCATATGTGCGAGGACTCCTCGTGCTGATTCGAGTGTTTTTTCTAACAATTCTAGTGGTTGAAACGAACCCTGAGAATTTCTTCCGTATGGGGGGTCAAGAACGATTCCGCAAATTTGACCATGATACTTGGATGGTAGGTATGTAGCGAGGTCCGTCGCATCTCCTCGTAAGATTTCACATGTCGATGAATCGTTGCCCTCTTGAGCCCACCGAAGGTTCTGTGTGGCACCTTCGACCATGGCCGAATTGTGGTCAAGTCCTATCCCATTCCGTCCGGAGAGGGATGCTTCAATGACAAATCCACCGGTTCCAGTCATCGGGTCGAGGACATAGTGTTCTGAGACAGGTCCACAAGCAATGTTCATCGCTGTTCGGGCAAGGCGTGGATCAAGCGATACTGGTTTGAAAAAAGGGCGTTCTGTTGCCTGACGACGTTCAGCGCCGAATGCCTGAGGTGTAGACCCGACAAACCATCCCACAACCAGTGTGCTAGATGTCGCATCTGAACATATACCATAGATGTGCTGAGCGTTTTCAAGGTCAATCAAACAACCTTGTTCAACCAAGATTCCACCGACCATTTTTGAGAGGGTTGAGATTGAGCAGCCTTCAATTTTCTTACCATGTTTCCACGTATGCGTGGCGACTTGAACGGATGTTTTTCCAAGAATCGATGGTTTCATGACATTAAGAAGTTGCTCATAAGAGCCATCCCATTGCAAAAGTTGAGCATGGGAAAAGACACACTCAACATTCGCTGCAGGCAGCAATGCCTGGAGGAGTTCTTCATGGTTCATCGGGCCTTGAACAACGAACCATCGGCTCGCTTGAGTATCCTTGACGGTCATATTTGGTAGAAGAGCTTGGAGTTCAGCCCGAGCAAGAGCAAGGTGCCAACCTCGAATTGAGACCATGAACTCGCTCATGTCTATTGGTTCGGGTTCAACTTCTTGATGATGGCGTATGCCAACACATACATAGTGTGGTCATATGCTATCAGTTATGGGCTGTAATCTTCGAGACCTCGCAAATCCACAGCAGACATCACTCACTGCATTATCCGGAAAAAAAGTTGGGATTGATGCCTTTCTCACAGCCTTCCAATTTCTTACCACGATGCGAGACCGTTCACCAACAGGTGATGGTGGTGCTTTGAGAACAACCGATGGCCGTATCGTTGCACACCTCATGGGTTTTCTTCACAGAACTTCAGTGCTTCTATCTCATAGAATTCATCCAGTTTATGTCTTCGACGGCCCTTCACCTGCGTTGAAAGCAGATGAAATAGAACAACGAAGACAAAGGAGGGTCGAAGCTGAAGAAATTCACAAGGAGGCTCTTGCAAAGGGCGACTTCAAATTGGCACAAAAGATGGCTCAACGAATTATGCATTACAGTCCTGAAATGGTTGAAGAGACCAAAACCCTGCTCGATCTACTCGGCGTGCCTTGGGTTGACGCTGCAGCAGAGGGAGAGGCACAAGCAGCCGTTATGGCGATGAAAGGTCAACTTGATGTCGTAGCAACACAAGATTGGGACGCCCTCCTGTATGGATCTCCACTTCTGGTACGAAATCTCATGAACGATGGTTCAAAATCACACGGCAGAATCATTCATGCTCAAGAAATACATCTCGAAACCATGCTTGAAGCGTTGTCGATTTCTAGAGAACAACTCGTCGACCTTGGCATAATGATTGGGACTGATTTTCATCCCGGTTTGAAAGGTATTGGCCCGAAGACCGGCCTCAAACTTATTCGTGAACACAAAACGATGGAAGCGATTTGTGAATTGAAAGGTCATGACATTCCAGAAAATATCACTGAGATTCGAGACATCTTCCTCAATCATCCGAACAATGAAGTTGACTCGCAAGACCTGCAATTGAAAGAGGTGAACCGTGAAGGCCTCGTGCAATTTTTACAAGTTGAGCGTGAGTTTAGTCAACGCCGAATGGACCAGGCATTTGAGAAACTCGAAGAGGGAGGAAGGTTACGTTCCTCTGGTCAAACATCGCTCTTTTCATTTTGAACCAAGCAATGTCGAAACACGGAACTCAATGTTTGAACACCTTGGACTGTTTCCGTCACTTGTCTTGTGGTTGAATGATCATCTGTTAGTGCCTCCTTCAAAGTATTGACAGGGGCACAAGGGAGACCTGCGAGCAAATGTTCCAATTCAGCGCGCGTGTACTTGGCGAGAGCGTCTTGTACCAATTGCTCGACATCGTTCCGATGAAATATTCTTCCTTTGTTGGTTGCATACGTTGGATTTGAAGATAATTCGACTCGATCGCACAATGTGTTCCACTGTTCGTCCGAGCCAATTCCTAAAGCAAACCATCCATCTTTCGCTTCAAAAACCTTGTATGGAACGAGATTTGGGTGTGAAGAGCCCATTGGGATAGGCTCTATGCCGCTGAAGACATTATGCGCTTGATTGACCATCGATGCAAGGGCCACATCCCACAAAGATATGTCAAGAATCGAACCTTTACCAGACCTTTCCCGTTCCAAAAGAGCAGCCAGTATCGCCGATGTTGCCGTCATTCCCGTCATCACATCAATCCATGCAACACCAATCTTGACGGGAGGCCGGCCCTGTTCACCAGTCATTGACATAATGCCTGACCTTGCTTGCATTGTGAGGTCGTAAGCTGGTTGATGCATTCTTGGACCGTTTTGACCATAGCCGGTGATTCGGCAAACAATCGCCTGTTTTGGCCAAGTACCAATGTGTTTTTCTAAGGTTCCAGGTTTGAAATTCTCAAGAATCACGTCGCTTTCTTCGATGTGTTGTTGTATTTTGTCCCAATCATCGGTGAGATGTGCGGTTGTGATCTCCTTACCTTTGTTGCAGGACAAGAAGTATGCAGCAACCTCAGAGCCATCAAAACCAGTTGTAAATGGAGGGCCCCATTTCCTTGTATCATCACCCCACGGGGCTTCGATTTTCAGGACATCTGCTCCCAAATCAGCCAATTGCTGGCCGCAATACGGGCCTGCGAGAATTCGTGACAAATCGAGAACTTTTATCCCACGAAGCGGGTGAAACATGAGGAGGACTACGGAATTCGCTCCAAAGTCATTCTCATATCATTGAGGATTATTCTGTTCGATTTTCTTGGATTTGAATACGTACATCTTGTGCTGATCGCTTGATGTCTTGCATAACTTTTCGAACTCTTGTACCCGCAGTTTTGTTTCCTTTGTCCGATTTTGCGGCATCTTTCATTGTTTCATTTAAAGTAGCAATCATGTCTTCAAGCATGGATACAACACTAGTCATGTCCTTCCCTCAAGAAAACGGTTTTTATTCGTTATGGGACGATATGACGATATTGATGCCTGTCATAGTGCAACTGCGATAAAAAGGATGCATGACGAAGCGAGCGTAATGAGGATATTGTCATCGATTGGACCAAACTCATAGCGTTCAACCAGTGTAGCAATGAGGGCAGCGATGACGCCCCACCACTCAAATGCTCCATCTGCCATGAGACCACAAAGATAGCCAAGCGGGGCACTAACGACGAACATGAAGACATTACCAATCGGGTGTTTTGAGCGATGGCGAACAACTCTGTTTCGTACAACGCCGGTGATTCCATCACCAAAGGCCATGAACAAAGATGGCATGATTGCTAACCAAGGGTCATCGAAGAGTTGCCATAAGATTGAGATGGATAGAAACCACATCAAAGCAAATTTGACATCGTTCTGATTTTCTTCGGTTTGAAACCATGTCAACCGTGCACCAAACCAGTGAAAACTTCCGATCAACATGGTGAACGCTAGGCCGCAGAAAAATGGATACACGGGCGAAGTGAAGACATATGGAATGGCAAGGGAGATGATTCCACCGGCAAAGACGTGGACGATTTTTCGATTATAATACACTGCACGAATATGTTCTACACCTTTTCCAACCATCATGTTGTAGGGGATTTTTGTTGCATAAAGAATGGCAACAACATAACAACCGAGAATGATTGCCCAGAGATATTCTGGCATCTTTGCCCCTCATTATGTTTCAAATCAAATATTTTCTGGGAGTTCATGAAGCCATGAAAAAATATCTTCGCCGTTCTCTTTTTGAATATCGGTTAGGCGGTTGTACAGCAATTGGGTTACAGGCCCTGGAGTTCCGTCACCATAGACCGATTTGACCTCTCCATGTGTGATCGAGCCGATGGGTGAAATCACTGCAGCTGTTCCGCAGCAAAATGCTTCATCTGCATTCATTGCAAAATCTGCACGAACTTTTGTTTCATTCACAGTGTAACCAAGCGACCGTGCCAACTGAATTGTTGAATCACGTGTGATGCCCGGAAGAATTGTGCCTGTGAGTTCAGGCGTGTATAGGACATCGTCTTTAACACAGAAGTAGTTCGCGGCCCCGACTTCTTCGATGTAGGTGTGCGTTTCTGCGTCGAGGTAAATGATTTCAGCGTAGCCTTGAGCCTTCGCTTCTTTACTTGGTTTCATACCCGGGGCATAGTTTCCGATTGCTTTCACGCCTCCAGATCCTCCTGGTGCAGCTCTGTGGTGGTTTTCTGAAATGAGGAGGTCAATTGCTTGAACGCCGCCTTTGAAATATGGTCCGACTGGCGTAACATACACCAAGAATGTGTATGAGGGTGCTGGTGCGACGCCTAGAATTGGACCGCTCCCCATTAACAATGGGCGGATGTACAATGCACCTCGGCCAACTGGTGGAATGAATTTTTTGTTTGCAGCAACGACTTGTTCAACAGCGTCGATAAAGATGGATTCTGGGACTGGGGGAATTTTCAGTCTGTCCGCTCCTCTTTGCATCCTGCGAGCGTTTTCTTCTGGGCGAAAAAAGACAATTCTGTCCTTTGATGTTCGAAAAACCTTCATGCCTTCGAAAAGGCCTTGGCCGTAATTCAAAACACCTGCTGCAGGTGACATCTGGATTGGACCATATGGGATAATTTGGCCAGGTTTCCATGCTTCATCTGCATCGATCGATGTGATGTACATGAACTCGGTCGGAGTCATCGAAAAAGTGAGAGAATCCCAATCAATTTCATCAGTCACCAAAAACCTCCTCGATTTTCCCATAAAGGTTCGGCTTTCAATGATTTCGGGTCAAAGTATTGAGAAAAATTCCACTTTCTCAACTTCATGAAAGCATATCGGTGAGTTCTAAGACAATGGGTGCATGCCTTCATTTGAGCATGTCGTCAACAAAGATTGGAATTCTTACAGGTCGTTATCGAGCGGTTGGCGAGGGAGACGATTCCTCAACAATCATCGATCTATTTGGCCGTTCAAGCGAAGGAAAATCGGTTGTTGTGAGCGTATCTGGATTATGCCCAACATTCGAATTTTCCTCGGTCCACATTGACTCAATCGACGAAATAACTCCGGAACATCAGCAACTGATCGACGCCGTCAATGTCCTCGAACATGTTGAGGAAGTCACTGGTCCGGTGATGAAGTGGACACATTTTGGACAAAGACCTGTTTGGACGGTTAGGGCAACACAGCCATTTCACGTACCGTCACTTCGGAAAAAATTGGAATCGATGAACTTCACCTTGTACTCAGCCGATATACCCTTCGTGAATCGGCTCTTTCTCGACCTTGACCTTGCCATGCATGTTGAAATACAAGCAGAGCCAATTCTCGAGCATGAGTTCAGAGTTGACGTTGCCTATGAAATAGGCATTGAACAAATAACGACCTGTGAACCATTTCCCGTTCCCTTCACCATTTGTTCATTTGACTTGGAAACAAGCATCGAAAACAATTCGATTTTATGTGGTGCGGCTTGGATAGAGGCAAATGATGGCTCAAGGCGAACGCACAAGGTGTTCGTAGGTCAAGAGACAGAAATCTTGGCGAGTATGACTTCATACATACACGAACATGACCCGGATATTATCACTGGATACAACATTGATAATTTCGACCTTCCTAGAATTAAGGAACGAATGATGCGTCATTCTAAGAGAGGAGAATGGCAACGCCAATCAGAATTTTTTGGTTGGGGTCGATGTGCTCAAACCGAACAAGAAGCAAGCAGAAACCGAGACGGTCTCATTCCACAACGACTCTCAAATCGGTCATGGACGGTCTGTGGCCGAATTTTTATGGATGCATGGTGGCAAGCAAGGCAAGCACTCCGTCCAAAAAGAGAAACACTTTCCTTTGTTGCCCAACTTCTCTTTCCAGAACAAGAAGGAAAACACAAAATGGATATTGATGCCTCAAACATGGATGAGGAATGGGCAAATCGGCGGGAAGAGGTCATCGAGTACTGTGTGCGAGATGCTGAACTCCCTCTCGATATTTTAAACGAAATTCAGGCTGTACGAAGGACGGAAGCAGTTGCATCTGTTGCCCGAGTGGTTATGGATACGGCAACAAATGGAAGCACAAGTCAACTGATCGATTCATTGGTCATTCGTCTGGCAGACAAAAAGATGGTTGCAGTACCGCGAACAGGTTCGGCTGAACCAAAAGAAGGTCAAATCACCGGGGGCTATGTTCATGACGTGGACGCAGGTCTGTATCCATGGGTGGCCGTTCTAGATTTCAAGAGCATGTATCCTTCGATTATGATTGGAAAAAATATTTGTTACACGACGAGGATAGAACCATCGGAACCTTCGCCTCCGCCTCATCACAAAGCACCCACAGGAGCGATGTTCATGACATCAGAGGAAAAGAAAGGCCTCGTCCCCTTTCTCCTCGAAGGGTTGATGGAAAAAAGAGATGAACATAAACGAGCCCTAGGCATCGCAAAACAGCAAGATGACGCCGCAGCAGTTGGTTTTCACGACGCCATGCAATATGCTGTCAAGATTCTCATGAACTCGTTTTACGGAGTCTTTGCAAGTGGTTTTTATCGCTTCACGCACCGAGATTTGGGTTCATCTATCACCGCATGGGCACGTCAGAATATCAAAGGTGTCATCACCTCACTTGAACAGGAAGGACTCAGCGTGGTCTATTCTGATACAGACTCTATTTTTGTTCAGGTGCCCGAACTCCAAGGAGTTGCATATTTTTCATCAAATGATGCCGAGAGCGTCGATTTGAACCTGCATACATCGACGATGTTTGAATTTGGAACACAATTGGCCCAACGTTTTTCAAAAGATTCAGCGGTTTTAGAATTTGAAAAAGGGCTGTCCGTCTTTTTTAGCCATGGTGCGAAGAAACGCTACCTCGGGCAAGTTATTTGGCCAAATGAGGAGATGTTGGTCAGAGGGTATGAAACTCAACGAACAGACTCATTCCAATTTCTTATCGACTCGATGAATACATTATTTCAATTTGTCCTCAAGGACCAGCGCGATGAGTTGGTAGCGTTTGCCATCGAGCAGGTTCACGCTCTCAAGAGGAATCAAGTTGATGTGGCCCAACTCGTTTTATCGAAATCGTGCAAAGGCAAGGTGCTCAAGACGCCTGTGACAAGCTTGAGAGATGTCGATTTTGCAGCAGAATATGCGAACCCCGACAGCATGGCCCAAGTACGAGTTGCAAGGCAAATGATTGAGCGAGGCCTTGGATTCACTTCCGGAATGAAAGTATCGTTTATCGTCGAGGACGGTTCGAAAAGCCCAGTCACTGTGAAACCCTGGTGGGATGAGGAAGAATCCCTTTCTTACGACGGTACATACTACGCAGAACGACTTGCTACGGCCCTAGGTCGAATCACTGAAGCATTTGGATGGACTGCTAAAGACCTCATGCAAGGGAGCCGGCAGTCCTCCCTCTTCTCGTTTTAGATACACTCAACAAAAGGTATTTTGATGAAGTCCCTACGACCATCACTATAATGCGAAGTTCGTCCACTGTGTTGCTTGTATTTCTTCTCGCTATGAGTTCGCTATCGGGTTGCCTTTTTTCCGGTGAAGATGATAATACTCAAGAGGAATTATTTCCAGTCATTAAATTCTCACCGAACTCAAATATCCGAGTCGGCGACCTCGTGTATTTTGATGCGTCAAGTTCTACACCATCCGACGGATCCCTAACATACAGGTGGGACTTTGATGCTGATGACTCCATCGATGAAACAGGGCGAACAGCAGAGTGGACATTTCAGAGTGCAGGAACGTTTGAAGTCACATTGACGATTTCCGATGGTTCAAGATCTCAAGAAACATCAAAATCGATCACCATTGGTGAGGCTGGGGCCGAACCTCCGGTTGCGAACATCGCACAATACAGTGATGCAGAAGACTGCGAAGATGAGGCAATCAGTGAAAATACACACATTGTCGTTTGGATCTGTGAACGGGACAAAGAAATGTCAGACCGTTCAATCGATGCAACAATCAACATTGAACTCGATGGTTCAGATTCAAACTCTGGTGACCCGTCCCAATACATTACTTCGTGGCACTGGGACCTGGACCTCGATGATGATGCCGACTCCGACGGAGATAGCGAGAACGATGCCGACTTGTCAGGCGAGACAATTCAATGGGAGAATGTTGAACCAGGCGAATATGAAATCGCTCTAACGGTGACAAACGACGTTGGATTTGTCGATACAGATACGATTCGAGTCTATGTGTCCTATGCTGGCTATTGGCTCGATTTCGAAATGGCTGGCAACAACTCAGGCAATACTGTTGAGGAAGATTTTGATGTGAAAATCGTGTACGACAAGGACAGAGGTAACACGATTCGAAAAGCGGTTGCCGAACTCACATACCCTCAACAAGATAACGATTGTACCGATGTTCTTGGAACCAATAATTGTAGAGCAAAGTTAGACATTTACGCGTACAATGAAGAGGATGATGAAGCGGCAAACACCACCGAGACAAGTGTTGACCAGAGAACTGATGGTGATTGTGATGAAGACACAAACGATTGCATCCACCTTACGCTTTCATCTTACCTCTTTACTGAATCAGACTCAACCTACGGAGATGGTGAATGGACGATTACTCTTCAAAACGATAAGATCAACGATTTGGCTGTAGAATCTTTTGTCATTCGTCTCTATTACAAGTAAGACTGGTGAATATCGTGAAGAAAACTCGAATTGTTTCAACTCTTGGTCCCGCATCATCCTCAAAAGAGAAAATCCTCAACCTTCTTCAAGCAGGTGCAGATGTTTTTCGACTCAATTATTCTCACGGTGAACCAGATGACAAAACAGAACTCTACACAACGATTCGCTCCCTTGAAAGCGAATTAGGTCGGCCAACATGCATTTTGGCAGACCTCCCTGGTCCAAAGATTCGTTTGGGAATGATCGACCAGCCAGTTCATCTCGAGAACGGTACAAACGTTAGCCTACACATCGGTCAATCAAAACGTGCAGGTGATTATGATGGAATACTTCCTGTCGAAATCGATGGGATTGAGAGCCAAATTAAGCCGGGAGCTTCGATTCTTATCGCAGATGGACTCGTCGAAATTATTGTTGAAGCGGTCGATGATAAGGTCATTTCATGCATTGTGAAGAACGGAGGAGAAGTGAGTTCTGGAAAAGGTTTGAATTTTCCGGGTACTTTACTGAACGTGCCTGCTTTCGGTCCCAAGGATGAAAAGGCCCTAGAACATGCTCTCCGTTGCGAAGCTGATTATGTGGCAGTGAGTTATGTGCGAACTGCAAATGATGTTGTTCCCGTGAAAGAATTCATTGCAGCATCGGGTCTTCACACACCCATTATCGCAAAAATAGAACACCCACTTGCCCTCGAGAATCTCGATGAAATCCTTGATCATTGCCAAGCTGTCATGGTTGCTCGTGGTGATTTGGGTGTTGAAATTCCACTTGAGGATGTCCCTATCGCCCAAGAACTCATCATATCGAAGGCTATTGAGCGAGGGATGGTTTCCATTGTTGCAACTCAAATGCTCGAAACGATGACTCAAAATCCCCGGCCGACTCGTGCCGAAGTAACCGATGTATCTTCAGCAATTCGTCAAGGGGCCTCATGTGTGATGCTCTCCGGAGAGACGGCTGTAGGCTCATATCCTGAACTTGCCGTGGAGACGATGGCTCGAATTGCAACCTCCACCGAACAATCTTTCGCAACCACAGGTAATCGACCAACCGCACTCGCTCGATTCCGAAGTACAAGAGCGATTGCACACGCTGGAGTATTGCTTGCGGAAATCTCAGGTGCTTCACGCATTGTCGTTGCAACCGAACACGGCAATGCACCTCGACTCGTTGCAGGATATCGTCCAGAGGTGCCTGTCACTGCAGTCAGCAACCGAATTCGTGCCTTGAGAAGAACTTGTATGCTCTCGGGTGTCGACACAGTTCAAGTTGAAGAAGATGAACGTGGCTCTGCAACTATGAAAAAAGCAATTGAATCACTTTTCTCAGATGGCCGCCTGCGTGCAGGTGACAAAGTCATTGCAATATCAGGCAGCCCCAAAGCCATTACAGGAAGCACGAGCACGCTTCGATTGTACCGAATCTCAGAGGATGGGTTGGTCAAAAGCGACGAGTAGAACCTCAATTTTAGCCCAAGAAACCCCATTTCCTCAATCGCGGTATTCAAATAGGGGTTGTATTTCGGATGGTTTGCTAAGGAGCGATTATTATGCCATCAGAATGGGAAGACAAGAGTAAGCCACATCGTAATATTGTGTTTATTGGTCACGTTGATCACGGTAAGTCAACCACAGTCGGTCGACTTCTCCTCGATTCAGGCCACATCGAAGCACACGTTATCGAAAAGAACGAAAAACTTGCAGCAGAATCAGGTAAAGCTGGTTTCGGACTTGCATACGTTATGGACGGTCTAAAGGAAGAACGTGAGCGTGGAATTACAATCGACGTAGCACACAAAGAGTTCTTTACACCAAAGTGGTACTGGACAATTATCGATGCACCAGGTCACCGAGACTTCGTGAAGAACATGATTACCGGTGCATCCCAAGCTGACACAGCGGTTCTTCTCTGTGCAGCAAACGACGGTGTAAACGCTCAAACTCGAGAACACGCTTTCCTCGCAAAAGTTCTCGGTGTCAGCGGACTTATCGTCCACGTCAACAAGATGGATATTTCTGGTGTTGACTGGAGCGAAGACAAGTACAAATCTGCATGCGATGAGGTTTCTCAACTCCTCAAGCGAGCTGGCTTCAAACCAGACGATGTTCCAATGATCCCTGCATCATCTCTCAACGGCGACAATGTGTTCAACAAGTCCGACAAGTGCCCATGGTACAACGGACCAACATTGTTCGAAGCAATCGATGCAATGGCAGAACCAAACAAGCCAGTTGACAAGCCACTTCGACTACCAATTCAAGATGTTTACAAGATTGGCGGTATCGGTACCGTTCCAGTCGGTAAAATTGAAACAGGTACACTCAACACAGGTAAGACTGTTGTGTTCAACCCGTCCCAAAAGTCTGCTGAAGTGAAGTCTATCGAAATGCACCACACCATCGTGCCAAGTGCAGGTCCAGGCGACAACGTCGGATTCAACGTTCGTGGCCTCGCTACAACTGACATCCGACGTGGTGACGTTGCAGGATACGCTGACAACGCACCAACATTCGTACGACACGACGAATGCTTCGTTGGACAAATTCAACTTATGGACATTCCAAAGGTTGTTTCCGTCGGATACACTCCTGTATTCCACGCACACACTGCTCAAGTCGCTGTGAAATTCATGGAACTCCTTGAAAAGACCAGCAAAGCAGGTAAAGAGCCAAACCCATCATTCCTCAAGACAGGTGACGCTTGTTTGATTCGATTCCAACCAACAAAGCCAATGGCTATTGAACAGATGGATACCTTCCCAGAACTTTCTCGATTCGCAATTCGAGATATGGGTAAGACCGTCGCCGCTGGCGTTTGTTTGAAGATCGAAAAGAAGTGATTCAATCACACAACAAGTTAACGTGAAGAGGAAGGGAAAATCACATGGCAGCTGTGACCGTCATCAAACTCACTGGTGAGAATCACAGCGATATCGACCTTGTCGCAAGTCAAATCAAAATGATTTGCGATGCAGACGGTATCAAACTCCGTGGACCTATCCCTCTCCCAACACGTCGACTCGTCGTCCCCGTACGAAAAGCTCCTGATGGTGAAGGTAGCGAAACCTATGACCATTGGGAAATGCGAGTTCATAAGCGACTCTTGGAAATGGACCTCACATCGAATAAAGATGAAGCAGCACTCCGACGTATTGCCCGAGTTCCAATCCCTGACACAGTGAGCATTGAAATCTCAATGCGAAGTGCAAATTGAATTCACATTGCTCCAATCAAAGTTGGGCGTTTTCGGCAAGGCCTGTGTCAATAAGCCACTGAGCTGTATCACCATCGAGCATGTGAACATCGCCAACATGCAATTCGATTTCGTTACCCTTTTCGTCCATAATTGGTTCATCGCTTGATTCAAGAATTCGAATTCGTACAACATCGTCTTCCTGTGATTCAACCACAGGTTCTTGTATAGATTCAGGAATACCTTTTGAAGAAGCCGAAGGAGCGAGTTCAGGTGCTATCTGACTTGTTTGAGGCATTGTACTTGTATCAGTTCTTTGCTGAGACTCTTCAATATCATACTCATTGAATTCTGGCCATTCAGGCTCTTGCAAAATTCTGTCTTCTTCATCAACATCAAATTCGATAATTTCAGGCTCATGATCTTCAAAAGCAAGGACTGGTGGTGGTTGATTTGTTAACTGCTTACCTTGCTCCATATATGCATCCAATTGCATGGTGCCACGGGCGACAGGAGATGGTTGCTCATCCGAAAAAATCTCACCCTCAATACCTTGTTGAATGCTTAACCAGTCAATTTCTTTCTTGAATCTATCAATTTCGTTTTGAATCGCCAGAAAAAAGGCCTTTTCCGCAGGGTCATGTCGTTGCCAATCCATAGGTGGTAGGGCATGTACATCTTCTCGAAGATCAGTGCTTCGAATGGATTGCGACGCAACATATTGCATCATTGCAACCATTCTTCGACGGGCGAGGTCTGAAGCAATGCGTCGAATATTGGATTGTTTTCTCTGACGGTTCTGCAATCGCATATCTCGACTTCCTTTACGTAGCAATTCTTGAATCTCGAGGTCGAGGTCAGCCAGCAGCTTTCGAATCATTTGCCAAAAATCAGGTCGAGGAAGAGGTACTGGTAGTTTTCTGTCGGATTGAAGGCGGTTTGTTGAAAATAATTGTTCTTCAATTTCGTGCGCCTGTTCGTCTGTCAGGAAACGTTTCGACGCCATGATAAACGCTGCTCACCACAGGATTTGAATTCTCGGGATTGAATCAACGGGAATTCGATGCGCTAAACACAGTCATTGAAATGGAAGACCTCGTCTCCATACTCGAGGAGGGGGCATATTGAGGACATGCAGCCACAAAAATCCTTCAAAATCCTTGAGATTGAATGCTCTCTTCTTGGTTCTTCTCATGTGTCTTTCTGTGTATTCGAATGCACTCATTTCATTCTCAAATGAAAAGACCTCACCACACCAAACCTCTGCCACATACAACACAAACACGACGACATCTTCAGTCGATGTGCTCGATTCAACTCTTATCACCATACCTGCGAATCACACGTTTATGAACGGTACAATGAATGTCGAACCAATTCCCGAACTTTACTCAATGGATACGACAACATTTGGTTTAGCAGCAAATACTTCGTGGAATGGAACATTTAACGATGTTGAAGTTTCGAATTCAACTGGGGAATTGAGGTTAGCAGTACAAGAAATTCGAGGCGAATCAACAGATTTCGAATCCTTGACGTTGCAGCCGGAAGGCTGGTTTTCCATAGGACAGAATCACACGATTTGGGAAGTTGTCGATCTTGCAAACAACACATTGTCGACCGATATGGCGCATCCTTCACAAGGAACGGATGGTATGTATTCTCTCTCAACGACCTCTTCTGGAAATCTGTCGTCATCCATGTACACATGCATTCAATCTCCAACGCTATCAACACCAAACATGTTTCGAAATTATTCATTTTCATTTGATTCATGGACGTCTCTTCTCGATTCTGATGCGGCCTGGATAGAATTTCGAAACGTATCAACATGGCAAGTCGTCTCACCACAAGAGGGGTATCAAAATTCAACAACAGGACTTGTTTACGCGCCGCAGACAGCAAATTCAGGGGAATCAAATCAATGGCTTCGGCATTCAATCCTCCTCGACGATGTCCTTGTAGCCACATCGACCGATTTTCAATTGCGATTTTGTATTGAAACCTCAACACAAACTGATCAACGAGGCGGTTGGTTCATCGACAATATTTCATTGGAAAACGAAGGTGATGCAAGAGGTGCATGGATTCACGGAAATTTATCGGGGGATTATGCACCAAATGCGTACGGAATCATGTATCTTGAAGCAGACCTTTCAGGATTATCCGGGCAACTCGAATTTGAATTTTGGGCAAATTGGGATATTGAAGGAGCATCAAGCGATGAGTTGTCGACATGGTACAGTGTAGATAATGGTTCGAATTGGCAAGTCATCTCTCCGATACCGGGTCTACCGGGATGGGGTTTTGCTCACCAAGGTGTGACGTATAGAATGGAATCCTACGGCTGGATTCCGGTTCGATATGCCTTACCAACAAATTTGTCCAGCCACCAGAACGCCAGCCAAATCCTATTCTCCTTCCAAGTCAATACAGATGCTGTGAAGAATTTTGGGGGTTCGTTTTCAGAAGATTGGGAAGGCATGGTCATTGATGATGTTGCCATTTGGGCAGGTAGAAACTCACCATCTCCAGTTCGAAGAGTTATTAGTAACTTCTCGAGCCAGCCTAGTCAAACGATTGGAGACCCAAGTGGCTGGAAAAACACCTCGACCACACTTATCAACGAATGGCAATGGACAAATTCACTGGGAAACAACGGACCAACATCACGTCAATTCTCTTTCGAAAACCCGGTTGTTGCACCTGCAGGCTGGTCAATTCTATCAAATGGCAAAACTGGTTGGGAGATTGGCCTTACGGCAAATACATCTGGATACGGCCCCGGTGCCTTTTCTTCTGGTTCAAATGGAGCTGCAATCAATCTCGTTACTCGATACACAAATAATCTCTACACCCATCTTATCAGTCCAGAATTTGTAGTTCCGGACAATGCTTCAGCACGACTGCAATTCAATTCGTGGATGTGCGCTGAGGCGAATTGGGATGGTGGAACGGTGTCGATTTCAACAGATGATGGGGCATCATGGTGGTACATTCCGGATTCAGTACCGGATTTCCATGACCAAATTTCTACTGTGAATCCCTATTCACCTCATTACATGCTCGGTATCATCGATGGTTCTAATGTCCAAGGAGGCAATTGCATTCAGAATCGACCACAACAATTTATTCCAAAATCATTCGAAATGAACAATATTTCAGGTCAACACATACGAGCAAGGTTTTCGTTTTTCTCCGACCAATATCTTGAGTACGATGGATGGTATATTGATGACATTGATTTTGAGGTTGAAGTATTTCAGCAAACTGGCCAATGGACTTCAACATCTATTTCGCCAGATCAACATTATGGCTATGGTCTCCTCGATGGCTGGTATGACATCCCAACAGGAACGGATATCTCAGTCACACTTCTCGACCATCAAGGACAACAGATTCCAGATTACGTAGGACGAAAATTGCCTCTTCCGGTTCTCATTGACCCAGTGGAGTATCCATCAGTTCAGGTCCAGATACATTTTGAATCTGAAGATGAGTACCTCACTCCAACCATTCACAGTTTGCATCTAGGGCCTCAACATTTCATACAATCCGCAGAATTATCACAACTTTCGGGAACCTTTTCGAACGATGGATTTGTATCATTGCAACAACAAGAATTGCGAGTCAATGAGTTTTCTGTTTGTCCATTTTCACATCTAAATCTTGTCACCTACGGGTGGAATGCATCGTGGACAGATGATGAAATGTTCAATTCATCTTGGTGGAATAACCAAGATAAAAATGGGGAGCGTCAGTATAATTATTCCTCAAGCATTGCGAGAACAGTGTTGACTCTTCGTTTGAAATTTGAACAAAATCAAGCATTCGAAAGGGCAGTCATTACCCCAACCTGTGTTCTTTTCCCCACAAATATTTCAATTGAATTTGACAAAACCTCTGAACATCTTTTCTCTTGGCCACCTGATTCTATTCCATCGAGTCTTGGACTTTCGACTTCGTTTTTCCTCGACGGGCAAACTTCACCGGTTTCGGCCACAGATGATATCCCAGTGTCTGCACAGTCCAATATTTCGCTTTCTTACATTCTACCGTTAAGTGCATTACCCAATACTCACAATCAGTATGGATTTGTTCATGTGACGACAAATTTCTCTTCAAATTCAATCCTCACCGTTTCCACAAACCAAGTCGATGTCACAGCGGGGAGAAATTCATTTTACATTCCAATACAACAACATTGTCCTAATACAATAACTCAAATCTACATTGAAAGTACAAATGCTCAAACGCAAACATGCGAAATGCGCATCGAGTCAAATGCTGAAGGTACAATCAAAATTAATCGATTTTTCCACTATCATCAACACTCTACTTTCGCATTATCATTATCCCACCAAATTCTCGAAGATGCCAAAATCGCATCATATCAAGGCGGAAATTATGAGATGATCGGCATTCCTATTGCTATTGAATCATCAAATGCAGGTGTCCGGCTCAACGCAACGACAGTTCAACTCCCAATGTTCATCGAATCCGTTGAATCCTCGACAATCGATCAATGGCTACCAAATCGAGAAGTCGAAATCACAACATATCATTCGAGAGTGAACCCCGCACAAACAACAAATGATGCACCAGACATTGCCTCGATTGTCCTCTCATTAGGTTCAAGTTCAAATATCGATTCGAGTTTTGTAGTTGTTGAAGTTGACCAAATCGACTCAGCACCACGATTTAGGCAGCACAGTGGACTTGGTTTAGCAGCACTGCAGCCGTCAATAATATCCTGTCAATTGAATGCCTGTGAAGTCAAATGGAAATTCAAGAGTTCATGGTTACTCGATGATGTTGATGATGTGCATTACTTCCTCACATCGACTGATTCGAACGGCATGTATGCGGGTCCATTCCATTCATTTACGAACACACAACTCAATCAAATCGAGAACGACTTGGAAATTGTTGAACTCTCGATTACCGATACTTTAGGTCGTTCGATTGGAGATTGGACAGACCCGATGTGGCCATTTCACGTTCAACCTTCTTCATCGATGGAAGTCACAGGGAAGGTTCGATTTGATGGAACATCCAATATTTGGGTCGGTTCAAACGAGGCTGAAATTACAATTCGCCTTCAGGCCGTTCCACCTATTAACGCATCAGGCGGTCAACCTGAGTGGCCAGAAAATCCAATCGATTTCGCAAGATATTGGACCGGTGAAGTGGATGAGAATGGACGTTTTTCAATCGATATTGAATCTCCTAGCCATGAAGATGACCTCCCTTCGAACACATGGTTCAAAGTCCAAGCATATATCTCAAGATGTGGGCCAGAAAGTCAAACGATGACGACATCTCTCGACCGAACTCAAACAATTTCAGAAATCCGTTTTTTGCACGACTCGTCACCACCGAGTTTTGTCGAACTTGATGTTCTTGACCCAACAGGGCGGGTGTCTTTAGATGGACACATCTGGATGGAAGGACAAAACATTCCAGTGCGTTTATTCATCGAAGACGATGAAGGACTTTCATCAAATATTGAGGTCCGCACTTGGTTTGAGTACAGGGATGATGACAATAACGATGGCATCATGGATGTCGATGAATATCAATCGCTTTGGGTATCGGTCAACAAAGGACAAACCTCAGCAGAAATTGATTTGCCTTTGATCTCTTGGAATGAAATATTAGCCCCTACAGCTCAAATTGGTAAAGCGAGTCTTGTTGTTTATGCTTTTGATTTAGCCGGAAATTCAATACAATTTGGTGGGTTTGAGGGTGAAGAATCTGATGCAGCCACATTTGAAGTGCACCGAAGATCCGATACCATTGTACAGATCGATGATTTTCAATTTGACATCGAAGGAGGCCATTTGCTACCCGGCTACCTTCATTCGTTCACGGCGGTACTCACAGAGGGGAATGGACTTGAATCCCTTGATAGTGTTCGGTTTCATCTTATGTCTGGTGAAAACCTCCAGTCTTGTTACATTCATTTTTTACCGCGGTACAACAACCTCAATTTCGATGAGTCATGCTTTGAGGAACAACCACGAGTTGAAATTGTTCAACGCACCCCTTCATCGACATTTGAGGTTAAATTTTCGTTCCGCCTTGCTTGGCAGAGGGTTGCAAATTTACCTGAAAAATCGTATTTACCCTCCTTTGCAGTACATGACGAAGGTTCCTCTCTACCGATAGGTTTCTCCACCATGGAACGGTATAGATGGATGGCTGAGCGTGCAGTTGACCTCCGTATTGATTTGATTGAGGATGAAACAGGTTCACAGGGAGGTATCTATGATGACACGTTGACTGTGACAACCGGGGATGTGGTGAACACAACCATAGGCTTGTACTACAATTCATCTCTCATTCAAGCGGAATTTTTGCCTTCAACAGGTTCAATCAAATGGATACTATCCGATGGCGAGCGACAAAGAGTCGGGCAAGTAAATTTGACAGATATCGGTCAGTATTCGATTCCAATTGTAATGGAGGCCATCGTCCTGGTTCAAGATGATGGTACGCTTTCGTTTTCATTAGAGGGAATGGATGAATGGAATACAAGTACAATTCATCTTAACGTACTCATGGATGAAGATGCTCCAAGAGGTGAACTACCTCAAGGAATTTTTGAGAATCTTAGGAGCAACGCACTTGACAACGTCGAACTCATTTTTGTCGTCAATGATGATGGTGGTATCGGTATTCATGAGACGCTCATGTTTGTTGAATTGTATCGTGCAGGTAAGCCAGTTGACGGCATGCATCGAATGTTTGTCTTGGATGGAGAGACGACAGGTTCGACGAGAGTAACCTTTGAGCAGCATGTGAATCTTTCATTTTCTGATGTTGAGTTCCAACGGGGCGATTCGTTTGAAATCTGGTTCCAAGTCATCGACAACGCAGGATATGAGATGACTGGGTTAGGAAGTGAAAACCAACCTTACCGATTTGGTATTACTCTCGTTGCGTTTGAACCAGCGTTTCAAGATATTCTTGTCAATCCATACCGAGCAAAGGTAGGTCAAGAATTGTCGATTGATATCGATATCGTTAATCCTGGCTTACTGGCTGGATCCACAACACTTATTCTTCGAAACGATGAAGGACGAATTCTCAATTCAACAGATCTAGCATTAGACAGCGGACAAACCGAAAGAATTTCGTGGACGATTGAGGCTTGGAAAGAAGGGCGCTTAGGGCTCACAATAGAACTTGAAAATAAAACCCCCCGAATTCCTATACCAATGGCCTCTATTGAACCGTATCAAGAAGAAGATTCATCATCGGGAATGATCAATGCTGGCTTGTCTATTTTGGGTATTATCATTCTCGCTTTCCTCGTCATTATCCGCAGAAATAGGAATGTCGAGAAATGGTTTGATCATGTGAATTTCGATGAAACAACCCAGTTCTCAGGCGAGCAAGAATATGCGAATCAAAGTGAAGAGGAATAGTCAAGAAGAGAAGTCATCACGCAGGAGTTAAGCCGGTGTTCCCGAGCGGTCAAAGGGGCCAGACTCAAGATCTGCTGCGTATAGCTTCGTAGGTTCGAATCCTACCACCGGCACTCACTCAATGCCCTTCATCATCGTTGACTTCTTTCAATTGTCGGACAGTATCATTTTGAAGTTCAATCGTTTCCAACTTTCGTTGTGATCCCTCAGTGACTTTGAGCGCTTCGATTTTCTTTCCAGCGGGTAAGATTCTACTCTCAAATGTGCCAATTGATGCATTGAATGCCCCAACAGCAGTTGATAAGCCCCTGCCCACCTTTGCTAAATCTTCGCTAAATTTAGCCACCCTATCGTAAAATTCTCTTGATTGTGCATGTATTTGTTTTGCATTTTCGGCCATTGTTTGCTGTTGCCAATACAAACCTACTGTCCGAAGTAATGCGAGTAATGTAACAGGTGTGACGACTAACACATGTTTGGCAAAGGCGTATTCTTGAAGCGTTGGCTCAATTTCAAAAGCAGCTGACAGAATTGGTTCTGCTGGAATGAACATAACAGTGAAATCGGTTCCATCTAAAAATCTTGGATAATCTCTGTTCGCTAGTTCGTCGATGTGTTTTTTGACTTGTTGAGCATGCTCCTTCAATTTCAAATTTTTAGCATCAGGGTCCTCAAGGTCGAGACTATCCCAATACGCAGCGAGAGGAACTTTTGCATCGATTGGAACATGCCCTCCATTCGGGATGTTAGCCACTAAATCGACAATTGCTCCACCACTACCAGATTTCAGTGAGACCTGCACATCAAAATCACAATGTTGCAACATTCCAGCAGCCTCGGCGATATTCTTCAGCGAGACTTCGCCCCACTTTCCTCTTGCCTTGGACGAGCTTCGTAGAGCAGTAGAGAGTTTGATATTGGTGTCCCGCAGTGTGGTTGTCTGTTCTTGCAAACCCTTGACCATTTCAGCAATCCCTTGGTATGCACCTTCTCGATTCTTTTCAAGTTCGTTTGTTGCTTTTTCGAGTTTCTCTAAGTGCTCTTTTATTGGATTGACGAGAGACTCAACCTCTTTTTTCCTCGCATCGTAATCTTTGCTCGCTTCGGTTTGCACGCCGCGTAATCGTTCTTCAGCCAACCTCAAAAAATCCTCTGAGTTTTGTCGAGCCACTTGAGAAGCGATGCTTTCCATCTCTGCCTTCATTGATTTTTTACTCTCTTCCGCCACCTCGGCTTTTGCTTCCGATGCAGCAATTTCTTTTTCCAGTTGGGCCTCTGCTTTCATTGCCATTTCAGCAAATTTTGATTTTGCGAGAAGGTAACCAACGACGGCACCGAGGAGTATTCCGAGACCTATGAAACCATACTCAGCAAGTGTTGCCATAGGTGAGTGATGATGTCAAGGCTACTTGAACTATATGTGGTCAATATTGAGCGTCCTTGAAAAAATGGATACTATGAGCGAAAGGCGTTACAGTGTCGAATGAGTGACCATTCAATAAAATTTCACAAAACACGGCAAGTGAGATAGCCGGATAGAAGACCTGCGTATGTGTCATCATGTTGCTTATTCTTCACTCTTCAACCATGACTTTCGCATGACGAGTCCAGCGGACTCACCTGCATCCATTGGCTCAAGGTCATGATCTATGATGAAATGTTTAACCAAAAGATGTTGGGCGATACTGGCTTTGCATATTGGACAGTCGTAGTGCCTTGGTTCTTGATAGCCCTGAAAAGCTAGTCGGCCTTTTGGTGTAGCTAAACCAGCAACGGTTCTAAGAAGTGTGGACATGAAGACAAGACCAAACAGAACGAGGCAGCAACCTAAACCACTAAACAATCCTAAACCGGCATTGTCTTGTGAGAGTTGGATATTTTGTGTCATTTTACCTTCGCTGGTGTTACGAAATGTTGCTAAGTCGACGATATGGAGGAAATTCTGCCCTTGAAGCTGAAGGTACAATTCAGTGCCGTCGTCTTCTTCATTTACTTCAATAGCAACGAGAAATAATCCTTGAGTGTCTGTCATTTCACTCGTACCACGATATTGGTAGCAATCAACAATCCCCTGCTGACACTCGATTGAAACTTCAGCAAGCATGACCGGAGTCCCATCACTGTAGGTTGCTTGTCCCGTAATACGATACGTTTCAGCGCTGACGGTAGGAAGTGCAAGCACCGCTGAAAAAAGAACGAGCGTGACAATGCGCATACCCAACGATGTTCGCTAAGACTTATGAAAGGTTGATTCACTCCAATCGCTCAATCATTTTAATTTGGATAAAAATTTTCTATCGTTGAAGCCGAAGCAGAATTTCGTCAACTATCTTAGGGATTGCTTTCGAACGCTTCTCATGAGAAACGACATCAGCCGAGGCCACGACATCTGGAAATTCTTCACTCACGGCGATTGAACGGCCACACAATTCAAACATCGAAATATCATTGGGAGCATCGCCTATGGCGAGCACATCTTCTGGTTGAATTGAATTGATGCGAAATAATTCTTCTAGGCCCTGACCTTTCGAAAGCAAACCGTCCATCAAGTGAATTGCAAAACCAGTCCGTACAACAGACAAATGGTGGTATTGACTATTCTCGAGTAAAGCGCAAATTTCTTCGTAGGGTTCATCGATTCGTAAACACCATTCACTTTCACGCCATTGATTTGTTTCAATCCCTTTTGGGTCCAGCCCTGAAATTTGCTCTGCAAGCCAATACGCCGCACTCTTTGCGTCTCCCGGGTCAGCCCGGACCAGAGGTTCTTTCCATGATGGGTCCCATAATACACCACCGTTTTCACAACACATCGGTCCATTGAGGCCAATAAAGCGCCAAAGCCCATAGGTGATGGCCCGAACATTTCCCGTACTCAGTATGACCGGGATTCCAGCCTTTTCGAGACGGCGAAGGGAGCTGATGGCTTCACCATCAAGCAACTTATTCTCATCCGTGATCGTGCCATCGATGTCTATGGCGACGTAGGATGGCGTCCAACCATGTGGTAAGATTTCCATAATAACCCCACCACAAAAACTTCCTTCAAGGTTATGATTCAAAATGAACAATGTGGGAGTATTGATGAAGAACCGAGGTTTCGGACCTTTATGGCGGACTTCGATGAAAGTGGAGACGAAGTCTTTCTTTCACTCGATGATGATGATCCAGTTCAGCTAGAAAAAGAGGAAATCATCTCCCAACCACAACAAGAACAACAAGAGGATGTACGAACCGATAATCCTTCAATTCTTGATGCAGAAGTTCTCGATACAACGATTATCAAAGATTTTCGTGGAAAATTTGAGGTGGCATGGCCGCTCATTGGTATGGATTGCCCGGACTGTGCCTCAAAAGCGATGGGGGCATTATCGTATCTTGACCATGTCAGTGATCCAAGGGTTTCAGCGACAATCGGCGAGGTACGATTTCAAATTGATGTTGAGCACGGCTCCGCCTCTGAAGTCTCCTCTATCTTGAGGTCGCTTGGGCACGCACCCGACGTTGTCCACCAAGAGTTGCTCGGCGTCCAAGCCTCAGCAGTAGCACACCGAAACAATATCGCCCTCGGTAAAGTTGAACAATTGTTGAAACACCAGCCGGGTATTCTCGATGCAGAGGTAAGCGATGACCGTATTTTGATTCAAGTGATTGCTGAACTACCTCCAGAACTTGCTGTTTTGAGGGATGAGGCACTCGAACACATTCTTGGGCAACCTCCCCGTTACGGTATCGGAAGGTCAGACCGAATACGTCCAGACCAATGGCGATTAATCGGTGGTGGTATTGCCGTACCAATTCTCCTCGTCGTGATGTTGGCTGAAATTGCAGGTCTTTCAGAGATGATGATCGGGGCTATAGCCATTCCAGGCTTGATAATTGGAGGCTCTCAGATGTTTAAAGAGGGCTTAAGTTCGTTAAAAAATCGGCAGATGGGCTTCCAAGTCCTCACAAGTTTGGCCGTCATTGGCGCAGGAATTTTGGGAATGTGGGAAGAGGCCCTTATTGTCGCTATACTCGTCGCTTTTACTGCCCATCTCGAAGGTGATGCTCTCAAGAAGGCACGAGAAGCCATGCAAGGCGGCCTTGACCGTCTTCCAAGAACAGCTCGCCGTGTTGAAAAATCAGCACCAATAAAGGCGGAAAACATTTCTAAAATTTCAATTTCTCTTCCAATGGCGTCGACAATTATGCCATCAAATCAAACACTTCCATCATGTAAAGATGATGACATCATTCCAATTGATCTTGTGAGAAAAGGTGATGTTTTGGAGATTCGTAGTGGAGAATTGATTCCAGCAGATGGCGTAATCATTGAAGGTACTGGTTCTCTCGATAAAGCACCGTTAACAGGTGAATCCGTACCAGTCGAGGTCAACGTAGGAGATTCAATTGAGGCAGGACTTGTCCTTGCAAAAGGACCGCTGCTCATCAAAGTCACAGCAACCGGAAAAGATACACGTTTGTCTGGATTAATTGAAGCCGTGCATTCTTTCAAGGAAGTGCCTCCAAGGATTCAAGGGAGTTTGGAAAAATTCACTGCGGTATGGGTGCCATTTGTGTTGTTCGGTGCGTTCGCTGTGTGGTACTTTATGTTCCCAAACGACTGGAAAATCATCCTCTTACTTTGGGTTGTTTCATGTCCATGTGCTTTGCTTCTTGCCACCCCAGTACCACACGCAGCAGCCTTGTCTCATGCGGCTCAGCGAGGTGTAATCGTCCGCGGTGGTGATGTGTTTGAACGACTTGCAAAGGTCAACCATGTGTTGCTCGATAAAACCGGTACACTCACATCAGGTAAGCCAAAGATTGGTGAAGTCGTCACTGCAAAAGGACAGAGAAAAGATACAGTCTTGAAGATTGCAGCAGGGCTTGAACAGCGTTCTTCCCACCCATATGCACTTTCGATACTGGAGCATTGCTTCAAAGAAGATGTTGAAGCACCCCCAATCTCTAATTTACAGGACATCGATGGGGGAGTTTCGGGTGAATATCGTCAATCAAAGGTCAAATTTCTACGAGCAAATCAAAAAGATGCGACGATGAAGAATGCAGACAAGTCTATTCAAGATGCCCTTGAGAATGCACTTGAAGCAGGTCACGGTGCTAGCGTTCTGTTGAAAGACGACAAAGTGATTGGACTGTTTACATTTGTTCACGATGACACGAGAGTGGGCTCTGAAACGCTCGTACCTGAATTTTACAGTCGCCATATCAACGTCGAAATTATTTCAGGTGACCAGCAACGTGCTGTGGATGAATTTGCTCAACAAATCGGTCTACCCCAAAACGCTGCACACGGCGAACTTGACCCCGAACGCAAGGTAAAATGGGTCGAAGGGCGTTCACAAACGCACATCACAATGATGGTTGGTGATGGATTTAACGATGCAGCAGCGTTAGCGGTCGCAGATGTTGGTGTCGCTGTGGGTACAGGGGAATCTGTGAATCTTGAGGCTGCTGATATTCTCATACCTAGCGATGACCCGCGAATGCTCACAGAGATGATTGACCTCGCTAGAAAAGCTCAACGAACGCTGTCTCAAAACCTCTTAATTTCTGTTGGAATCACCATTGCTCTTGTGGTCGCTGTCATTTACCAAATGTACGATCAATTATGGGTTGGTGTTTTGATACACGAAGCATCGGTGATTCTCGTGATTTTCAACGGTGCAAGGCTCGCCCAAAACGGCCAGATGTGGCCACTTTTACGAAGCACACTCGTGTCGCTTTACACTGAAACTATCGAATCGTTCAAGGCGTTACAAAAACGATTTCGCCCACCTAAGGCAACTCATTCGTAACAAATTTTCTCGACATGTTCAAAGTCAATGAGTATGTATGGGCGAATGGTGAGAGATTGGCACGCATACGAGGGGACCCTGTTACAACTGCTCTCGCTCACCCAACCCGACGAGAATTGTATGTTCTTCTTTCAAGGTCGGAGGAAATGAGCACCGTACAACTCCAAAATGCGATCAACATCGACCGATACAACCTCTATCACCATCTGAAAAAACTTGCACAATTAGAACTCGTTGAGAATCATCGAGATGAAGGACGTGCAAGATGGTGGAGAAAAATCAAAGATGTTTCCTTGCCGGAATTATTACATGTACGTGAGCAGCCTACCCAAGACACAAATCAAGTTCCTCACCCAGAAGCATCTACCAGTAACATCGATTTTGAAAATGAACATATCGCACTTGATTTGAGCGATTCTAGAGCCCAAGTTCTTGCAAAAGAAATGCTCAAGGAAATATCTGACAAGTTCAATTTGAATATTGAGATTCCATGGAATTTTGTTCCAAACCAACTCATTTTGATGCGAAAAAAGAAAGAAGACTAATTTTGAGAGAGAACCATGTCCGACGAAATCACAGTCGAATCAAGAGTTGGTCCGCCCTCACTTTCATGTCCCAAATGCGACCAATTGCTTCCTTCAAAATTAGGCATAGTCGAGTGCGTAATGTGCGAAGCGAAAGTCAACATTGAGCATGAAGGAACACTACGAGCATGGAGAGAGGAAAAAGTCAGTTGCCCTGAATGTGCACGGGTACTTATTGCAGGTGTGGCAAAACGACCAGCACACCTCAAGTGTGGACAATGCGATACGTACTTTACCTTGCTTGAGCATGTTCCAAGAGTTGAATTGCAATGTCCTCATTGTGAACGAAGTTTGAGAATGAAGCAAAGACCTGGAAGGCGAGACATCAATTGTCCAGCTTGCGACACAGAATTCAGCGTCAATTTTTAATGTGAGGTGCGGTTATGAAAACTACCTTTGGCATGACTGGAATTGCCGATTATATTACACTCGCAAACGCATTGTTTGGTACAGCATCGATATTTTTCCTTATACTATCAGTTGAAGAATTAGGTTCACCATATACGGCCGACCTTCGTACCAAATTCATCTGGGCATCGATGTTGTGTATCTTCTTATCAGCAATTGGAGACATCATCGATGGACCCATCGCCCGCCGCTATTCGAAAAAGAGACTTCTCGGTGGCAACCTCGACATTATGTCAGATTCCCTTTCATTTTGTGTAGCCCCTGCTCTCATGATGTTCATCATGTTCGGCCGTTGGGGTGAAGCAGCACCAATTTGGACATTCTCTCTTGCCGTAGCAGGTTGCTGGATTATTGCAACAGGTATGCTTCGCCTTGCACGATTTCAGCATGAGGGCGGAAGTGATTTACCCTATTTTCACGGCTTATCCAGTCCCGGAAATGCGATGCTTCTCATGAGCTCAGCTGGCCTCATATGGCTGCAACCGGTCATAGGTTTCGGGCCAGAACTTGTCGACCATGGTTGGTGTGACGTTAATTGCGACAAGCACCCGTTTTTCGATTTTCTTATTTTGCCGATCATGTTCATTTCTGGTGCACTTATGATCTCTGACCGTCGATTATCGAAACTGAAAGGTGGGACTGACATGAAATTATCAATTCTTCAAATGCTGTTGTTGCTTATTGGTATTTCAACTGCCCTTGTGTTGACTGGTATGTCTGAAACAGCGATTGAACTGGAGGAATTAGGGCGTGTAGGTTGGCTCTTTTTTGGCTCTTTTGTTCTCTGCATCTATTACATCGTCAAACCTCAACCACCTTCTGTGAATACTACCGTATCTGAAGAGTGATTGGAACGGTCAAGAAAGGTCCAAAATGGGTATTGTAACCCTCTGCCGTATCGCGTTGCTTATGTATGAAAAGAAAGCCATAATCATCCGGATGGGAGTTGAACGAGATGAGCGAAAGCAATAATGCAAACGACGAGGTTGTTTCGTCAATCGTGAAAGAATCTCATTCATCTTCGCCTTTATCGTCACTCCGTTCAAAGTTCACGAGTGCATCAACAACCTCGATTGATCAAGCGGTTGACCGGCAAGCGAGGTTTCGAAATGAAGAAAATTTGAGAGCGGACTTGCGAAGGGAAAGACGTCTCCGACAACAAGCCATCTCCGAAAGGGTTTTTGCTCTTCAAGAAGCGATGGTCAGCGACCTTGAACAGCAACATGAAATGACGCTTTCAAGTTTGGAAACTGAATTACGCAATCAAATGGAAGAAGAGCTACAATCGATGGAGCGAGAAGCTCTTGCCCGTACCGAACAGCAACTGAGGGATGAGTTAAGTCTTAGAATATCTCGACAGGCTCAAACCCTCAAAGAAAAGCATGAAATCGAGAAACAGCGGCGTCTTGAAGAGCGAAAAACAGAATTGCGTCAACAAATGGAGCATCAACTTCAGGAAGAATTCGACCAGCGTATGGAACTTCAAAAGCAAAAAATAGCAATGGAATACAATTCAAGATTACAATCGAGACTTCGTGAGATTGAAAATGATATTGAACAGGAAATGAATAAACGATTTGAACAGATTGAGCAAAATGAGATTTTGCAACTTGAGGAGGCTCATTCCGTCCGTCTTGCTGAGCGTGAAGAACAACTTCGGCGTGGTATTCGAACCCGGTTGGAACAACAATTGCGCCAACGAATCAAACAACGAGAAGCAAGGCTCAAAGTTGAGTTTGAACGGAGGTCTTTGCGTCTTGAGGAAGACATTGCACAGCAAATTCAAGAAGAGGTCGAAACCCGCTTACGCCAAGAAACAGAGCATCTAGAGATTCGTCTTCGTGAAGATGTTGAAATGGCCTTGTCTAAGCGTAGAGAGGACATACGTCAAGAAATTGAGGCTAAATTGGAAGAAAGCTATTCCTCACGTATGGCAGAACGCAAATCGAGATTAAAACAAAAATACGATCTAACATTTTCTAAAGCGATGGATGATATCTCAAAAACGCTTGAACTCGAAATCGAACAGGAATTTGAGAAGCGATATGACCTTGATTATGCTACATATCAAAAGAACAAGGAAGCAGAAATTCAACACAGACTTGCTCAATTTAGATTTGAGCGTGAAGCAGAAATTCGTTCAGAAATGGAACAAGATTACTCCTCAAAGCGTGATAATTGGACGAGTCGACTTGAAATGGAGTTCAAAGCAAGAGAAGCAGCGGCACGAACTGCTATTCTTTCAGAACTTGATGCAAGTTTGCGAAACGAGCGGATAACGCATGAAACAAATCTCGATTTGCTCAAAGAGGAAACTGTTCTTACCCTTGAGGTCGAGATGGAAGAGCGTTTACAGAATTTCAAGCAAAGAAAAGAAGAAGAGGTTGCAACACAATTGGAGCGTCAACTCGACAAGCGCGAAGAAATTATGCGAAACAAAGCTCTTATCGATGTTCGAAAGCGAGAATCACAAATCCGTGCTGAAATTGAAGCACAATTGGGGCTCAAAAGAGCAGAAATTCGAGATCGTCTTCGTGGGTTATCTGAGAAAATCGATAACTTCAAAGAAATGGCAGAACAAAAAATGCGTGAAGCCGTTACTGAACAAATTCAAGGCGAAATCAGCATGGATGAGGCTGAATTACAAGCACGACAACAAGAATTCTCAGAACTTCAGGATGTTGATGATAGGGCAGCAAAGCGACAGAAGTGGATGCAGTCAATATCTGGCCAAACCACGTCCGCACCGAGCCAACAATTTGACCCTTCATCGATTGGGGCAAGGCCAGGCCTTCTCGGTGGAACAGGCGGGCGACCGCTTCGCGGAGCATTGGCAACCGAAGACCAACCCCGCCTTGGCCTTGAAACAATGAGGTCTCCTGCAACGAGTTCAAAACCACTCGCAGGGGCTGTCCCACTTCCAGTTCGCACTGTGAAGACACCAATTGCTCCGGTGTCTCAGCCAATCCTAGAGTCCGAGCAGTCGCCGGTTGAAGAGATGAAAATCCCAGTAGGAGGCTATGAAGTAAGCATTACACCGGGTGAAGATGGGGTCTTTGGAACGGACGACGACGAAGCCGTGCTTCAACCAAGAACAGACCTTGAGGAAGCACTTGATGATGTAAGCATGGATACCCTCCATGAGGAAATTGTTGAAGTCGAGGATGAAATTGAACTTGTCGATGCTGCTGCTGAATCTTTAGAAATTGCAGAATTGCGACCAGTTGTAGGTGTCCTCCGGCCGATGGTGGATGAGGTGACTGAAGTTCAAACTGCTTCACTTCGACCATTGCCGCCGACCTTGAATCCAGTACAATCAGAAGAGGAAACTGAATTACCAACTGCGAAATTAACACCGGTCAAAGGAGTATTGCAACCAGCAAAACTTCAGCCGGTAAAAAAATTGCAGCCGATTGAGGATGATTCTGAAGAAAATCAACAAAGCGAGTGATTTTAATTCTCTTTATCGCTCGGATTATCAATGAAGGGCCGTTTGCGAATTTACCTCATCGCTTCGTTCTTTCTTTTCGCACCAAGCACACTTTTGCTTGCCTCAGCACAATCCTCGCTCATTGATGCAGGAAATACCGAGGTGTACGATGAAAAGTATGTCCTATGGGAGAATCTAAACAACGGAGATGTCGTTACTATTTCAAAGAGCGGCAATTTGAGTATGAGCACTTTTTCTCCTCAAGGTCTGCAATTATCTTGGTTTTATTCTTTGAATGCAACAATTAACGCTGCTCGAATTGATGCAAACCAGCAACTCGTTCTTGCCTGTCACGATGAAGGCGTGTTTGTTTTCAATTTGAACACTATCTCGATGGTGTACTCTATCGAAACCGCAGACCCGGTGAATGATGCAGATTGGGACATTGAAGGTGATGTTTGGATCGCATATTTTGCTGGACTCAGAAGGGTCGACGAATATTCCGGAAACGAATCAACTGGAATTGTTACTGGTATGGTCAATGCAGGAATTAGTGCGTTTGATGTACTCTCTGATGGACGAATTGCAGTTGGTTCATATGACTCGAAGACCTACATTTACGGTTCAAACGGTGGGCTTCAAGAAACGCTGACGACTGCTCAGGGTTACGTTTCTGCAATCGCTGATGATGACAGTGGCAGAGTACTCATCGGCGATGCTGATGCGAATTTCTACCGTCTTGACAACAATACATGGTCTTCAGAACAAATCTCATTTGACCATACGCATGATATTCTTACCATACGTCCTTACAATTCGACGCATTATGCCATTGGTGCCAAACAGGGGCGAGTTGCCCTTATCGATGGAATCACCATGACAACCGATCATGAGTTGGTGGCTTCGGGGGACGTGCTCAATGTTCGTGTTGAGTTTACTGGCGAGGTGTATGCTATTTCGACAACCGCTTCAGAAACGAGGTTGAGATTTTTTGATATAGATTCTGACCTTGATTCTTATTCAAACACTGTTGATCTTTTTCCATTTGACCCCACCCAATGGGCAGATTCTGACGATGATGGCTATGGAGACAATGCTGATGGGAACAACCCTGACGCTTTTCCATATGACCCAACTCAAAACAGTGATATTGATGGTGATGGTTACGGAGATAATCCCTTCGGAGAAAACCCCGATGAATTTCCAAACAACCCAGACCAGTGGATTGATTCCGATCTCGATGGATATGGAGATAACCCAGACGGTCAAGATGGTGATGCATTCCCAGAGATACCATCCCAATGGGCAAATGAGGACGGAGATTCGTTTGGCGATAATCCAGATGGATACAGGCCGGATGCATGCATAACTGTTCGGGGTTACTCGACGGAAGACCGTTTTGGATGTATTGACTCGGACCTCGATGGTTACTCAGATCCAGATGCAACATGGTCCATCAGTGATGGTGCAGACGCGTTGCCATTTACACCTACACAATGGGAAGATGGCGATGGTGACGGTTACGGCGATGAACAAGACGGTGAAAAGCCAGACTCTTGTCCATGGGAAGCAGGAAATAGCACCAAAGCTATTGATTTCAATGAAAGCCACCCACTTGGCTTTCAAGTCATAACAATGTATGGATGCATCGACCTCGATGGCGACCAATTCAATGATAGATCTGAATCGTTAAACATGGACAAAATCAAGTCAGAACAAGTTGATTTTGATGGCGATGGTGTAGGTAGTAACGCAGATTATGATGACACACGAGCTAATATTCAAACAGAACAACATTATTGCCTCGCAACGAAAAATGACACTTCTGAGGCTTGTCTTGCATGGAATGACCCAGAATATCAAGCATATCTGAACAATCTCGATGAAAATACGATTTCAATGACTTATGGCCAATGGAAGTACAAGCAAGAAAATCCTACGTCCTCAAACAACGACGCTCAAACCGATCTCATCATACAGGTTTCGACATATGGCGGTATCATCTTCATTATCCTCACCGTGTCCATCCTCGGTATTGCGAAGTTGAAATCAAAGAAAACGCTTCCCGAATCCACAAAGGCATATGCTGATTTTGGATTGGTAAGTAAGAACACTGCGATAGAAGCCTTGGAAGGCAAAGCAGGTTTGTCTGCGTCGGGTGGTGTTGTATCTGACGGTGACTGGGACGACCAAATTGAAGAATTTAAATTCGATGAAGATGAGGAGGGTGAGCCTTCAGAGGTAAGTGAAAATGAAGAACAATCATCCAATGAAGCAACCATGGATTATAGCAATGAATCGAGTATCGAAGAGATTGCTGGAGTCGTCCCCGAGCATTCACCACCACAACAATCTGGACCTCCATTACCTGCTTCAGGATTACCTGATGGGTGGACGATGGAACAATGGCAGTGGTACGGCCAACAATGGCTCGACAATCAAGGTTAAACTTAGACCCAAACGATTGGCAGAGCTTCCTTCAATGATCCCAATTCATGAGGAGAATAAACAGGTTTTCCATCGGCTTTGAGTGTGTTCATGATCAACCAAAGAAAAGCATTCCAAGCATTCTTCTTTGCGAATAATTCAATGGAACCGTTTACCGCAGCCATCAATATTTTGTGTTCATCTGTCGTTGAATCACAAAGAGCACAAACAAGGCCTTTAGCACTTAATTCGTAACCCTTCGGTCGCCAATCCATGATGGTCACACCTTGAATGGAGAGAGGTTAAGTCGTTCAGCCAGGTGATGAACATCAATATCGAGATGGTCTTTGATTCTACTCTGGAGGAGGTCTATTTCTCCTCGTAATTTTAGCATTTTGTATGTGCGAATCATATCTTCAAGCAGATCATTCACACTACGATGACCGCTTGTTGTTCTCATCGTATTGAGTTGCCTACGAATTTCATAACTTACACTCACGGAGGTCATTCCTTCTGCGGTCATTTTTCATCCTCGTAGAAAGTTCGGTCATTTACTATACTTAACCTAACCGAAGAATAGGAAGCGGAAAAACCGATTTTTCAACAAATGATATGTCGCCATCAACGAATTTTTCGTTCCATGCGGAGTCGAGAAGTTTCATTTATTCCAAATTCTCGACGAATCTCATTGACACGCTTATGAATTTCTTTTGACAGCGTCCAATACTCCATACTTCCAGCACCGGTACCAGATGTGGAAGGTTTGTTCAAGATGACAGTGGGTGCACCACTCCAGGGTGCTTCTGCAACCTTCGCTAATCGTCGAATGGTTGTATTAAACACCTTATTCGGCATCTTCGTACTCACTTGGTCGCATACAAATCGACTTAGTTTCGATCTAGGGTCGACCATCGTCATGACGACCCCAAAAATTTTCAAATTTTTATTGATCCTACGTTGAATCATTTTGATGGAGTTCATGAGCATACTGAAACCTTCAAGGGCATAGTATTCTGCTTGGACGGGCACGAAGACCCAATTCGCAGCACACATGGCGTTAATAGACAGCAAGCCGAGAGAAGGAGGTGTGTCAATAATAATGTAATCAAAGTCATCGATGATTGGTTGGAGTGATTCTTTGAGGCGGGTTTCTCGTCCTATTTTGTGAGAGAGTTCGATCTCAGCTCCAGACAAATGAATGTCACTTGGCAAAAGATAGAGATGGCCAGCATTGATTGTGTCAGGTGCTTTTTTTCCACCATTTCTCATGCTC
Organism: uncultured Candidatus Poseidoniales archaeon; assembly: GCA_964613395.1. Classification (GTDB taxonomy): domain Archaea; phylum Thermoplasmatota; class Poseidoniia; order Poseidoniales; family Poseidoniaceae; genus Poseidonia. The sequence continues at coordinate 12,292 of CAZTGO010000006.1, read as the reverse complement.
CACGCATCTTTCATTGCTGCCGTGAGTTCTTCAGGATGGAGAAGGTATTCGTCCATGAGGGGCAATGCCTCACCAGAGTCATTGGTGAGAAGGTCATATGCTGTTTTTTTGATTTTCTTTTTTTCTACACCAAATGATGTTGCACAATTTCCTTGTGGATCTAAATCGATGAGGAGCACCTTTGCAGGAGGCAAGCCTTGCTTTCTCGAACCTTTGGCTAAGGCTGCAGCGACATTGACTGCAGTTGTTGTTTTTGCACACCCTCCTTTTTGGTTTGCGACAGCAATGACCATCTTGTAAGGGTTCACTATTCAACAACTCCGAGCAAACAAAGGACAGAGGTTCTCCTCTTTGAATCCGAGTGTTTGAATTTGCGATTTCAGGCTGGTTGAATCACTGGAACAGGAACTTCCGAGAGGATTTTTCGTACAATGTGCATACCTGTAATTCCTCGAATTTTCGCTTCAGGTTTCATGTTTATTCTGTGTGAAATAATTTGTAATGCAATACCTTTGATATCGTCGGGAATGACATAATTTCGGCCTGCGATGGCTGCAGCAGCACGACCAGTCTTGAAGAGTGCCTGGCTCGCACGTGGGGAGGCACCGTTGATGACCCTGTGATCTTCACGAGTTCGCTGTACAATTTCGACGATGTAAGATAGGATTGCAGGGTCGACGTGAACAGTTTCTAACGCTTTTTGCATGGCAACCACCTTCTTTGGTGATGTGACTTGTTCAACATCGTGTTGGTCTTTTCCTCTCAATTTTCTTCGTGCAAGAATTGCTTTTTCTTCGGCTCGGTCAGGATATCCCATACTCATCTTCATGAGGAATCGGTCCATTTGTGCCTCTGGTAGAGGGTATGTACCTTCCTGTTCAATCGGGTTTTGTGTCGCAAGAACGACGAAAGGAGCAGGTAACTTGTGTGTGATACCTTCGATCGTCACTTGTTTCTCTTCCATGGCTTCAAGCAAGGCAGCCTGTGTTTTAGGCGGAGCACGGTTGATTTCATCAGCGAGAAGGATGTTTGAGAATAGAGGGCCTGCACGCAATTTGAATTCACCAGATTTTTGGTCATACATGTATGTCCCCATGATGTCGGAAGGGAGCAGGTCAGGTGTGAATTGAACACGCTTGAATTTACAACCTAATGAGCGGGCAAAAGTGTTGGCAAGCAATGTTTTTGCGAGACCAGGAAAGTCTTCGAGAAGCATGTTTCCATTTGAGAGAATGCCGACAGTTACACGTCGCAAGTTCTCATTTTTTCCGATGATAACCTTGCTAACTTCGTTCATCAGACTGTTAGAAATTGCTGATACTGTAGCAATGAGGTCTTGGGTTCGGCCAGGCATTGCTTCATTTTGTAATGCTGCTTCCATGTGTCACTCCACCTTATTCGTCCTTTGTTCAAACCTATCTTATATCAATGTGCGCTCAAACTAAGTCAAGCGAACATCTTGAACTATCTGCCCCAATAATGGTCACTTTTCCGATGTAATTTTGTGATCTCCTCAAGAATTTCTTCTTCCTGAGGGGTGAGGTCGATTTTTCGTAATCGAGATGCATGTCGTTCCGGGATATCAACAAAGAACTCGTCTAATTCATTGATTTGTCTTCCTACAGTTGGTCCATGCAGTGCTAATGCAACCTCATCACCTTGACGTGCTTCCTTTACATCGTCTGAATCTCGTGTTCGAAGGCTGCGAATTTGGCCGACCTGTGTTCCGTCAAGTTTCATTAATTTTTGACCGACATGGACTCGACCACCTAAAACTCGAACGCCAATAATTGCAGGGTTCTTTTGGCGAAAGGTATGGTTTTCAAGATACAGGAGTTTACCTGGATAAACCAAATTTTCACGTTGTTCAGCCTCAAGTTTGCTTTGTGTCGAATCTCTCCATTCTTCATATTGTTCAAGGATATGATAGATGATTGGCCCGTGAATGTAGTGAACATCTTCTGCTGCATCGATGAGCTTTTCAGCCTCAGCATTCGCCTTTGTTGAAAATCCAAGAATAACCTTGTTGAGAGGATTCGAGGCGGATTGTGCCATGAAAATATCCTTCTTGTTCACCACTCCGACAGTTGCTTGCCTGACGGGTATCTTGAGTTTGAGCAATTCATGTGCCATTGCCTCAAGTCCTCCCACGGTGTCTGCTTTTATGACCACGCCATCCTTTTCCTCTACCGCTCCTTTACAATCACCAGCTGATGTATGTTCGCTGAACTCTTTACGTTGAAATATTGATTTACATGATTGACACATCAATGGCACTTTGTCGAAAATATCTCGCCATTCTTGAGAGAGCAGATCTCGAGCATGATGCTCTTCTTCCTTCGTGTTTGCGATATGGAGCGTTGTTCCAGCAATGGTGCGTTCTAATTCGGGTGCAACGATTTTGACTCCTGATGCAGCTTGGACTTCATCAACATCCACCCATCGTTTACCAGCATCACGCATTTCAGACATGCCCTTTGGTCGTTTTAGACCTTTGATATGTGTCAAGAAAGGGCCATCTTCTCCAGCGAGGAGAATACGATCACCCACTCGGAGGGAACCTCTGTAGAGGATGACATCGATCGTTTTGCCCATACCAACTTCTTCTCTCATCTCCAAAACCGTTGCTTCAGATGGGCCTAGTGTATCTGTTAATCGTGCTTCTAAAAATCGCTCAGCGAGGCCAACAGTCACCGTGAGTAAATCTTGTAATCCCTCTCCGTCCTTGGCAGACATGGGTACTAGGGCTACATTGTTTCGGAAGTCTTTGATTTGGTCATAACGTTCAGCGTTAAATCCGTGTTCGGAAAGTAAGCCTAAGAACGTCCAATATTTTTCTTCAAACAAGTCCACAGCAGTTTGGTTTTGAGCTTGTAGTGATGCAATAAATGATCGACCAGATTCTGTATTCCAACCATGAATTCGATCGACCTTATTGAGAGCAATAACGAAAGGTGTTTTTGAGCTCCGTAATATGTTGAGTGATTCAATGGTTTGAGGTTGCAAGCCCGACATGATGTCGATGACAAGAATGGCGATATCAGCCACAGAGCCGCCCCTGTTTCTTAGGGAGATAAATGAATGGTGACCGGGTGTGTCGATAAATAAGAGACCGGGTGATTTGAACTTCCTTCCTCTCATCATTTCATTGCATGTCTCGTTGAGCACATCGGCGGGCACTTCTGTAGCACCGATGTGTTGCGTAATTCCACCCGCTTCTCTGTTCATCACGCTTGCTTGACGATCTGCTCCAATCGAGCGAACCAAATCGAGCACACTTGTTTTGCCGTGATCAACATGACCAAGAACAGAAACAATCGGTTGACGATTGTATCCTTTTTGTTCAACATCACCATCGTCTGATGGATGTTGTTGTTCTCCTGTCATATCTCCACACTCCTTGAAGGAGTCTGGGTTCACCCTTCATAAACCCATGTACCCATGGTGTTTTGCCATTCCATGAGGCCTTCAGGGAACCAAAGTGATAATTCAAATTCTGCTGTTTCAGGTGCATCTGAGCCGTGAATCATATTGTAACCGATATCCATTCCAAAATCCCCTCGGATTGTTCCGGGTGCTGCTTCTCTTCCATTGGTCGGACCAATGAGGTTTCTTGCAACACTAATCGCATCTCGTCCTTGCCATGCCATACAAACAACTGGACCGGAGGTCACAAATCGGATAAGGCCAGGGAAGAATGGTCGCTCTGCGTGAACTTCGTAATGCTTCATAGCAATTTCTTCACTTGGTACCATTGACTTCAGTCCAACAAGTTTCAATCCTTTGCGTTCAAATCGTTGAAGAATTTCACCGACTAGCCCTCTTTGTACCCCATCTGGTTTTACCATTACATACGTAGTTTCCATGTTCTCACCTGTTCCTTCGACGAATGTCCTGTTTATGAGCAATACGGCTTAGGGATGAAACAATTTGGATGGAATCACTTAATTCCGCCTTTGACATAATGCCTTGTCCACTTGACTTTACGGGCATTTCGTCGAAGTTGCATCATGTTCTTACGAGCCTTGCTGTTCTTGAACCAAAGGACGCTACCGTCTTTTTTGACATACATCATGCCGGTACCGGGTTCAATTTCATCGCCTGAGAATGAGCAGATTCTGCGTTCAACCATTTTTTCACCTCTCAACGAGCATTAAGTTTGCGTGCTTCTCGACCTGTATCCTTGAGCATGAGAATGTCACCGACACGAATTGGTCCAACGACGTTTCTGCTGATAATTCGTCCGACATCTCGAGGATTTGGTGCTTCGTTGACTCGGACTTTGACTTGGGTTGCTTCGCCGGTCATACCTGTCCTACCAACGATTTCGACGACCTCTGCTGGCCAACTGTCTACAGTTTGTTCGTCAGACATTTGAATTCACCATTCAGTTCTTGATCGTGTTGATTTCATCAACGATTTCGGTCATTTTCTCGCTTGCCTCTCGATTCATTTCGATAATAGCAATTGAAGCAGTCTGAACACCTTTAGGTAGTCCAGCTTCTTTTGCAAGGAATTCTTGGTTGGGCACATATCCGTATGGGATGCCTTTTTCTTCGCAAATGTATGGAATGTGTGCAAGAAGTTCAGGTGGGTTGACGTCTTCAGCCAGTACGATAAACTGTGCAGTTCCTCGCTCAGCGGCTTTTGTAACCTCGTTACTTCCTTTCTTGATTCGACCGTCGTTAGAGTTGACTTGAATCATTTCGTAGATTTTTTCTGATAGACTTTCTGGGGTTTCATATCTCACATGTACACTCATTGGAATTCACCTTCCTCCTGTTAAGAGCAACTTGCGGCTGAACCACCACCATATAAGGCCTACGGAGTGATTCAAGAGCGTGATTTCAAGGCAAATTCATATTGATTCGGTACACTGAATGGCAATTCTAGAATTTTCATGACCATCCTAGCCGTTGTTCAAGTTCCCGTACGCCTCTCGCCAAAGCCTTGCCGCATGGAATGACATCTCGGGCGTTGTCGAGACTTCCTGTTGCATGAACATCGTCGACATAGCGCAACAGTCTAGGGATTGCCCCACCGGTAAAAAGGCCATGAGAACAAGCGGCGTGAACTTCGGTTGCACCTTGTTCTCTAAGTGCTTCTGCAGCACGGCAAATTGTTCCACCGGTTGCAATCATGTCATCAACAATGACAACTTTTTTGCCAACGACATTGAGATCCTTGGCTTCGTGCCTAATTGTTCTAGCATCAATTCTCACCTTTTCCAAGTAGGAAAATTCACAACCCATGATGTCAGCAACCATTGAAGCTCTGTCGATGGCACCTTTGTCGGGCGACAGAATGAAGTCCGGTTGAACATGTGTCGTCAAGTGCTCTGCCAGTTCAGGCATGGCGGTTGTGAATGCGATTGGGAAGTTCAAGTCTTCGAGAACTTTTGGTGCATGTATATCGAGGCAAATGATACCATCACACTTGCTCGAAAGCAACTTCCCTATTGCCCGTGCGGAAATCACTTCACCAGGTTTGAACCTTTTATCTTGCCGTGAGTAACCAAAGTAAGGAATGGCAAGCAAAATTTGTTCATCCACCTTCGGCAATATTTGGGGTTCAATGTTGTTGTAATTCGACAAGTCGCCATTTCGCAAGTCTTCGATGCAGTCAAGAATCAACAATGTCTCAACAATGCCTGAGTCAGGGAATGTGTTTGAAACCACAATGACTCGTTCATTTCGAATAGATTCAATGTCATCAGTTCCGACACGAATGTATCCTTCTGTATCGGGAAATCGCCTTGTTTCAATGGTGACGTGAGCACACCCAAGTTCATCCGCAAGTTGAACAGCGATGTTTTTCATCGAAGTGCTTGAAACAACGACCACTTGAACGCCCCTTGAGTCATCCGAGGCGAATTGGATACATCTTCTTTGCGAAGGTGGTGCGCGAGGCAGGACTCGAACCTGCGACCTCCCGGTTATCAGCCGGGTGCTCCAACCGACTAAGCTACCCGCGCAGAGCAGTAATCCGTGCGGCGAGCATCTCCGTCATAAGAATGACGGAATAACTCACTCTTCTTCATCGCTATTTATTTTGATGTATGTAGGGAGTTGCATCACTTTATCGAATGTTCTTGACAATACGACTTCGTCGAGTGATTCTCTTGTTCTTGCGATAGCTCCTATGGGGATTCGAATAAACTCATCAATACCATATTGTAACTGAACCGTCATCCGTGTTTTCACAATCACACCAGTGTACGTGCGCTTTTTCTTGTGGAGTTCAACAATGACGCCGATCTCATCGCCTTGGTTGTCGAGGACTGCTTTGTCAAGCATCTCATCTGGTGCGTACAGTTTTTCGTCAATACGAACGGTGTTTCTCCATCTTCGCTGCAGTTCACGCATCGATTTCGTGAGCTTAACAGCTCCGTCATTTCTGATACTGTGCACCAACTCTTTTGGTAGTGGTGCAAGATCTGCAGGTTTTCTCATGTATTCATCTTGTATATCCGCTTCAACACGAATGCGCATGGATTGAACTCTGGTGACGTTCGGGTGGTGGCGTTCGCCAACAATCGTCCCGACTTTCACATCGTTCACATACACATCTCGCTGGAGAAGCTCCTGGATGTTGTATTCTTCTTTCTTCATTTTCCCATCTCCGGCCATTTGGCTTATTCTACTCCTCTCTATAGACATCATATAATATATTCGATTAAAATAACACAATTTCCAATTGTAAATGTCGCATAATTTATTGAATTTCAATTGAAACTCAAATTCTAATTCGATGGTTTATGTCGCATAATTTTTCAAATTTCAGTAAGAAATCTCTCTTTACTAAAATTAAATTTGATGTGATTTTCAATTGAAACTAAATGTTTTACCATCCAATTCAACGTGTTGAATTTTACGAACTCACTCGGTACTTTCAAATCTCAATTCGTGATGGTTCATCTTGTTGGTATGGATATTTACCTCTCACCAAGAATACCGGTACCTCTGTTCTTTTCTATCCTTGAGCGCCTATTGCACAAACCAAACTATGCTGTATCAACCTGTGATGATGTCGACCACTTCATTGAAGATCGAGAGTGGCGGTCTTTTGGTTACTCTTTAGATAATGTGAATCTGGTTAAATCTCCATCCAAATGCGACAGTTCTATTGTCATGGCAAATGAAGTCGATATTGCTCATGATTGCACTCAAGTGTACCTCATTAATACAGAAAATCCAATTGAAAATTTGCATGAAAGTGCTGTCCATTTCTCAATCAAGGATCTGTTAATGTTCGACAAGAACTCAGAATTGTCACGGGATATACTCTCATGGGCGAGTGATGACTTTCGAAAAATGGATGATAGAGCGAGATATTGGTTAAGTCCCAGAGATGCATCCGATGCGATTGTGAGTTGTATTGGGCTCGGAGTCGAACAACTTCCTCAACACATTTCGGTGTGTGGTCGTCGTGGATGGACAATGGAACAGACTTATTGCGAATTCAAGTCACTTTATCACCGATGGAAGCAAGGACAAAGTGGGCAATTTCAATCAGAAGATTTGTTGATCACCGAGATCCCTATTCGAATCCAGCCTTACACAGGTTCAATGCATTCACGACCAAATCTGCAACCGCTTCATTCCTTACTTCTCAATGTACGAGCTGATGGTTGGAGGCCGTATGTGCCATTGCGAACGATGCTGATGGAAGTCATAGCCTCAATTGAAAAGTTGTAATTTCAATTGAAAATTGATGCACCTAACAACGGTAAAAGCAAACTGGCATCTCCTTCTACACAGACATGAGGTGCTTCAGGTCTCATTTTTCCCCAAGAGATAGCTTCTCGAAGTCTCGCTCCTGAAAGACTACCGTCGTGCTCTGGTGCAGTGGTGATATACACCGCACTGTCTAATCCTCCACGATATTGATTCCACCAAATCACATGATGTTTTGAAATTCCACCTCCTACCATGAGTGCGTGTGAAGCTTCAACATCCCATGTTAGGTCACTTAGAACTTGTTCATCAGCGAGTGTATCGATATGGAAATCACGGTGTTTTTGGCGGAACATAAACAACTGTGCACCAATTGAACCGTCGGTAATGCCAGGAATGCACACTGGTATCTTGTTTTCTGCTGCCCAGTAAACAATTGAGTCTTTGGTTCCAATACGTTTGCCTATTTCCCAAACCAAGTGGATGCTACCAAATCCAATCCATGCATCTGCGCCTGTCTTCCCAGTTTCTTTCAAACGATCGGTATAAATGTCTTCGAGCACTGGTTGGAGAACTGTTTCAAGTATTTCGCCATACGATGCATTAGGGACGACCACATTACCGAGTCGCATTAGTTCAAATTCACCAAGAATACGGTCATCCAAATCAAATGATCCATGATAGTAGTCCTTGTACGCGCGAGCGATGTCGTGGTCCAAGGTTCCACATGTTGTGGAGATGACGTTGAATGCCCTTCTTTTGATGGCCTCAACAAAGAATGACCGAGTGCCTGTAGCGCAGAGGCAGGCAGGAAAAGAAAGCCAGTTTGTTACTTTTGAAGCATCAAATTCAGCCTCTCGTAGTGCGAGCACCATTCCTTCAATGATGTCTTTTGCTTCAACAAATTTGGTAGCGGTGAAACCACCTGCATCTCGCATTTGTTCAAACAATGTATTGACTGATGTTGCTTCTGTGAAAACATAATCCTTCACAGGCTTATCGAATGAGGCTGGGTCGAAATCGTCACTCATGTTATGACTACTGGGAAGGAGTCAATGATACTTTTCTATTGGTCATCCTCGCTTTTTTCAAGCAAATAAATCCGATCTCGCAATGCTGCTGCACGTTCAAAATCAAGTTGTAGGGCAGCTTGTTCCATTTCGTCTTTGAGGTGTTGAATCAATTCATGTTTTGGTAAATGCTGAAGCATTGAATCTTCTAAACCATCCATGTTTTTCAATTGAGAATTCGAATTTTCAATTGAAATTTTTGAGCCAAGCCAAGAACCCGCACCCAGTTGCATACGCTGGGCCCAATCGCCATCTTTTCTTCCACCTTTTCGAGAAATTAGTCGCTTGTTCCCGTCCTTTGATGTCGTGGTTCCTACAAGTAAGTCATCCAAATCTGCACCCATTTTTGGAAGTGCTTTCTGAATGGTGACAGGTACAATACCGTGAATTTCATTGTATGCCTGTTGCCGTTCACGCCGTTCGAGGGTCTGTCGAATTGAGGCACTCATCGCTGGCGAAAAGTCATCAGAATACAAAATGACCTTTCCCTCTGAGTTTCTAGCCGCTCTGCCAATTGTTTGAAGGAGGCTACGTTCATTTCGAAGGAATCCCTGTTTGCCTGCATCAAATATTGCAACTAAACTCACCTCGGGGATGTCAAGTCCTTCTCGTAGCAGATTAATCCCCACAATAACATCGATGTGGCCTATGCGGAGGGCGTTGATGATTTCTGTACGTTCAATAGTATCGATTTCAGAATGAAGATGATGTGCTTTTACTCCCATTCTGTTGAGGTATTCTGCTACTTCTTCTGCGAATTTGATGGTCATAACTGTGACCAGCGTACGTTGACCTAACTCAATTCTTGCATTTATTTCCGAGAGCAAATCGTTGACCTGTCCACTTGTCGACCTCACCTCAATTTCGGGGTCAAGCAAGCCAGTCGGGCGGATTTCCATTTTTGCAATATGTTGAATGGACTGAAGCATGTCGTACATCGATTCAGCTTCAGGGTGCTTCTTTTGCAGTTCTGGAGTCTTTGCTCCACCGCCTGAGCCAACATGTAGGAGTGCATTTGGAACATGCTGTCCGGTGACTTCGCAGAGATGACGTAACTCCCTTTCACCAGGTGTTGCTGAAACATACAACAATTGAGGGACGAGAGCCTGGAATTCAGGTAATTTCAGAGGACGATTATCTGCAGCAGATGGAAGTCGAAATCCGTGTGTGATCAGCGAATCCTTTCTTGATTTATCGCCAAAGAACATGCCACCGATTTGAGGTAAACTGACATGCGATTCATCCATGATAACAAGAAATTTGTCCGGGTTCCCGTGGAATTGTTTCGCACAAGCTGCAAAGAAATCAAGGAGGCAGTACGGACGCTCACCGGGTTTTCTTCCATCGAAATGTCTCGAATAATTTTCAATCGATTGGCAGTGACCAATTTCTCGAAGCATTTCAAGGTCGTAATCCGTACGTTGCTGAAGTCGCATGTGCTCAACCGGCATGTCCTGTTTTGCATAGAATCCTAATCTCTCTTTGAGTTCGGTTTCAATCGATTCTAATGCCTTTTCAAATCGATCTTGCCCGGTCATGAAGAATTCCTTCGGATGAATCCATGCTTCATCAAGTGGTTCCAGCACCTCCCAAGAGACCGGGTCGCAAACACTGATGCCCGTAATGCCCTCAAAATCAAAGGTGATTCGAATGGGGTCATCTCGACTCGGCATCCAAACATCGAGCACTTCACCCCGCAAACGAACTTCGCCTCTCGCTAAGTCATTTGGTGTCCGTTTGTATTGTAGTTCAATCAATTCTCTTAGCAAATCAGTAGGGTCAATTGACTGTCCGACATAACAACGAGCGTGATGTTCAAGAAATGTCTCGGGTGGATTCAAACCATAAATGCATGAAACCGATGAAACGACGACACAGTCGGGTCGCGTGACAAGAGAGGCAACAGTGGCGAATCGTTCTTGTTCGATTCGTTCGTTGATGCCCATCTCCTTCTCAATGTACAAATCACGTTGTGCAAGATATGCTTCAGGTTGGTAATAATCATAATGAGAAACGAAGTATTCAACCGCGTTGTTTGGAAAATACCCTGCCATTTCATGATACAACTGGCGAGCAAGGGTCTTGTTGTGGCTCATAATCAGCGTTGGAATGTTGAGTTTCTGTATGATGTGAGCCATTGTGTATGTTTTACCGCTACCTGTTACACCTAACAAAACACACCGTTCTTGACCATTTTCCAATTGGGAAATCAATTTTTCAATTGCTTTTGGCTGGTCTCCCGAAGGTTCGAATTCCGAAACAAGTTGAAATCGTTTGACGTCTGGGTGAAGATCATCCAATGCAGCACCTTCAAGGGCTTTTGATAAATCAAAAGGGTGCCTCTGTTCTATATCAGAATCGCTTATGTCATCATAATGAGTTGAATCAAATTCACCCTCATCATCCCAATCGCTCATACCAATCACCAATGATTAGGGGAGATAAAGTCCACCGTTCACATGAAGAATGGCTCCAGTAATGTAACTTGAATCGTTTCCAACGAGGAATGCGACTGTGTTCGCAATATCTTCTGGTAACCCAATTCTCTGCAATGGAACTTCATGCTCTCTCTGGATGCGTTTTTCTTCGCTATCTCCCGATAAGATATCGGTATCAACATAGCCAGGGGCAATCACGTTGACCCGCTTCCCTTCATTTGCTACAGATAAAGCGAGGGAGCGGGCCCAAACAGCGAGTGCTGCTTTTGATGCCGAATAATCTGCTCCATGAGGTGAGCCTTTTGTTCCAAGTTGGGAACCGATAACAACCATTCTAGCATCAGGAGTAAGGTGTTGCTGTACAGTGGACCATACGTGCACAGCACCATTGAAATTTGTATTCATCGTGGTTTGCAATTGTTTCATCGTCATGTGTTTTGCATCCACGCGTTCGTAAACGCCGTGATTCAAAATGACAACATCGATTTTTCTCATCATCCAAGGATGAATGCCCAAAAGGTCAACTTCGCCTTGATTTGAACAGTCAACCTTGACAGCGAGTGCGTCAGTGCCTGAGTTACGAATATCGTCCACCAACATTTCTGCAGGTTTTGACGATGAATTGTACGTGAGTAAAATGTCGTAGCCTTCTTTCGCAAGGCGTGAACAGATGGCACTGCCAATTCCTCGTCCACCTCCAGTTACCAAAGCAACAGGTCGGCTCATGGTTAGGCCATGTTCTCATCAATCATGAATACATGTGTTCTATTCATCTGTGAGAAATTGTGCTAAATTCGGTGGCTGCCAACCCTCTGGCTTCATGACTTTTCCATCATCTCTGCGAAGCACCTTGCCATTAACGAGTTTGGCCATATTGCTTCGATGAACCTCGTTGAAGGCATCATCGTAGATGTCTTGCATACCATGATTGATGATGGTTCCAGCAAGGATGTAGCCAATGTCAGCAAGGGCGTCAAGAATTTCGACGAGATCGCCTGCACGAGCAGCTTCAGCGTATTCTTGGACTTCTTCGGTGAGGAGTTTGATACGTAATTCGATGAGTTCGTCTGGCCCGAGACCAGGGGCATCGAGTTTCGGAATTTCAAAG